>REDR01000084.1 GCA_007693385.1 Anaerolineaceae bacterium
TTCTCGCAGGACAGCGAAAACCCTTCAAAATGCCCTGAATTACGTGTAATAAACTCGTCTAAATAAACAAAGTGCAGTAAACTGCACTCATTACCGTTTATTTGGACAATATACTATGAAAATCGGATACGCACGAGTCAGCACACAGGATCAAGAGCTTGGGCTTCAGTTGGATGCGCTGACTCGCGCCGAAATGCCGTAAGATGCGCTTGACCATGACACGAATTTTAGCGCGGGCAGTCTCTTTGACCGTTGCAATCAATCGTCACATTCGCCCGCACAGATTTGACCAACTCTAACGCGATCACCGCTAACTGCTTGTTGCCCATCACTTCAACCGCTGATTTGTTGTCCGCTAGTGCATCGTAAAACGCGACTTCATCCTCAGTCAATCCGAGCGCCGCCATCGTCGTCTAGAAAATTGGGGCGAAGAAGAGTGACCACCGCTATCGCAGATACAACGGTGGTGATTCATTTGTATCGTCGTTACAAACCTGCGCTGACGTGGTTTAACAATAACCAGACCTACGGTATCATCTCAACTAGCAAGGACAAAGAAATGACGCAATCGACACCATGACATCCGCGATATACGTTTACGCCATATCGCTAGCTAAACACCGAGAGAGATCATGAAAAACTTACAACTATGCCCTATGCCCCACCAGCTACGCCGCGAAGATCGGACGGTTAACCTTAGTGATGATCTGTTGATCGTCGCGCCACCGGCGCTTTTCTTCGAGGCGCAGGCCGCACAGACCGCGCTCCATGAGGCGGGCAAAACGTGGGAAATCGTTGCCGGTGATGGTTACGCGCACACCGGTTTAATTCTACGTATAGATGAGACTTTGCCACATGCACAGGGTTACACGCTGGATACCACCGGCGAGCATATCGTGATTCGCGGGCGTGACCGTGCCGCTGTGTTCTATGGCGTATGTACGTTGCGCCAGTTGCTCCAGCAAAGCGTTGATGATGCGGTTCAGGCAGTTTATATCGAAGATCATCCCGACTTTCCGGTGCGCGGCGTTATGCTGGATGTCAGTCGGGATCGCGTGCCGACTATGCAAACGCTCTATGAACTGATTGACCTGCTGGCCGCGTGGAAGATCAACCAGCTACAGCTCTATATGGAACATACCTTTGCCTATCGTGCCCATCCCGATGTGTGGGCGTTGGCCTCACCGTTCACCGGTGAGCAGATTATCGCGCTGACGGCCTATTGTCAACAACGACACATTGACCTTGTGCCGAATCAGAACAGCCTTGGCCACATGGAGCGCTGGCTAAAGCAGACGGCTTATCATCATCTGGCGGAGTCGCCGGAAGGGTTCACGCCGCCATGGATGCCGGATAGCCACCATCCACCGACCACGCTCGCACCACTAAAAACCGGTAGTCTGGAATTGATCGAGTCGCTATACGATGAGCTTCTGCCGCATTTTTCAGGTGATCTGTTCAACGTCGGTTGCGATGAGCCGTGGGAATTGGGGCGCGGGCACAGCGAAAACGCAGTCAAAGCGCGGGGCGGGCGCGTGTATCTGGATTACCTCAAAGAATTGCATCGACTGGTCAGTGAGCGCGGACGCACGATGCAATTCTGGGCGGACATCATCATCAATCATCCGCAGTTGATCGGCGAATTACCGCGTGATGTTGTGGCGCTAGAATGGGGCTATGAATCCAACCACCCGTTTGAAGCGCATAGCCGCGCTTTCGCGGAGGCGGGCATCCCGTTTTATGTCTGTCCGGGCACGTCAAGCTGGAACGCGCTCGCCGGACGCACATCAAACGCCATCGGTAATCTACGCAATGCCGCCCTGCATGGCAAGGCGCACGGTGCGATAGGCTATCTCATCACCGACTGGGGCGATCATGGTCACTGGCAACCGTTGCCGGTCAGTTACACCGGATTTCTGTACGGGGCGGCGCTGGCGTGGGGCTACGACGCCAACCATGACACGAACATCCCCGCTATGCTGGATGCCTTCGCTTTTGCCGATGATGCGGGGGTGATGGGCGACATCGCGTACGCGCTAGGCGATGTTTACCGGATGGTCAGCCCGCCCAACATGAACGGCAACTGGCTGACCTATCCGCTACGAATGACGGCGGAGCAAACCCGTGCTATGCTGGAACGCGCCGCGCAAGATGGCGGCTTGTCCGTTGATGTGCTGAAGCCGACTCTGTACGACTATATCGAACGCATCGACGACATCATCGCGCCGTTAGTTCACAGTCGCATGATACGCGCCGACGCCGACTTGATCCGCGCTGAGTTCCGCCTGATCGCAGACTTGATGAAGCACGCCGCCCGCGCCGCCTTGCTATGGCTATCTGCGGGAGATGCCAGCGCCCATCAGCTACGCGATGAACTGGACGGGTTACTGCCGCGCCAGCGCGAAAACTGGCTAGCGCGGAGTCGGCGCGGCGGTTTAGAAGACAGTATGCGCCGCTTTGAGATATTACGCGACGCATACCAACGGGCGCACCGCTAGGCGCACTAGCCTTTCACCGCACCGGCCAGCCCCTTGATGAAGTGGCGCTGGAACATCAGGAACACGATGATGATGGGCACGGTGGCGATGACGATACCGGCGGCCACCGTCCGCAGATTGCCGGTGAACGCGCCTTCCAGAAATGCTAGACCAACCGGCAACGTGTACAGCGACGTATCGCGCAACATCAAAAGCGGCCACAGGAAATTATTCCAAGAGCCGACGAACGAGAAGATCGCTAGCGTGGCTAATCCGGGACGGATCAACGGGAGCAAGATGCGCCACCAGATGCCGAATTCGCTCGCGCCGTCGATGCGGGCGGCTTCAATCAATTCGTTCGGAATCGATTGGTACGTCTGCCGTAACAGGAAGATGCCGAACGCATTCGCCCCGAACGGAATAATCAGGCCGTGCAGGGTATCCACAAAGCCCAGATAATTGACCGCCATAATATACACCGGAATCAGTGTCAATTGTTCGGGGAAGATGAGCGTACTCAATATCACGTAGAATAAGATGTCGCGTCCGGCGAATTGCATCTTCGCCAGTGGATAGGCGGCCAGCGAGCTTGTCAGCAATTGTAGGAACACCACCCCCGCCGCCACGATGATACTATTCAGGAAGTAGCGCGGCAATTCGACATCCGTCCATACGCGATGATAGTTGGCGGTTGTCGCGGGGAAAGCTAACGGCTCTAGCGCGGTACCCTCGATTCGTTCGCGCATGGCTGGCTCGAAGTTGCGCCACACACCCACCGGACGGCCTTCGCGTGCTTCTTCCGAGTTCGGCAAGACGATGTATTCCCCTTCGCGGCGAGCGGTGGATAGACCGTCACCCCAGCCGATCATGCCCGGATACGGAATGATTTGCGGTGGGCGTCCGGTCTGAAATATGTTGGCCGATGTCGGGCGCACGCTCATTAACGCCGTCCACAAAAACGGGAGCGCGGTAATCAATGCGAAGACGATCATAATCAGATACCAGCCGCTAGACGACAACCAGCTCTTAAAGCGCTCCATTCCAGTGAGGCGGCGCGGGCGGGAGCGCGGACGGCTCAAGTCAACATCGACGGCGGCGGGCATTACCTCTTGCGGATTATTAGCTTGCATCAGTATTTCGCTCCAAGAATCTCAGGTTAGCGATGGAGAAAATAAGCGTGATGATGGTGAAAACCACCGCAATAGCGGACGCATAGCCCAGTTCAAGGTTAATGAAGCCCTGCCGGTACAGATAAAACATCAACGTCAACGCGCTATCCAGCAGGCCGCCGGTGGCGTTGGTCATGATCCATATTTCCTCGAACACCTTCAGCGCGGAAATCGAAGAGATGATCGCCACGAAGATGATCGAAGCGCGGATGCCGGGAATCGTGACGTACCAGTGTTGCTTGAGCTTATTGGCGCCGTCGATGGCCGCCGCCTCGTACAATTCATCCGGAACGGACTGCAACGCCGCCAGAAAGATAATCATATAGAAGCCGATGCCGCGCCATACCGTCACAAACATAATCGAGATCAGCGTGGAATCCGGGTGTGTCAGGAAGTTGATCGGCCTCTCGATCCAGCCAAGCGACAACAACGCGCCATTGATGAGTCCCGCAGGCTCGGCGAATACGAATTCAAAGATCATGCCGATAGCGACAATTGACGTGACTGCCGGAATGTAATACAGCGCACGAAAAGCCGACACCCCGCGCAAAGGCCGGTTGACGACAATCGCCAGCGCGATGGATAGGACGATCAAGATCGGTGTGCAGATTAAGTAGATAAAAGAATTACGCAAACCGCGCCAGAACAACGGATCATCAAATAAACGGGAATAATTATGCGTCCCCACCCATTCGGGCGCGGTCAGCAGATTGTAATTTGTGAAGCTGAGGTACACCGCCGCGAAAAGCGGGATGAACAAAAAGACGATCAGAAAGCTCATGGCGGGCAAGGTGAATAGATAGGCAGTCACCAAGCGCCGCCGTTTGCGTCGTTGAGCGCCTTCCGCCAGTGTCTCTTGATTGGATACATACGCGGGCATAGCCATAAATATCTACCTTCGGTCTAATATGTCGCGTCATGTGGAACGGAGAGAGCGCCCTAAGACGCTCTCTGATGGTTTTGCGGATATGGGCTATTTCAGCCCGCGCTTCAATTACCGGTCACGCGCCA
Source organism: Anaerolineaceae bacterium (assembly GCA_007693385.1). GTDB lineage: Bacteria > Chloroflexota > Anaerolineae > Aggregatilineales > Phototrophicaceae > J038. Next base: position 4,658 of record REDR01000084.1, read on the forward strand.
GAATATCGTTGATGCGGCTCGCCATATCGTCCAGCGCTTCCTGTGACGACTTGACGCCCAGCAAAGCGGCCTGGAACTCGCCGACGACGATCTGCTCGACTTCCGACAGACTCGGGAAGTCTAGAATGCCCGCGTCGGTTGCAGTGCTAAAGTATTCGCCAGCCAGAGGCCGCAGGCTATCGGTCAACTGCTCACCGTCGGTCTGGAAGAACGGGTCTTCATAGCTCACGAGGTTCGAGGAGAAAATCGGCACTTCACGGCTGAAGGCGGTCTGTACGTCGGGGTTAGTCACGAACGTAGCGAAAGCAACGGCCGCATTCGGGAATTCGGTCGAGGCGGGGATCGCTAGCGTTTGCACGCCGCCGATGATGCGGATGTTGGCCTCGCCGACGATGCTATTCACGAGGAACAGGCTATCGTAAACTTCGGGGTTGTTCTCTTCGATCAAGCGGAACAACTGCGGGCCGGTCATCAGCAGGAGGATTTCGCCTTCGCTAAAGCGGTCAATCATGCGGCGCACGTCGTCGCGCAGGCTACCGCGTGGGATGTGGTCATTGTCGAGCATGGTCTTGTAAGCATCCATCACCGCCACCGCTTCCGGCGACTGGTTGAAGATAACTTCGGTACGGTCTTCATTGAAGATCGGGACGCCCTCACCGACGAAGGCATTCAGCACACCCAGACCGGCCAATTCGCCCCACGGGAAGCTGAAAGCGTGGTATCTGCCGTCGCTCTCCTCGCGGATGCGCTCGGCGAAAGCGTAGGCTTCGTTCCACGTCGCGGGCAGATCGTCCTCGGTCAGGCCGAGTTCATCGAAGATCAGGCCATTGACCGCCATCGCGTTAGACAGCGACAGGTACCACGGCACATAGTAGGTCGTGCCCTCAAACGTGACTTTCTGCCACGCACCATCGACGTACTGCTCGCGGATTTCGGGGTAGGCTTCACCAATGGCCTCGTCCATGTTCAGCAACACACCGGCTTCAGCGAATTCCGCCACCCAGCCGTCGCTCATGTTGATGATGTCCGCCGGATTGCCCGCGCCGAAGCTGTTGCGGATGTTATCACGCGCACCGGCGGCGGGTTGTCCTTCTAGCAGGACGGTCACGCCCGGATACGTTGCCTCGAAGTTGGCGATGATCTGGTTCAGATAGTCCTCGAAGTCAGGCGTCAGCGCCCACGGCCAGAAGCGCAGAACTGCGCCTTCTTCCACATTGTCAATCACGCGCCACGCTTCAAATTGCTCTTCGCCCGGGTTCCAGAAGACCCCATCAGGATCACGGTTTGGGCGGTCTTCGCGCTCTTCGGCGGAGACGATGCTGGCCGCCGTCAATGCTAGCACGAAGATCAAAAAGACGTTCAAAAGGCGTTTCATAATGTAATCTCCTTAAAATTGTTCGGTAAGCGATACGTTATTTTGCCTGTCCTGTTTTACCTGTTTTCTACGGAACTTTGTTTCCTCCTTAGCTTCTTGTACGTCGGGAAGGTGCGTTTAACGTCCCTGTGAACAGCGACGAAAACGAGCGTTAGATGATGATCGGTGTGGGCGTCGTCACGCGGAAGTAATAGCGACAACGATCACCGCGCACAACCGATTTGGAAAACTCCATCACCCGCCGATCTTGACCATAGGCCAGCACGCGCACCAGCATCGCCGGTTGTCCTTCCGGTAGATCGAAGTGCCGCGCCTCCGCGCTGTTGATGAGCATTGGCTCGAATGTGTGTTCCGCCTCCGCCACCTGCACGCCGTATTCCTCTTTCATGATCTGATACAGACTATGATCGGAAATATCGTGCGCCAGTATGCGTTGGAAGCGCTCGAAAGACAGGTAAGATGTTTCTAACATGAGTGGCTCATCGTTGACGTAGCGCAGGCGCTGAATCATGATGACTTGCTCGGTGGGGGGCATCTGTAGGCGATGGGCTAACATTGGTGTGGGGTTGATAACTTTGCGTTCAACCAGTTTTGACGACGGGCGCATTCCGGCTTCACGCATACGCTGGCTGAAGCCCGTCACCGTTGGCATGAACGACTGCACCGGCTTCTGCTCGCTGATGAATGTGCCGACGCCGTGTTGCTTGATAATCAACCCGCGTTGAACCAGTCCGTCGATAGCCTGCCGCACAGTCATGCGATTGACGCCGTAGTATTGGCTCAGGTCGCGTTCCGACGGCAGGACATCACCACTATTCAACATCCCCAGATCAATCAGTTCGATGATGTTCTCTTGAATCTGGATGTATAACGGGATTGACTTGCTATTATCAATCTGAAAGTAATGACGACTTAAAGCCACGATCAACCCTAACTGGTCTATACCTGTATACCAGTATTCTAATTTATTTTTCGTCCGGCGTCAAATTTTGCTCTGTGACTTGTGGCAAAGCCCGAGCAAATTCGGCGGTGATGAGTTGCGGACGGGTGATAGCGGAGCCGACGACAACCGCCAAAGCGCCGGTCTGTAACGCTTGTGTGGCTTCATCCGGCGTGCGGATGCGTCCTTCGGCGATGATCGGCGTGGCGAGTTCCGCGACAAGACGTGTGATGAGCGCGAAGTCCGGACCATCTAATTGTGTGCTGTATGCGGTATATCCCGCCAGTGTTGGCGCGACAAAATCCGCCCCCGCCGACTGTGCCGCCATGCCTTCATCAAACGTCGAGACATCGGCCAGCGCCAGACCGCCGCGCTCGTGGATTGCGGCGATGATGCCGGTGATCGTCTCCCCATTGGGGCGCGGGCGGTTCGTCGCATCGAAGGCGACGACATCCGCCCCTGCTGACAACACGGCCAGCGCGTGGTCAATGGTTGGCGTAATGTATATGCCCTGATCGCCCGACTTATAAAGACCGATGATCGGCAGGTCTACGGTCTGGCGAATGGCGCGAATGTCGTCTACTCCGTTAGCGCGGATCGCCACAGCGCCACCTTGCGCCGCCGCCAGTGCCATCCGCGCCATGATGTCTGCGCCATGTAGCGGCTCGTCTTCCAGTGCTTGACACGAGACGATCAAGCGTCCGCGCACCCGTGCGATAAAGCGTGAACGCTGTGGTGTGACATCGGTCTGCATAGTCCTTCGTCCTTTGAAAGTTGAAAATCAAACGCTATAGCGCCGGTAAAATTTGATGAAATTTTGACGATCTTTGTTACCGGATTTTACGCGATTCCGCGAGTAGATGACATATTTCGCGCCATGTGTGATCGGGGCGAGCGTCTGCCACTAATTCACGGACTCGCGCCATGTCCAGATCATCACCGATGGGCGCATCCGGCAGAATCCCCAGATGATGCCAGCGCTGACTATCCCGCCGGATGATGTCGCGCATTAGCAAGCGCTGGGTCGGCGCGAATAACGGGTTAATCGTCCCGTCCGGTGTTCTATATGGGACATCTATCGCCCACGCTACGGGACAACCGGACGCGATCAAGGCGGCCTGCACGCCGGTCAGATGATCCGGCGAATGCCAGACATCGGCAGGCGTTAGAGCGTGGCGCACACTATAGGCGGCCAGCGTCCCGGCCATTTCGCCGATAGCCCATTCCACCGGATGCAGTCGATACGCGCCGTTGGTCAAATGCGTGGTGCCGATGTTCTTACAGGCCGCCACCAGATTCACGGTGTCAGCCGGTATCAACGCGCCGAGCGGAATCTGAAACGGGCGCGTCGGGGCATAGCGGGAAGCATTCCGGTTGCCGACGCAGGGGTGTAAATCCATCGCGTACCAGCCAATCCCGCCGCTATCCGCAAAGTGCCGCGCCCGCGCACCATCATTGGCTGATGTGCTGATGTCACTTGCGACGACACGGCACAGCGCCCGGATGCGGCGTGATTCGCGGATGTACGGTTGTTGGCTCAGGCCGTCCGACGTTCCCATCACCTCCGGACACAATTTGAACTCCGGATAACCGAACCCACCATCATCACGCGGGCACTCGGTCTGTAGCCAGCGCAAAAAGCCGAGCGATAAGCGTCGCGCCGCGTTCAGATGACGCTGGCGCTCAGTCGGCGACGTGTTGAGGATGTCGCCACCGAAATAGTCGTTGCTCACCCAGTTAATTAGGCTGATGTCTTGCCCACCGAGCAACGCGCCGACATGAACGCGCCGGTACGACCAGAACGGCAGATTGTCGGTGTCGCTATTTTTGAACATGCGATACCGGACGGGCTGGCCGTCGTGTCCGAGTGGGGCGAGCGTATACGGCTGTTCGTCGCGGAAACCGACATAGCCTTCCGGCTCCGCGATGGTGTGATCTTCGCCCGCGCAAAATGCCACCGCGAACGGAAACGTGAAGCTCTGGACTTCGTCAGGACGTGCTTCGAGTGGGGCGTCCGCTTCGCCGGTGTCGGAGCGCGACTCCGCACCGGTGACATAAGCTGTTCCGGTCAACGGGAGCAGATCGCCGGTGTCGGTAGCGTCGATATAATAGGCCGCCTTTAACGTTCGTTCGCCATCGTCTGTCACCAGCGTCAGAGCGTGGATGCGTTCACCGCGCACATCTGCGCCGATGACCTGACCGCGCACACGCTGTAAATCGGCAGGGAGCAAAGCCTCTAAAATCTCGACGCCGACGCGAGGATCAAACGCCAACCGGCTCACCCACGCATCGCCGGGATTCAGCGGCATATCCGCGCCGAGTACGCTCTCGGTCATGATCGGCGGGACGTTATAGCGGCGGCGGTAATGCTCGCGCACGCTCCGCCGGAAATCGTGATAGCTGGCGGTTGTCGTGCCGGATCGCTCGACGTATTCATGCTCATCTAGCGCGGGGACACCCTGATTCGTGATCTGCCCGCCGATCCAATCCGCGTTTGTCACCAGCACGACACGCAAATCAGGCGCGTACCGTCCCAGCGCAACCGCACATGAGATCGCCCCCAGACTATCGCCGACGATGGCAACATCGAAACGGTGGTCGCTCATGGCCGACGCTCCAGATCAAAATCGACTTCAAACGTGCGCCGCCATGGCAGACGGACACTGCCCGCGACGATGCGCCACGATCCGGCATAAGCGGTGATTCGCGCTAATACGTCGTTCAACTGCGCTTCAATGCGCTCGATTGTCTGCGCGATGTTGTCGGCCTGTGTGTCGCGCACGCCGGTTGTCTCCTCCAGCCAATCGCGCATGACTTGCCGGACGATGTGCTGGTAGCCCCAATCTTCAATGAAGCGATGAAGCATGAAGGCGGATGCGGCTTCGATCTGCTCCGGCGTTGTCGCCATCGCGGTGAAGATGCCCTGTGCTAGCGCCGTGCCAATCGTATTTCCGGCGGTGTTCCATGCGCCATAAGCACTCAAGCGGGTGATGTCCACGCTATCCAGCAGGCGCTCAATTAAAAATGGGTCGCTCCCGTTGGGATAGGCTACATCACATAGGATGACGCGCCGCCCGTCGTCGATCCAATCGCTGATATGTGCGGTGAACGTGGTGAGATGCGGCGAGCGAATCTCGCGCTCGCGGTTGACGTGTTCCGGTTCCGGGTCGAATTCAACGCCGATGCGTGACGGCGGATTGACGGCCACGATGAAGTCAGCGCCGTCAAGATCGGCGACGATCTGGCCGCCGATGGCGCGAATCTGCCGTTCGACGGTTATGCTAACCGGCGCATCCTCATACGGGGCAATCCGCGCCTTGTCAGCTTCAATAGCGTAGCGTACAGCGAAGCGTGGCGACCGGCCATTTAAGGCCGCCCGTGCCAGCAAAACACATCCCACTTCATCCGCGCCCGGATACATCAGGAAGCGCGATGAATCCAGCTTGAGGCGCTTCATCCACGTCGTCAACCATGCTTTCTCCTGTGTGCCGTAGCCGTATTCGCTGGTATCGTCGGAACTGAGGACAAGCAGATCGTACAGACCGCCGACGAATCCTTCCAGCACGCGCAAATTCACCTGATGGTTACGTAGACGGCGGCGCGTGAAGTCGGCGATGTGTTCCGCCGGAATCTGCGATTCAAGTTCAGCGATGATCGGCGCATCAGCGCGGTGCATTGCCTGTGAATAGCGATGCAAACGAACGCCGTAAGTATCCCAATAAAGCGGTTCTTCGACGTTGTTGTCCGCGTCGGAAATGCGCGTGATAACGTTGAATAACCACAGCTTGAGATTAGGATACGCGGCGCGGATTTCGCGCAGAACATCCAGCCGCGCATAGATCGCCAGCGCGTCGTCGTCGGTGATGCGCGAAGCGATCAGCCCGCCGTAGCCGAGCATCTCCACCGAGACGATCAGCACATCTAAAGACGGCGCAAACTCGCGCAACCACGCCGCCAGCTTGTCGGTATCCGCCGGTTGGCGGCGATGGCTCAAAACATCGGGAGGCGGCAGAACGACATCAACCGCATCCGCCATCTTAGCCAGCAAAGCCGGATAGCGGACATTGACCGGACGTTCATCTAACGGAATGAGGCCGATTTTCATTGATTTGCTCCTTGATAGCGTTTCCATGCCATGCACGATGCACCGAACATCACCGCGTTGGCGCGTAGTTCGGCGCGTTGAATGTCGATATGTGCCAGCGTCCGCGCCGGATATGCGCGTAGCCGCTCGTAGAAAGGCCGCCACCAACGTTCGCCGATCTCCGGCACGCCGCCACCGACGATCAACGCCGCCGGATCAAGCAAGATCAAAGCCGGAGCCAGCACGTCAGCCAGACGCCGCGCCCCCGTCTCGATGACCTGCCGGGCAACGGCTTCGCCTTCGGTGGCGCGGTCTGAGATTCCGTGCAGACTCAGCACGTTGTCGATGCCGCTCAGTTGCTTGTAGTGACGTTCTATCGCCGGGCCAGACGCGAGATGCTCGATGCTCACCGGTTGGCCGTCGTCGTATCCGCCTAATAGATAGCCGATCTCGCCTGCGGCGAAGTGTGCGCCGTGATACAGTCGGCCTCCGCGCACGATTGCCCCGCCGATGCCGGTGCCAACCGTGACGAACAAGCTATCGCGGTAATGACCGCCGATGCCAAGTTCTAATTCGCCATAGGCCATCATACGCACATCATTTTCCACATAAATCGGCAATCCGAGCGCCGCCCCTAATTGTTGGGCGACTGGCGTCCCCGTCCAGTCGCGCAGATTTTCGTTCGCAGACAGTACGACGCCGCGCTCGGAATCGATCTGTCCAGCGGCGCCGACGCCAATCGCGCTGACTGTGTAACCCGCTGATTCGGCGTGCGTGAGGAGTGTCCGGCACAGATCAACCACCGTCTGCATGACGGCTATCGCACCGGCTTGCGCCGGACAGGGGACGTTAATCGGCGTAGAATGCCAGCGTGTTCCATCGCTGATATGACCGGCGATCTTCGTGCCGCCAATGTCTACGCCGATGAAGACCTGTTTCTTCATCTCGGATATACCACCATCGTGATGATCTCAAAGGGGCGAATGTTGCACTGCGCGGTGTTGCCGTCGATATGAACGGCGGCGCGTTCGCGTTCGAGCGCGTCCGTGCGCCACGCAGAGCCGATCTCAAAATCGAACGTCAGCGTAAACCTAGCGCGGCGGCGACGGCTCTCGTACAGACGCACGACCAAGCCTTCGCCGTCTTCCTCCCGCTTGATTGTCTCGACAATGACGTTATCCGGCGCGGCAAGCACTAGCGACGCTGGTGTCGGATCGGTCTGTCCTGTGCCCGCGACGATCAACGGCGCATGGTTGAGCGCATAGCCCGCCGCGATCACCGCGCCTAAGTCACCATCATGAAGCAGTAAGCTATACGTGAAGGCGTGTTCGCCGGTGTCGGCGTGCGCGTCAGGGTATGTCGCGCTCTTGAGCAGAGTCAACCGCAGGACGCCATCGCGAACATCATAGCCGTATTTGCAGTCATTGAGCAAGCTCACGCCGAAGTCGTCTTCGCTAAGGTCTGCCCAATGATGGGCGGGCACTTCGTATCGCGCCTGATCCCAGCTTGTGTTCTGATGTGTCGGGCGTTGCATGTGCCCCCACTGAATATCATACGTCGCCTGATTATTGTGGATATTGGTCGGGAAGGCGACCTTGAGTAACATCTGTTTTTCGCGCCAGTCGATGCGCGTTTCAAAGTCGATGCGGCGGCTATCGCGGTAGATATGTACACGCTGAACGGCGGTGCTATTCATGAACGCCCGCCTGATTTCCAGCGTCGCCCGCAGAGCGCCGACTTCGGCTACGCGGATGTCGGCGGATTCCGTCGTCCATAGGCGATCATCAAACGACGGATCAATGTTCCATGCATCGTAGAAGCGCGGACGATCTTCAAAGAGCTGGAATTGATTCGCACACGCATAATCCGGCAAGACTTGACGATGGCGCGTCTTGTCGTAGATGCTCACAATGTCACCGTTCACGTCGAACGACACGCGCAGATGATCGTTTTCCAACAAGTCCGACGCGGCGATCAGCGCGGGGCGTGGTGCAACTTGAGCGCGGCGACGGATCAACGGGGTGAGGCTGTACATCGGCAGTTCTGCTTGAATCAGTGTGCCGGATTCCGTCGTCTGTGTCGGGACGACTTCGCCTGACGGCGTGAACAGTGCTTCGCCGTCGTCAAGATGACCATCCCACAGCAGAACATCATTGCGGGCGCACGACGACGGATTGACGATCAACAGATCACCACCAGCATGACGCACCAGCACATCGAGCGCGTCGCTTAAATGGATGTTCGCCGTCGTCTGTAATGCGTTGAACTGTCCGGCGGATTCTGTATATACTTCGGCGATACTGCTTCCGGGCAGGATGTCGTGGAACTGATTCAAGCAGACGGTGCGCCACATTTCGACCAGCGATTCGGCGGGGTAATCGTGCGCCGGATCAAGCAGACATGCCCATATTGCGGCAAATTCCAGCGCGTGCAAAGTTGACTCGGCACGGCGCATATCGCGCTTTACGCCCGCCTGACTGGTCAGCGTGCCTTGATGAGTCTCTAAATACAGTTCACCATCCCACACCGGCAGATGGTCAGCGTGGCGCAAATCGTCGAAGAAGTCGATGACCCTACTCATGCGGGCGCGGGGCATGGCCGGAAAATCAGCCATGACGCTTAGCGCTTCGATCATGTCCATGTTAGGACCGCCGCCACCATCGCCATAGCCGTAAGACATCAAGCCGATACGCTGGACATCTTTCATACGCATCTCGCGCCACGTCATCAGCACATTTTCCGCGCTGGCGATGGCGTTGTAGGTGGGGACGTGTGGACGATTATATTCTGGTGTACTGCTGAAATGTGCCAGTAAGCACGAGCCGTCGATGCCGCGCCACCAGAAACTATCGTAGGGAATCTGGTTGTGTTCGCTCCATCGCATCTTGGTCGTGAAGAAGTATTCGATTCCGGCATGGCGAGCGATTTGCGGCAGTGAATACGGGAAACCGAAAGCGTCCGGCAACCACAGCACCGGCGAATCCGTGTCCGTGCCGAAGTGTTCCTCAAAGAAGCGCCGACCAAGTATGAATTGCCGCATCAGACTTTCTGCGCCGGACATATTGCAATCCGCTTCAACCCACATACCGCCGAGTAATTCCCACTGACCGGCGGCGACGTGCGCCTTGATGCGCTCGAATAGTTCTGGTGCATCCCGCCGGATGTACTCGTATAGTTGTGGCTGACTCTGCACATAGCGATAATCAGGATAACGCGACATCAGATACGACACGGTATGAAAGCTCCGGATGGCCTTATTGCGCGTCTGCGCCAGCGTCCACAGCCACGCGGTATCAATATGCGCGTGGCCGGATGCGTAGATAGTCACATCAAGCGGATCTCCGGCGACTTTCAGCGCGTTTTGCAGGAAGCCCAGCGCCCGCCCGACACCATCACGCAGAGCAGAGCCCAACGGCTCGCGGGTATCCAGCATCTTGAAGGCGTTGTCCAATGCGTTGAGCAAGATCACCTTCGCCGGAGCGTCGTCATTCAGGATTGACGCCGCTTCGTGGGTGGCCTGTGCGAGCGTGATGAACGCCCGCAAATCCTCATCGGTGATGACTAACTGGCATGGACGTAGATACAACGATGGGCGATCATCGCCCCATAACGCCCCGCCGAGTCCCGTCCAACCGTGCAGGATCAGCGTGTGTTCGGCGTGATCTTTGAGCGCATCCGGCAGAAACAGCAATTGATGACGGGCGTCCACCGTCGTGAAAGGTTCACCATCCACATAGATCAACGCTTCGGGGTGTGCCTGAAAAGAGTCGGGATTATCACCCAACGGTAGGCTTAATGCAATCGGTGCAACTAGCGACCACGACTCCGGAATCTGATAGGTCATTTTGAGCAGGAAATCGCGCCGATTGCCGCTCCAATGAGCGTTATATTCGAGTGCCTCCCACGTATTGCCGATCAGCAATTGATCGAACGGGCGGGCGTCGGCCAGCGGCTGGTATTCTGGCGGCGCTAGCGTCCGACTGTCGCGGAAGATCGCGCTTTTGAGCAGAGTGATCTTATTGGCTATTTTAGGCAAGGTGAAGCGGTGATCATGGTGCATAACGCCGAATCCTCTCGTCTACCGGTCTGTCTGGGCGCGTTGGTCTATACCAGTATACCAATTATACGGCGAAAGACGATGTTTACAACCTTTACACCAATCAAATAGTCGTCATCGCTGTGCAGAAACAATATCACCGCGATAAGCTAGTACAATCTGTGATTCGGGAACGCCTCGTGCTTTGAGCGCATCTGCTAGCCATTCAACTCTTCTAGCAAAATTTGCTTTAATGTGCTGGCATTCCGTGCCATCGCTGTCAATTAGAAGGAGAGAACATGCAGAGAAAGATTAATGCCTACATCGAGGCAAACGCGACTGCTGTGGCCGATGGATGGTTCAGGCAATATTTGACAATAACCTTAGCAGATATAAAATAACGGGCTTATCGGCAACCTTAGCGGATATAAACTGTGCTTTTTGACTCCTTATACATCCGCTAATGTAGTTTAGCAGATGTAA
>REDR01000029.1 GCA_007693385.1 Anaerolineaceae bacterium
CGGGGCGCGTGGTCATCAGCAACGGCCACATACACCGCCAGATGCTCGATGTGCTGGGCGGGGCGTGATTCATTGGTTTGCCAATTGCTTGTAAATGGCTCTAAACTCGGGTAGAATGTTGCGAAAACCTTGTGTAAAATTTAACAAGCATGACGGTTGAACGCTTCTGTTAATCGTACTCACTAAAGTCAAATATCTAGGGATTGTAGCTTATGGATTTGGGCAAGGGATCGAATAAGTCCTCTGCGAACTCACCGGCTGTCATCGGCTTGATTGCCGTCATCACGGTGTTATTGGGCGTTGGCGGCCTTGTCATCGCGCAATTGACACCTGTTCTGTTCCCCGATCAAGCATCGGCAGAGGCGAACCAGATTGACCAACTATTCAAGGTCATGCTGGGCATTGGTGGCTCGATATTCCTGCTAGTGCAGGGCGTGTTGATTTACTCCATCATCCGCTATCGCAAACGGCAGGGCGACAACACCGACGGCCCGACAGTACACGGTAACGTCACGCTGGAAGTCGTGTGGACGGCGATCCCGGCTGTCGTCGTGCTAGGTCTGGTCATTTACAGCTATCAGGTGTGGGTTGATATTCAAGAACCCAAAGAGGATGAATTGGTGGTGCATGTCGAAGCGCGGCGCTTCGGCTGGACGTTCTTGTATGAGGACGAACGCCTGACCGCAGGTAACGGCAACGGCAACGAGAACAGCAACGCGACACGCTTCCCCGCGCCGGATTTACACGTCTACGCCGGTCAACCGGTGCGGCTGGTGATGGAAACTGAGGACGTGATTCATTCGTTCTGGGTGCCGGAAATGCGTATCAAGCAGGACTTGCTACCCGGACGCACAACCGAAATGCGCATCACGCCGCAGTTAGTGGACGGACGCGCCAGCGACGAGTACCCGCTACGTTATCGCGTGGTGTGTACCGAGCTATGCGGTAGCGGTCACGGCGCGATGTTCACCTATGTTTACCTGCATGAGGACGAAGAATCGTACATGCAGTGGGTAGACTCCAGCGTGGAATCGGTGTTGAATCCGCCGGAAGACCCGGTACTGAACGGGATGCGTATTATGGCGAGTGGCGTGTATGGTTGCCAGAGTTGCCACGCGCTACAGGACAGCCGCGAGGGGATGACGCTCTCGTGGGATGCGGTGACCGGGCCTTCGTTGCAGGGCATCGCTGACCGCGCCAGCACCCGCGTATCCGGCCAGCCTGCCGAAGAATACCTGTACGAATCCATCTACGATCCCGGCGCGTACATCGTGCCCGGATACGGCAACATCATGAATCAGTATCAATTCGTGAACCCGGACGCGGCGCATTACTTGCCGAAGCCGGACGCCGAAGCCATCACCGCTTATCTGTGTACGGTTAGCGATGAATTCACCCCCGAAGAACTGGCGGAAAATCCGCTGTGTGACTTCGATAACCTTCTATCGTATTCCGAGATGTATACCATGGACGGCATGAATTAGTGTATAGGATTGCGAGGTAAGTTTTTATGGCAACAGCAAGTTATCCGATGGATGGCGTGGCCGGGCAGGTCAAGCGTCCGGCGCTCGCCGAATACTTCACATGGAGTATTGACCACAAGATCATCGGCGTGCAGTACATCGTCACCAGCCTTTTCTTCTTCATCATCGCGGGCGCGTTGGCGATGTTGATTCGCTGGGAGTTGATGACGCCGGAAATCACGGTCATGGCCGACGGCTCTCAATACAATACACTTTTCAGCATTCACGGCACCATGATGATCTTCACATGGATTGTGCCGTTCTGGGCGGGACTGGGTAATTATTTGATCCCGTTGATGCTCGGCGCGAAAGACATGGCGTTCCCGTGGCTCAACGCTTTCGCGTTCTGGCTCTTGCCGCCGTCCGGCTTCCTGTTGATTCTCGGCTTCTTCATCGGCCCGGCGGAAGCGGGCTGGACGAGCTACCCGCCGCTTTCCACCATCTACAGCCCGGACGGTCAAACGCTGTGGGCGCTGTCGATCCATCTGGTCGGCCTGTCCTCCATTCTCGGCGCGATTAACTTCATCGTGACCATCAAGAACATGCGCCCGCCCAGCATGGGCTGGTTCCAGATGCCGCTTTTCGCATGGGCGACGCTGGCGACTAGCATCATCGTTGTGCTGGCGACGCCGTTTCTGGCCGGTGCGCTGACCTTGCTCCTGCTGGATCGCGTGGCGGGTACGACCTTCTTTGACGCGACCAGTGGCGGCGACGTTCTGCTGTGGCAAAATATCTTCTGGTTCTATAGCCATCCGGCGGTGTACATCATGATCCTGCCCGGCTTCGGCGTGCTGTCCGAAGTGCTGGCGATCCATTCGCGCAAGCCGATCTTCGGCTATCGCATGATCGCGCTTTCCAGTATGGCTATCGCCATTGTCGGCTTTACGGTCTGGGCGCATCATATGTTCACCAGCCTTCAGCCGGAATTGCGTATCCCGTTCATGATTACCTCCATGATTATCGCGGTGCCCACCGGCATCAAGATATTCGGCTGGCTCGGCACGATATGGGGCGGCAGGATACGACTCAATAGCGCTAATCTGTTCTCGCTCGGCTTCCTGTCGCTGTTCGTCATCGGCGGTATCAGTGGCGTGATGCTGGCGGCGGTGCCGGTCAACATCCACATGCACGATACGTACTTCGTCGTCAGCCACTTCCATTTTGTGCTGTATGGCGGCTCGGTGTTCGCCATCTACTCGGCGCTGTATCACTGGTGGCCGAAGATCACCGGACGGATGCTGGACGAGCGACTGGGCAAGATTCACTTCGTCACCACTTACATCGGCTTTTTGGGCACATTCATGCCCCAGCACATCGTCGGGATGCAGGGGATGCCGCGCCGTGTGGCGGTGTACGATCCGCAATTTCAAGATTTGAACGTTCTCATCAGCCTGTTCTCGTTCCTGCTGGGTATCTCCACCTTCTTCTTGCTGTATAACATGGTGGTGAGTACGGTGGCCGGACGGGTAGCCGGTGCGAACCCGTGGCGGGCGCTGACGCTGGAATGGCAGACCACTTCCCCGCCGCCCGCGTATAACTTCGCCGGTGAGCCGGTGCCGTTTGAAGACCCCTACGGTTACGGGACGGACGCTTCAAAAGCGTATCTGGACGCGATGGAGTCGCGCTTTGGCCCGTCGCCGGGCGCGGAAGAAGAGCGCAGACCGCCGTCAGGCGCTTTGCCGGAGCCGCAACCGGCAGGCGATTAAAACTGAACAGCATACATCCTACGGGCGGGGCGTCGTGTTGGCCTCCCGCCCGTCCTGTGTGTAAACGACCTTATCGTGACGGGGATTTAGTGTAATAACATGCAGAATCAGAGCTTATTGGAACAACAACTAGGCCGTGACGCCGAGTTAAACCTGAAGAATAAGCGAACCGGTATGTTCGTCTTTCAGGTTAGCTGGATCATGGCTTTCGTGTGTATCGTCATCGTGAACTGGCAACTACGCTTTAGCGCGAACTGGCGGCCAGCCGGTACGCCGGAAGCCAGCCCGCTTATCGGCATCTTTGCGACGCTGGCGCTGGTGATTAGCGCCGTGCTGGTGTGGCGGGCGGTGAACGCCATCCGCGCCGACGATGACCGCGCTTTCATCCTGCAATGGGGCGGGGCGCTGGCACTGGGGGCGCTGTTTGCGCTGGTGATGGTCTATGAGTGGCTGACGGTGGAAACTGGCACGCAATACGCGCTGGTCTTCCGTCTGATGACCGGCTTTCATGTGGTTCATGCGCTAGCCATCGGCCTATATATGGCGCTGGTCTTCCGCAATGGCGCACGCGGCGCGTACCACGCCGACCACTACTGGGCGGTAGAAGCGGGCGCGAAATTGTGGTATTTTGTACTGGTTGCATGGCTAATGTTTTACGTCGTTATCTATTGGGTCTAGTGCGGGGTCGCTAGGCAACAGCAAAGGAGCATCTGTATTATGAAACCCGGATTTGGACGAGCCGTAGGCGCGGGAATTCTGGGCTTCCTGGGGTCGATTGTGTTCGTGATCGCCTTGCGCTATTTGCAGGGTATCGAACCGGTCTATGATGCGGGCGTGGCGATGGTTTTGGCCGCGTTTGTGTCGTCTTTCGCGTTTGTGTGGGGTATCGGCGGTACCGATCCGCGTATGAGCCAGCATCCACATGAGCCGGAAGTGGACGCCGAAACCGGCCTGATTCTGGCCGAAGAAGCCCACGACGAAGACGAGATCGAAGAAGGCGAAGACCCGCAACTGAAGCCCACAACTATTTTGAACTATTCGATGTGGACGATTGCATTTTACACCGTGCTGGTGACCGTCTCGGCCTTTGCGCTGGCGAATATGCCGCTCGGTTTATTGCTCAAGGCTAGTGGCGACCCGAACGCCGCCGCCGAAGAAATCGGCTTTTTTGACGCCGAGATTCCGATTCTGGGCGAAGTCGTGATGAGCCAGCTCACCGTCTTTGTGATTATGGTCATCGCTATTCTGGTCATCATGGGGGCGTTGGGTAGCGGATTGGCGCTGATTTTCACGTCGCTTTCGCGCAATCTCACCGAAGTTCGCGCCGAAGCGCCCACCCGCCTGACCTATCAAACCGAAGCCGAAGCCGAGCGCCGCCCCTACATGCGCGATCTGATCTTCACTTTGCTGATTATCGGCTCTTACGTGGCGCTGTTCGATTTCATGGTGCGCGGTTCGATGAACTTCAACGGCACGATTAACGCCGTGCTGATCGTGCTATCCGTCGGGCTGGGTATGGCGCTGACGGTGCGCCGCGCCAGAGGCCGCGAGACGGTTGACGCCATCATTGAGGCGGTCAAAGTGCATAGCATGGTCGCCGGTTTGATCTTCCTGTTTCCGGTGATGTACATCCTGCACTACGAAGCGCTGGTCGGCTTTATCATCACCACGCCGGGACTGCGCGAACTGCTGTCGCTGGGCGGCACAGTCGGCGCGGCGCTGACGCTGACATTCGTGCTGTATAACGATACGGTGTCCGATATGCTGATCCGGAGCGCCCGCGCCCTGCGTGATCGACTGCGCGAAACGCCCCCCGCCGATACAGAGACGACAGCGATCACACCAATGGACGAACAAAAACCGGTTGAGGTGGAATCATGAGTCAGGTAGCCGTTGAACAGCATCATCATGAGATGAGCGCCGAAGAAAAGGCGCGGAGTATCGACAACCAGAAGTTCGCCATGTGGCTATTCATCGCCAGCGAAACGGTGATCTTCAGCACGATGATCGTCGCCTATATCGTTTTCCGCATTCAAGAGCCGGAAATCGTCAAAGGCGTACACGAAGCGCTGGGGCTTAGCGGTATCCTGCTGGTGACGTTCAACTCGTTCCTCCTGCTGACCAGTAGCTGGGCGATGGTGATGGGCTTGCGCGAGATTCAGCGCGGCAATCGTGCCGGTATGATACGCTGGTTCTGGCTGGTGGCCGGTCTGGGCGTGGCCTTCCTCGCCATTCAGTATTACGAATACGTGCAGATGGCGAGCAAGGGCATCACGCTGTATCACGATCCGTCATCGGAATTCGCCGGTTTCGGGATGCGCTTCTACGCGCCCACCGCCTTTCACGGGGCGCACGTTTTCGCCGGTGTGCTGTGGTGTCTGCTGGTGATGCGCCGTGCGAGCAAAGGCGTTTATGATAAAAACTCCGTCGGCGTCGAAATCTTCGGCCTGTACTGGCACTACGTCGATATTGTCTGGGTGCTTCTGTTCACCCTAATCTATCTAATCTAAGGGGGAGATGATGGCCGACGATAACAAGAAGCCAACGTCAGAAGAACAAGAAAACGCCGTCACCGACGATGAGCTAAAACAGATCGCGGGCGATGTATCACCGCCGGATGAGTACCCCGAAGGTCAGGCGGATGCGCTAGAGGAAGCGCTGGAAGAAGCCAGCGACGACGGCGAATTGACCGCCGTTGAAGAAGGCGTCACATCAGCGTTACGCGCCACCGAAGAAGCGCAGGATACCGCGCCGGTGCAGGCTTTCGACTCTGCGGTGTCGGGCATTCAATCAGCGATTGAGTCCATCCCGGGCGCGCCGGAAGAGCCGCAAGACGCGCACGCACAGCCGCACCTTAGCGATACAACCGTGTTATTCGGGCGGGAGTTCCCGTATTCGATCTATACGATGGTATTCTTCGCGCTGGGCGCGTTGACGATCATCGAAGTGCTGATGGCCGAATTGCTGGCGTCGGTGGAGATCATCAAGATTCCGCTTCTGCTGTCCATCGCCACCGCAAAATCGGCGCTGGTGGTCATCTTCTACATGCACCTGAACCATGATAGCCGCGTGTTCGCCGTGACGTTCCTCGTGCCGGTGGGTATCGCGTTGCTGTCGGTGTTGTTCCTGCTGGGAATCCCCGCTAATTAATTCTGCTGATGCGTTGACCGCACATCATCAGGGGCGTAGCACGCTACGCCCCTACAGATTTTCGCCCACAATGGGGACAAATCGCCCGCACATTGAAATGTACCGCGTCATCCGGGACGGAAGGCGGGCGCTTGTGCGTGGTACGGCGTGAACGTGATGCGGCGCGGTTCGCCGCCTTCGCGCCCGATCATATAAATATCGAATGATCCGCGACGGTTGGAGGCATACACGATATGCTCGCCGTCGCTCGTCCATTCTGGCTGGGTACTCGCCCAAAACGGCGCGGTGAACGTCAGTTGACGATGCACGCCGCTAGCCAGATCAAACACGAAAATATCGTCATTCTCGTTGATGCTCGACACGTAAGCAATCGCCCCGCCATCCGGCGACCACACCGGAAACACGCCGCGCCCGATCTCGGTCAGCGCGTCCGGCGCATCGTCCAGCAAGTCAGCGACTTCCGCGATATACAGCGTGCCGTTTTCGTCTTGCGGATCGCTGAGCGGGGCGGACGGATACACCGCGAACGCGACGCGCTCGCCATCCGGCGACCAGCTCACATGCACATGGTCGCCTTCACCGCGCACCAGCTCGACGGCCTCGCCGCCATCCACCGCGATCAAATACAGCGCGAAATCGACGCCGTTCATCCCGGCATGAAAGGCCAGCGTCTCGCCGTCCGGCGACCACGCGATCATCGCTTGATCGTACCAGCGCAGATCGCCATCTAGTTCCAGATGCCTTTGCCCGCGCCCATCCGCCCGCATGATGTACAGATCGTAATGATTGCGCGGGTTGGCATGATACGCGATGAACGCGCCGTCCGGCGACCACGCCGGATAACGCTCGTTGGCGGTCTGCGTGTGCGTCAATTGCACGGTCAGCCGCGCCCGCGCATCGTACAGAAACAGATCGTATTGCAGATCACGGTTGCCCATATAGGCGATCTGATCGGCGGGCGGCAACAGCCAGCCACCCGCCACCATCGCGGCGCTGACGCCCAGCACGCCCAGCGCGGTCAGCCGCACCGCCCAGCCCGCGCATAGCCGCCAGATCGCCGCCCACATCACGCGATCATTCACCGGATGTTAGCGGTAGCGGTTGCCACACGGGGAACAGATCGTCGCCCGCGTCGTCGGTCAATTGCACGGTGTCGCCCGTCGCCACATCGCGCAGATACAGATTCCACGCGCCGCCCTCATTGGACATATACACCATCTGCGAGCCATCCGGCGAATACGCCGCGCCGCCCTCGAATACCGCCGAACCTAGCGGGCGCTGGTCGCTTCCGTCGGGATTCATCAGGAATAGTTGAACGTCGCCGCGCAATAGCCCGTCGTCCACGTCGGAGATGAACAGGATGCTCTCGCCGTCCAGCGCCCACGTTGCGCGGAAATCATCGACGGGGTTATCGGTCAACTGTACCGGCGTCAATTCTTCGTCGCTCAGGTCAACGCGATAGATATTCTCGATCCCGCCATTACGATCACTGCTGTAAGTCAGCGCCGCGCCATCCGGCGACCAGCCCAAAAACCAGTCTCGCGGCCCGTTGATGCCGTCACGGGTTAGTCGGCGCTCGTTGCTCCCGTCCGCGTCGGCGATGAAGATTTCCAGATTCAAATCAGCGATCTTCGACCAGCCGATGCGCCCATCAACCGACCATTGCGGGTCCCAGTCGAAGCGTTGATCGACGGCGACGGCGGTGATCGCCCCCAGCACATCCAGCACGCGGAACTCGGTGCCATCCGTCCGCACCTGCGCCGGGCCGATTTCGTCAAGGTGGCGGTTGGTCAAAAAGTTGAGCATTTCGCCGTCAAAAGCGTAACTGGGGAAGTAGTCAAAAGCGCAGTGGCCTTCGCCCCAATTGCGCGGCGTGCAGTCGTCCGTCGCGCCGGAGTCGTCGGCGGGCGTCAGGCGGATGATGTCGCCGTCGGGGTTGATCGTATAAATCCCCCATTGGCCGCCGTCCCGATCCGACAAGAAAGCGATGTCGCGGTTGATCTGCGCCAGCGTCACCGTCTCCGGCGCGAGTACCTGCCGCACCGCGACAATCGCCAGCAACATCAAAACCACGACGATCACGACGCCGCCGAACACAAAAATCATCCGTCTGGTTATCATCGGTATGAATATCCTTTGCTTCCCGTAAGACTTCGGTAAAGGTCTGCTGAATAACGTATCATCACGACTTCGATCAGTGCTAGAATGAAATTGCGTAGAGATTATCACTACGATTTCATTCGACATTATAACCAGAAAACATTGGGATTCCCTAAGATGACAGAACAAGAACTACAGACCGAAAACGCCCACGCCCACTACGACGAAGCGCAGAAAATCGCCACGATCATCTATAGCGGCGAACTGGAAGCCTCCGCGACGGTGGCCGTGTATGGCTGGCTGGATGCGCTGTACGAGCGCGTCGGGCTGGGCAATGTGGACGGCGTGATATTTGACTTCAGCGCGGTGACCGCCTTCGTCGGCGACAACCTGAAGATCGCCCGTCGTGCCAGTAGCAAGATGAACATGAGCAAAGATACCAGCCGCTTTCCGGTGGCGCTGGTGGTTAGCACGCCGGAGCAAGAAGAAATCCTGCGCGGGCCGATGCGAATCTCGGCGGAGAACCTGCGTAAGCGCATCGTGTACTCACAACAGGACGCGCTGAACTTCATCCACACGTGGCAACCAACCCGCGATAAATAACCCGCCGCACCCTTGAATCGCGTGACCTTTGCGGCGATGATGTGTTTTATAGGCCATAGGGACGGCGGGCGCGATGATTGCGCCTAACCCATCCCGAACTCTATAGACCATCAGAGGTGCAAACGACAATGCGCGTCGCTCTATTTACCGAGACATTTCTGCCCAAACGCGACGGGATCGTGACCGTCATCTGCCTGTTGCTGGATCATCTGACACAGCGCGGCATTGAGACGGTACTCGTCGCGCCCACCGTAGACGCCGAACTCGGCGACATGATAACGCACTACAACGGCACGGAAATCATCCGCGTGCCCGGCATGGTGTCCTTTCCGCTTTACAAAGAAATCAAAATCAGCCCGCCCACCCACACCACCTATGACCGCCTGAAGCACTTTAACCCGGATGTGGCGCATTTCATCCATCCGGTGCTGATCGGCGGCATGGGCGTTTTGATGGCGAAGCGGCTAGGCATCCCGAACCTGACATCGTTTCATCTGGACTACTCCGAGATGAGCCGCCATTTCTCGCTCGGCCCGTTGAAGATGGGCTTTCTAGCGGACGCCATCAACCATTTCACGCGGGTGACGTTCAACATGGCGGATTACACGCTCGCGCCGTCCAAGCTGGTACAGCGCCAACTGCTCTCGCTCGGCGTGGAGCGCGTCGGGTTGTGGAAACGCGGCGTCGATGCGGAGCGCTTTAACCCGCGCTTCCGTTCATCTGCCATGCGCGATGAGCTGACCGACGGCCACCCGCAGGACACGCTATTGCTATATGTCGGGCGCTTGAGCAACGAAAAGCGCGTCGATCAACTGCGGGCGGTGCTGGAAGCGGTGCCCGGCACGCGCTTAGCGCTGGTCGGCGACGGTCCCGCCCGTGATTCACTGAAGGCGCACTTCGACGGCCTGCCGGTTAAGTTCATGGGGCGCATGGTCGGCGAGCCGCTATCGCAGGCTTACGCCAGCGCCGATATTTTCACGTTTGCCAGCGCGTTAGAGACGTTCGGGCTGGTCGTCGTCGAGGCGATGGCGGCGGGCTTGCCGGTGGTATCGTCGCGGGTGGGTGGCATCCCCGATGTAGTGGAGGAAGGCGTCACCGGCTACACGTTCGACATCGGCGACACTGCCGGATTGGTCGAAGGCGTGCGGCGCATCGTGGATGATCCGGCGCGGCTGGAACGCATGGGGCAGGCGGCGCGAGCTTACGCGGAGGCGCAGTCGTGGCCGGCGATGATGGATGAGGTTATCGAGCATTACCGGCGGCTGATCCACGCCAACCAGCTCACCCGCGTCTTTCATTGATTGGCCGGAGATGGCGTTGAACATCGCAATATGCGCCGGATGCAAAGCTCAACGCTGTAACGTGGCGGCGGATGGGTTAAGATAGGGGCATGAGCAAAATACAATCACCCTATGATACATCATCACAGGGCGGCTTCTTCCGGCGCTTTGTGGCTTTGATCGGCAATGTTTATCTGGTCAGCATGTTGGTCTACCTCGTCTTGCGTCTGGCGTTCGGTAGCGGGACGTGGTGGCTGGCGTTGCTCAATAGCTTCGCTATCTACACGTTCGCGCCCGCGCTGGTGCTGTTCATACTCACCCTGCTGACCGCTAATTGGCGCGACATGATCCGGCTGGGCTTGCTGTGCTTGCTGGCGATTGTATGGTTTGGCCCATTCTTCCAGCCCGCGCCATCACCCGCACAGCGCGGCGTGGCGTTGACGGTCATCACGCTGAACATGCCATCCGCCGACCATGTGCAGGATGCGTTTGACTGGGTGCGCGATCATCCGCCGGATGTGTTGTTGCTTCAGCGCGTACCGCCGGAAATGGCGGACGGCATCGACGCCTTGCGCGACATCCTGCCGGAGCAAACCGCCGCCGGAGACGGCAAAATGACGCTTTCGCGCCTGCCGATCATCGAGCAAGCCGAATCGTACACCGTCATCGACGTGGACGGGCGCGAAGTGCTGGTCTATAACGTGCATTTCTCGCGGCCATCGTTACCGCATCCGCGCTTCGATGCGCTGGACGGTGTGCCGTTTCTGGACGACATGACGCGCTATGATGAGGCGGTACGCAATGCCGAAATACGCGACCTGCTGGCTGTGCTGGATGGCGAGACGCGCCCGTACATCGTTGGCGGCAACTTCAACATGAGCCAGCACTCGCTGATCTATAGTCAGGTGCGGCTGGTGATGCGCGATAGCTTCCGCGATACCAGCGCCGGACTCGGCGCGACGTGGCCGACACATCTGCCGCTTTTGCGTTTGGATTACGTGTGGCATAGCCGCGATTTTGTCGCGTTAGAGACGCTCGTCGGCGCGGACATCGGCGCTGACCATCTGCCGTTATCGGCACGGCTCGACCTGCGCTGATTTTCTTTTTCTTTTGCTACCCTTTTTGAAAAAAGGGTCTCTGCTTCGCAGAGAGCACCAAAAAACTTTGGCAGAACGTTTGAAAGGATACAAAGGTCTTTTTTGGTTCTTTTTTCTACAGAAAAAAGAACGAATCAAGATCACTCACCAACACGCTATGAAACGCTGGATTTCCCTATTCATCACGGTCTTCTTTGTGGTCGGCATCGACCAACTGAGCAAAGAATGGATCATCACCAACTTATTCCCGTATGAGGTACGCACGCCGATTCCGGCGCTCGGTGATTTCTTCCGCATCACGTACAGCGCCAACACCGGCGCGGCCTTCGGCATGTTGTCCGACAGGGGCGACCTGCTCACCGTGCTGGCGCTGGTCATCATCGCCGGTCTGCTGTATTACTATGCGCGGATTCCGGCGCGTGGCTGGCCGACGCGCTGGGGCGTGGCGCTGGTCATCGGCGGGGCGCTGGGCAATGTGATTGACCGCCTGCGGCACGGCGAAGTCACCGACTTCATCAACTACGCGATCCCCGATTTATTCTCGAACGTCTCCAATCTGGCCGATCATGCCATCGTTCTCGGCGTCATCGTCATCATCGCGGATAGCTTGCGGTTGGAGCGCATCGAGCGAGCAGAAAAAGCGGAAAAGGCGCGGACAATCGAGGAACCCGCCGACTGACCGCGCCCGTTTTCCGTTCTCATCGTGTGTTATTCGCCCGTCGGCACCCAGATATTTTTGACCTGTGTCGCTTGCTGTAGGAATTCATCGCCCGCGCCCTGTGCCGCGTCCGCCCAATCTAGCGCCGCGCCATGCGTCCATGTGCGCTTCATATTGCCCGCCGACGCCGCCTCGACCATCGCCGCGCCTTCCGGCACCCCGAAGTACCACATCGCGTCTACGTCGTCATGTTCGGCCAGCGTGCGGGCGAGCGCTTCGCGTCCGCCGGTCACGATGTTGACCACCCCCGCCGGTACATCGGATGTTTCCAGCACTTGATAGCAGTCGGTGGCGCTGAGTGGATAGCGCGGCGACGGGATGACGATAACGCTATTACCGCGCCCGATGGCTGGCGCGATCAGCGAGATGAACGCCAGAAGCGGCGACTCGTCCGGGCAGGCGATGCCGACCACGCCGAGCGGCTCATTCAGCGCCATCGTGATGCCGCGCAATTCGGTTTCCTGCACCGTGCCGCCGTATTTATCGGCTGTGGCGGCGGCGATGAACAGGCGCTCAATCGACAGATCGACCTCCGCACGGGCTTGCTTGAGCGTCGCGCCGGTCATCGCGCTAAGGCGACGGGCGAATTCATCGCCACGAGTCGCCAGATTCTCCGCGAGATAGTATAAAATCTGGGCGCGATTGTGGCCGGAGCGCTTCGCCCAGCCCGCCGCCGCGCTCCGTGCCGCCGCCACCGCGTCGCGGATGTCCTTGCGGTTGCCATCCCCCACCTGACCGACCATCGCGCCATCCGCGCCGTATACCGCCCGCGTGTAGCCACCGTCGGGGCGTTTCTGCTTGCCGCCGATGTACAACTTGGCGGTGCGGTTGATCGCATCGCCGGAAGGGTCGCCGTCGGTGTCCGGCGCGGGCGGGGGATCGTCCGGCGTGGTTGTCGCCGTCGCCGTCGCGGGCGGGCGTTCCTGCCATGTCGGGCGCAGATACTCGAATAGCCCTTCGCGCCCACCTTCGCGCCCGTAGCCGCTTTCACGATAGCCGCCGAATCCGGCGGCGGCGTCGAATAGATTGGTGCAATTCACCCACAGGCTACCGGCTTTGATCTTGCGGGCGACATCCAGCGCTAAGTTGACGTTCTCGCTCCATACGCTGGCCGCCAGCCCGTAGCGCGTGTTATTGGCGAGCGCCACCGCTTCGGCGGGCGTGCGGAAGGTCATCGCCACCAGCACCGGGCCGAAAATCTCCTCCTGCGCCACCGATGAAGACGGCGCGGCGTCGGTCAGCAGGGTGGGCGGGTAGAAGCATCCCTCAGACGGTAGCGTGACATCCGGCTGAAAGACCGCGCACCCTTCAGCGCGGCCACGTTCCACCCATTCGCTGATGGTGTTATGCTGGTTGGCGTCGATGATCGCGCCGATGTCGATAGCCTTATCCATCGGATCGCCGACGCGCAATTGCCCCATTCTGCGGCGCAACTTCTCCAGAAATTCCGGCGCGATGTTCTCCTGCACCAGCAAGCGCGAACCGGCACAGCACACTTGCCCCTGATTGAACCAGATGGCATCGACCAGCCCTTCGATGGCGGCGTCGTGGTCGGCATCATCGAACACCACATACGGCGATTTCCCGCCCAGTTCTAGCGATAGCTTCTTGCCGCTTCCGGCGGTGGCGCGGCGGATGATCCGCCCGACTGCCGTCGAGCCGGTGAACGCGATCTTGTCGATGTCGGGATGCTCGGTGATGGCGATACCGGCTTGATCGTCGCCGGTGATGATGTTGACCACGCCCGCCGGTAAGCCGGACTCGCGGACGATCTGCGCGAACAAGAGCGCGGTGAGGTTGGTCTGTGGCGCGGGCTTCAGCACGACGGTATTGCCCGTCGCCAGCGCGGGCGCGATCTTCCATGCCAGCATCAACAACGGGAAGTTCCACGGGATGATCTGCCCGACAACGCCGAGCGGCTGATAGTCGGCCATCTGCGCCGCCATCAGTTGCGCCCAGCCCGCATGATGATAGAAATGGCGGGCGACTAACGGCACGTCTAAATCGCGCGATTCGCGGATCGGCTTGCCGTTGTCCAGCGTTTCCAGCACAGCCAGCAAGCGCTGATGCTTTTGCACGTTGCGGGCGATGGCGTACAGGTGGCGGGCGCGGATGTGCGGGGCGGTGTCGCGCCATCCGGTGAACGCGGCACGCGCTGAACTGACCGCCCGCGCTACGTCGTCGGCGTCGGCATTGGCGACCTGCGCCAGCGTTTGCCCGTTCGCCGGATTCACGGCGGCCATATACGCGCCGGATTGCGGCGCTTGCCATGCGTTGTCGATGAACAGGCCGAATTGTCGCCCGTGCTGATCGAGCCATGCGTGCGCGTATTCGGCGGATTCAGGGGCGGGGCCATAACTCATAGATGCAAAAATCTCTCTGATTGACATGGTTTTATCAACTCATTTCTAGCTAGCCCATCGGCATGTGATGGGCGGCGGCATAGCGTCCGGTGACGTGGTGCGATAGCTGGCGCTCGATGTCGGTCAGCAGACTGCTAGCACCGAAGCGGAAAAGCGACGGCGACAGCCATTCATCGCCCAATTCTTCTTTCATCAGGATTTGCCAGCTTAGCGCCTCCTTCGCGGTGCGGATGCCGCCCGCCGGTTTGAAGCCGACGATGTGGCCGGTGCGCCGCCGGTACTCGCGGATCGCCCGCACCATCACCAGCCCGACGGCCAGCGTCGCGTTGACGCTCTCCTTGCCGGTAGATGTCTTGATGAAGTCCGCACCGGCCATCATGCAGACGTAGCTCGCCCGCAATACATTGCGGAGCGTGCCCAGCTCGCCGGTAGCGAGGATCGCCTTCACGTGCGCGTCGCCGCACGCGGAGCGCATCTGCCGCATTTCGTCATACAGCGCCGTCCAGTCCCCGGTCAGCACATGCTCGCGGGAAATCACAATGTCGATCTCGCTCGCGCCTGCCGCCACCGACTCGCCGATTTCCGCGATGCGCGTGCTGTACGCGCTTTGTCCGGCGGGGAATCCGGTGGAAACCGCCGCCACCGGAATCGGTGCGCCATCCAGCGCGGCCAGCGCATCGGCGATGCGGCTATGGTACACACAGACCGCGCCGGTGGTTAGCGGCACGCCCTCCATGCCCAGCGCCGCCACCAGATCAGCGCGTAGCGGTTGCCGCGCCTTCAAGCACAGGCGGCGCACGTTGCCCGCCGTGTCATCACCGGCCAGCGTGGTCAGGTCAATGCAGGTGATCGCCCGCAACAGCCACGCCGCCTGCCAGTCTTTTTTGACGGTGCGCCGTGTCGTCAACGTGGCGACGCGGCGTTCTACCGCGCTGAGGTTGACCTGTGCGCGTCGTACCCAGTCCATATCAAGCGGGATGCCCGCGTTTCGTTCAAATGTATGTTCGGTCAT
>REDR01000123.1 GCA_007693385.1 Anaerolineaceae bacterium
CAAGGTATCAAAGATCACAAAACAGAGCAAGCATAAATCCCCCCGAAGTCACGTCGGGGGGATTTTTTCAGGAGGTTGCCGCATTCATGAAAGCGGCTTGAGCAAGGAAAAACATGCAACTGATGCCGCGAAGCATCAATCGCGGGTTAATATTCCAGATGGCTGTCGGTAGTCACGCGCTTGCGGAATACCCAGTACGTCCAGCCCTGATACATCAGCACCAACGGCACGAAGAACAGCGCGACAACCGTCATGATCGACAGCGTGTATTCCGTGCTGGAGGCGTTATAGACCGTCAAGCTGTAGGCTACATCCGTAGTTGATGGCATGACATTGGGGAACAGACTGCTGAACAGCAAGGCCACCACGCCGACAATCGCCAGCCCGTTACCGATGAACGCCAGCCCGAAGCGGGCGCGGAACAGGTTGAAGCCCGCGAATAGCAGAGCGCCTACCGTGCCCAGCAACGATACGACTTGCACCGGATTGACGCTATCGAACATCGTGGTATCGACGAAACTGAATAGTACGAAGCCGACGGTCAACACGACGGCGGCGAACCACGCCGGACGGGTGATAGCCTGCACGCGCTCGCGGATTTCGCCTTCGGTTTTCATCTCAAGGAACAGCGCCCCGTGCAATATGAACAGCGACAGCGTGACCAGCCCGCCGACCAGCGAATACGGGTTCAATAGGTCAAAGAACGTGCCGGTATAGGTCATCGTCTCATCAATCGCCATGCCGCGCACGATATTGGCGAAGGCGACGCCGAACAGGATCGCCGGAATGAGACTGCCCAGAAAGATGGCATAATCCCACGTCCGCCGCCAGCGCACATCGTCCGCTTTACTGCGGAACTCGAACGCGACGCCGCGAATAATCAGGCCGAACAGGATGACGAACAGCGCCAGATAGAAGCCGCTGAACATGGTCGCATACCAATGCGGGAACGCGGCAAACATCGCACCGCCCGCCGTCAATAACCAGACTTCGTTGGCATCCCACACCGGGCCGATGCTATTGATGACGACGCGGCGCTCTTTGTCCGTTTTGCCGACGAACGGGAGCAAAATCCCGACGCCATAATCGAAGCCCTCAAGGAAGAAAAAGCCAACAAATAACACACCTATCAGGACGAACCACAGTTCGCTCAGTTCAATTCCCATTTAGATCACTCCTAATCACAATTACGCTAACCGTCTACGTTGAGGGCGGCACGCGATCCGTTGCCGCCCGTTTGATGATCGTCAGTCGCCGCTTAGTAGCTGACGGCGGGCTGGGCGTCCGGTTGCGGCACGCCTTCGACGGGCACGGCGTCACCGTCGCCCTTGTCGATTCCGGCACTGCCATATTTCCACAGTAACCAGATGTCGGCGGCCATCAAAACGCCGTAGATCAACGTGAAGCCGATCAACGTGATGAGCAACGCGCCGACGCCGACATTGGGCGATACCGCTTCCTCAATCCGCATCTCGCCGAACACGATCCACGGTTGCCGCCCGAATTCGGTCAACAGCCAGCCAGTAGTATTCGCCACATAGGGCAACAGGATAGCCAGCACCATCATCCGCAGGTACAGCGCCCGATTGAGCAATGTCCCGCGCCAACGGAAGAATAAGCCGATCAGGATCAGCACGAACATGAACACGCCCGCGCCAACCATCGCCCGGAAACTCCAATAAGTCAGCCAGATGGCAGGGGGGATGTAATTCACTTCGGTCATCCCGTGCTGTTCGGCGAAGGCTTCGTCGTAACGATCCGCGAAGCGCTCTTGATATTCCGCGTTCAGGCTGTTGATGCCGCGCACCATGCCGTCCGGTGTGTCGTATGTCAGCAAGCTGAGCAGGGACGGGATTTGAATGTTGATGATCGCTTGGCGGCTGGACTCGTCGCCAATCTGGAACATCGACAAGCCGGCGGGGTCTTCATCTTCCCAGATGCCTTCGGCGGCGGCCAATTTCATCGGCTGGTAGTCGGCCATGTGCTGGCCTTGCGCGTGACCGGCGAACATCGTGCCGACGATGGCGACCAGCCCGAAGGCCATACCAATGTTGAACGAACGCCGGAACATCAGCTTGTTCTCTTCTGTTTGCCGGTTGCCGCGCAGAAGATGGAAAGCGCTAATGCCCATCACGAAGAACGCGCCGGTGACAAAACCGCCCAGAACCACGTGCGGGAACTGTAATAATACGTTGGGGTTGGTGATGAGCGCGATGAAATCGGTCATCGTGGCGCGGCCATCGACTACTTCATAGCCTACCGGATTTTGCATGAAGCTATTGGCGACAAGAATCCAGTAAGCGGATAAATTCGCGCCGAGCGCCGCCAGCCAGATTGTCGCTAAATGCACCTTCTGCGGCAGACGACCCCAGCCGAAAATCCACAGGCCGAGAAATGTCGATTCGAGGAAGAATGCCATCAACGCTTCGATGGCGAGTGGTGCGCCGAAGATGTCGCCGACAAAGCGCGAATACTCCGACCAGTTCATGCCGAATTGGAATTCCTGCACGATGCCGGTCACAACGCCCATTGCAAAGTTGATGAGGAATAATTTACCCCAGAACTTGGTCATCTTTTCGTAGCGTTCGTCGCCGGTGCGTACCCATTGCGTATGCATGATAGCGACGATGATCGACAGACCGAGTGTGAGGGGGACGAAGAAAAAGTGATAAACCGTCGTTACCCCGAATTGAAGTCGGGCAAGCTCTAATGCATCCATAAACCAATCTCTCCAATAATCAGCAAAGCCACGCGGTATGTATGGCTAAAAAAGGCTCTGTGAATATGATAGAAGGTGTGTGAATGTTCGGTTAGTGTGACGCATCATATGCCGGAATGACAGATGTCATAGGGATAGCAATATAACGGGCATCGTACGGCCACGCCGCTACAGCGCGACCGACGTCAGCCCCATCTCATCGAACAACGCGCTGTGCTGATGCGCCAGCAGAATGACGGTGCGACCGGCGGCTTGATCGAACACGGTGCGTAAGATGGCGTTGCCGGTGGTGGCGTCCAGATGGGCGACTGGCTCATCTAAGATCAGGATGGGGGCACGCTTGAGCAACGCCCGCGTTAACGCGATGCGCTGGCGCTGGCCGCCGCTTAGCTGGCCGCCATCCTCACCGATGAGCGTGTCGTAACCGTCCGGCAGGTTCATGATGAAATCGTGAGCATCCGCCGCCTGCGCCGCCGCGACGATCTCCTCATCGGTGGCATCCGGGCGGGCGATGCGGATATTGCCGCGTATGCTGGTATTGAATAGATACGTGCGCTGTTCCATCACCGCCACGCAAGCGCGAGCGCCCGCCTGCGTATAATCGCGCAGATCGTGGCCGCACAGCGTCACCGTCCCCGCATCGTATTCGTAGAACCGCGCCAGCAGATTAACCAGCGTGGATTTGCCGCGCCCGCTACCGCCCAGCAATGCCACCCGCGCCCCTGATTCGATGTCCAGCGTCACGCCGTCGAATACAGGGGGCGCGTCCGGCGCGTAGCGAAAGACCACATCACGCAGATGCAATGAACCGTCTTGTGGTTCGGGTGATTCGCGGTTGTGGTCGCGGACGGCGGGCGGGGTGTCCATCACATCGTACAGGCGTTGTGCCGCGCTGAGGTTCGCGCCTAGCGCGTGAACGGCGGGCGTCAACGGCGTGATGGCTTCAAACGCGGCAATCGTGGCGAGTGTCACCGTCGCCAGCAGGATGCCGTCCAGCCGTCCCAGCGCCACGAATAGCACCGCCAGCCCCGCACCCTGTACCATCATCACATCCAGCGCATTGTTCAGGCCGTCCCAACGGGCGATGCGCCGTTCGTGCGCGGCGGTCTGCTCTAATAGCGCATCCAAGCGCTGACGATAATCCGCGCCGGAATCGCCGCCGCCATACATCAAAATTTCGCCCATGCCTTGCACGCCTTCGGTCATCATGGCGTTCATCTCGGCCTGTAGCGCGGTGCGCTCAATGCCTAGCCGCTTGCCGTTGTACCACGCGATGAGCGGTAGTAGCGTCATGCCAGCGATGAACCACGCCAGCGCCATCATCGCCACGACTAGATCAAAGTAGCCGATCAATAGCGTCGTGCCGATGACCACCAGCAGGGCGACAAGCGGTGGCGCCATTGCCCGCAGATAGATGTTCTGCAAGCTCTCCACATCGCCGACCACCCGCGCCAGCAGATCGCCGGTGCGGTGGCGTGACAGGCGGGCGGGCGCTAGCGGTTCCAGCGCGGCGTAGAACTTGACGCGCAAATGTGCCAGCAGGCGGAACGTGACATCGTGCGAAACAAGGCGCTCCAGATAGCGCATCACGCCGCGCAGGATGCCGAAGAAGCGCACCATCACCGGCGCGACGGCTAAATCTGCGATGGATGGTTGTAACGCCGCTTTGGACAACATCCACGCTGATGTCGCCATCAAGCCGACGCTACTGCCCACCGTCAACGCGCCGAGCAACAGCGCCAGCACGATCATACGGGTGAATGGTCGCATCAATCTGATGGTGCGGATGAACGTTTTAAGCATAGTCGCGCCTCATCTGTGCATAGCGTCCGTTTTGCGCGATCAACGATTGGTGATCGCCCTGTTCGACGATGCGCCCATCGGCCAGCAGATAGATCATGTCGGCTTCGATCACGGTGTTCAGGCGATGAGCGATGCTGATGACGGTGCGCCCCTGCGCTAGCAGGCGTAACGCGCCGATGACCAGTGCTTCGCTGGCGGTGTCCAGATTGGCCGTCGGCTCGTCGAGGACGATCAGCGGCGCATCTTTGAGGAAAGCGCGAGCGATGGCGATGCGTTGCGCCTGCCCGCCGCTCAGATGCAGGCCGCGCTCGCCGCAAGGTGTATCGTACCCCGCCGGTAGACGGCTGATGAAGTTGTGCGCGTCGGCGGAACGGGCGGCTGTGACGATCTGCTCGTCGGTGGCGTCGGGGCGTCCCATGCGGATGTTTTCCGCGATGCTGGCGTTGAATAGATACGGTTTCTGCGATACCCACGCGATTTGATCGCGCCATGCGCCCACCGCTATATCGTTCAGCCGCGTATCGTCCAGCCGGATAACGCCCGATTGCTGGTCTAAAAAGCGCAAGATCAGCGCGGAGAGTGTGGTCTTGCCGCCGCCGCTATCGCCGACGATGGCGATTTGCTGGCCGCGCTCGATGGTCAGCGAGACACCGCGCAACGCCGGACGCTCCGGTGTGTAGGCGAAATGCACGTCGTCGATATGCAACGCCCGCCACGTATCCGGCGCGGGCTGAACCCCGCCATTAGCGGCGGGCGGCGGCTGATCCATCAGGGCATACAACCGTTCGGCCACCGCCGCGCCCTCCGTGCCACTGTGGAAGCGCGCGCCCAGCGTCCGCAGGGGCATATAATACTCCGGCGCGATAATCAGCAGGAAAAGCGCATGATCAAACGCGATGCCGCCATACAATAGCCGGATGCCGATTTCTACCGCGACAATCGCCACGCTGAGCGTCGCTAGCAATTCCAGCGCCAGCGATGACAGGAACGCCACACGTAACACGCCCATCGTCGCCTGCCGGAAATCTTCGGTTATGCGCCGGATGGTTTTGATCTGAAAGCGGCTACGGTTCAGCAGGCGAAGTGTGACCAACCCCTGCATCACGTCCACGAAATGAGCGCCAAGCTGACTCATGCGGGCGTGTTGTTGCCGCGCCAGATAGCCCGCCGCCTTGCCGATCAGCACCATGAAAAGCGGGATTAGCGGCGCGGTCAGCAACATTACGAGGAACGTCAGCAGGTCAAGCGGTAGCACGACGATGATGATACACAACGGGATGAAAATGGCGGCCAGAATCGCCGGTAGATATTCGCGGAAGTAGGAGTCTAGTTTCTCCACGCCTTCGGCCAGCGTGGTGACGATCTCGCCGCTACGCTCCGACTTGAGGAAGGCCGGGCCGAGCGCCAGTAGATGCGCCATCGTCCGGCGGCGCA
Source organism: Anaerolineaceae bacterium (assembly GCA_007693385.1). Lineage (GTDB taxonomy): Bacteria > Chloroflexota > Anaerolineae > Aggregatilineales > Phototrophicaceae > J038. The sequence continues at coordinate 5,957 of REDR01000123.1, forward strand.
AATCCGCTTTAATCGCTGTCGCCAGACGTGCGGCGGCCACCGCGCTCAACCAGCCAGCCAGCGCCCGCCCGCCGACCCCGAACAGCGCCAGCGCGAACCAGTCACCGAGCTGGTCAAGCGGGGTATTGAGCAGGTAGGCGCGGTTTATAATCTGGCTGAGCGCCCACGCCTGTATCATCAAGAAGACGGCGACGACCACCTGTAAGGCCACCGTCAGCCAGAAAGCCGCCCGTGCGATGCGCGTCTCCGCCCATAAACGCTTATTCATCTATTGACCTGATGCTTTCATACAGGATATTCAAACCGTTCACGTAGTCCTCAATCGTTGAAGGGAACTATACCACGAATGAGCGAAGGGGTTAACGGCATTATTTGTATTCCGGTGCGTGTGATTCTCGTCTTATGATGTCGGCTTGCATCGGGAGGTGGAGCGCCGCTATCTAGCAGAAATAAAAACAAGCCGGACGCTAAACTGTAGCATCCGGCTTGATGTCGTCTTGTGGAGATTATTCGCTTTGATCGTCCGGTGCATCATCTAGCGAGAAGAAATACAACTCACCGAATACGCTCGGATCAAGATAGGACTGATCGGCGGTATCCCATATCGACCAGATCAGCTTGGTGTCCCGACTGCTGACTGACGCCGCGTTCAGATGGACTTGAAAGCCGATAGGCTCCGATGAAGCGGTATCAATCGACCAGATAGCGCTCTGTAGCGGGATGGCAACCTCTACCGCATAGCCGGTGTCGGTCAACACGGTGACGACCTGCGCCTCCGCGCTCGGTCCTTGCACGCCAGCGATGATAGCATCTTCCATTGGAACATCGGCGTTCAATGGCGGTAGGGTGATCTGCACGACGCCGGTCTGATAACTCGTCAATTCGAGATTGCCGGTAGCGTTGATGTAGAACTCGATGGAGTCTTCGTTCCAGTAATCCGCGCCATGTTGCCCACTGATGATATTGTCGGCCACCACATCCGCCCACAGATACAGATAGTCCGCATCGGCAGTGGCGGCGAAGGTGATCGCCGGAAGGCCGGAGTCAAAATCGTAATCTTCCGGCAACGTGACACGCGGCACGCCCTCCCAATCATCGAACATGCCGTCCAGCGTGATGTCTACCGGAACGGGCGCGTAGTACGTTTCGCGGGGGAAACCTACCGGCGCGATCAAGTCGCTATCGTCGGGAATGCTAGCGGTGGTTGCTACTTCTTCCGGCGCACATTCAACCGCTAAATCGAGATAAGGCGATGTCGAATCAGCGTATGTCAGGCCGTAGCCATACGGGAAAAGCGGTGACTCACAGCCTTCTGTCGGTATGTTGTCGAAATCGAACGGCAGTTGGCCGATGTCGCGCAACCACGTATAAGGCAACGTTCCGACGAAGTCGCGCTCACCGAATAGCACGTCGGTGATGCCGCCGCCTTCGGTGCCCGGCAACCATGCCGCCACGAATGCGTCCGCGATGTTGATCTGCTCGGTGATGACCATAGGCCGCCCCGAAATTAAGATGATGACGAGTCGTTCGCTCTGCGCGGCGACACGTTGCACCATGGCCCGTTGCGCCCGCGATAAACTGAGCGCCATGTCATCGCCAAACCATTCAGCGTAGGGGCGCTCACCGATGACGACCACGCCAACATCAGCGATGACCGGCTGGCCGTCGTCGTCCGTCACCACGTCAAACTGTCCGGTGCGACTATAGACCACGCGGGTATCATCGCTGACAGCATCTTCAAATGCCTGCAAGATCGTCATGCCGGGCGAGAAACTATTGCCCGTCGTGCCTTGCCACTCAATCGTCCAACCGCCCGACTGGAAGCCGAGATCGTGCGCGCCGTCACCCGCGATGAAAACCATGCCCGCGTCTGCGGATAGTGGCAATGTTTCATCATCGTTCTTGAGCAAGACCAGCGATTGCGCGACGGCTTCGCGGGCTAGGGCGCGGTGTTCGTCAGAGCCGACGATTTCCAGCAGATCGCCGTCGCCATACGGGTTTTCAAACAGGCCAATCTCAAACTTGACGCGCAAGATATTAGACACGGCCTCGTCGATGCGCTCCATCGAAATATCGCCATTTTCCACAGCGCGGAGCAAAGCCGACGTGAACGCCTCATAGTCATATGGCACCATGTTCATATCGATTCCGGCATTGGTAGAGACGACAACCGACGTGTAATAGTCCGGCGAGATGATATCAATCGCGCCCCAGTCGGACACGATGAAGCCATCGAATCCCAGTTCGTCGCGTAGCACATCTTGAATGAGATATTCTTGCGCGTGCATCGGCAGGTCATCCCAGCTTGTGTAGGAGACCATGATGCTACGCGCACCGGCACTTATCGCTTCAATGTACGGCGCGAGATGCACCTCGCGCAGGGTGGCCTCGTCAACGTCGGTCAACCCGCGATCAATGTTATTCGATCCGAAGGGAGATGTTCCCCATACTGCGCCACCGTCGCCGACATAATGCTTGGGCGTGCCGAGTCCGGTGTGCGGGTCGCTGATGTCATCGCCCTGAAGCCCGCGCAAAAACGCCACCGATAACTCGGTGACAACATCGGTACGCTCGGCGTAGCCCTCATACGTGCGCCCCCAGCGAATATCACGCGGGACGGCGAGAATCGGCGCGTAGTTCCAGTAGATGCCGGTGGCGATTGTCTCCAGCGCAGTAGCACGGGCGATTTGCTCGACTAACTCGGCATTACGCGCCGCGCCCAGTCCGATGTTGTGCGGGAAGATGACCGCGCCGCGCACGTTATTATGGCCGTGTACCGCGTCCACACCGTACAGCATCGGGATCGCTAACGGGGTCGCCAGCGCCGCATCCTGATAGGCCGTGACCATCTCCAGCCAGCCTTCCGGCGTGTTGGGGCGCGGATAGCCGCCGCCGCCACTCAGTACCGCGCCGATGTAGTATTCGGTGACGGCTGATGGTTCGATGCTGTCCTTCTCGATCAGCGTCATCTGGCCGACTTTCTCTTCTAACGACATCCGCGCCAGCAAATCGGCTACCCGTTCTTCGACGGGCAGATCAGGGTTGAGGTAAGCGCGTTCGTCGTCGGTGTCCGCCTGCGCGTTGAGCGTCAGACCGCCGCCATGCAGTACCCCCACGACGATCATCAGCGCAATATAGAGCAGTCGGCGGCTATGCCGTGTCAAACTTTGTCGCAACAAAATATATTCCATGAAAATTTTCCTCCAAACCGTTGTTTATAAACCATGTCCAAGCGGGAAAAGCGGCGGTTGATCGTGTGCCTTGAGGCGACTCAACGGCAGTTGATCCAGCGAGCGCGGCCACGAATGGTTCAGCTTGCCGGTGAATGCCACATCACCGAATAGCAGATCGGTCATGCCTGCGCCTTCTGTGCCCGGCCACCATGCCACCACGAACGCATCAGCCAGCGCGACCTGCTCGGTGATGACGAGCGGGCGTCCGGAAAACAACACGACGATCAGGCGGTCACAATGGGCGCGGGTCTTTTCGATAGCGGCGATGTCCTCGTCGCATAGCACCAGATGACCGTTATCGCCGAAGCCTTCCGCATACGGCGCTTCGCCGACGGCCACGATTCCCACCGGCGCGTGAACATCGCCGAATTCGGCGGTCGAATCGTAGATCACGCTTTCCGACGATAACTCGGCGTTCAGCGCGTCGCGCAGAGTCGTGCCGTCCACGATGTCGCCCATGCCGCCTTGCCATTCGATTGTCCAGCCGCCGCATTGCATCCCAATATCGTCGGCGCCACGTCCGGCCAGCAAGACGCGCTCAGTCGATTTGCTCAAGGGTAGGGCGTCGTTATCGTTCTTCAGTAGGACGAGCGACTTCTGCACCGCCTCGCGTGCGGTAGCACGGTGCGCCGCACAGCCGACATCATCCAGCAGAGCCGCATCGGTGATCGGGTTATCAAAAAGTCCAAGCCAGAATTTCGCCCGCAGGATGCGGCGCACCGCGTCATCAATGCGCGACATGCTGACATCGCCATTTTCGACGGCTCGTGTCAACGCGCCGATGAACTGACGGAAGTCAAACGGCACCATGTTCATATCAATGCCGGCATTGATGGACGACACAACGCAGGTGTAATAATCGCTATCAAGCTGATTGATCGCCATCCAATCGGAGACGACGAAGCCAGCGAAGCCTAATTCACCCTTCAGCACATCGGTGACGAGATAGCGGTGTTCGTGCATCTTCTCGCCGTTCCAGCTTGAAAACGAAGTCATGACGTTCAATGCGCCCGCTTTGATCGCGTCCTCATACGGTGCCAGATGCTCGCGGCGCAGGGTTTCCTCATCAATCCGGGCATCTCCCTGGTCGATCTTGAAGCCATCATCCGGCGCTTGCCAGTTGCCATGAATCCATTCGTAAGAGCGCGTTGATTCCCACTCCGCCGCGCCATCAGCGACGAAGTGCTTGACCGATGGCAACACGCGATGATCGGTTTCGCTCAGTCCGCGCACGTAAGCCATGCTCATCTCGCGCACCAGCGCGGTCTGTTCGCTGAAGCCCTCATACGTGCGCCCCCAGCGAATATCACGCGGCACGGAAACCGCCGGGGCGAAGTTCCAATGCACGCTGGTCGCCAGTAGTTCCTTCGCGGTGATCTGCGCGGTACGCTCGACTAATTCTGCATCGCCTGATGCGCCTAGCCCGATATTGTGCGGGAAGATGGTCGCGCCCTGCACGTTATTATGGCCGTGTACCGCATCCGAGCCGTAAATCAACGGGATGCTCAGCCGTGTTTTGAGCGCGGCCTGCTGATAGTCCACCACCATCTGCCGCCACGTCGCCGCCGTGTTCGGCTCTGGATTACCGCCACCGCCACTTAACACCGAACCGATGGCGTATTCGGTGACATCATCCGGTGTGATGCTGTTTTTCTCGGCCTGTGTCATCTGGCCGACTTTTTCCGCTAGCGTCATCTGGGCGAGCAACGCAGAAATCTGCGCTTCTAAAGCCTCGACGGTGGCCTGTACTTGCGATGAGGTTGTTCGCATGATTGCTCCTTAAAAAGCCTTCGTCTTAAAAGCTCGTCATTACTTGTCTACGCCGGTTATCACGATACCTTGAATGAATACCCGTTGCGCCATGAAGAAGATCGCCAGAGGCAGGATCATCGAGATGATGGCCGCCGCAAGGATCAAGTTCGGCTCGGAACTATACAAGCCGTTGAATTCGGTCAGGCCGACGGTGATCGGGTTCAAGTCGCGGCTACCGGCCAGATAGATCAACGGGCCGAAGAAGTCATTCCATGCGAAGAAGAAATGGAACAGCGCGACGGCGGTCAGCGCGGGCATGGCCTGCGGCAGGATGATTGATATGAACGTGCGGAATGGGCCTGCTCCGTCGATGTAGGCGGCTTCTTCTAGCTCACGCGGGATCGTCAGGAAATATTGCCGCAACAGGAATACGTTGTAAGCGTTGCCGAACATCTGCGGCACGATCAACGGTAGCCACGATCCGCCCCAGCCCAGCACATTGACGAAAAAGGCATACGTCGGCACCAGCGTCACCGCAGGCGGCAAGATGATCGTAGAGATCAACACCATGAACAGGATGTTCTTGCCCGGAAAGCGGAAGCGAGCGAAGCCGTAGGCGGTCAATGACGAGGCGATCAGCGTCCCGAACATCGTCACCAGCGCATACATCATCGTATTGCCCAGCAAACGAGCGAAGCGGATGGCGTTCCATGCCCGCGAATAGTTGCTCCATTGCACATCTAACTCGCGCACCGGTTCCAATTGTCGCCAGTTGCCTTCCCATTCAATCGGCTCGGCGTCGAGGTCTGCTGGATTGATGAACGTGCTTGATTGCCTGCCCGCCCGTAACAACGCCAATTCCAGCATTTCACCATCTATCGGCACGGTATAGATGTCCAGTTGTCGCCCTTCATAGGGCAGGGCGGTCGTTGACATCGGCAAGATAGGCGCACGGGAGTCCGACGCCTGAGCGCTGGTTTTCAGCGAGGTGATGCCGCCATAAGCCAGTGGCATCAAATAGATGGAGAGCAAGATCACCGCCAATAGCGTGATGGCGAATTGATTCAGCAGGTTGCGCCGACGGCGGGCGGTCTTCACATCAATAGATGTAACCCGTGCTAAATCCCGTTCAGTTGTTTTCTGTACAGATGTGACACTCGCCATCAGTTACGCTCCCCTGCATAATACACCCAGTAGCGGGCGCTGATGAACAGCGCTAGCGTAATCATCAGGCCGATAATGAAGATCAGCCACGCCAGCGATGCGCCATAGCCCATATTCTGGAATGTGAAAGCCTGCTTGTAAAAATGCACCATGAAGAAGCGCGTCGTCCCTTCCGGATAGCCACTGCCACCATTTAACACCCATGGCACGATGAAATATTGCAATAGACCGACCACACTCAACACCAGATTGTAGAAAATGACCGGCGATACCATCGGCAGGGTGATATTAAGCAGGCGACGTGACCAGCCTGCGCCGTCGATCTTGGAGGCTTCATAAAGCTCGGTAGGGACGCCCTGCAATGCCGAGAGGTTAATCAATATGGCGTTGCCGATGCCCCATATCCCGATGAATGTATAGGCGAGATAGATCAAGTTGGGGTTATCGAGCCAGCGCAACCCCCCCGCCCCCAGTGCTTGAATACCTATCGCATCCAATCCGCGATTTACCCAGCCTGTCTGCGGGTTTAATACCTGCGACCAGATGAGGATGGCGGCGATTAATGGCACCATCGTCGGCGCATAGAATAGCGTGCGGAATAGATTGCGCCCCAACAGATTCTCAGAATTTAGCAGGACGGCCAGCATAAAAGCGGTTATCATGCCAATTGGCAAAGAGATAAAGGCAAATTTGAACGTCACGCCTAGCGTGATCCATGTGTTGGGGTCTTCGAAGAGCATCCGCCGCCAGTTATCTAGCCCGACGAAACGCGCTTCATCCGGCGCGGATAGCGTGAAACTGAACATCGAGAAGCCCAATGAAGCGATCATCGGCACCAGATGAAATATGAAAAAGCCGATCAGCCACGGACTGATAAAGATTAATCCCCACTTCGCTTCGCGCCTTTGTGAGGCGCTCATACCTTTTCGACCATTTGGCCGCCGCTTCCCGACTATCAAGTTAGCGTTAAGCTCCATCGCATCGTTCCTCCAACCAGAGTTTGATCTTAACGAAAGGCGGCAGGCCGAATGTGCTGGCCTGCCGCCTGTCTGGTCAATTCGTTAACGCGAGGCCGCGTTGAAAATTGACTGCAATTCAGCGCGGAGCACTTCTAGTTCCCGCGCCACGTCGAGGTTTCCATTCTGTAGAACCAGGTTCCACGTCTCGGCGTAACGGTCTGACGATTCGAGGAAGCTGGGCATCCCCTCTTCGTGGTTGGGGTTGTCGGGGAAGGAGAGTGACTGTAGCGCGACATCCCAGTTGATGTCTGCGTCGCTCATGCCGATGCCTTCGGCGAAGCGATCAAAGAATCCGTCTTGTAGGCTGATGCGTGCGGGCAGGCCGCCATAGATGCGGGTCAGCGTGTCGGCATTTTCACCCAGCATGTAGGTCAACACGGTGAAGGCTTCTTCCGGATAGCGGGTCCTCGCCATAATGCCGAAGGTGTCCGCGTGTAGCTTGGCGGTGACTTCGCCATTGTGCGACGGGATCGGGGCGAGGTCCCACGGGATGCCGCGAGAGTCGAGCGAAGATGTGCCCCAGCCCATGTACCATAGGTGGATGGCGTGCATCCCCAGATTGCCGCTATCAAACCAGTTGCCGCTACCGCCGCCCATGATGTCGCTGTCGCGGTAGATGCCGTTGGGGTAGAAGTAGTCCACCCACATCGCGTCATGAATCCACTGTGCGCCTTCTAACCACACATCGGGGATTTGCGCGTTGTTGTCTTCGTCAACGAAGTTGCCAGCGCCGAACAGCGTCAATTCGCCGCGCATGTCGGTGTAGCCAGTGCCATAGCCGAACTGCACGATGTTGTCGGTGTCGAAGCCGTCCATTGTCGCGTCGTTACCGTCAATATCAACGGTCAGGTACAGCGCCAGATCGCGCAGGGTTTCGGTGTTCCATTCACGCTCGACGCCGTTCCAGTCCACATACGGCTCGCCGTAGTTGGCGGGCGGGTAGGGCGCTCCGGCTTCGTCGAAGATGTCCTTGTTGTACATGATGAAGTAGGGGAACACCGCGAACGGCAGACCGAGCTGGCCTTCGCCCTCTACGAAGTAGAAGTCGATTAGCGCCGGGTCGAAGTCGCTCAGGTCGTATTCCGTCGCTTCGATTAGCGGATTAAGGTCTAGCCAGACGCCTTCAAATGAAGCGCGTCCGCGAATGCCCATCGGCCCAACGATGTCGGGCGCGTTACCGGCGGCGATCTGCGTGTTCAAGACATCATAAGCCTGTGCATTGTCGATAACTTCAAGCACCAGCAAAATTTCATCTTGCGATGCGTTGAACTCCGCGACGAACGCTTCCTGTTGCGTGATGACCGGGCCATCTGTGCCCGCACCCAGCCCGACGAACCAGCGAACGCGGACGCGCTCTTGCGCCCCTGCGATTGACAATGAAAGCAAGACAACCATACTCGCCAACATCAAAGTTAGTAATTTAGTACGCATTTCTTTCTCCTTTATAGAAAAATGTTTAGACGTTTTCTAGTCAATAAATACTCACGATATAGGCCGTATTCGGTCAATAGCGCCTCCTTACATCCAGACCATAATCAGTTGTGAGAGCGCTCTCAAAACACTGCAAAAAAATCCGCTGGTTTCGCACTCTCATCGAAAAATCAATCATCGTAAGGCTCCACAACTTTTACGAACGATCAATTCAACTGGCAAAATTGTTCCGCGTGCTTCCCGTGATTCGGTGTCGATCATGTCAACCAGCGTCCGCACCGCCATACTGCCGGATTCTTCGACGGGCTGGCGGATGGTGGTTAGCGGCGGGACAGCATTACTGGCCGCAGGGAAGTCATCAAAGCCGACAACGGCGATGTCATCCGGCACTTTCAAACCGGCTTCCTGTATGGCTTGCATCGCGCCGAGCGCCATCGCGTCCGAACCGGCGAAGACCGCATCCGGTTTTAGCGGCAATAGTTGCCGCATCGCGCTGACGCCACTGGCGAACGTGAAATCGCCTTCAACGATCAATTCGCGGTTAATAGGCACTTGACGATCTTCAAAGGCTTTCAAGAATCCACCTAGCCGATCTTGGCCGACGGTCGTCCGCGACTCAGGAGAGATGCAAGCGATACGTTTGTAGCCGGTACGGATCAGGTGGCTGGCCGCCGTCGAAGCGCCGCCGATGTTATCCGCATCAATGAAACTCGCGCTGGAATCATACGGTGCGCGTCCCACCATAACGAAGGGTACGCCGCGCTTTTGTAAGATCGGCACGTAGGGGTCATCAGCGACAGAGGCGGTCAGGATTAGCCCATCGACTAGCCCGCTATTGATGATCTGATTGAACTTGGTGCGCTCTTCTTCACGATTTCTGAAGATGAAAAGTGACAACACGTAATCTAGCTGGTTGCACTCGTGTGATATGCCGTTGATTAGCTTGGGGTAGTAGGGGTCGATGAAGAGGTCTGTCCCGCCGACGAGCGGCTTAAAGACGCCGATGATGTTGGAACGGTTGGACGCCAGCGAACGGGCGGCGCGGTTCGGTTCGTAGCCGGTTTCGTCGATGACCTTCTGCACGCGCTCGCGCACTTCGGTGCGGATATTGGGGTGTCCGTTGACAACCCGCGAGACCGTGGCGCGTGAGACACCGGCTAATTCAGCAATCTTTTCTAAGGTTAATCGCTTCATCGTTCATTAACCTGACATGAGCAATATTTTGAAAGCGCTCTATATTTATAGCCTAAAAAGACCAAAAAACCGCTAAAAAAGGCATTATTTGACGATTATGACACATTTATATTTGAGAACGCTCTCAAATATAAACATAAGATTAAACGATCCGGATCAATTTGTCAAGCGATTGACTCCGGTGAGGCGTGTTTTGGATTTTGCGCGCTATCGCAGGGGAGGGCATAGCACGCTACGCCCTAGATTTTCGTTTGTGGCGGTGCAATGGATTTGCGTCTGCGCTGAATTGCAAAAGAGGCGATGTTGCGTGACTGCTGACCGCCAAACATCGCCTCATTGTTGATGATATTGCCTAATCTTTGATGATAATGAACGCTTGTCGAGCGTCAGATCATCCGGCTAATCTACCGACGTGAACACATAACGATCTGTCCCGATGTCGATGACGATTTGCGGCTGTCCGCCGCCGTCTATTTCAAACTCGACGGGAAGCCCGGTCAACGGCGCTTCGTGGAACAGATAGTCGCTGACTTCGCCATCTTCGTTCAGGCTAGCGCGAAGCTCGGTGGTGAATTCGCCGGCATCGAGGATCACCGCGTCGCCTACGATCTGCACGTCCAGCCCGCCCAGTTCCGCGTTCGCGTACGAACCGACAAAATCAGCGAAGAAACCGAGATCAAGCTCGGCGCTGAGGTCGATGTCGGCCATCGCTTCTTCGGCCTGTTCCAGCAGGCGCTCAAACGCGGGCAGGATGTCGGATTCCAGATCAAAGACCAGTTCAAACAAGCGCGTCCGCACGCCTTCATTGAAGATGTTCGTCCCGCGTGCGTTGGTCAATACGCTGATACCGATGTCGGCAGTCGGCAAGAACGCCAGATCGCTAGTGAATCCGAACGTGTTCCCGCCATGATGCAACAACGGTAGCCCCTTGTATTCATCGACGAACCAGCCGAGACCGTAATTCATTTGCGCGGTCACGCCGACCTGCGGCTCCCACATCGCCAGCAGATTTTCCTCTGAGACGATGCGCTCGCCGTTCGGCGCGACTCCACCGGCCAGCAACATCAGCAAGTACTGGCTCATATCGTTCGCCGTTGACCATAACGCGCCCGCCGGAGCGACTGGCGTTACGAAGCGTTCGATGTCGAGCGTGATCGGATAATACACCATATCCAGATTAACGCCGTGTGGGGTGGCGACGTTTTCCGCCGTTTCCGCACGTTCAAACGCGAAGAAACTGTTTTCCATGCCCAACGGTGCGAGGATGCGCGACTCGATGGCGGCGGTGTATACATCGTAAGCGTCAGCTAGATCGCCGCCTTCAGCCAATGCGCCTATGTAGCCGCCCGCCGCGATCAACTGATTGCTGTATTGAAATGCTTCGCCGAAGCCGGTGAACAGACGATAGGTGGCGATGTCGGCGAGGATGGCTGAAGGCGTTAGTTCATCCGCGTTGAAGATCAACTCAAGATCACGGCGCGGGACGCCGGTGCAGGCGCACATCAGATTACGGAATGTGATTTCGTCGGTCACTTCCGGGTCGGCCAGCGCGAATGACGGCAGGATATCAATAACCGGTGTATCCCATGTGATGATGCCCTCATCGGCCAACTGCGATAGATACACGGTAGTCATTGTCTTGGATGTACTGCCGATCATCATCATTGTATCCGGCGTGACCGGCTCATCGCCACCTAATTCCTGTACGCCGAAGCCCGCCGAATAGATCACTTCACCGTCCTGCACAATACTGACGGACGCGCCCGGGACTTCGCCAGCTTCTAGCGCATAGCGTATGAATTCTTCAAGCTCGGCGATGATGTCTTCGTCAATGGTTAGCGGCGCAACGTCGCTGAGGTCAACTTGATCGAGTGCGTTGATAGTGAAGCCGGAAGCGATGATGTTGATCTGCGATTGGCGACGAAGAGCGGTGTCGAATTCGGCGTCGAACAACATCAAATAGATGACACCATCAACGGATTGCGCCAAGCCCTGATAGATCGTCTCGTCACCCATCTCAAATTCGTAGGTGATGATAACTGCTTCGTCAACGCCCGCATCCGGCGGTAGTGGCTGAATGTCGGCATCCGCTAGCGCCATGTCGAAATCGGGAATTAGGGCGCGGATATTGTCATCAACCGCCGCCGTCAGGTCATCGCCCGCGACGGCCAACACGTACACCAATATCATCTCATCCGGATCAACCAGTACAGCGTAGCCGTCCGCCTGCTCAACTGTCCAATTTGTCGGGATCGGTACGCTGAAAAGTCCGTCCGGACTGAAATAGCGTTCATCGTCATCCTGTGCGGCAACCAGTGAAACCATGCCAAACACGAGCATTAAAACCAGAAAAAAACGTCGCATATTCATCTCCTAGCATGTGAATAGTAAGGAACTGCACAACCTAATACGCAGAAGATGAGAGCGGGGTTTCACTCATTTCGTTCAGCAATCGGCGCTACTCAAAAGAGCGGGCGCATCGGAACCCGTAGCCGTTGCCCCAGCCATCCGGATTATACCAGTTACGAAGCGGCGCTCGTAAGTATTGCGAACTACTGCCAAACGATCCGCCGCGCAACACACGCTGGACATCTGTGCTATCACCGGTGTCACGCTCCCGGCCATCACCCGCGTGATACGGATACGGTTCAAATAAACTGCCCGTCCATTCCCAAACGTTTCCGGCCATATCCAAAGCGCCCACCCATGACGCGCCACTGAGCCGACTGCCGACATCCACCGTTCTACGATTGGTGTTTTCCGAAGAAATCACATTATCCACGATGAACTCATCGCCCCAAGGGTAAATCAACCCATCCGGGCCACGTGCTGAATATTCCCATTCCGCTTCGGTCGGCAAGCGTCCGCCGCGTGCTTCACAGAAATCACGCGCATCGAACCAATTGACACTTTCACGCGGTAAATCATCACCAGAAAGCCATCCCGATGAGCCGTATTGCCCGTTCGTCACTAGATACTTGTCGATCCAGAACGGCTCATCGAAACATTGTTCGTGAGGGGGTTGTTCTCGTTCTGCGACGATCCTGCTCAATCCCGCCGCCACCGTCGCAGAAACCTGTTCATCTGTACTGCCCATCATGAAGCATCCGGCAGGCACGAGTACCATTGTCACCATGCCACCCTGCGGCAGTTCAAATTCGCGTTCAACCGGCGTCCAGTCCGCGTTACGGTTGACGGGCGTTCGTCCCGCATCTTGATCACCGCGCCCCCCGCAAGCGGCAAGCAATAATCCGATAACTAACGTCAAAATGAGTGATCGTCCCCGCTTTCGATACATCTTGAAAGAGTCCCCTGTATTCTCTTGATCCAGCCCCTTAGATGCTGTCTTCGATTGTTTAACGGGGCGGGCACAGCAATCTAAAACCGATGCTACTGAAACGGGTAATTGGCATACTTTGATTGCGGAAAGCCCGATTCAACTATACTCGTTTTATCTTTTCATCTGATCGCCGTAATGATCGGGTACGGTGAAATGCGCGTCTTGTTCCGGACGTTTGTAATCGTGATCGTCCGGCGTGCGCGGGGGCAGTTCTATGATGCCGGGTACGATGTCTTTATACTTGATCTGGTCGAGCAGGTGGCGGATGGTGTTCAGACGGGCGGCGCGTTTGTCTTCGGCGTCTACCTGATACCATCGTGCTTCGGGGATGTCGGTATATTCAAACATGATGTCCTTAGCTTTGGAATATTCTACCCAGCGATCACGCGCTTCTAAGTCCATCGGACTCAGTTTCCAGCGCCGCGTGGGGTCTTTGGCGCGTGACTGGAAGCGGCGCTCCTGCTCTTCATCGCTGACCGAAAGCCAGTATTTAATCAATATTGTGCCGGAGCGCACCAGCATCCGCTCGAATTCTGGCGCACTACGCAGGAATTCCCAGTATTCGCGGTTGGTGCAAAAGCCCATCACGCGCTCGACACCGGCGCGGTTGTACCAGCTACGATCAAATATGACGATCTCACCGGCGGCGGGCAGATGCTCGATATAACGCTGGAAATACCATTGTGTTTTCTCGCGGTCAGAGGGTTTGCCTAGCGCGATGACGCGCACGCCACGCGGCTGAAGTGGCTCGGTAATACGCTTGATGATGCCGCCTTTGCCCGCCGCGTCGCGTCCTTCAAATAACAGGACGACGCGCAAATCCTTCTCTTTGATCCAATATTGCCATTTGACTAACTCAAGGTGTAGCCGCTTGAGTTCTTTCTCGTAGAAGGTTTTATTCAGCCGCCGCCGTCTGGATTGACGGCGCTTGGGTGGGTTCTCAGTCGCTTTTGTGCCGTTTGTGCTGGCTTTCTCTTTCTTCTTGCCGGATTTTGCAGACATGAACAAATGGTCCTTTTTTACACCGTATTTTTGCGTATACCCTTATGATATATCGGCGTGGCGATGGACGCGAATCTCCGGCGTGTCACGGGAGGGTGGGGCGCTTCGCCGACATTGACAGAAGATGTCGGACATGCTAACATCTTAGTCAACAGAACGACGCCGGAAAAAGTGGGCAACCCCCACTTTTTCTTTTATGTGTGTAAAAACATGCGGCTGTGGGAGTTACATCCGTGAAAAACGAATTTGAGTTAGCCTTTAAGGAAATTACCGAGTTCCGCGCCTTGCCACAGGATACTGTGCTTGAGGCGCTGAAGACGGCGCTGGTCTCCGCTTACCGGCGTGATACCAACGCCAGCGCCGCCCAGCAGGTCGAAGCGATGGTCGATACAGCGACTGGACGCCCCAAAATCTTTGTGGAAAAAGAAGTCGTGGATGAAGTCGAAAATCCCGACACTGAAGTACATATCGAGAAGGCGCGTTTCTACGATCCAGAATGTCAGTTGGGCGATACTGTCATGGTGCAAATTGAAGGCACTATGAAAAAGTTCGGGCGCATCGCCGCACAGACCGCTAAACAGGTCATTTTGCAGAAAATCCGCGAAGCTGAACGTGCCGCCCTGTACGATGAGTTCATCGAAAAAGAGGGCGACATCGTTAACGGCACGATCCAGAGCGTGAACAACAACATGGTCACGGTCAGCTTAGGCCGCGCAGAGGCCATCATGCCGAAGGCGCACCAGATAAAAGGTGAGCGCTACCGCCCGCACGATAAACTGCGCGTTTATCTGCTGGAAGTCAAAAAGTCGAATCGTGGCCCGCAGATCGTCGTCAGCCGCAGTCATCGCAATATGCTCCGGCGCTTACTGGAGTTTGAAGTCCCCGAAATCTATAACGGCCAGATTGAGATTAAAAATATCGCCCGCGAAGCCGGTTATCGCTCAAAAGTGGCGGTTGTCGCGCTACAAGAGGGCATTGATCCGGTTGGCGCGTGTGTCGGGATGCGCGGCATCCGTATTCAGAACATCGTCAAGGAATTGCAAGACGAGAAGATTGACGTGATCGAATGGAATCCGCAACAGGAATCCTTCATCGAGAAATCACTCAGTCCGGCGCGTGTGACCGGCGTCTATCTGGACGATGATCCGGACGCGGGGCGTACCGCGATTGTCGTCGTGCCGGATGACCAGCTATCGCTGGCGATTGGCCGCGAAGGGCAGAATGCCCGTCTCGCCGCCAAGCTGACCGGCTGGCGCATTGACATCAAGAGCGTGACCGAATCCGTCACCGAAGCGTTACACAATATTGATCGCCCGCCGCTTGATGATCTTCTGCTGGAACACGCTGATCTGCTGGCCGAAGTCAGCTTGATTGTGGAGAAACAGCAAGCCGGACGCGCTGTTATGCCGGAAGAATTCCGTTTGCTGGCGCAGTTGGCCGATCTGTCCGAGCGCCGTCTGCAACAGGCACGCGACAAGGCGCGGCAGGCACGGGTGGAGGAGATCAACGCGGTTAAATTGACGTTGCCCGCGCACGCTTTCGATATTCCGGTGACTGACCTCAACTTGCAGGATCACATCATCGAATGTCTGCAACCGCTTGAAAATGTCGGCGAGATCATGCTCCGCTTCTTGATTGACGAGAACCGTCTGCGCCGTCTGCTGGGCAAAGATGCCGAGAGCGCTTTGCCATTGGTGCAGGAAGCGCTCGATGAGCTGGTCTATGCCGATACATTGCTGGAAGGGTCTACCGCCGAAACCGGCGAAACGTCCGCCGACGAGCCACAGGCTGAAATGGTGGTTGACGAGGCGGAAAATGTGGTAAAATCAGACTCGGTGATGCCTGAGCAAATGGAGCAGGCCGCTTCCGAAGAAGAGACAACCGAAGACGATGATGCCCTGCCGATAGCCTTTCCGGGTGAGCAGGACGAATCGCAGGGCAAAAAGCCAGCGCGTAAAGTCGGCGCATCTGACGCTGATGAGGCGGTATCGTTTGCTGATGACGACGACGACGACTTCGACGAAGATGACGACGACATCAGCGATGATAAGAAGCGTGACCGCAAAGAACGCGAAAAGCGTCGTCAGTTGGTCTTTGATGAGGATACCGGACAGGTCTATGCTAAGCGTCGCCGCAAAGGAAGCCGCAAACGTGATATGTGGGATGATCTATAGCGTATGACCGATAAAAATGCGAACGACACGGATACCGAGCTGATTTCCGAAGGAAACCATCGCATTGACTGGGAACGCAAGAAAAAGCGTAAGCGTCAGGATCAGCGCGAACCTCTCGACAACCCGCCGGTGGTTGAAGAAGAGGATGCGCTGATCGCCGAAGTGTTAGAGAAGACACCGGACGACAAACACAAGCGCCGTTCGCGTAAGAAAAAGCGGCATCTGGTTTATGACGAGAGTCGCGGGACGGTGATTGTCAAGCGTAAGCGGCGGCGGCAGGCCGTCAGCGCGTGGGATGATTGGGACGATGAATAATCGTCGTTTGATGGGTATTTAATCGTGATGAAGATGCGCGATCAAGCAAAAAAACGGCGCACGCCGGAGCGTATGTGTGCGGTCTGTCGGACCAAACACAGCAAACGCGCTCTGACGCGGCTGGTCAATACGCCGGATGGGATCATGCTTGATCCTTCTGGCAAGTTGAACGGGCGCGGCGCTTATTTATGCGAGGATCGTGTCTGTTGGGAGCGTGCCGTGAATACGTCTGTTCTCGAAAAAGCATTGCGCGTGACGCTGGATGATGACGCCCGTGCCCGTATTAAGCAGGCTCAGCCGGCATCATGATTGTCATGATTCATTTTTGGAATAACGATGGACGGTGAGATGTAACGTTTGACTCTTGGCTTGCCATGCCGACGACTTCTCATTGTCCCTGATGATGTGGAGGTTATATGGCGCAAGAAAAGCAAGTAATCCTTTTACCGGACTTTATCACCGTCCGTGAATTCGCCGAGTTGATTGATGCCAGCCCGATTGAGGTGATGAAGAAGCTCATCGCTAGCGGCATTATGGCGAAGATCAACCAGCAGATCGACTTTGAGACGGCGGCCATTGTCGCCGAAGAACTCGGCTTTGAAGCGCAATCCGCTTCTGCTGTCGCCAAAGCGGAAGAAGATCAGCGACGCATCGAGCAATCGACACAGGAATGGCGCAAGGTCTACAGCGACGAAAAAGCCGAAGACCTGATCGAACGCCCCCCGATTATCACCATTCTAGGCCATGTCGATCATGGCAAGACAACCCTTCTGGATACCATCCGCAAAGCACACGTCGCTGAAGGTGAGGCCGGTGGCATCACCCAGCACATCGGCGCGTATCGCGTTCAGCATGACGGGCGCACCCTGACGTTTCTCGACACGCCGGGCCATGAGGCTTTCACGGCGATGCGGGCACGCGGGGCGAACGGCGCTGACGTGGCGATTCTGGTCGTGGCGGCGGATGACGGCGTGATGCCGACCACCCGCGAGGCGCTCTCTCATGCGCGGGCGGCCAATGTGCCGATTGTGGTGGCGATCACCAAAGTGGACAAGAATAACGCCAACGCTGACCGCGTGAAGCAACAATTAGCCGAGCTAGAGCTGGTACCCGACGATTGGGACGGCGATACAATGATGGTGCCGGTTAATTCGCTCTCTGGCGATGGAATCGAAGACCTATTGGAGGCGTTGTTGCTGGTTGGTGGCGAGCAGAACATCGTCGCTAATCCGGGCGCTGAGCCGTCCGGCGTGGTCATCGAGGCGCAGATGGAGCGTAATCGCGGCACGGTGGCGACTTTGCTGGTGCTGAATGGGACACTGCGGCGCGGCGATACCATCGTGGCGGGCACGTCCTACGGGCGCATCCGTGCGATGTTTGATGATACTGGCGCACAGGTCAACGAGGCCGCGCCCTCCATGCCGGTGTCGATTCTGGGACTCAACGAACCGCCATCACCCGGCGAACCGTTCCAGCAGGTCAAAAACGAAAAAGTAGCCCGCGTTATCGTCGGTGATAAACTGGACGCGATACAGGACAGAGACAGCACCACGCCGCAGATGACGCTGGAAGATATGTTCGCGCAGTTCACCGCCGGTCAGGTCAAAGAGTTGAACTTGATCGTCAAAGCGGACGTGCAGGGTTCTCTGGAGCCGCTAGTCTCCTCCATCGAGGAGTTATCCGGCAATAACGCGGAGGGCATCCGCGTTCGTATCCTGCAATCGGATGTCGGCAACATCAGCGAAAATGATGTCACGCTGGCGAGCGCCTCCGACGCGGTGGTGCTGGGCTTTAATGTCGGCGTGGATAACGCCGCCAAGCGTGCGTCGGAGACGCATCATGTGGACATTCGCCAGTACAGCATCATCTACAAGCTACTGGAAGATGTCGAACTAGCCCTGCACGGTATGTTAGAGCCGGTGTATAAGCCGCGCACCGTCGGTAGCGCCGAAGTCCGCGCTGTGTTTAACATCTCAAAGGGTAACGTGGCCGGTTGCTACGTGTTGGATGGTGAAATTCGGCGTAACGCCAAAGCGCGAGTTCTGCGTGGCAACAAGGTCATCGTGGAGGAGACGACGTTTAGCTCCTTGAAGCGCGTTAAAGATGATGTGCGCGAAGTCCGCGCCGGTTTTGAGTGTGGTATCACGCTGAACAAATTCGATAACTTTGAAGAAGGCGACATCATAGAGTGTTTTGTGATGGAGCGCGTTAGTTAGCGATTAGTGGTCAGCAGTGGGGCAGAAAGGGCGTTCAGATGAGCGCCCTTTCGTTTGTAAGACCGCCCTGCGTTTGATCGAGGAGAGATGAAACGATGTCGTTAAAACAACAACGCATCGCGGAGCGCATCCGCATTATATTGAGTGAACTGCTATTGCGTGAGGTAAGCGACCCGCGCTTGCAGGGAATTACGGTGACACAGGTTAAGATTGATCCGGAGATCATGTTCGCCGATGTTTTCGTGGGCGCTCTGGGCGATGAAGACCGCGAAGAAGAAGTGATGGCCGGTTTGAAGAGCGCCAAAGGTTTTCTGCGGCGCGAGGTTGGGTCGCGTATCCGCACGCGCAACACGCCTGACCTGCATTTTCGCTGGGATGCCAGTTTAGCGCGGGGCGAGAAGATCAATCGCCTGCTGGATAGTCTGCATATCCCGCCACCCGCGCCTGAATCCGAGCCGCTACACGATGATCTGGACGATTTAGATGACCTTGGAGATGTTGACACCGATGATTAACGAAACACACTGGCAGGCCGCCCACGATGCGATAGCGGACGCTTCGCGCATTGTGGTTGTGACGCATGTCAGCCCGGATGGGGACGCTATCGGCTCGATGTTGGGCGTTGCCAATATATTGCGCGGTATGGGTAAAACGGTTGATTGCGCGGTGGATGGTGGCGTGCCGCCGACGTTCACCTTCTTGCCCAACGCCGACACGATACAGCCCAAGCTGTTCAAAGGGGAATGGGATGTGTTCATCTCCACCGATTCCAGCGATGAAGCGCGTACCGGCGAATGTGGCGCATACGCCCGCGCCAATAGCCGCACCGTGATTAATCTGGATCATCACGCTACCAATACGCTTTTCGGCGATATTCATCTGGTGCAATCGACGGTGAGTTCAGCGGCGGAAGTTGCTTTTAACTGGGTGGAGCAGATGGCGGTGGCGTTCTCGCCGGAAGTCGCCCGCCCGTTATTGACCGGCATCGTCACCGATACTATCGGCTTCCGCACGAGCAACGTCACCGAGCGCACGCTGGCCGTCGCGCAAACGCTGATAAAATCCGGCGCATCGCTGACCGAAATCACCGAACGGGCGCTTGATAATCGCTCCTATCAATCGGTCAACCTGTGGAAACAGGCGTTGCAATCAATGGAGTTGCATGAAGGCGGCGTGCTGTGCGTCACCATCACGCGGGATGACTTCAAGCAGGCGGGTATCTATGAAGATGGCGACTTCGGGCTGGCTGGCTTTCTGGTGCGCGTCGAAGAAGCGATGATCGCCGTCGTCATCAAAGAGACGGAAGAAGACGGTCAGATTAACGTCAGTATGCGGGCGAAGCCCGGCTTTAACGTGGCCGATACCGCGCTGGAATTGGGGGGCGGCGGCCATCTGCAAGCCTCCGGCGCGACGGTTGAGGGGACGCTGGCTGATGTTAAGGCGCGGACGCTGGCTCTGCTGGTGCAGGCCGCCAAATCGGGGAAGCGTGTCATTGTCTGAGGTTTTCGGCTTCCTGAACATCGACAAGCCGCACGGCCTGACCAGTCATGATGTCGTCGGCAAGATACGGCGCGGACTGCGCGTGAAGAAAGTCGGCCATGCCGGGACGCTCGATCCGCTAGCGACTGGCGTGCTGGTGATCTGTCTGGGGGCGGCCACCCGCCTCAGTGAATACATGATGCACACGCGCAAGCGTTATTCTGCCCGCGTGCGGCTGGGGCAGGCGACCACGACTTATGACGGTGAGGGCGAGATTACCACGCAGGCCGATGCCGACCACATCGATCAAGCGGCGGTGTTGGCGCTGTTGCCGCGCTTCACGGGGGACATCGAACAGGTGCCGCCAATCTATAGCGCGATCAAACGCGATGGCAAAAAGCTGTATGAGATGGCACGGGCGGGGGAGGATGTCACGCCCGCGCCGCGTCCGGTCACGATCCATGAATTGACCATCACCGCATGGCGTCCGCCGCATTTTACGCTGGATGTCGTCTGTGAGGCGGGGACGTATATCCGCAGTCTGGCGCACGACATCGGCGCGGCGCTGGAAGTCGGGGCGCATCTGGCTGACTTGCGACGGGTGGCTAGCGGAGCGCTAACCACTGAATCCGCGCTTGACCTGAATGAAATCTTAGAAAACCCTGATTGGATGCACAGTATCATACCGCCGGATGTCGCGCTGGATCACATCCCTGCTTTACACTTAGATGACGGCGACATCGCCCATATCGCGCATGGACGCCGCCCGCAATCCACGCCGCCACCGGTAGCCGGTGCGACGGTTGCCCGCGCTCATGACGCCGACGGGCGCTTGCGGGCGATCCTGCGGGCGGAGGGTGGCGCATGGCGTCCGCATAAGGTCTTTCATCCAGAATAAAAGGTGACTATGAACCACATCTACGGTTTATCGAATATCCATCTTCTGCGCTCATCGGTTCTAACTATCGGCGTATTCGATGGCGTGCATCGCGGCCATCAACATCTCATCCGGCAATTGGTAGAAGCGGCACATGCCGCAGATCATCTAGCGGTGGTGATGACCTTTTTCCCGCATCCTGATGTGGTGCTGAAGGACATCAACGAGCGCTATTATCTGACGACGCCGGACGAACGCGCCCGTCAATTGCTCGAATTAGGCGTTGATGTGGTCATCACGCAGACATTTGACGACACCATGCGACGGATACCCGCCGCCGATTTTGTCGATCAACTGGTGCGCTATTTGCGCCTTAAAAAGCTGTGGGTCGGGGCGGATTTCGCGCTTGGGCATCGGCGCGAAGGTGACGTACCGTTCTTGATCGACACGGGGCGCGAAAAAGGCTTTGATGTGCATGTTGTCGATCTGGTCGTCAGCGATACACTCGGCGCGAACATCAGCAGTACCGCCGTCCGTGAGCTATTGCGCGAAGGGCAGGTCGAGAAGGCGCGGCATTTGCTGGGACGCGGCTATACAGTCGGCGGCGAAGTGGTGCATGGTGCCAAGCGCGGACGGCAGATCGGCTTCCCGACAGCCAATATCGACGTATGGGCGGAGCAAATCATCCCGATGAATGGCGTCTATGCGGGTTGGGCATATCTGGGTGATGAGCGCTTCATGGCGATGACCAACGTCGGCGTCAGCCCGACATTCGCGTATAAGGGCGTCACTGTGGAATCCTATCTGCTGGATTTTGACCGCGATATTTACGGCCAGACATTGACCATCACGTTCGAGAAATTCCTGCGCCCTGAAGAGAAATATGACGGTCTGGACGCGCTCATCGCACAGATCAATCAGGATTGCGACGACGGACGCGCCTATTTGACCGCGTTAGATGCCGGTGACGAGACTTAGCGCACCGGCTCGGCGCGTTTGACCATCTGATACAGGCGCGGCACCTGTTGCCGGATGATGTCCCTGTCGGCGATCTTCTCCCACATACCGCCGACGCCGCCGTACTCAAACGCGACGATCTCCGGCGCTTGCCAGCGTCCGGCGTGTATCTGGTCGAACGCCCATGCCGTCTCTGTCCAATCCACTTCATTGAACGGCAGATGATCGACCTTGCGCCCGATGTAACGATGATAGAAGCTCTCGGCAATGCCCAGCGCTTCTAATTGCGCGATCTTGCTCTCGTCGATGAACTCGATGCCGGTGACGTGTATCTCGCGGATTTGCGCGACGGGTAACGAGTCGAGATACTCGCGCTCGTCTCGCGCCAACCGTTCGGCGGTCAGGCGGGCGTGTGAAATATCCAGCAGGAAGCCGGCGCCGGTCTGCTCGACGACGCGCTCGATTGTCTGCGGCATGACGCCCGCCCACAATAGGCGTTCATCGGATGCGGGTACATTCTCCACGATCACATTCTCCGTGCCGAAACGCGCCTGCAATGCGCGGATGCCGCGTGTCGCATCGGCGATGATCTGCTCGATATGTGCCGGTTCGTTGCTCTGCGTCGGGATTTCGGGGTACTCGGTACGCAGTGGCGCGAGATGCACATTGACGAACGGCGTGCCGGTCTGTTCGCGCAGGCGCTCGATTTTATCGAAGTCCGCCGGTGCGCCCGCTTCGCTGTCGATGACGGCAGAGCGCCCCAGCAGAAGCGGGAAATGCACATAGACAGGACGTTCGGCTAGCGAGTCGATCAAGTCCGGCCATGCCGGGCACTTGAATACATCCACCTGAATCTCGCCGCTATCGACCAGACCGGCGGCGGCGGTTGAGTAGTTAATGGATACGCGCATCAGAGTGACACATCCTTCATCTTATTTTATCATTTTCGCGGCATACGATAGCCGACACGCTTCAAGAAACGCTCGTTCGTGCGCCAATCTTTCAGCACTTTGGCGTGCAGGTCGAGATAGATTTTCGTGCCGGTGACGTTGGCGAGTTCGCGGCGGGCGCGTGTGCCGATCGCTTTTATCATCGCGCCACCTTTGCCGACGATGATCCCTTTTTGCGAGTCGCGCTCGACGTGGATCACCGCGCTGACGTAGGTCAGATCGGCGCTACGCTCTTTGTACTCTTCGATCTCCACCGCGACGGCGTAGGGGATTTCCTGCTCGGTCTTTTCGATGATGGCTTCGCGGATGATCTCGGCGGCGATGAAGCGCATGTTTACCTCACTGACCTGATCGGCGGGGTAGTAGCGCGGGCCGTGCGGCAGATAGCCGGTCAGATGGTCGAGCAACTCACTGACGCCAGCGCCGTTTAATGCGCTGATGGCGGCTGAATGCGTGTGTTCGATGACTGCATGATGGGCGCTGAGATCGGGCGCGTTCGGCAGGAGGTCGGCCTTGTTGAGCGCCAGCACGACCGGCGTCTCGCCTTTGATCGTCCGCAAGCGTTCAGCGATCTGCTGTTCGGCTTCCTGCGGTGGTGTGGAGGCGTCCAGCACCCATAGGATTACGTCAGCGTCTTTGATGGCGTCCTCCGCTACGCTGACCATGTAATCGCCTAATTTGTTGTGCGGCTTGTGTAGGCCGGGCGTATCCACCAGAAGCGCCTGCATATCGGGGCGGGTATAAATCCCTAGCTGGCGCTTGCGGGTGGTCTGCGGTTTGTTGGTGACGATGGCGATCTTCTGGCCGAGTATGCGGTTAATCAGCGTGGATTTTCCGGCATTGGGGCGGCCAACAACGGCGATCACCCCTGAGCGATGATCTTCCGGCCAATCTTCTTGAAAAGTATTGTCGTCCTGTTCGTCCAATGTCGTCTCTTTTGCTAGGGCAAGTTCCCGTCGGCTGGTGCGTCAGGGCTTGCGCGATCAGTGGCTGGCGGTTTGCGGTTCGTTGTCGGTGGTGGCGAGTGCCTTTTCGGACTCGTCTTCGCCTTCGGTGTGTGCCGGTGCGATTTCCGGCGCGTCGTAATAGCCTTCGGTGACGCTGGGGAAGGCTTCCCACGGGCGCACGATGCCAGCCCACGCGCCGCCACCGGCCACCAGCAGAAGCCCGCCGCCGGTGAATAACAAGCCCATCAGCGTATCGTCCGCATTTACGCCGTCGATCACGCCGATGGCACCCGCGAGAATCATCAGCGTGAGTCCCAATCCGGCGATAAAAGCGAAGGTCAGCGTCAGGGGGTCTTGCTTGCTGATGTCGCGGGAGACCACCGGGCCATCTTCGGGATGATCGCCGTGATCGTCGTCGTGGTGTGTTTGTGTAGCCAGTTCGTTTTCAGCCATCGGGCATTTGCCTTTTTGTTGATTTGAGTAGTCAAGATGCACATTTTGCAGAATGATATGATTCTGCCGTTTTCGTGCGTGTAAGTCAAGCCAAGTTCACTTTTTGGCGATATTTTGGGGTTATTCTCGCGTGAAAGAGGTTTTTATCGCCGGAAAATGACAAAACTCACATCTAAAAATAACGTTTTACCGTGTGTTAATCTCAACACTGCATTACAATAGATGTGGTGCTATTGAGACTGCACCGCCGCGATTTTCGCGGTAAACAAGGTCAAAAAGCGGGGCGCTATGATATGCTCCGTTATCTATATGACGAGTGAAAGTCAGGGAGACAATTCTATGAAAACACCGATTCGGGTAGCTGTAACTGGCGGCGCCGGGCAAATCGCCTATAGCTTATTATTCCGTCTGGGCAATGGTGAGGTTTTTGGACCTGACCAACCCGTTATCCTGCAAGTGCTGGAAATCCCCGCCGCGATGGGTGCGCTAGAAGGTGTGGTGATGGAATTGGATGATTCCGCGCAAACACTGGTGCATGGCATCGAGGCCACCGACGACGCGAACAAGGCGTTTGCCGGTGCGAACTGGGTGATTCTGGTGGGCGGTAAGCCGCGCACTGCCGGTATGCAACGCGCCGACTTGATCTCGGCGAATGGCGCGATCTTCGTCGATCAGGGCAAAGCGATCAATAACGCCGCCGCCGATGATGTGCGCGTGGTGGTGGTGGCGAACCCGTGTAACACCAATGCGCTGGTTGCGAAAGCCAACGCGCCTGACGTTCCGGCGAATCGCTGGTTCGCCATGACGCGCCTTGACGAAAACCGCGCTAAAGCGCAAATGGCGAAGCGTGCTGGCGTCAACTTCGCTGATGTGACCAACGTCGGCGTGTGGGGCAACCACAGCGCGGCGCAGTTCCCCAACTTTGAACACGCGCTGATCGCTGGCAAACCGGCGCTTGAGGTTCTGCCGGAGCGCGACTGGTTCGAAGGCGAATTCATGACCGTGAATCAGGAACGCGGCAAGGCCATCATCGACGCACGCGGCAAGAGTTCGGCGGCGAGCGCGGCGAATGCGGCGCTGGATACCGTGCGTAGCCTCATCACCCCCACACCGGCGGGCGATTGGTTCAGCGCGGCGGTCTTCTCCGAAGGCAACAACTACGGCGTGGCGCAAGATATGATCTACAGCTTCCCGCTACGCTCCGATGGTACGAACTGGTCGTATGTCGAAGGGCTGGAAATCAGCGACTACGCACGCGGCAAGATTCAGGCCAACGTGGACGAATTAAACGAAGAACGCGATGCGGTTAAAGACCTGCTCTAACACAAGAGCATAGACAGCAACATCACAGACGAAGGGCATACAGGGCTAGACGGCGCTGTGTGCCCTTTGTAGAATCCCCCGTATGGACACAAAAAGAATCCCTATAACGATCCTCACCGGCTTTTTGGGCGCGGGCAAAACGACGCTATTGAATCATATCATTCATGGCGATCATGGTCGGCGCGTGGCGGTACTGGTCAATGACTTCGGCGCGATTAACATCGATAGCCAGCTTGTCGAAGATGTTCAGGAAGATATGATTAGTCTGTCGAATGGGTGCATCTGTTGCACGATTCGCGGCGATTTCGTGGCGGCGGTGCAGCGCGTAGCGAGCCGTCCTGACCAACCAGATTACATCGTGGTTGAGGCGTCCGGCGTGGCTGATCCCATCGACATCGGCCTGACGTTCAAATCAATGCCGAACGTCATGATCGACAGCATTCTAGCCGTCATCGACGCGGAGCAAATCCGCACGCTTGATCGACAATATGCGGTGCTGGCGATGAATCAGATCGGCGTGGCCGACATCGCCATCTTGAATAAAGTTGATCTGGTCACACCGGAACAATTGGCCGAAGTGCGCGACTACATCCAGAGCATCACAAAATCCGCCCGCATTTTTGAGACGACGCACGGCGACGTGCCATTAGAGTTGATCCTCAACGTTGGGGAATACGATGTCGCCCGCCTGCTGGAAAGGCCATCGCAGGCGGTTCACGTTCACGATGCCCCGACGGGCGACCACGATCACGACCATCATCATCATGAAGCGCACGATCAGGTCTTCACGACATGGAGCTGGACGAGCGACGAGCCGCTATCATTCAAAGAATTACGTCGCGCTCTCGGTCATCTGCCGCCCAATGTCTACCGTGCGAAGGGGATATTCTACGTCGCCGACCAGCCGACGCATCGCGTGCTGGGGCAGGTGGTCGGCCAGCGCGTCAATCTGCAACTGGCGCAGGCGTGGACGGACGACGAGACGCCGACTTCGCAGTTCGTGATGATCGCCAGCCGGGACGGGCTAGATCACGAAGCGCTGACCGCACTCATGGATGGTTGCCTGCAACGCAATGCGCCTAAAAATGAATTGGAGCGTCTGGCGCAGGGCGTGTTATCGTGGTTGCGCGGCGGTTGATGCGATAGCCGCGATAGCGCCGTGAGCGTGCGACAGAACGAAAAGGGGGGCTTCGCGCCCCCATGAAACTTAGTCGTAGGCCGGTAGCATATCGCCGTGAGCGTCGATCATGTCATCAACCAGCGCCCAGATTTGATCGAGCGAAAGCTCGGCGGCGGTGTGCGGGTCGAACATGGCGGCATGGTAGATGTGTTCGCGCTTGCCGGTCAATGCCGCCTCAACGGTGAGCGCCTGCACGTTGATGTTGGTTTGCATCATGGCGGCCAGTTGCGGCGGCAATGCGCCGATGCGTGTCGGCTGTATGCCGTTAGCGTCCACCAGACACGGCACTTCGACGATGCACCCCTCCGGCAGGTTGCTGATGATGCCGGTGTTGGGTACGTTGCCGTAAACGGTGCGCGGCGTTCCGGTTTCCATGCTGTGAATGATGAGCGAGCCGTACTCCACACTGCGCGAGATGTCTAGCGGCGCGTCGGCATCTTCCATCTGCGCACGCATCGACTCCCATTCCGCGATCTGATTCTCACAGCGCCGGATGTACTCATCAAGCGGAATGTTGAAATCTTCGATCAAGTCTGGCCGGTCACGCTTGATGTACCACGGGACGTATTCGCTGAAGTGTTCGCTGGATTCGGTGACAAAGTAGCCCAGACGCTTCAGCATGTCGTAGCGCACGCGGTTAGCTTCCGGCACGCGGCCTTCGGCGATCACCTGATGGATACGCGGGTATAGGTCTTCGCCGGTCTGCTTGTGCTGGAACTTCAGATAATAGGCTATGTGATTGATACCGGCTACCAGATAATTGATGTCCTCCACCGGCACGCCGATGTCTTCGGCCAGTTCTCCGGCGGTGTGCGGCACACTATGGCACAGGCCGACGCTCTTGATGCCCGTCGCCCGCGTCAGCGCCCACTGGTTAATGCACATCGGGTTGACGTAGTTGAGCAGTAGCGCATCCGGACATAGCTCGGCCATATCGCGGGCGATGTCTAGCAGGACGGGGATCGTCCGCAGACCGCGCATGATGCCGCCAATGCCCAGCGTGTCGGCGATGGTCTGGCGCAGGCCGTAGCGCTTCGGTATTTCAAAGTCGATGACGGTACTCGGCTCATATCCGCCCACCTGAATCATGCAGATCACATAATCAGCATCGCGCAGGGCGTCGCGGCGGTCAGTAGTGGCGGTGATGGTCGGCTGTGCGCCAACAGTTCGGGCGACTTTGCCCGCGACGATCTCCGATGTCCGCAGGCGTTGCGCGTCAATGTCCATTAAGCTGATCGTCGAGTCGGCCAGCTCTGGAAAGCTGAGGATGTCTACCAGTAGATTTTTAGCGAAAACGGTGCTTCCGGCACCAATAAAGGCGATCTTTGGCATGTGGAAATTCTTCTTTCATCAATGTGCTGTCGTACAAGAAGATCAATTATAACCGGAATCTCGTCTATGATTTTAGACTGTAATTGCGGTTTTTATCGCCTGCGCCAGTAGATCGGCGACGGGCGACAAACGCACACTAGCGATTAGACAATCTCGCGTGTAAAGTGCGGTTATTATCGGCAAAATGAGGTTGATGAAGGGGGCAATTTGCGCGACACAGTAGCATTTCAGGGGATCAGTGGGGCGTATTCCGAACAGGCAATCCGCCAACATTTCGGGGAAGCGGTGGAGACGTTGCCCTGCCCGAGCTTTAGCGATCTATTTGACGCACTCTATAATGGCGAAGTTAAATACGCGATTCTACCGGTGGAAAACGCGCTGGCGGGCGCGGTCAGTCAGGCGTATGAGTTGCTGATGGATTATGACTTTCGCATACAGGCGGAGATCATCCTGCATGTGCGCCATCAATTGCTGGTTCTGCCGGGCACGCAGATGCACCAGCTTGAACGGGTGCAATCGCATCCGCAAGCGCTGGCGCAATGCGATAAGTTCATCAAGCGTAATAGCCTGCAACCATCGCCATCATGGGATACGGCGGGTGCGGCGCGTGATCTGGCCGCCAATCCGCAGACCAACGTAGCCGCCATCGCTAGCCCGCTAGCTGGCGAATTGTACGGTCTGGAAATATTAGAGCCGAACATCGAAGATGTGACGTTTAATTTTACACGATTCTTCGTACTCGGTAACGACGATCCGCCACGCGGCGACTATAATAAGACATCGCTGGTCTTTGCCACGCGCAACCGTCCCGCCGCGCTGTATGAATGTCTGGGCGAATTCGCGCAAGGTGGACTGAACCTGACCAAGATCGAATCGCGCCCGCGCCGTAACCGGCCATGGGAGCCGATATTTTACGTCGATTTTGAGGGACACTGGCAAGATCAAGCGTGTCAGGAAGTGATGGCGCGGTTGCTTCAGCGTGCATCTTTTGTCAAGATGTTTGGCAGTTATCCGGCTGTCAAGACCAAGCCCGTCGGCATCTAATCGGCTGGATTTGGGTGTGGTGTATTGACGATGCGGTGTATTGACGATATAGCGAAAGATACGGGGGATAGCGATGAAGAAATTGAATGTGGCGATATTGGGCGCGACGGGGGCGGTAGGGCAACGTTTCGTGCAGTTGCTGGAAGGCCATCCGTGGTTTACGGTGGCGGAGGTGATCGGCTCATCGCGTAGCGCCGGTAAACCGTATGGTGAAATCGTCAATTGGGTGCTGGCCGGTGCGCCGCCCGCCGATGTCGCGGGACTGACCGTTAAAGGTCTGCATGACGACATCCATTCACCGTTGGTCTTCTCCGCTTTGCCGAAAGAACCGGCGATTGAGCGCGAGCCAGAGCTGGCGTCTGCGGGGCATGTGGTTTGTACCAACGCGTCGGCGCATCGTATGGCGTCGGATGTACCTTTGCTATTGCCGGAGGTGAACGTTGCCCACATCGGCCTGATTGACGTTCAACGACAGGAGCGCGGCTGGTCAACCGGCGCGTTAGTCGCTAATTCCAATTGCACGACGATGCCGGTAGTGATGGCCTTGCGTCCGTTGGTCGGTTACGGCATTGAGGCGGTGCATATGGTCAGCGAACAGGCGATTAGCGGCGCGGGGTATCCGGGCGTGGCGTCGCTGGACATCACCGATAATGTCGTGCCTTATGTCAGTGGCGACGAGCATAAAATGGAAACCGAGCCGTTGAAGATGCTGGGCGAATTAGACGAGAACGGCATCACATTCGCGGAGATGAAACTGGGCGCGACATGCACCCGCGTGCCGGTCATTGACGGCCATCTGGTCAATATGTCGGTGTCGTTCGCGGCGGAACCATCCATCGCGGAGATCATCGCCACGTGGCAGACGTTTCAAGCGGAGGACCCCGTGCCGCTTTTGCCTAGCGCTCCGGCGCATCCGCTCGTGTATCTGCCGCAGATTGACCGCCCGCAACCGCGCCGTGATCGCATGATCGGCGGTGGCATGACGACGGTGCTTGGCCGTCTGCGTGAATGTCCGATTATGGGCTATAAGTTCGCGGCGTTGTCGCATAATACCATTCGCGGCGCGGCGGGCTGTAGCATCCTCAACGCGGAATTGTTGGCGGTGTGCGGTTACATAGAGGGCTTCAAGCCGACATTGTAGGGTAGGGCGGACAATCCGCGTTTTTCTCGCGTTGACACCGCCCGAACGGTCTTTTAGACTCGGCTTTGAGGGGGGGCGATAAGGCGTTCGCGTATCTTTTCACAATAGACGGGGTTGTGTTTTAACGTACAGAGCAGATTATCCGGTTAGGGAGAGCAAAATGAGAGTTTTTATCGCAGGGATCGACGGCTATCTTGGCTGGACGCTGGCGCAATACCTGACGGCGCGTGGGCATGAAGTAGCCGGTGCGGATGCGATGTTGCGCCGTGAATGGGTGGCGGAGATGGAAAGCCAGAGCGCTATGCCGATCTTCAGCCGCGAAGAGCGCCTTGAAGCCTTCAAAGCGCATTATGGCAAAGAATTGGATTTCCGCGTCGGGAATTTTCTGGATTATGATTTCATTGCGGAATTTTTCGAGGAATTCAAGCCGGAAGCTATCGTGCATCTGGGGCAGATGCCTTCCGCGCCGTATTCGATGATTGACCGCGAACACATCGTCTTTACCCAGCACAATAACGTCATCGGCAATTTGAACCTGCTGTGGGCGATGAAAGACATCGTGCCGGACGCGCATCTGCTGAAACTGGGCACGATGGGCGAATATGGCACGCCGAATATGGACATCCCGGAAGGATTCTTCGAGGTGGAATATCGCGGGCGCAAGGATACATTGCCGTTCCCGCGACAGGCCGCCAGCTACTACCACTGGAGCAAGGTACACGACAGCAATAACACCATGTACGCTTGCAAAATCTGGGGCTTGCGGGCGACGGACGTGATGCAGGGCGTGGTTTTTGGCACGCGCATTGACGAGATGGGCGAAAATCCTGATCCGCGCCTGCGGACGCGCCTTGACTTCGATCAGAGCTTCGGCACGGCGATCAACCGTTTCGTGTGTCAGGCGGTCATCGACCATCCGTTGACGCTGTACGGCGCAGGGCATCAGAAGCGCGGCTTCTTGCCATTGCGCGACGCGATGCAGTGTATGGCGCTCACTATCGAGAATCCAGCGGAAAAGGGCGAATACCGCGTCTTTAACCAGTTCGAGGAAACGTATAGCATCATCGAATTGGCCGATATGGTGCAGGGCGTCGGCGCGGAAATCGGCGTCGATGTGGACATTTACGAATACGACAATCCGCGCAACGAGATGGCCGAGCATTACTTCAATCCAGATCGTCAGCATTTGCTGGATATTGGCTACCAGCCGACGCACGATGTCCGGTCTGAGGTGCGCGTGATGATGCAGGACTTATTGCCGCATAAAGACCGCATCGAAGCTAGCAAGGATGCGCTGATTCCGCAGTATCGCTGGGATGGCACGCATCGTCGTTCGGCACAAATTCGCAAGGCGTCGTCGCTGAAGCAAACCCAGTAAGCGACGATAGACCGCTACGGGCTTCTAACTAGCTTCTTAAAGAGCGCGGGCTGAATCCCCCGCGCTTTTTTGTTATGATCTAAAGCATGTGAGCATCGTATACTGCGGGCGGCCTTCATGCGGTCGTCGGCCTGATGATAGGACGGATAGATTACATAATGGTTCAGTTTTTGCGGTTAGACGAATTATCTGAAGGGCAATTGGCCGCTATTATGCGGCGTGCGGAAAAAGACATCAGCGACTTATTGCCCACCGCGCAGGGCGTGATTGACCGTGTACGGAGCGAAGGCGATGCGGCGGTGTTGGACTATGCGCGACAATTCGACGCCAAGGATTTTCAGGCGGATATGCTCAAGGCGACTCCGGCGGACTTCGCGGCGGCCAGAGAGCAAGTCAGCGCGGAGGTTGTCGCCGCTATCCAGCTAGCACACGACAACATTCGCCGCTTCCATGAGGAACAAATGCCGGAGCAGATGTGGTTCACGGAGGTGCGCCCGGGCATCATGGCGGGCGAGAAGATCACGCCGATCACCAGTGCCGCGCTGTATGTGCCGCGTGGCAAAGGCGCGTTTCCGTCAGTGATGTTGATGTTGGCGATACCGGCCATCGTCGCCGGTGTGGAGCGCCTCATCGTGGTGACGCCGCCTAAGCCCGACGGCAAACCGGACGCCGGCTCGCTGGTGGCCGCCGAAATCGCTGGCATTGATGAGGTTTACGTCGTGGGCGGGATGCAGGCGATAGCGGCTGTCGCGTTCGGCACGGAGACCATCCCGAAGGTCGATAAGGTCATCGGGCCGGGCAGTAGCTATGTTACGGCGGCCAAGCGGCTTCTGTACGGTACGATTGACGTTGGTTTGCCCGCCGGTCCCAGTGAGTCTATCATCCTGACTGACGATAGTGCCGATCCGCGTCTGGCCGCGCTTGATCTGCTGGTAGAAGCCGAACACGGCCCGGATTCCGCCGCGCTATTGGTCACGCATAGCGCCCGTGTCGCGGAGGGTGTGCGCGACGTCCTGCCGGAGTACATCGCCGAGCTTCCGGAGTGGCGACAGGCGTTCATCAATACGGTATTGTCGAATTATGGCGGCATCTTATTGACCGACTCGCTGGAGCAGTCCATCGCTTTCGTCAATGATTACGCGCCGGAGCATCTGGAAATCATCACCGAAGAGCCGTTCGTCACGCTCAACCGCATCAAGAACGCGGGCGAGATTCTGCTCGGGCCGATGACGCCGATCCCGACGGCTAATTATGCGCTCGGCTTGAACGCGATTTTGCCGACAGGTGGCTTTGCGCGGACGTTCTCTTCAGTCAGTGTGTGGGATTTCCTCAAGCGTAGCGGCATCGGCTATCTATCGCGGGAAGGGTACGAGAGCTTGCGCCGTGAAGTGGCGTTGTTGGCTGATTATGAAGGCTTTCCGGCGCACGCGATGGCTGTTCGTAAACGTGACGAGATTTTGGGTATCGAATGAGTTTGCTACAGCGCATTCAGCAATTACAATTCACGCAGAAAGCAGAGGCCGAAAGGCTTCTGCTGGATTTCATAAACGGCGTTTTTCCGTTGCAAGTCGTCGCGTGTGAGTTGCGCCCGCAGGTTATATCGCTTAATTCGTTCAACGGATTTATCACGCTGGCGGATGGTGAGCGCAAGTTCTTCAAGACGCACACCGAGCAGGACAACGTGATTGACGAATACTACAATGCCGGTCTGCTGGCCGATGCCGGTTATCCGGTCATCCAGCCGATACACAGTTCGACCACTGCCGGTCAGCATTTGCTGATCTACGACGTGATCGAATCGCCATCGGTGTTTGATGTGGCGTGGGCGATTGAGCGCGGTGACGATGCGGAGTCTCTGCCCGCGCTGACCGCCGCACAGAACCGCGCCGATGATGCGCTGTGGGCGATCTATCAGCAGACGATAGGTGAACAATCCGCCGCTGATTCAGCGAATGCGCCGATTCATCAGTTGTTTTATCACCGGTTGGCGGGCGGTAGGCTCAAGCGGTTTTACGGCCAGCAGACGACGGTCAAGCTGATAGATGCGGTTTATGATCTGCGTGAGGTGCGCTCGGTTCGCTGGTCGATCAACGGGCAAATCTACGGCGAGACGCTGAACGACATCATCAAGCGGGCGATCAATCTACTCCAACCAACACGGGCGGATGTGTCGATCATCGGGCACGGCGACGCGCATAACGGCAACGTGTTCTTCGCGGATGGTCAAAGCCTGCTATACTTTGATCCGGCGTTCGCTGGTCGTCATCATCCTCTGCTGGACATTGTGAAGCCGATCTTTCACAACGTTTTCGCTATGTGGATGTACTATCCGGCGGAGAAACGACGCACAACGCCGGTGCGCTTCAGTCGTGGCGATGACCTGTGGACTGTGGCGTATGACTATAATCTGCATCCGGTGCGGCGCATGTTCCTACAGAGCAAAGTGGAGCGCGTGCTAACGCCACTGGTGATTGAGCTAGCACGGCGCGGTCAATTGCGGTCGGATTGGCGGGCGTACTTCAAGGCGGCGCTGTTCTGTTGTCCGTTTTTGACGCTGAATCTGGCGGATGCTGACCGCTTCCCGCCGGAAATCAGCCTGTTGGGGCTGGCGATGGCGGTGGAGATGGGCGGCGAGAGCGATACAGCCCGTAGCGCAATTGATACGATATTGGACAATGTGGAGCGTTCCTTATGAGTGGTTTACCCGAATTCAAAGAGGTCACGGTGGGCTATGCCCGCAATTTCATCCAGACGGTGCTAGGCAACCGCTTGATCCGGCTGGAAGCGATGAACGGCAACGCTTTCCGCGCTGTGTTCTCCAAAGAATATTTCGCGCTGGGCGATGACCAGACAGAAGTCAGCAAGTCGCAATGGAACACGATGAAGAAGCGCATGAAGCGCGTTAATCGTGATGTGTTCATCTTCCGTCGTTATGGCACCGCCTCAGATGGCAACCTGTACGTTCAGTTTGGCTTCTTCGTCGATTAGATCGCCAGCGCTTCGATTAACGCTTTGTACGTCGGCGATTCTTGCAAAAAGACGTAATTCACCGGCTGGACGACGATCTGTGAGCCGCCTATCTCGCGCAGATGCTCGACGGCGGTTAGCAGGTGGCGCTTGTTGATGGTCACGGTGGCGGTGAACCAACCGCGCCCGCCATCATCGCCAGCGCCGTAGATCGGGGCGATTGTCGGCCCGAGTAAACCGGCTGTTGTCGGATTTGCCGCGATGCGCTCTGCGATTCCCGCCGCGCTTTCTCCCTGTATGTTGATGGTCAGTTGCGAATAATCGCGCCCTTGCAAGGCGGCGTCGATGTGTTCCAGCAGGACGCGCACCGTATCCAGCAAGGTCTGGTCGCTCTGCAATGCTCGCCGGTTGCCGATCAAACACGCCTGCGAGCGCGTGATGATGCCGTCCGGGATGGGGCGCAGGTGATTTTCGCGGAGGGTGGTGCCGGTCTGCGATAGATCAACGACAATATCGGCATAACCGATGGTGGGCGCGGCCTCGATAGCGCCTTCAGCCTCGACGATCTTGAAGTGATGAATGCCGTTAGCGTGTAGGAAGCGCCGTGTCAGGCGGGTGTAGGTGGTGGCGACGCGCAGATTGCGCCGCTTCTCCTCGCGGAAATCCAGCGCAACATCGACCAGATCGGTCATCGTCTCCACGTCAATCCACGTTTCCGGCACGGCCACCATCAGATCACAATGGCCGTATCCCAGCGCCGGATGGATGACGACGACTTCATCATCGCCGTATTCTTCGACGACATCCAGACCGGTAACGCCGACATGGGCGGTGCCGTCCGCTACTTTGTACAGCACATCTTTGACGCGCTGAAACAGCACATCCAGACGCGGAATGGCGCGGATGTTGCCGGTATATTGACGCGGATTCGGTTTGCTGATCTTGAGTCCGGCCTCTTTCAAAAAGCTGTAAGTTGGCTCGGCGATGGCGCCCTTGCTGGGTAGCGCCAATGTGAATTTTTCATCCATGCGGCTTTATGATCCGTCCAGTATTTCGGCTAATGTGTCGATCTGTGTCAGGGTGAATGTTTGCCCGTCGTGGTGTATCGCGCCGGATTCGTCAACCCGCATAAACGGCGAGTCGTCGCGTTCCGGCGTCAAGATGAGGTGTACACCATGCCCGCGTAACGCCATCGCCCAGCGCATCGCGTCGGCTCCCGTTGCGTCGTCATACAGCAGGCGATGAACCGGTTGATCGTCCGCGAGATTGCCCGCGCCCGCGATGATGGCTTCCATCCGGTAAGCAAAGCCAACCGCCGGAACGTCATTTTCCGCGCCGATCAAACGCGGTAGCTCATCGTAACGGCCACCGCCGGCCAGCGTCACGCCGTCCGCCCCGCGTAGGTCAAACACCACGCCGGTATAATAGTCCCACGTCCGCGCTAAGTCCGGTTGAATGACGATGCGCTGGCGGTCTATACCGGCGGCGGACAGCAGATCGAGCATCGTCAACCACTCCGCGAAGATTACCGAGCCGTGCTGGTCGTCGCCGATCTCCTGTTTGATGGTGGCGATACCGGCATCGACGGGGGCGTTAATCGCCATCCAGCGCTGTAAGAAGTGCAGAGCGTCGTCGATTTGATGTTTTTGCGCGGCTTGCTGGCGTTTGCGTAGCAGTCTGCGGGCGATGTCGTGGCGGGTGCGTCCGCCCATGGTGGCGCTAGCCCGACTGGTATTCAGCAGGACATCGAGCATCGACTGCGTGCCGGTCTGTGTGATGGCGTCATCGTCGGCTTGTTGCGGCGTCTGCCACAGGTATTGATCCAACCGCGCCATGAGCGCCGCTTTTGCGTCGTCGTCGCCGCGTTTGAGGTCATTACGTGCGCTCAGTATGTGGCGCTGGGTGCGCGGGTCAAGACCGTAACGCGCCAACAGTTGCCGCGTCAGCCCGACATGGCCGATGACTAATTGCCAGTCGGTGATACCGGCTTGCTCGATGCCGCGTACCGCCATAGCGATGATCTCCGCTTCGGCCATCGCGCCCGCCATGCCGATCAACTCCGCGCCGACGCTGTAGCGCTGGCTGTGCCGGTCTTTATCGTCGGGATAGTCGGCGAAGATCGCACCTTTGAATTGCCAGCGTGCCGCGCCGGTCTGGTCGCCGGTGATGTAGCGATGGGCGGCGGCGGCGGTGAACTCCGGACGCAGGGTTAACACGTGGCCGTTGCGCTCAAATGTGAATAGCCGTTCGGCCACGTTGTCGCCCGCTTTGGTCAGGAATAGGTCGGCGTCTTCGATGATTGGCATTTCAATCAACTCATAGCCATAATATGCCATGTGGCCGGTCAGCAGGTTGGCAAAATTTTGTAACGATTGTGCGTCGTCATAGGGGAGGGTGTTGCTCGGTCTTTGCACGCGATTCTCCGTTATTGCTCAAGCCCGCACCATGATAACCAATGCGTTGATGATGGGGAATAGGCAATATATCCGGCGGGGATTTTTACGGCATTTTTATGAAAGAAATGATTTTCCTACTGTGTTCTATCCTGTTGTTACATCAATTTCTGTTATAATTACATCAGTTGACGTTGTTTAACGGAAGCAGAAGAAACCTTATGATGAGCAATCCACCCGCCGAAAAGATTGTAGCACACTATACAGAAGCGTATCAGCGACTTTATAAGCGCGAGCCGCGTGATTTGCGTATGATTGATAGCGAATGGGTCGTCGTCAATGGGGCGCAGATGCGCTTGCAGGAGCTGGAATATCTCACCCAACAATTACAACTCGAATATCGCGCCGGTGTCGAGAAGCGAAAGAATGTTGTGCAACGTCTGGTGAAATGGTTCAAAGGCGTATGATGAGCGCGACCTGCTATCTCGCATTTGCTGGCTGATCGCTCCGCGCATTTATGCCGATAGTGCGGCGTGCGTTTGCTTATTGATGTTGATAATGTAAAAGGCGGCCTCGTGATGATGAGGCCGCCTTTGCGTTGTGCGATTTGTATGATACAGGCGGGCGATCACTCGATGCGAAATTCGTCACGCACCGGCTCGAACATCCCCGTGAGAATCGTGGTATCCGCTAGCGACGCTCCCATGCGTACCGCATAACCGGCTATCGTCTTCTGTGCTGGCGATGAATTGTGCCACCTTATGCGGTATGATTGTGCTACTTTAAGAGACGTTTTTATAGCCTTGCTCTTGTGAT
This sequence comes from Anaerolineaceae bacterium, assembly GCA_007693385.1. Classification (GTDB taxonomy): domain Bacteria; phylum Chloroflexota; class Anaerolineae; order Aggregatilineales; family Phototrophicaceae; genus J038. The sequence goes on from REDR01000123.1 coordinate 44,034, forward strand.
GTGTCTATGCCTAAATATCAAAAATATCAATCCGTGCATTGGCTTCTGTTGCCGATTGTGGCTTATTTCGTCTTGTTAGCTGGCGTTTACGCGGCGACCATTCCGATATTTGAGGAGAGCGACGAAGCCGAGCATTTTCTGTATGTTCACAACATCCTGCAAGATAACGCGCTACCGGTGATCCGTAGCCGTGATGAGCTAGGCGACCTGACCGACCTGACCGATATCTGGAATAATCATGCCCATCACGCGCCGCTTTATTATCTGCTGGGGGCGTCAGTCATCGCACTGACGGATCGCGCCGACATCGAGTTTTATCTACGCTCTAACGATGTGATCTTCGTGCGCGGCATACGGGAGAATAATCCGAATAAATGGCTACATTCGCCCTATGCGTCGTCGGGCGATACCTACCGCGCTGTGATGACTTTGCGGGCGTTGAATGGCTTGCTCGGCGTCGGGACGCTGGTGCTGATCTTCTTGACGGCGCGGATCGTGTGGCGGCGCGATGATGTGGCGGTCTGTTCCGCTTTGCTGGTGGCCAGCGTGCCGGGCTTCGTGGTCAACCATGCCAGCGTGACCAATGATGCGCTAGTCATCTTTCTGTATGCGGCGGGGACGCTGTGGCTGGTCAAGACGTGGACAAGCCGCGAGCTATCCGGCGCGAATATCGCGCTCATCTGCTTGATCGTAGCGGGCGCGGCGCTGGCGAAACTCACCGGCTTGATGCTGGCTGGTATCGTGATTATGGTGTTATTTGTCGGCGCATGGCGCGGACACTTCGAACGTCGGGCGGCGTTTCGCGCTTCGCTGGCGGTGATCGTCGCGCTGATTTTGCTGGCGGGGTGGTGGTACGTCCGCAACGTGACGTTATACGGCGACCCCTTCGCGCTGACGGCCACACAATCCATCTGGGGGCGTGATCTTGATCGCGTCGGTGATCCGTCCAACTGGCCGGAAGAAGTCCGCCGCGTCCTGCGCTCGTTCTGGTTGATGGTTGGCTATCGTCACGAGCCGCTACTCGCGCCGGATAGCTGGACGCTGTACGGTGGACTGCTAGTCGTGCTGGCAGGGTTCGGCCTGTCGCGTCACGTGCGCCGCGTACCGCAACGCGCCGCCGTGCTGATCCTGTGTTTGATCTGCGTCGGGATGGTGGCGCAATTGTTGGTCGGCACGCGCAACGTGGATATTTCCTACGGGCGCATCCTGTTCCCGGCCATGCCCGCCTTCGCTTCGCTGATGGCTTTCGGGCTGTGGCGGATAGGCGGGCGGGCGCTGATGGTGCTGGCTATCCTGCCATTGATCGCCTTCGCGCTGAATACACCGGCGATGATCGCGGCGACTTACCCGCGTTTGCAGGTGCTAGCATCGGCGGATGTCGCACCTGATGATCTGCTCGTTGAACAGGTGGCGGTGGCCGCGTCGGTTGTGCATGTGGGCGATGTTTTGCAATTCGACCTGACGTTTGCGGGAGCGCATCCCGATAACCCGTATTTGCTGGTGACGGCGGTTGATTCCGTGAGTGGGGCGCGTCTCGGTCATGCGGAAGTGTATCCGGGCATGGCGGCGACGGATACATTGAGCGCTGAAGGTCGCTATCGGGCGCGGGTGCGCGTGCCGTTGACCGTGCCAGAGATGCCCGTGCCGCCGCGTCGCGTTGATCTGTTTCTGCGCTGGAGCCATCAAGGGCAGGGCGATGCGGTGCGCTACGAAGGCGCGATCCTGAATGATCGACGTTATAGGCCGCCCGCGCCGCCGCAATCGCTGGCTGTCCGCTTCGGTGATGTCATCGCGCTGGATGGCTACGAGCTACAAGCGGATGTCGATAGCGTGATCGTTAGTTTGTGGTGGCGACGTTTAGCGCCGATTGATGGCGAGTGGATGTTGACCGTACAGATGCTTGATCGCCACGGTCAGTTGGTCACGCAGGCTGACGGCTCGTTGCCCGGCTACCCGACGAGGCTATGGCTGGCGGGGGTGACAGTTGTTGATGAGCGCCGTCTGGTTGTGCCGCCGGACACCGTGCCGGACGAATATCAGATTTTGGTCGGGTGGTATCGCCTGTCTGATTTGCAACGCTTACCTGTGACCAGTCACGCATTCCCCGACCAGATTTTGCCGTTAACCCGCGTCGTGTATCCTTTTATCGCGGCGGATGCGCCGTGATATTAAATACCAGCTGTGTGCCATGTGGTTGTGGTGCGGCCGTTTGGCTGACGTTGCGATTGGCTGGTGAACTGTACCACTGTTTTGAGCAATGTGGCGCGATTATACGGCTTGAGGATGAAAGCATCACAACCGGCTTCCTGACAACGATGCTGGTTCTCGACTGAAGAATCAGCGGTCAGTGCGACAATCGGGATATGGGCTAATGCCGGTATCGACTTCAACTCGGCGGCTATTTGTGTGCCGTCCATGTCGGGCAGGTGAATGTCGAGTAAGATGAGATCAGGATTCTGTGTGAGCGCGGCATTTAGGCCGCTTTTGCCGTCTTGCGCTTCGATGATCGTGTAATCCATCACGCGCAGGATGCGCCGCACTAGCCCCAGATTCAGCATGTTGTCTTCGATGTGTAATATTTTGAGTTTCATGTATTGCCGTCTTTCTATGTCGCTTGATTCCCCGATATGTTTTGCGGGGCGAGTATGATTTCAGAGCTTTGTCGATTTAGGTCGATGGTTGCTCTTGTATTACGGTCAGTATAATAAGGCGGCTACATGAGTTTCAATCACGGAGTAGGTTAATGTTTGGGGAACGCGGTTATAAGGAGAACAGAAACGGCCAGCCGCGTACACAATCGGCTGGCCGTTTTCGTTTTTGCTGGGAGACCAGGACTCGAACCTAGATCGACGGGGCCAGAACCCGTTGTTTTGCCATTAAACTATCTCCCACTGACGCGCCTTATGTTAGAGATAAGGCGCGAAAATGTCAAGATGAATTTACCCCGCCTGTAAGATGTTGATGGCTTGCTGAATACGGCGCAAGGATTCGTCTCTGCCTATAATCTCCATTGATTCAAACGTCGGGGTGGAGACTTTCTGGCCGGTCACGGCGACGCGCAACCCGCCGAAGACTTGCCCATTCTTCAAGCCGAGTTCTTCGACGACTGTTAGCATCGCGCTGTGTAGCGCGTCCGTCTGCCAATCATCGAGAGTCTTCAGCCGTTGCTCCGCGTGCTGTAACATGGCGATCATGCCGGCTGTGTCCATCTTGCGCTGGATGAGATCGTCCGCGCTGGCTGGCGTGAAATCCGGCTTGAAGAAGAATCCGGCCAGATCGACCACATCATTCAGCGTCTTGATGCGCGTCTGCACCAGTGGCGCGACGACCTGCAATGTCGCTTCGTCCACGTTCAGACCGGCTTGCTCTAGCGGTTTACGTAGATGTCCGGCCAGTGTTTCGGCGCTCATCTTCTCGCGGATATACACGCCGTTCAGCCAGTCTAATTTTTCGATAGGGTAGGCGCTGTTAGCCGGATTGACGCGCCCGATGTCGAAGCGCTCGATGGCTTCTTCGATGTCGAATACTTCGCGCTCGTCGCCGAAGTTCCAGCCGATGTTGGTCAGGAAGTTAATCACCGCTTCCGGCAGATAACCGGCCTCGCGGAACTCTTTGACCAGTACCAGCACCTGCTTGCCGCTTTCGGAAAAACCGGCGTGCCGCTTGCTCAATTTGCCTTTGCCGTTAGGGTTGAGCAATACCGGCAGATGCGCGTATTGCGGTAATTCCCACCCGAAAGCGTGCCACAGATGCACATGCACCGGCAGGGACGGCACCCACTCGTTAGACCGCGTGACATGGCTGATCTGCATCAGGTGATCGTCAATGACATGGGCGAGATGATATGTCGGGAAGCCGTCGGATTTCAGCAGAACGATGTCCTGTAGCGTGCTGTTATCGAATTCGATGTGCCCCTGCACCAGATCATTGACCACAACTTTTCCGGTTAAGGGCACTTTGAAGCGCACGACAGGCACGCGCCCCTCATCAATGAACGCTTGCTCTTGTTCCGCCGTCAGTTCGCGGTGGCGGCGATCATATCCGGGCGGCAGGCCGTCCGCTCTGCGTTGCTCGTTGATGGCGGCCAGTTCTTCCGGCGTGTCGTAAGCGCGATAGGCTTTGTCATGGTCGATGAGCCATTGCGCCCATTTCTGGTAATGGTCGAGGCGTTCGGATTGACGATACGGGCCATAGTCGCCGCCGATTTGCGGGCTTTCGTCGAAATCGATGCCCAGCCACGCGAACATATCAATGAATTCCTGCTCAGATTCGGCGACGTAGCGCTTCTGGTCGGTGTCTTCGATGCGTAATACGAATTGCCCGCCAGCGTGTCGTGCCAGTAGCCAGCCGAATAACGCGGTGCGGGCGCTACCGATGTGCAATGCGCCGGTAGGACTGGGGGCGAAGCGCGTCCTGACAGTGTTTGATGCAGTCAATTTTTAACCTCTCTGGTTGTTATCACGCGAAGCGCCTTTGTCGTATGATGACACTCTGCGCGAGGCCGATTCCGGCCATAGTCGATAATAAAGATGTACCGCCGGAACTGATGAAGGGTAACGTTAATCCGGTGATGGGTAATAGGCCGAGATTCATCCCGATAGAGACGACGGTCTGGAAGAAGATCATCGATGCCACGCCGTAGCAGATCATACTCCCCAGCGGGTCAGACGCTACCCGCGCCCCGTGCAGGATGCGGACGATGACAAAGCCGATACCGGCCATCACTGCCAGCCCGCCCACCATGCCGAATTCCTCCGCAACCACGCTGAAGATGAAGTCGGTATGACGCACGCGCAGGAAGCGATATTGCGTTTGCGTGCCATTCATGTAGCCTTTGCCCAGAAGCCCGCCGGAGCCGATGCTGATGCGTGCCTGACGGATGTTATAGCGTGAGCCGATGCGCTCTTCCTGTTCACCGCTTTCCGCCGTGATGAAGTTGGTGATGCGTTCGCGCTGATAGCTCGCCATACCACCCCAGATCACCGGCAGTAGCAAAGTAAATAGCAAGAAAAACAGCCCGATATGCTTGATACGTAAACCCGCCGCCCAGATCAAAGTCGCCCATAGCACGATGTAGACGATAGTCGTCCCTAAGTCCGGTTGCAGGAAGATCAGCGCGATGGGGATGGCGACATGCAACAGCGAGCCGATGATGGTGCTGATCTTGTCCATCTGTTCATAGCGGCGCGATAGGAAATAGGCTAGCGTGATGATGATGAGGACTTTCCCCAGTTCCGACGGCTGAATCAGGATGCCGACGTTGATCCAGCGCCGCGCACCGCCATCACCAACCTGCCCGAACAGAAATACCATCACCAGCATACCGATGAGCGATCCGTATATCCACAGGTGCATCGCACCCAGTATGCGATAGTCGATGAAAGTCAGCAGGAACATGACGAACGTGCCGATGATCGCGTATTGTATCTGATTGGGCACGCGGCTGATGAGTTCCGGTGCGATGGCGCCATTGGTGGCGCTGGCGATCATCATGACGCCGAAGAAGATCAGCGCATAGGTGACGATAAAAAGTGAATAGTCAAAATTACGCCAGATGGAAGAACGCATAAACAACAGATACCTGTAAGCCGACAGAACAACGTCATTATAAACCAATGCGCCGCATCCGGTGAAGGCTTCTTGACCGGAGTAGGTCGGTCAGCAGGCGATAGCCGGTTTAGCTCATGGTGTTGGCTGATCGTCGTCGTCGTCGTCTTTTTCTGTGAGAAGCGGTAGCTCCATGTCGTCGTTCTCGTCGCGCTCTTCATCGCTCAATAGGCTGTGTGCGAAGGGGATTTCAGCGACGATCATATTGCTATTGCGGTCATTCTGGCGCAGGGCAATATCGACATCATCAATGGCGACATCGACGAATTCAGAGATCACCGCCAGAATTTTCTCCTTCATCTCGTTCAGGCGTTCCGGCGGTAAATCAATGCGATCATGCACGAGGATGAATTGTAGCCGTTCTTTGGCTGTGTGGGCGCTTGATTGTCGCGTGCGACCAAGTAAGCGGTCGATCAAACTGGGCATACAGCCTCCTTAATTCGCGTTACCACCGCCGAAGATGCTGGCGATGCGCGAGAAGAACCCGCCGGAATTTTCCAGTACAGAAAAAGGCACTTTTTCACCCGTTAGGCGGCGGGCGATGTTGGTGAAGGCGATACCCGCTTTTGATTTATCGTTCATCGCTACTGGTATGCCACTATTAGACGACGGGACGACGCTTTCATCATCCGGCACGATGCCGATGATCTGAATAGCGAGGATGTCGGTCACATCTTTGGGCGATAGCATTTCGCCGCGCCGGATCATGTCCATCTTGACGCGATTGAGGATCAGTTGCGCCGGGCCGCGATTGGCCGCTTCGATTAGGCCGACGATGCGATCTGCATCGCGCACCGCCGATACTTCAGGATTGGTGACGATCAGCACTTCGTCGGCGGGGGCGAGCGCATTGCGGAAGCCGCGCTCGATACCTGCGGGCGAGTCGATCACGATGAAGTCGAATTCGTCGCGTAATTTCTGTGTGATTTCGACCATATTAGACGGGCTAACGGCGGTCTTGTCGCGGGTTTGGGCGGCGGGGATGAGATATAAGTCGGGAAATTGCTTGTGTTTAATCATCGCCTGCCGGAGCTTACATCGCCCTTCTACGACATCAACGAGATCATAAACGATGCGATTCTCCAAACCCATCACCACATCGAGATTGCGTAGGCCGATATCGGCGTCCATCACAACCACGCGATAGCCTAATCTGGCGAACGCGACGCCGAGATTAGCGGTGGTGGTCGTCTTGCCGACTCCGCCTTTGCCCGACGTGACGGTGAGTACCCGTGCCCGCCTTTTGTTATTGCCCGGTGTCCCGGATTGCGCTGTGTTCGATGCCCCCATAATATCCTCTCGTTTATCTATTGTTGTCCCATGCTTCGACGACGATCTGACCATCGCGTATCATGGCAACTTCCGGTCTTGGTTTGCGACGCTTGTCGGCGGGCGATGTGGTGATGTAGCCCGCGATGCGTAGCTGTGTTGGGATCATATCCAGCGCACAGACAACCGCCGTCTCATCGCCGTAAGCTCCGGCGTGGACATTGCCGCGCATCCGCCCCCAGATGAACACATCCCCGGCGGCGATAATCTCCGCGCCCGGGTTCACATCGCCCATGATGATGACGTGCCCATCGCTTCGGATGGTGCGTCCACTCCGCAGAGTGCGCCGCATCAAGACGCCGGTTGTCCCCGCTTCTTCAGGGCTAATGGGCATAGTTTCCGCGAATTCAGGGTCGGCCAACACCGTTTCCGGATGCAGTGGCTCGGCGCGTAGATCAAGCGCCTGTGCCGCTTCGATGGTGGTGCGGCTGTCGCTGATTACCAGATCAATCACCAGCCCGCGCCGTTCCAGCAGGGCACGAAGCCCGCTTAGTTCGTACTTGGGCACCGGACGCTCGCCTAGATTGATCGTCAATTTCGCACCGTTGAAGAAGGCGCTTTGCTGGTCAATGCGCCGCGCCAGCGTTTCGGTGATGTGTAGCCATTCCTCAGTCGGACTCAGCGAGATGGTCAAGCCTTCGCCGATACCCTTAATCGCTACCATGTCGTCGTCGTTCATCTGCCACTCTTCTTGATCTCGCGCCCGAACTAAATCGTCATTGCGCGTGTTTCCCTATAATCATATTCGCTTTATTCGGAATCCGCCAATTTATCGCATTTTATACGGTGTATTTCGGATTATTGGCAATGTAACGGGCGTAGCGCGCTACGCCCCTACAATTTTTCAATAGATGTCTGTAGGGGCGCACTGAATTGCGCCTACGCTGAACTGCGTCTTATTTGCATCGCCAAAGCGTTGAAATGTACTCCATTTCGTGCCATCACGGACGACGTGAAATAGCGCTTAGTTATTTTGTGCGATTTCCGCTTCTTCGCGCTCGGAGCGCAGACGCCACCATTCTTCCAGCACATCAACCACGATGGGCAAGGCATAGACCGAGCCTTCGATACCATTATACACGAAGGCGACCACCAGAATCTCCGGGTCTTCAAACGGCGCGTATCCGGCAAACCACGCATGAGCCGGCCAGTTTCCCGGCTCGCACAGGCCAAGCGGCCCGGCGATGTTGTCGCAGTATTCGGCGGTGCCGGTCTTGCCCGCGACGGTGACGTAGGGTAGGTCGGCGGCGGTGGCAGTCCCTTCTATCACCGCTTCGCGCATACCGACGCGGACGAATTCTAAATTAGGCGTTGATAGAAACGCCGGTGTGTAATTCGGGTTGAAGCGTAGCGGATCGCATACGCGCCGATTGAACCTGTAGTTCAACGGCAGGTGAATCTCGTATTCGCGCAGGTCTTCAACCGTCAAAGACGGGTTGATGTCCACCGTGCCGACATAATTCTCGGGACTGCATCGCGCCGGATTGTGGAACGGGCTGGTCGTCTCGCAGATGCAGGCGAGGCTGTTCGCACCCTGAATAATCATGTCTTCCAGCAATAGCAGGCGCATCCGTTCATCTTCCTCAACATGGGCGAGATTCAGATGGCGACTCACGTTTGGCTCGTAGGGGTCGGTGACGTTGCCTTCACTGTCCAGAAATTCACTGATGATCGTCGGCTGGTATAGGATGCCATCGTTGATGATCGTTGCGATGGCCGATGTCAACTGAAGCGGCGTGACGGTCAAATAGCCCTGTCCGAAAGCGGCGTTATACGTGTCGCCGGTAGACCAATTCTCGCCGTAGATGCGCCGTTTCCAGTCCGGATCGGGCATCCGTCCGGCGACTTCTCCTTGAATTTCGACGCCTAATTGTGAACCGATGCCGAATGCCGTCGAATAGCGCACCAGATCGGTGATGCCCAGCCCACCGGGACGGAGTAACCCGCGTGCTTCCGCGTCAGGATAGCCGCCCCCCACTTTGTAGAAGTAGACGTTACAACTCTGCGCGATGCCGCGAGTCATATCAATCGGGCCGTGTTCGTCGCCGTATTGCTTGATCCAGCACACGAATACCTGATCCGCGCCGGGATCATTGGGCGCGTAGAAGTTGGCGACGGTGATATCGCCTCCGTCATATAACTGTGTGCGCGGATCGATGACATTTTCTTCGAGGACTGCCGCCGCCGTCAACACCTTCCACGCGGAACCGGGCGCGTATAGTGAACTGACGACCTGATTGATGAACGGGTTGAAATTCGTCTCTTGTCCGAGTTCGATCATCTGCAAGTAGTAGGGCACGTCGATAGCGCGGGCGAAACGGGCGTTATCATACGTTGGATGGCTCGCCATCGCTAGTACTTCACCGTTGCGCGGATCGATTGCGACCACCGCGCCGGATTGCGTGACCACCCGCCCGCGCTCGGCGTTGAGACTGGTGATGAGGTCTACAATTGCCTGCTGTGCGGCGCGTTGCAGGTCTACGTCAATGGTCAGGCGCACGCTCTGGCCGGATACCGGCTCGACGCGCCCTAGTTCGGCCTGCACCTGTCCGGCTACGTCGATTTCACGCAATACCGAACCACGTTGACCGGCGAGGATATTCTCCAGATAGCTCTCGACACCGGCGTAGCCGATGCGGTCAAATGCCGGATCGTATCCGAGTTCCATTAGTTCGATCTGGTCTTCGGGGGGGATCGGCCCCATGTAGCCGATGATGTGCGACATGGATTCGCCCGCCGGATATTGTCGCACGGCGGCGATCTGTACATTGACGCCGGGTAAGTCTTGCCGTTCGCCAAGTATTTGCAGGGCGACCTCATGCTCCACGTCGTCCGCGATGACAACCGGTTGGAACGGCGCGAAGCCTAGCCCTTCTATGACCAGTTCTTCGATGCTTCGCATCTGCGTTCCGCCAGCTTGTGCTAGTGCCCGTGTCGCCGGAACGCCGGTCAGCGCTGATAGCCGCGTGTAGATTTGCAGTTGCGCCTCACGGTTGCCGGGCAATATAGCCGGAACGATGGCGACGCGATAAGCCGGTACGTTACTGGCTAGAACGCGCCCGTAGCGGTCAAAGATAACGCCGCGATCTGCCGGTATTGGTTGCTGATTGAAGCGATTCTCGTCGGCGGCGATCTGTGCATCGACGTATTCGATCACCTGCATCTGGTACATCCGCAGGCCGAAGATCAAAAACGTGGCGATGAGTACGCCTTGAAAGAAGGTCAGACGCCATCCTTGAAACGGGTAGATGAGATTCCGCATTGGGTTTGTTTCCTCACACTTACTTTAATCTACGGAAAAGCCCCCGCGCCTCTCAATGCGTCGTTGTACACGGCGCACAAACCAGTAAACCGGCCAGATTGCGATGAGGTTGTAGACGATAGTCGGGGCGATGATGTAACTCAGCCCGTATAACCAATCTACCGCGAAGCCGGTCAATGCCAGTATCCCCAAGATGCTGATTTGTTGTACGACTGTACCTACGAAAACCAGCGCAATCAAGGTCAAAACGCCGATGCGATATAACTGATCGCCCAGCCCGTTGATGACAAACACCGTCAACAACATGCCGAATGTCGATGTACCCAATGGTTGCACCGATAGCAGATCAACCGCCAACCCGCCGACAAACGCCCACAGTATGCTGTTGGTCAGGTTAGCGTTGATCGCCCATGCCAGTACCAGCAGATAGACTAAATCGGGCGCTCCGCCGAAAAGCCGCATATTGGGTAAGAATGTGGCCTGCATGATGGCGGCAGTGATGAGTATCGGGAAGCTGAGAAAACTAGCCATCGGCGCTCAGTCAAACGCGGAAATGTCAACGGGTACGAAACTGGTCACGACGAGTACAAATTCTAGCCGGTCAAAGTTGACCAGACTGCGTAGCTCCGCGCTTTGTGATAGCGCCCCCGCCTCACGCGAACTGCTGGTCACCTGTCCGATGGGAATATCCGGCGGAAATGAGCCACCCAGCCCGGATGTGATAACGATGTCGCCATCTTCTACCGTCTCATCCAGAGGGATTAAATCCATTCGCAGGCTACCGGTCAGCAATCCGACGACGGTGCCCTGTGCGCGGCTGGTCTGTAGGCGGGCGCTGATGTTACTGGTGGGGTCTGTGACCAGCAACACACGCGAAGCCGTCGCCGTCACATCGACGATCTGGCCGATGAGTCCCTGCTGTGTGGTGACCGGCATCCCGACGCTTAACCCGTCGCGGCTACCCCTGTTGATGACGATGGTGCGCGTCAGCGCGTTGGGATCGTAGGCGATCACTTCGGCGGTGACAGTCTCCTGATTCTGGAATGCGGAGCGATATTCCAGTAATTCGGCCAGTCGTTGCGCGTCACTGGCGACTTCACGCAGTTCGACTAGCTCGGCCTGTGAGCGTGCCAGCGCGTCCTCTAGTTCGGCGTTGCGCTGGCGTAGCTGGCCGATTTCGCGCAGGTCAGTCACGACGCGGTTGGTGCCCCGGCTGACGTTGCTGAAGATGTCCGACAGGAAATATAGCGGTGTGGACGCGATGCCTTCCACCGACGCCAGTAGACCGGCGGTGCTGGTCATAATCATACAACTGCATAAAAACATGCTGAACAGGAACAAAATGCTCCGGTTGGGTTGTCCGTTACGTCTCAACATCACACCTGCATTTTAGCCGACAGTGAACACTCCATTATAACGTGGATGTGTGCTTGCGCGTAAGGTTTAATGCCACGTACTGCCGCGCTCGATGCCAACCAGCAGGCGACGCAGATTGTTATAGTCTTCCAGCACACGGCCAGAGCCACGTGCGACGCAGGTCATCGGGTCTTCAGCGATATACGCTCGAATGTTCACTTCGTCCTGCACGCGGTCGGCTAATCCCTTTAGCTGGCTACCGCCACCGGCCAGACAGATGCCGCTCTCCATCAGGTCGGCTACTAACTCCGGCGGTGTGTCATCTAGTGCCTGTTTGACGGTATCCATCAGAATATCAATTGAGCCGGAGAGCGCGTCGCGCATCTCAATCGAACTGATCTCGACGGCAGTCGGCAGACCGGTGATGAGATTGCGTCCTTTGACGGTGGCGGTGCGCTCCTGTGGTAGCGGATGCGCCGAGCCAACGTCGATCTTGACGCGCTCGGCGGTGGGTTCACCGATGAGCAGGTTATGTTTCGTCCGCATGTACTGCACGATGTCTTCATCCATTTCATCGCCCGCCACGCGGATAGAACGGCTGATGACGATGCCGCCTAGCGAGAAGATGGCGATTTCCGTCGTGCCGCCGCCGATGTCTACAACCATGCTACCGCGAGTCTCGGTGACGGGCAGGCCAGCACCGATAGCGGCGGCAACCGGTTCTTCAATTAAAAAGACCTGCCGCGCACCGGCGTTCAGCGCCGCGTCATATACCGCACGTTTCTCGACCTCGGTCACGCCGCTAGGGATGCCGATGACGACACGCGGGCGCGGAATCTGCACCCATAGATGCTCGTGTGCTTTGCGGATCAGGTGATCGAGCATCGCCTGTGTGATCTCAAAATCGCTGATGACACCATCGCGCAGGGGGCGCACGATCATAATATCCTTAGGATTCTTGCTCCACATCTCCTTCGCACGGGCGCCGACTTCTTGCGGGCGTCCGCTACGTTTTTCCACCGCCACGAATGACGGCTCATTAATCACGATGCCCTTGCCGCGCACGTAAACCAGTGTATTGGCTGTACCAAGATCAATGCCTATGTCGAGAGAGAATAATCCAAAGATAAGATCAAGTGGGCTTAGCACGAAAAGCTCCTAACGGCAATGCGATATCCCGTCATTCCAAGCGGAAAGTATAGCACAACACCTGACTATCTCAATAGTTGCCGTATACTTGAGAGAGACGACGGAATGAGATACGTGATGAAGAATGTACTCCGTAATACGCAACAATACAAGCTATTTCGCCCAGATGAGAAGCTGATTATAGCAGTATCCGGTGGTGCGGATTCGCTCGCGTTGTTGCATTGGGCGCGGGCGCATCATGAACCTATCGTCGCGGTCACCTTCGACCATAATTTGCGCGATGGGGCGGTGGCGGATGTTGATTACGTGCGTTCGCTGTGCGCCTCGTGGGGTGTGCCGTGTGTCGTCGGCCAGATGACCGCGCCGCTATCCGGCAATATCGAGGCGGCGGCGCGGATGGCGCGGTATCGCTTTTTGGCGCGGGTTGCTCACCGTATCGGGGCGGAGACGGTAGTCACGGCGCACCACGCCGACGATCAGGCAGAGACGATCCTGTTACATATCCTGCGCGGGGCGGGATTACGCGGGGCGCGGGGTATGGCGATGATCGCGCCGTTGCCGACGGATTCCCGTTTGCGTTTGGTTCGCCCGTTGCTGGATGTCACCCGTGAGGAGATCGTGGCCTATTGTGCCGCGCAAGGCCTACACCCGCGCCACGATCCGACAAACGACGATACCGATTTGACGCGCAACTACATTCGCCACCGCGCTCTGCCTATCTTGCGCGAAGTTAACCCGCGTGTTGTCGAAGCGTTGAATCGATTCGGGCGGGCGGTAGCGCTGGACGACGATCTGCTGGAATCGCTCACCGATGAGGCGTGGACAACCTGCCTTGACGCTTCGACGGCGGATTACGTGGCGCTCTCGCGGCGTGCTGTGGCCGCGTGTCATCCGGCGCTACAGTACCGCCTGCTGTACCGTGCGCTGGCGCAACTATCGCCCGCGCTGACTATCACAGGGGAGCGCTTATCGGCGGCGGTGTCTGCGTTGGCTGTCGGGACGCAAATCGAGATGGGGGAGGGCGTTAGTTTGTATGTCGATTATGAGGCGTTAATCGTCGGTGACTATGAAACGTATCTCATCGACGGAATGCTTCGCATATCGCCGGAGCAGACACTAACGTTAAACCCGCCGGATGATGTGGCGCTAGGCGGTGACTGGCGTTTGCGTTCGTCGTGGATGCCGTTTGATGGCGAGAACGTTCGCCTTAACGTTGCGGGGGTGCAGACCATCGCGTTACGGACGCGCCGCGCCGGTGACCGCCTGCAACCGTTGGGGATGGGTGGGCGCTCCCAGAAGCTCAAGCAGTGGATGATTGATCGCAAGATTCCGCGCATTGTCCGCGATTTCATCCCGTTATTGACGTGTGATGGGCAGATCGCCGCGATACTGTATGGGCGGGAGTGGGTGATCGATCACCGCTTTCGTGTTGATGGCTTGCCGACTGAGCGCTTGCTGTATCTCAGCGTGAGTCGTCATACGGGCGAGCGATCAATAGATAGATGCCCATAATGCCGGCGATGCCAGCCGGAGGGATGCAGATAGCGGCAAATAGGCGCGGGAAGTCCGCCACGTCCGCCCGTCCGAGCGTGTTCCACACCAGTATAAATAGCACGACGCCCACGACAGCCAGCGCGATTCCGGCTAGTCCGATGCGCGTCAACATGCGGGTATCAAGTGGGTTCTGGTCACTCATGCCGCTAACTTTCTATGCTATGCGTCAACTTTAGATTGTAGCTGAATGCCCGCTTACGTCAATGCGTAAACGGGACATAAGCGGGTAAGAATACGCCATTTAGCTCATCTAAATAACAGCACAATAGTCTAAAATCAGCGTTAAGCGCGGCGACGATCTAACTTGATCGTTTATCGCTGTCAGCTTGTATAACGTATTTACCGGAAAGAAGTGAACAATGTCTGATGTAAACTCTATCAAGATTGATTTACCGATTACTGGCATGACCTGCGCGGCTTGCGTGCGGAGTGTCGAGCGAGCGCTGACCCGCACTGATGGCGTGCAAGAAGCCTCTGTGAATTTAGCGACGGAACGCGCTAGCGTGTCGTTCTCCGCGAATGACGCCAGCGTGCAATCCATCATTGAGCGCGTGGAGAAAGCCGGTTATGGTGTGGTCAAAGCCACCGTTGAGCTACCGATCACCGGCATGACATGCGCGACCTGCGTGCAAAACGTGGAACGCGCTATCAACAAGCGTTCCGGTGTATTGGCGGTCAATGTGAACTTAGCGACGGAACGCGCCAGCGTCGATTATATCCCGGGCGCGGCCACCCGTGATGACATCATCGCGGCGGTAGAGGCCGCCGGATACGGTGTGATTGACGTTGAGGACGCCGAAGCGCCAGAAGATGCCGAACGTGCCGCCCGTGATGCGGAGATCGACAATCAAAAGCGGCTGTTATACATGGGTATCGCCTTCACGTTGCCGCTTTTCATCGTGGCGATGTCGCGTGACATTTACATGGCGAGTTTCATGGGTACGGACCCGATGGCCGATCACATGATGGACGGGACAATGACCGGGCCGACTGCGGCGCTGAATTGGCTGTTGTGGATTGGTTGGCCGTTCATATTCGGCATACTGGCGACGCCGGTGCAATTCATCGTCGGCAAGCAATATCTGGTCGGCGCGTACAAGGCGGCGCGGAATGGCTATGCCAACATGGACACGCTGATCGCGATGGGTACGATGGCCGCCTATCTGTATAGTATCGTCGTGTTGTTCGGCATCGTGTTCAGCATCACCGATGTCGTCGGCGATCATGTGTACTTCGAGACGGCGGCGGTCATCATCACGCTGATTACGCTGGGTAAATTGCTGGAAGCGCGGGCAAAAGGGCGCACCAGCGAAGCGATCAAGAAATTGATGGGACTCGCGCCCAAGACGGCGACGGTGCTACGCGATGATGTTGAGGTCGAAGTGCCCATTGAGCGCGTGCAGGTTGGCGATAAGCTGATCGTGCGCCCGGGTGAGCGTGTGCCGGTGGATGGTCTGGTGCTGGAAGGGCGCTCCGCCATTGATGAGTCCATGTTGACCGGCGAGAGCTTGCCGGTGAATAAGCAGTCCGGCGATGAGGTCATCGGCGCGACGATCAACAAGCAGGGGCGGCTTATCGTGGAGGCGCGGAAGGTGGGCGCGGAGACGACTCTGGCGCAGATCATCCGGCTAGTCGAGCAGGCGCAGGGTTCAAAAGCGCCCATCCAGCGCACGGCTGACCGCGTATCGGGCGTCTTTGTGCCGATAGTCATCGTGCTAGCTTTCCTGACCCTTTTTGGCTGGTGGCTGATCGGCGGTGTCGGCTTCGTTCCGGCGATGGTCAACATGGTCGCGGTGCTGGTTATCGCCTGCCCGTGTGCGCTGGGATTAGCGACACCGACAGCGATCATGGTTGGCACCGGACGCGGCGCGGAGAACGGCGTACTGTTCAAGAGTAGCGCGGCGCTAGAGAGCGCCAAGCGGTTACAGGCTATCGCGCTGGATAAAACCGGCACGATCACACGCGGCGAGCCATCCGTCACCGACTTCATCGCGTTGAATGATTTTGACGAGAAGCGATTGGCGCGGCTGGCGGCCAGTGCGGAGCGCGGGAGCGAGCATCCGTTAGGCGCGGCGGTTGTGGACTGGGCACGGGCACGCGAGATTGAATTGACCCAGCCGGAGTCCTTCGAGGCGGAATCCGGACGCGGCATCGTCGCCGTGATTGATGGGCATACGGTGCGCGTCGGTAGTCCGCGCTTCGCCCGCGAAAGCGGCCATGATCTACAGGCGTATGATGAGCAGATTGAGTCATTGCAGTCCACAGGGCGCACGGTGGTCTTGATAATGGTCGATGATCTTTTGGCGGGCATGGCCGGTATCGCTGATACCGTCAAAGAAGGCTCACGCGAGGCGGTGGCCGCCTTGCAAGCGCTCGGTCTGGAAGTGGTGATGGTGACCGGCGACAACGAGCGCACCGCGCAAGCTATCGCCCGTGATGTTGGCATTGATCGCGTGCTGGCTGAAGTCCTGCCGGATCAAAAGGTGGCGGCGATCAAGCAATTGCAGGCGGAAGGTAAGCGTGTGGCGATGGTGGGCGATGGTATCAACGACGCGCCCGCGCTGGCGCAGGCTGATGTCGGCATCGCTATCGGCACCGGCACCGACATCGCTATGGAAGCCTCCGACGTGACGCTGGTCAGTGGCGATCTGCGCGGGGTGGGGCGGGCGATCCAGTTGAGCCGCTTCACCATGCGGGCGATCTATCAGAATTTGTTCTGGGCGTTCATCTACAATATCAGCTTGATTCCGGTGGCGATGGCCGGTGCGCTCCTGCCGATCTTCGCGGCGGCGGCGATGGCGTTTAGTTCGTTCTTCGTGGTGACGAATTCCTTGAGACTGCGGAACGTGAAATTGCCAATGAATGAGGAAATCGTGGCGGACACGCCGCAAGCGTCGCGCACGCCTTCGACGGCGCGGGCGGCTTAGTCACGCTGTTGGTTTTGCCGCAAGCCGGATGATTGTCTGTACGGATTTCATCCGGCTTCTATGCGCTACAGGCGGACTATCTCACGCCGCACTTCGTCACCGGCGGAGGCGTTATAGCGCGGGGTGTCTCCTGTAATGGGAGATGACCTCTAACACATCACCGCGCTAGCCGGACACACCCGTGCGGTAAATCCTGCGCAATTTGTTCTCGATGGCGGCGGTGAGATCATCGGTGCGAAAAGGCTTGATGATGTAATCATCATTACGGGTCATGCTCCTGATGTCGCTTATCGCGTTGAAAGCAACCATAAACAACGTCGGGATGCCGTGAACGGCCTCACTCGTCGTCAGATAATGGCTGATCGGCTGATGCGCGGCATCTTTTAGGGTGCTGTCGCTCACGATGATGTCCGGCTTGCGATCTGACTCGCTCAGATAGTTGATGATACACTGCCCTTCGCTGGCCTGTATGACTTCGTAGCCGTGTATCTCCAATGCGTGGGCGATTTCTCGCAGTAAGACCGGATTATCTTCCCCCAGTAGTACACGTGTCATCTATGTTTCACTTTCCGCTGTGTGTGCGGGTAGCCAGAAGCAGAACGTCGCGCCGTTCGCTTCTTTGCTACTCACAGCGATGTCGCCCTCATAAAGTTGCAGAAGATCGCGGGTAAGCGCTAAGCCCAGCCCGGTACCTTTGATGTCACTCTCCGCCGCCCAGCCACGATAGAACCGTGTGAAAAGGTGCGGTAAATCTTCTTCGGGTATACCGTGTCCGGTGTCGGATATGACGCCGATCATGTATTGACCGGATTGTATATCGTCGGGGAGATGCGCGGCGAAGTCGCCCAACTCCGGCGAGTGGTGCGGGTTTGCTGTCTCGTTCGCGCCGAATAGTTTAACTTTGATCTGGCCGTTTGTGCCGGTGTATTTGATCGCGTTGGATAGTAGATTTTGCCAGACACGGGTGATGTCGGATTTCTCGCCGATGATGTGTGTTCCCCCGCCGTTGATCTCAACCTCTATTTGTTGTCCCTTTAGTGCCGCTTGCTCTTTGAGTTCATTGGCGACGATTTCTAGCACTTGACCGGTGTCGAAGATGGTATCGCCGCGCCGCCCATGTCGCGCATCGAAACGGCTGACATCCAGAATAGCGGTCATCAATTCTTTTAGGCGTTCCGCCTGTTCGGAGATTTGCGCCACTTTTTCGCGCTTGCGCTCGTCACTCAGGCGATCATAGTAATGTTGTATCGTGCTGGCGCTCAACAGAATGGCGCTGACCGGCGTCCGCAGGTCATGGCTGGCAACTGAAATGAATTGATCTTTCAGGCGCTCGACTTCTTTCAGGTGCGAAATGTCATACAGGGTACAGACCACATGACCGGCGTTTTCCGGCAATAAACTCAACGAGACTTCAGCCTCGAATGTAGCGCCGTCTTTGGTGGTTAAACACGCTTCAATCGGCGATCGCGGTATTTCAGATGTATGCACCGTCCGCCATAGCTTCATCAGCGCCGGTTGGCTGTCATCGTCAAAGATGTCCCATAACGAATGACCGAGTAACGCTTGTGATTCGTACCCCATCCTGCGATCAAATGCCGGGTTGGTGGTGTCGATTTGCCCTTCAGCATTGACCAACAGGATCGGCGTACTGACGTTATTCAGGCGACGGTTGACACGCTGTAATTGTTTGGTGCGCGTCTTGACGGTGGCTTCCAGACGTTTGTTGGAGTCCGCCAGCATCTTTTCCGCCATGACGCGCTCGGTGATGTCCTCATGCGCCACAACCACGCGGATAGCGTTATCTTCGCCGGTTCTGAAGTGCGTCACACGGACGATATACCACCGTGTTTCTTGCCCGTTGCGGCACGGGTATTCTAATGAGAAACTATCGCGTTCACCGGTGATGACCGCGTTCATTCCGCGCATAATCGTCTGTGCGGTGACGGCATCTTCGCTGAGTGGATCGACGCCGCGCAGTACATCGAGATAGTTCACGCCGACGTCGGTCTTTGCTGGCACGGCTTGGGTGTTGTCGGTGACTGCGTGCCATGCTGTGTTAACCGCGATGATCGTACCTTCTGCGTCTAAAATGGCGATTTGCGCGGAGAGCGCGTTCAGCGTCGCGTGGACGAATGCTTCTGATTCGCGCAGATGGCGCTCGTTTTGCTTGAATGCAGTGATGTCTTCTTTGACGGCGATGAAGTGAGTGATATTTCCGCCGCTATCATCCTGCACCGGCGCGATGCGGGCATATTCCCAGTACAGCGAGCCGTCTTTCTTGCAATTATGCAACTCGCCTTCCCACTGCTGGCCGCTTGTGATGGTCGCCCACAGATCAGCGTATACGTGCGGCGGGTTGAGACCGGACTTGAGCATACGCGGCGTGTTACCGAGCGATTCGCTCAGTGTGTAGCCGGTTAATTTCGTGAAGTATGGATTGACGTATTGAATCTCACCCTCAGCATCCGTGACAATGATGCTGGCGGGTGTGCGGTTGACCACATGCGAGAGAACACATAATTCGGGAAATTTTTCTGCGCCGTTTTGTTGACGTAAACAGACTTGCCGCGCTTCCAATAGTCGGATTTGCGCTTCTGCCTGTGTCAGCGCTTTTGATCGGCTGTCAAGCTGGTCTTGTAACTCGGCGATCTGTTGACGTAGTGTTGTTTCTGTTTGCATGGATACGTTAACTCACTCACAAATTGCAATTGTTACGATATATCTTCATGATCGTTCATTCTGCATTTTTTGTCATGTCGGGAAAGTTTGATACTTTCTGCACGGTATCTTGTGATTAATTTGACTTGTGGCAAAGTCGTGTCGCGTATAACATGGTGCATGATAACACATGCGACTATCGCCGCATTTTGAGCGGCTTCCTCGCTTCATTGGAACCCCGCGCGGTGGTGCAAAGAGCGCCTGACCGCCGTAACAGTTAGGAGAAATATCTATGAAAGATTCCACCCGGAAGTGGTTGTGGCTTCTTCTTTACTTTGTGATTCTGCTGGCGCCACTTCTTATAGTCATGATCGGACCGCGCCCTGAACCGCGCGAGTTCTGGCGAGAGCTATCAGTCGCGCTGGGGTTTGTCGGGTTGGCGCTGGTCGGCACGCAGTTTATCCCGACTGCACGATTGCAAATCCTGTCTAATCTATTCTCGATGGACGAAGTGTACTACTACCATCTGCGGGCGGCATTGGTCGGCTTCGTGTTGATATTGGCGCATCCGTTGATCCTGTTCATGTTTAACCCAACGTCGGTACGCCTGCTCAATCCGATGACCGCACCCGCCCGCGCTACGTTCGGCGTCATCGCTGTGCTGGCGATGATCGGCATTATGGTCACGTCGATTTATCGCAAGCAACTCAACATCAAATATGAGGTATGGCGCACTTTTCACATGATCTTCGCGGTGGTGATGGTGTTGACGGCGATGCTTCATGTATTGGGCGTGGACTATTATCTGGCTAGCCCGCTACAGCGCGGCCTATGGACGGTGTTAACGGTGGTCTGGCTGGGCTTGATCGTCAACACGCGCTTATTGAAGCCGGTGCGACAGCTTTCCGTCCCATACAAAGTAACCGAGATTCGTCCGGAAGTCGATTACGTCTGGACGCTGGTCATCAAACCGGATGGACATGACGGATTGCGCTTCATCCCCGGTCAATTCGTCTGGCTCATCATTCAGCGCCCACCGTTTGCCATCCGTCAACATCCGTTCTCGATAGCGTCTAGCGCGGAGGAACACGACCATCTGGAATTTACCATCGGCGAAGCGGGTGACTTCACAGCTAAGATCGGCGAAGTGCCGGTTGGGGCGCGTGTCTATGTCGATGGCCCGCACGGTAGCTTTAGCATTGATAAGTATGACGCGCCGGGCTACGTGTTCATCGCCGGTGGCATCGGTTCACCGCCGATCATGAGCATGATCCGCACATTGGCTGATCGTGGTAGCGACAAACCGCTATGGCTGTTTTACGGCAATGTGAAATATGAATCCATCGCTTATCGTGAAGAATTAGAAGCCTTGCAGGACACTTTGAACCTGAAAGTGATTCATGTGCTGGAAAAACCGTCGGAAGACTGGGAAGGGGAGTCCGGCTTCATCAGTGCCGAGATACTTGACCGGCATTTATCGCAAGATCGGAATGATATGATCTATTTCATCTGCGGCCCGGTGCCGATGATCGGCGCGATGTTGACCGCATTGAAGCAGATCGAAGTTCCGTTGGTTAATGTGCATACTGAACAATACGATATGGTGTAGTTATAAGAATTAACGATTGATGAGAGAAGGGGGTTTCATGTATAGGACTTATGCAATCGGTCTGGTGTGGGCGACATTTGTTGTGCTGGTGCTGGCATCAGTGATATTCGCATTGTTGCGAACGCTGTAAATTCGTCACCTGTGGCGAAACCTTAGGAGTTGATTCATGATTAAAAAGTTTTTCGATTTAGTTCTACAGTATCGCGTCGCGTTGTTCGCGCTGGTGCTGGTCGGGTTGCCAGCGTTGATTATCGCTGTGGCGATCATGCGCGTACAAAGTACGGAGTCGGTGGAGACAATCACCGCACACTGGACGATCTCCGGCCATGCTGATTTCACGTCGCGTTCTTTCACATTCTGGGATGATAACGATCCGCCTATGGTTCCGGCGGATTGTGCGGCGTGTCATAGCTTACATGGCATGCTCGATTTCGTCGGTGAGCGCGGCACAGCCGCCGGTTCTGTCTCGGCGGATATGCCTATCGGGAGCGTCGTCTCCTGTGCGGCGTGCCATAATGACGCGGTACATCAGATGCAGATGGTTACATTCCCCTCATCGGCGGTTGTGGAAGCGCGGGGCAGTGAAGCTAGTTGCTTGATGTGCCATCAGGGGACGGAATCGGCTGATAGCGTCGATCAGGCAATCGGCGGTCTGGATGATGATGTTGTGTATGATGAGCTGGGTTTCATCAATGTGCATTATCATGTATCCGCCGCCACCATGATGGGCACGACAGCGCGGGGCGGTTATGAGTACCCGATGGCGGTCTATGAAGGACGCTTCGAGCATACGCCGGATTTTCAAACGTGTAGCAGTTGCCACGACGCCCACAATCTGCGCGTCGAGCCGTTGCAGTGTAGCACATGCCATTCTAACGTAGTCACTTATGAGGATTTGCGCGATATACGCGATGATCGCACGGACTATGACGGCGACGGCGATACACGTAAAGGTATCGCGCTAGAGATCGACACCTTTCACGACATCTTATATGAGGCGATCCGCACCTATGCCGACGAAGTGCTGGACGCACCCATCGTCTATAGTTCGCAACGCTTCCCGTATTTCTTCAACGATGTCAGCGAGGGCGGCGAAATCGACCCGGCTGATTTGAACTTCGGCAACCGTTACACTACATGGTCGCCGCGTCTGGTGCGCGTCGCGTATAACTATCATTTCGTGCAGAAAGACCCGGGCGCTTACGCACACAATCCGCGTTACACGTTGCAACTGCTGTATGACAGCATCAGCGACATCAACCAGAGCGTGCCGGTTGAAATGGCCGCGTTGACCCGCCCGTAGTAACGATTAGCGCGGGGCGACTAAGACGCACACGAATAGCCGCTATGCACGGTGGATATGTCCTCGTGCATAGTGGCTATCACCGCCGCGTTCGCGTTATCCTCCTGCGGTGTGGTGATCGGGATGACGAGTGGCCGCCCTGTGATGGGGTGCGGCGTGATGATGGCAGGCATGTTGAACGCTGATAAGATCGTCTCCGCCGTCAAGACTTCTTCGGCAGTTCCACAGGCCAACAAATCCCCGTCACGCAATACCACGATGCGATCCGCGTATTCCGCCGCAAGATTGAGATCATGCAGGATGACCAGCACGCCAACGCCCTCTGCGGCGAATCGGCGGGCAACTTTGAGCGTGCCATGCTGGTGCGTCAGATCAAGATTGTTGGTTGGCTCGTCCATCAGCAGATAACGTGGTTGGCCGTCTATCGGTTCCCATATCTGCGCCAGCACCCGCGCGAATTGGGCGCGTTGTCGTTCGCCGCCGCTTAATGTGGTGTAGGTGCGCTCCGCCAGATGCTCGACTTCGGCCACCGCCAGCGCTTGATAGGCGATGTCGTAGTCGCGCTCGCTCTCACGCCCGTTGATGTGCGGACTACGTCCCATCAAGACCACTTCCAGCACACTAAAGGCGAAATGTAGCGGGACGCTCTGCGAGAGGATGGCGCGGACGCGGGCGCGATCTAACAAAGACCATTTATCCAGTGCCCGTCCGCCCATCTGCACCGCGCCACTGGCGGCGTCGATGTCGCCGGTGATCGCTTTGAGCAGGGTGGATTTGCCCGCCCCGTTGGGGCCGACGACGGCGACGATCTCGCCGGGTGCAATGGATAGCGAGACATCGCGTAGTAGTTCTTTTTTACCGACGCGGACGGTGATGTTGTGCGCGTTCAAGGTCATATTAATGTACCCCTCTCACGGTCTTTGAGCAATAAATACAGGAAGAATGGTGCCCCGATGAGCGCGGTGACGACGCCTAGCGGAATCTCGCGCCCTTCGGCGATGGTGCGGGCGATCAAATCCGCACCGACCAGCAACGCCGCGCCTAGAAGCATCGAGCCGGGGATCACGTAGCGATGATCCGGCCCGGCTAGCAGGCGGATGAGGTGCGGTACGACCAGCCCGACGAAGCCGACAATGCCGGCGACGGCGACACCCGTGCCGACGGCGACGGCGGCCAGCACGATGATGAATTGTTTGGTGCGCTGAATGTTGAAGCCGAGATGCTCGGCTTCTATTTCGCCGAATAGCAGAGCGTTAAGCGGACGCGATAGCCACAGCATCGGCACCAGCGATATAAGGATGAACGGGACGACAGTCTCCACACGTTCCCATGAGCCATCAACCAGACTGCCCAATTGCCAGAAGGTGATGTCGCGTATTTCGCTATCGTCAGCGAAGGCGACCAGCATCCCGACACCCGCGCCCGCTAAGGCGTTGAGGGCGATACCGGCCAATAGCATCGTCGGCACACTGGTTCTGCCGTTGACCGTCGCCAGCCGGTAGATGAGCAGGGTGGTGACGACGCCGCCGATGAAGGAAGCAATCGGGCGCAACGGCACGCCGATCTCGTCGAGACTGCCAGCCAATGGACTCAGCGCGGCGGTGTTGCCTAGCACGATGACCAGCGCCGCCGCGAATGCTGAACCCGCCGAGATGCCGATCAAGCCCGGGTCGGCTAGCGGGTTGCGAAACATACCTTGAATAGTTGCGCCTGCCGCCGCCAGCGATGCGCCGATCAATAGACCGAGTACCACACGCGGCAAGCGAATGTTGATGAGTGTGCCGCGTTGCACGGTACTATATTCCGCCGGATAGCTGAATGATTCGCCGACGTTGAACGATATATCCGGCTGAATGCCGACTTCATCCGCAAGGATGGTCACCACTTGATCGACCCGTATCGGTAACTGTCCGCTACCGATAGACAGCAAGCTAACGACCAGCAATAGAGCGCTGAGGCTGGCGGCCAGAAAAACGCCTTTGCGCCGGATGTTGGGCGCGACACGACGGGCGTTCGTCGTCGTCTCGTGCGGTTGCGGGCGGCTGATCGCGCTCATTCTGGCAGTCCATTGAGGATGTACACGTAGCCATTCGCCGTTGAAATGACCGCTTCGATCATATCGGCGGGGACGGCTGTCATCTCCTGCGGCGGGATAGCTCCTTGCAGTATCAACGCCGATAGCTCGGATGCACTCAATTCGGTGTCGGCTAGCGTCAGGGCATCGTTGTTCGGCGCGAGTACGGTGAGAGGTTCGTCAATGTCTAGCGCTTCCAACTGTCCAGCCCGCCGCAGTTGCGCCTCAAATTGCTCTAGCGCGGGCGATAGACGGACGACAGCATAGGCCGGACGCGGCAAATCCTCATGTAGCAGATACGTCAGATTGAGGATGGCGTCGCCCAGTCGCGGCGTGAAGCCGAGCAAGAACAGGTCGTCCATCTGCTCGTAGACGATGCGGCCATTCTGCGCGGCAGGTGTCAACGATATGCCGGGCAAGTTCAAGAAATTTTCAACCCCGCCGACACGCTCCACGCTCAAAGAAGTTGTCAGGATGATGTCGGGCGCGGCGGCGACAATCGCTTCGGCGGTGAGCGGGATGTAGCCGTCCTCGATGGTGATGGCGTTCTCCACGTTGACCAACTCAAGCATCTGATGCCCGCCGGACGCCCGTCCTAGCACACCTAGCGCGATGTTGCTCCCCGCAAACACGAACAGCACGCGCGGGCGCGTCTCGACCATCTCGACCAACGCTTGAGCGCGTTCGATGTCGCGGCGCATCGCCTCAATGATGGCTTCGGCTTCGTCCGATTTGCCGACACCGGCGGCCACCGTGCGGATTTTCTCCGCCGCGCCTTCTGGCGTGTCCTCTGCCGGTACGATCAGAACCGGAATGCCGACGCTTTGAATCAAGCGCAGGGTATCAACCGGCCCGGCGTCCTCGGTGGTGATGATGAGTGATGGCTCATAAGACAAGACCGGCTCGGCGGATAGAAAGCGCAGATAGCCCACCGTGGGCAGATCGGCGGTTTGTGGCGGGTAGATGCTGGAGACATCCACCGCGATGATGTTGTCGCCCATGCCTAGATCGTACAGAATTTCAGTCACCGCGCCGCCGATGCTGATAATGCGTTCCAGATCAGTCGGGGTGATGGTCACGGTATCGCCGAAGGCATCGACGACGGTATAAACGATCTGGTCGGAGTCGTCGGGAATTTCATCTTGTGCAAAAGAGGCGCTTACAGTAAGAATCAACAAAGCGCACAACAGTAAATTACGATAAATCATCCGATCTCCTCAAGGCTATGATAGGCCGTATGGTGTGTCTGTGCGGGAAAAGCTTTGCACGTTTTTGAAGATTTCTATAGATTTTATCCGAAATCTTGCGCAATGTGTAGAGCCTGTGGGTGAGATGGTATAATTCTTCATAGATAGAAAAGGACAGATGTCATCATGACAGATTCACATGCAGACTATAGCTCGGCTGTCGCCACGATCCGCCAGAAGACCGACTCCCGCCCCAAAATCGGGCTGGTTCTCGGTTCAGGGCTGGGCGGGTTGGCCGACCACATCACTGATCGCGTTGTGATTCCGTATGAAGAAATCCCTGGCTGGCCGCGCTCGACGGTACACGGTCATCAAGGGCAACTGGTCATCGGTCAGTTAGAAGGTCAGCCGGTCATTGCCCAGCAAGGCCGCGCCCATTTCTACGAAGGCTACACGATACAACAGGTGACGTTTCCCATCCGTGTGATGCACCAGCTCGGCGTGGACACACTGTTTTTGACCAACGCGGCGGGCGGACTTAACGAGAACTTCACGGCGGGCGATGTGATGCTGTTGAACGATCATATCAATATGCCCGGCCTGACCGGATTGAATCCGTTGATTGGCCGCAACGATGACGACATCGGGCCGCGTTTTCTGGGCATGTCGCAGACGTATGACCGCGACCTGCGCGAGTTGGCGCGGGACGTGGCGCTGAGTAGCGGCATCACACTACATGAGGGCGTTTATATTTGCTTATCCGGGCCGACGTTCGAGACGCCCGCCGAGAACCGCCTGCTCCGTTTGCTGGGGGGCGATGCTGTCGGGATGTCTACCGCGCCGGAGGTGATCGTCGCCCGTCACGCCGGAATGCGCGTGATGGCTTGTTCTGGCATCACCAACAAGAGTATATTTGAGATTGATAGCGACTTTGACACGAACCATGAGGAGGTATTGGAAGCGGGGCACGTGATCGTGCCGCGTTTGATGACCATTTTGAAAGGGGTGTTGAGGAGGCTGAATTGAGTGCAATCGCGTTCTTGATTGAGCAAACGGCAGTCGCGCTGTATATCTTCATCGGCGTCGGGGTAGTGTGGCACTTCCGGCGGTGGGTGCAGGCCGGATATGCGCTACGTTCCAGTTATTATGAATTAGAGCGTGATTTCGCCCGTCAAAGGCGTTCGAGCGCGTTGTTCGTAGTCATCCTGTTGTTTGAGGCAGGGCTATTCGTCGTTGGCGTGCAGAATTTCGTCGCGCCGGTACTGCGCGAAGATCAAGAGGTTCAACGGGCGATGGCCGCCGTCGATCCTGACCAGCAAATTCTGGTCGGCGGTGATGGCATTTTCGCCACCAGTACGCCACCGGCCATCATCCAGCGCCCCGACATCGACGACAGCGATATTGAACTGGGCGTCGATACCGGTGGTGTCATCTTCATCACGCCGACGCCGACATTTACGCCGGTGGGCACGATAGAGCCGAACGCGCCCGCGCCGGTGGGGTGTTCTTCACCGAATGCGATGTTGCAAATTCCGGCGAATGGGATGCGCGTCTTTCAGGTTACGCCGATACGCGGCACGGCATTTGTCGATAACTTCAGCGAGTTGAAACTGGAAATCTCCGGGCCTTCGACTCTCGGCCAGTTTGCGACGCTGGCGACAGACCCGATGCAGGCGCGGGAGTTAACCACACTGTATCAATTCGACCCGAACCCGTATGAGCCGGGCACGTATCAATTCCGGCTGGTGGTGTTTGACACGTCGAATACGGTGATGGCTTCCTGTCAGATCACAATTTACATCAGCGACCCGATTCCGACGGCGACACCGCTCGCGCCGTGACGTTCTTACGCGGTTCTTACGCGGATTTGCGACTTGATTTATACAGGCGGCGTATACTCTGCATCATGACAAGATGGCATAGCAATGAGGAGTTGAGCGATGTGGTTTGACATGAACTATCTACTGCTGGTGATGATCCCCAGCTTGCTTCTTTCCGGCGCGGCGCAGATGTATGTCACGTCGTCGTTCAGTCGCTGGAGCGAGACGCGCAACAGTTCCAACATGACCGGCGCGGAGGTCGGCAGGCGGTTGGCACAGTTGCCAGAGTTAGGCGGTGTGCGTTTTGAAGGGACGCCGGGCAAGCTGAGCGATCATTATGATCCGTCGTCGCATGTTGTCCGTATGTCGCCGGACGTGGCGACGCGGCCATCGGTGGCGGCGATGGCGATTGTGGCGCACGAGATGGGACACGCCCAACAATATGTGGAAAAATCGCCATTTATCGCCCTGCGGAGCTTTTTACTACCGGCCATGCGCTTTAGCCCGATGGTCAGCTACGGCTTGATTATGCTGGGCTTCTTCCTGCAAATGTCAGGGTTGATGTGGCTGGGGATTGCCTTCTTCGGCGTGGTTGTGCTGTTCATGTTGTTGACGTTGCCGGTGGAGATAGACGCCAGCCGACGCGGGATGAAATTACTGAAAGAAAGCGGCCTGTTACGTGGCGGATCGGACGCCGCCGGTTCGCGGCAGATGTTGACCGCCGCCGCGCTGACATACGTCGCCGCCTTCGTCACGGCTTTGTTGACATTGCTATATTACATCAGTCTGGTGTCGCGTTCGCGCTAAGCGCCAGACACACAAAACGGGACGCGCCGCTTGACGTGTCCCGCGTTTGTACCATGAGCGGATTCTGGTTATTTGTCGCCCAAAAAAATCTTTAGCGTTTCCAGCAATTCTTTTTTGCTGATCGGCTTCGCCAGATAACCATCACATCCGGCGGCCATGTAGCGCTCTTTGTCGCCAAACATAGCGTTAGCGGTCAGCGCAATGATGGGAATATGCCGCATCGCTTCGCTTGATTTCAGGCGGGTTGTTGCCTCTACGCCGTCAATATCCGGCAGGTTAATGTCCATCAGGATTAACGCGGGCAATTCTCGCGCCGCCGCATCCAGCCCGCTATACCCATCAACCGCTTCGACCATGTCGTATCCGCCAATCGCCAGCATCTTTTTGACGAGGCGCATATTCTGCGGATTATCCTCAATATACAATATCTTGGTCATGATTCCAGTCCGTCCCCGTTTCCTGTAAGCCCGTATAAGTAACATGCACCACAACAATCTCAGGCTTCGTAGCGCAGATACTCAACCCTCTAATGTCAGTTTAACATAACAACTGAGTTTGTACCGTAAATGTATTGTCTGAATTTGACCGGCTAGCTGTCGAGATCGTCGTCGCCGCGCCATGTCAGGAATCGCCATAGACGACGGAAACGCACACGCCACTTGACCAGCCAGTAGCCGATGCGCCGCCGATTTTCCGCCATGCGGCTGACCTGCACTTCGCCGGGTTGTGGCAAGCTCCAACGGATGGCCATTGAAGCCCACGTCAGGCCGCCACCGAAGCCGACCAGCACGATATAATCACCGGCGTTGATGCGCTTTTCATGTACCGCATCGCATAGCGCAAGCGGGATTGACGCGGCGGAGGTGTTGCCGTAATTGCTGAGGTTACTCATGAAGCGTTCCGGTTCAACATCAAGGCTCCGCGCCGCCGCCTGAATGATGCGCTCGTTAGCTTGATGCGGGATGATGAGTTTGACATCATCAATGGTGATTCCCGCCAGACGACAGGCTTCGCGCACGCTATCACCAATCACCCGCGTCGCAAAGCGAAAGACCTCGCTTCCGTGCATATACATCTTGTGCAGTTTAGGGTTGCCGATGCTTTCAGTGGAGCGTATTTCCGTGCTGTTTAGCGTGGGGATTGCCAATAGATCAGCGCCGCCGCCATCGGAGCGTAGCACACTGGATAGCACGCCGCCTTCTTCTCTGGCGGCCTGCAAGACTACCGCGCCCGCACCATCTCCGAATAGGATACACGTCCCGCGATCTTGCCAATCCAGCACGCGGCTCATCGTCTCTGTGCCGATGACGATGGCGATTTCGATACTGCCGGAGCGAATCGCTTGCGCCGCCATATCTACCGCATAGACGAATCCGGAACAGGCCGCGCTGAGGTCGAACGCACCGGCGCTCTTAGCGCCTAGCCAGTGCTGTATCAGGCTGGCGGTGCTGGGGAATATGTTTTCCGGCGTGCTGGTGGCGACGATTACCAGATCAACGTCGCCGGGCAGGATGTTGGTCAGCGCTAGCGCGTTTTTGGCGGCCTGTAAACCGAGCCATGCCGTTGTCTCTTGTTCGTCGGCAATGCGTCGTTCGTTGATGCCTGTCCGCGCTTTAATCCATTCGTCGCTGGTGTCGATGATGGCGGCGATGGCCTCATTGGTCAACGCTTTTTTGGGTAACTGCATTCCCCAGCCGACGATGTGAGCGTAGATGCTGGATTGTTGTCTGATCTCGTTGCCTTTACGTCGTGCCATCAGAATACTTCCCGAAGATCAAGACGGCGTTGTGCCCGCCAAATCCGAACGAGTTACTCATGGCGATGTCGATTTTCCGTGCAATGCCGACGTGCGGCGTGTAGTTCAAATCGCATTCTGGATCGGGGTTGTCGAGATTCACGGTAGGCGGGATGAACCCGTCGTTGATCGCCATAATGGTGAAGATCGCTTCGACTGAACCCGCCGCGCCCATCAGATGACCGGTGACTGACTTCGTGGAACTGATGGGGATGTCGTAGGCGGTGTCACCTAACGCATCCTTAAGCGCCAGCGTCTCGCTCCGGTCATTGAGCGGCGTGCCGGTGCCGTGCGCGTTGATGTAATCAATCTGTTGTGCGGATAGGTTTGCATCGGCCAGCGATAGACGCACGGCTTCCGCCGCGCCTTCTCCGGTCTCCAGTGGGGCGGTGATGTGATAGGCGTCTGATGTGTGGCCGTAGCCGAGAATCTCCGCGTAGATTTTCGCGCCGCGTGCCTGCGCGTGTGATAGTTCTTCGAGTACCAGCACCGCCGCGCCTTCGGCCACCACAAAGCCGTCACGATCAAGATCGAATGGCCGCGATGCTCTTTCGGGTTCGGCGTTGCGGCGCGAGATAGCGGTCATGTTGTTGAAGCTGGCAATGGTGATCGGCTCGAGCGCGGCTTCCGAACTACCGGCCAGCACCACATTAGCGCGGCCATGTCGTATATGTTCGGTGGCTTCGCCGATGCAGTTATTACCGGTGGCGCAGGCGGTGGAGATCGCGTAATTGGGGCCGCGCAGTTTATAATGCATGGATACCCGTGCGGAGGCGGCATCAGGGAGCATCATTGGCACCAGAAGCGGGCTGACAGCGCGTGAACCGCGTGTATAAAATGTGCTGGTGCTAGCGAAGATCGACGCGATCCCGCCGATACCGGTGCCGATGATCGCGCCGCATTGATATTCCATCTCCGGTGTAATGGTCAGCGCGGCGTCCGTAACCGCCGACATCGCGGCGACTAGCGCCATCTGCGTGAAGCGATCCGTGCGGCGTGCTTCGCGGCGTCCAAGCGCTTTTTCGGGGTCGAAGTTCTTCACCTCTCCGCCGAAGTGATTCTCTAAATTGGACGTATCAAAACGGCGAATCGGGCCGATTCCGGTTATCCCCTGCGCGGCATTATGCCACGCTTCGGCTACTGTGTTACCCGTCGGACACAAAATGCCCATCCCCGTCACAACAACGCGCCGCCGCTTCTCCACGTTCTACTCCTTTGCCGTTCCAGTCTGTTATTATAGCGGTTCAAAAGCCATAATCCACTGCTATCATAACCTGAGGTCACCAAAAAGGAAAACGCGATGATATTGGTAACCGGTGCTACCGGTTTAATCGGGCGACATCTCATCAACCGGCTGATGGCTGACGGCCATCCGTTGCGCGTGTTACTGGATGAATCCAAGCGAAAACGGATATTCTGGGATGAAGATGATCCCGCCGCGCCGCAGGTCATTGCGGGCACATTGATGGACGAGGAAGCGCTGTATCGGGCGGTTAGCGGCGTTTACCTGATTATTCATCTGGAAAATGCGATGTGGTGGGGGCGTCAGCGCGATTTAGAGCGTGTGGAGATTGTCGGCACGCGCAACTTGATCGCGGCGGCGCGTTCGGCGCGGGTGGGGCGCATCCTCACGCTGAGTCATCTGGGGGCGTCGCCGTCGTCGGCTTTCACGCTGTTGCGGCTCAAAGGTCAGCTTGAGGCGTTGATCCGCGATAGCGGTCTGGCATATACGATCATCCGTCCCGGCGTGGTTTTTGCGGCGGACGACGTGTTCATCAACCATATAGCGATGTCGCTCAGCGTTAATCCGTTTTTCTGTCTGTTACCCGGCATCGGTGAGGTGGTGTTGCATCCGGTTTATATTGATGATTTGATCGAGGCGATTTGTCGTTGTCTGGACGACATCCGGACGGTAGATGAGACGATTGAAATAGGCGGACTGGAATATATCACGCTGGCCGATTTATTGCAGACGGTGATGCGGCTGACCGGAATGCCGCGCTTTGTCATATCGGTGCCGCCTTATCTGTTGCGCCTGTTCGTCCGTATTCAGAATTTGATCTTCCGGCGCACCCTCATCACACAGCAATGGCTGGATTATGTGGCGGCCAGCCGTACCGCGCCACTGAATAGTATGTATCATATTTTCGGCATACATCCGCGCCGCTTTGAGGACACATTGCTGACCTATTTGCCACAGAAGCGGCTTTTCTGGTCGGCTTTACGCCATGCGGTGCGCCGTAGACCGCGCAGTATTTAAGTTTTGATCGTCTGGATAGGGGAGTCTGTATTATGACACTGCAAGATCAAACCATCGCATTTATCGGCACCGGCGTGATGGGGGAGGCGATGCTCAAGGGCTTGCTCAATCGCCAGCGCATCACGCCGGATCGCATCATCGCTACTGATCCATACCTGCAACGTGGCGAAGAGTTGATGTCGCGTTACGGCATCCGTTTCACGGTGCATAATGATGAGGCGGCACAGCAAGCCGATATTGTGGTTTTGTCCGTCAAGCCGCAGGTCATGTCCAGAGTTTATCCGGACATTGGCGGCCTGCTGAAGCCGTCAGCGATGGTTTTGAGTATCGCGGCGGGGGTCAAATTGAGCGCCATACAAAAGGGTTGCCAGATTCAAAATGTGGTGCGGGCGATGCCCAACACGCCCGGCCAGATCGGGGAGGGCATGACGGTCTGGGCGGCTACGGAGCAGGTGAACGAACAACAACGTTATCGCGCGGAGATGGTGCTGGGGGCGCTGGGCGAGACGCTGTACGTCAATGACGAGAAATTTTTGGACATGGCGACGGCGCTCAATGGTAGCGGGCCGTCTTATGTGTTCCTGTTGATGGAGGCGATGATTGACGCCGGCGTACATATGGGATTTTCGCGGCAGGATTCGCAGAAGTTGGTGCATCAGACGATGCTCGGCTCAGTGCGCTACGCGATACAGTCTGGCTCACATCCGGCGGAGCTACGCAATCAAGTGACCAGTCCGGGCGGCACGTCGGCGGCGGCGCTATATCAACTGGAAAAAGGGACGGTGCGAACCATCATCTCAAAGGCGATATGGGCGGCCTATAATCGCTCGGTAGAACTGGGCGCTAAGGACGAAGATTAGACGAAAATTCAGGCGTTTGTGAAAACGTGGACATAAGATAGTCAATCGGTTACAATACGGCGTGTAAAGTGGACGGAATAGGCTATTTGCCCGACTTCGCGGGCGGAAACGTTTGTGCATTTTAGGAGACGATACTATGGCGGAAGCCACCGATAGCTTTTATCAATCTATTTTAGATCAAATCAACGAATACGAGTCCAGCGTCGAAGCGGTTGAGGTCGGGTATGTAGAAGAAGTGGGTGATGGTATCGCTCGCGTTTCCGGCCTTGATAACGTCAGCTTTAGTGAGCTGGTACGCTTCTCTAACGGCGTGGTCGGCATGGCGTTCAACCTTGAGCGCGATAATGTCGGCGTCATCGTGATGGGCGAATTTGCCGACCTGAAAGAAGGCGATGAAGTACGCCCGCTTGGTCGTATCGCGTCCATTCCGGTTGGTACGGGGTTGGTCGGGCGTGTTGTGGACGCGCTGGGTAGCCCGCTTGACGGCAAAGGCCCGGTCAAGTTCGACGAATATTATAACGTCGAGCGTATCGCCCCCGGCGTGATGGAGCGCGAGAGCGTCAACCGTCCGGTGCAGACCGGCATCATGGCAATTGACGCGATGATCCCGATTGGTCGTGGTCAGCGTGAGCTAATTATTGGTGACCGCCAGACCGGAAAGACCGCCATCGCTATTGATGCCATCCTCAACCAAAAAGGACAGGATGTGTACTGCATTTACGTTGCCATCGGCAAGCGTAAAGGCGAAATCGCCCGCATTCAGGCACTTCTGGAAGAATACGGCGCGATGGATTACACGACGATTGTCGTCGCTTCCGCGTCCGATCCGGCGGCGCTCAACTACATTGCGCCATATAGCGGTTGTGCCATCGGCGAGTGGTTCATGGAAAACGGTAAAGATGCGCTGGTTGTCTATGATGACCTGTCCAAGCACGCATGGGCTTATCGTCAGGTGTCCCTGTTGATGCGCCGCCCGCCCGGACGTGAGGCGTATCCCGGCGACGTGTTCTATCTGCACAGCCGCCTGCTGGAACGTGCCGCCCAGCTCAGCGAGGCACGCGGCGGCGGTAGCCTCACCGCGCTACCCATCATCGAAACGCTTCTGGGTGACGTGTCCGCGTTCGTGCCGACCAACGTGATCTCCATCACCGACGGCCAGATTTATCTGGAATCTGACCTGTTCTATTCCGGTCAGCGTCCGGCGTTGAACGTCGGTATCAGCGTCAGTCGTGTGGGTGGTGCGGCGCAGACGAAGGCGATGAAAGCGGTGGCTGGCGGTATGCGTCTGGAATTGGCGCAGTTCCGTTCGTTGGCGGCTTTCGCGCAGTTCGGCTCTGATCTGGATAAATCCACACAGTCACAGCTTGATCGCGGTCTGCGCCTGACAGAATTGCTGAAGCAGAATCAATACAGTCCGGTATCGTTGGCCGATCAGGTTGCGGTAATGTTCGCGGCCACTAACGATTATCTGGACGACGTAGAGGTTGACCGCGTGCAAGATTGGCAGAGTGGCTTCTATCGCTTCTTCGCCACGCAGTACGCCGAGTTGCGCGACAAACTGCAAAACGAAAAAGCGCTGACTGATGAAATTAAAGCAGGGCTTAAGAAGGCGATTGAAGACTTCAAAGCCAACTGGAGCTAAGGAGTAGACGATGCCCAGTTCACGCGAGGTTAAAAATCGCATTCGTAGTGTGAAGAACATCGGCCAGATCACCCGCGCGCTGGAGGCAGTCTCCGCGTCGCGGGTGCGTAAGGCGCAGGCCAAAGTATTGGCGAGCCGTGATTACGCACAGAAGGCGATGGAAATTTTGATGAACATACAGGCGGCGACGGCTGGCAGTGGCGAACCGTTGCATCCGCTTCTGGCGCAACGCGAAGACGTGAAGAATATCATGGTCGTGCTGATTACGTCGGATCGTGGGCTGGCCGGTGCGTTCAACGGCAATATCATCCGCGTCGCCCAGCGCTTTGTGCGTCAGGCGCAAAAGCCGATCCAGTGGGTGACGGTGGGGCGTAAGGGGCGTGATGCGATGGTGCGTATGGGGCAGAATGTCGTCGCGTCGTTCATCGACATCCCCGACGAACTGCGAATCTCTGATATTTCGCCCGTCGCGCAGTTAGCGAAAGACGCTTTCACAAGCGGGCAGGTAGATGATGTGTTCGTCGCATATACCGACTTCATCAATACGCTGACCCAGCGCCCGTTAGTTCTGCCGTGGTTGCCGATGGTGCCGCACGACATCAGCGCCTATGATGATGTACGCAAGCTAGCGGAAGTCACCACGACGAGCCATCAGGATTATGAATTCGAGCCGGATACGGCCTCTATCATCGAGCAGATCGTACCGCGCTTCACTGATGTTGTGCTGTATCAGTGTTATCTGGAAAGTAAAGCGAGCGAACATTCGGCGCGAATGGTGGCGATGCGTAATGCGTCCGACAACGCCGGGCAACTGGTCGAAGACCTGACGTTGCTCTACAACAAGGCACGGCAGGCGGCCATTACCAGCGAGATTCTAGATATTGTCGGCGGTGCGGAGTCCTTGCAGGATACGCTCGATAAGAAGGCCGCAAGTATTCTAGAAGCCGCCGAAGCCAGCGCAAGCGGCGACTAAGTTTTGGTATAAAATGAGATCGTCGCTGGCCGCCCAGCTTGACCGGCGACAGGTTAGGAGAGAATAGACGAATGGCTGAACTAAAGGGAACAATCGCCCAGATATTGGGTAACGTGGTAGACGTTGAATTCGCGGAAGGTCATCTGCCGGCAATCTTCGAGGCGCTCCGCGTGCCATTGGGCGAAGGACAGGAAGATTTGATCCTTGAGGTGCAGATGCATCTGGGCAGTAACATGGTGCGTACGGTGGCGATGGATACCACCGACGGCCTGCGTCGTGGCGTATACGCCATTGCCACCCGTAAGAATATCACCGTGCCCGTCGGTGAATTGTCGCTAGGGCGCGTTTTCAACGTGCTGGGGCGGCCTATTGATCTGGGCGACCCGGTGCCGGACTCTGCGCCGCGCCGCGAGATTCACGCCACCGCACCGCCGTTTGAAGATCAGAATACCAGTCTGGAAGTCTTTGAGACCGGCATGAAGGTTATCGACCTTGTAGCGCCGATGACTCGCGGCGGTAAAACCGGCATCTTCGGCGGCGCGGGCGTGGGTAAGACGGTGACCATTCAGGAGTTGATTAACTCCATCGCCACCCAGCATAGCGGCCTGTCCGTGTTTGCCGGTGTGGGTGAGCGCACCCGTGAGGGGACCGACCTCTACTACGAAATGAAAGAATCAGGCGTTATCGACAAGCTGGCGATGGTTTTCGGCCAGATGAATGAGCCGCCCGGCGTGCGTCTGCGTGTGGCGTTGAGTGGTCTGGCGATGGCGGAATACTTCCGCGATCAAGGTAAAGACGTTCTGCTGTTCATCGACAACATCTTCCGTTATTCGCTGGCTGGTGCGGAAGTGTCGGCGTTGCTCGGACGTATGCCGTCGGCGGTGGGTTATCAGCCGACACTGGCTGACGAGATGGGGCAGTTGCAGGAGCGCATCACATCGACCCGCGTCGGCGCGATCACGTCCATGCAGGCCGTTTATGTTCCGGCGGACGACTATTCCGACCCGGCGCCGGTGGCGGTGTTCACGCATCTGGACGGTACAATCGCGCTGGAACGCTCCATCGCGGCTCGTGGTCTGTTTCCGGCAGTTGATCCACTTAATAGTACCAGCAAGATTCTCGATCCGCTGGTCGTCGGCGAAGAACACTATCAAACCGCACGTGAGGTTCAGCTTGTGCTACAGCGCTATAAAGACCTACAAGACATCATCGCCATTCTCGGCGTCGATGAATTGAGTCCGGAAGACCGTGCGCTGGTGGCGCGGGCGCGTAAGATCGAGCAGTTCCTCAGCCAGCCGATGGTGGTTGCTGAACAGTTCACCGGACGCGAGGGTAAATACGTCAAGATCAAAGACACGGTGCGCGGTTTCCGCACGATTCTAGATGGTGAAGTGGATCATATTCCGGAGCAGATGTTCTACATGGCCGGGCCGATTGAAGATGTCCTCCAGCGCTATCAGCAGTCTGAAAAGGCGGAAGCATAACGGCCAGCATCCCTAGACGAGAGGATTGGATCATGCCGATTCATGTAGAGATTGTTTCACGCGAAGAAAAAGTCTTCGAGGAAAAAGAGGCCGATATGGTCTCGATTCCGGCGGAAGATGGGCAGATGGGCGTCTTGCCGCATCACGCGCCGACGGTGGCTTCGCTAGGTGAGGGCGAGTTGATCGTCAAGAAGGGCATCGCCCGCGAATCGTTCTTGATCTTCGGTGGCGTGGTCGATGTGCGCCCCGATAAAGTGGTGGTATTGGCGGAAATCGCCGATACGACATTCGACATCGATCAAGAAAAAGCGCAGGAAGCCCGCGATCATGCCCGCCAGTTGCTAGAAGAAGGCTTACCGCCTGACGAGATGGAGGAAGCGCGTTTGACGTTGCGCCGTGCTGAGTTGCAGTTGCGTTCGATCAGCAAGATACGCACCAGCGAACCGATAATGCGTATTCTGGGAAACGGCGATGAAGCGTAGCGCAAATAAGCTAGTCAGCGCCTAAATCATCCCCGCGTGATGTACCCCTCTGCGGGTGCGTCGCGGGCTGTTAGATAAACTCTGTGATTCAAACAGCGCCCGGCATCGTTTGTCCGGGCGTTGCTTTTAGCCCTTTCCGCGTGTATAACAAGCTAGTTATCGCGCTATCTGGCGCGGATTTTGTATCATGGTGAGATGGACACATGCCACTGTTTAGCAAAGACCTCGGAATCGATTTAGGTACGGTCAACGTCTTGATCTATGAAAATGGTCAGATTGTGTTGCAAGAGCCGTCATTGGTGGCGGTTGCAACGGAAGAAGACGAACGTGGTCGTATCAACGTTATGGAAATCGGCCAACCTGCCCGTGAGATGATGGGGCGGGTTTATGAAGAAGATATACAAATTGTGCGCCCGTTGCAAAACGGCGTCATCGCAGATTATGAAGTGGCGGAGTTTATGCTCCGATATTTTATGGGCAAGGTTGCCGGACGGATGCGGATGTTTCGCCCGCGTGTGATGATCTCCGTGCCGTATGGTGCGAATGGCGTGGAGCGCCGCGCTGTGCATGAGGCGGCATTGGCCGCCGGTGCCCGCGAAGCCTTCATGATCTGGGAGCCACTGGCCGCCGCGATTGGCGCCGGTTTGCCGGTGGCTACGCCCGCCGGTGATATGATCGTCAACATCGGTGGCGGCATCACCGAAGCGGCGGTTATCAGCATGAATAACATCGTGCGGGCGGATAGCGGGCGCATTGGCGGTTTGCGGCTGGATGACGGCATCATCGCCTACACGCGACGCAAATACAATCTGGTGATCGGCCAACCGACGGCAGAAGCGATCAAGATACAGATTGGCGCGGCGGTTGATCAACCGGAAGAGATGACGATGGAAATACAGGGGCGTGATAACGTCAGCCGCCTGCCGCGCACGGTCACGATGACGACGGGCGAAGTGGTGGAAGCATTGCAAGAGCCATTACAGGCGATCTTGAACGTCATCAAAGAAGTCTTAGGCAACACGCCGCCGGAATTGGCGTCCGACATCATTGATCGCGGTATCACGTTAACCGGCGGTGGCGCGATGTTGCGCGGCATTGATGATTTCATCACACGCACGACTGGCGTGCCCGCCTACCGTGCGGAAAATCCGATGATCGCGGTGGCGGTGGGGGCGGGGCGAGCGCTCGAAGATCAGGCGATTTTGAAGCGCTTGACGTTGCAAACATTCTGATGTGATCGGGTGGCGGGCTATCCCTTGAGATAGTAAGTCATGCGTTGCAGATGTAGCACCGGGTCGATGTACTGCACGTGTACGTCATCCCGTTTGGAAACGTCCAGATTGATCGGCGCGTAGTTGAGTATTGCCTTGATGCCTGCATCGACCAGTGTTTCGGTCACGGCTTGCGCGTGTTCGGCGGGGACGGCGATCATGGCGACTTGTATGCCTCGTTCACGTATGGTCGATTCGATCTCAGCCATCGGTTGCACGGTCAGCCCGCCGACTGTCGCGCCGATTTTTTCTTCATCAGCATCGAAGATGCAAGCGATATGGAAACCGCGATCAGTGAACCCGCGATAATTGCCGATAGCATTACCGAGATCGCCCGCGCCGATCAACGCGACTTTCCATTCACGATCAACCTGCAACACCTGCCGCAGTTTTTCTTCCAGATAAGCGATTTGATAGCCGGTGCCCTGTTTGCCGAATCCGCCGAAGTGCGATAAGTCTTTGCGGATTTGTGCCGAGCTAATCCCTAGACGCCGACCAAGTTCGTGCGATGAGGTGACTTCTTCACCTTCCTGCGTCAGACGATTAAGCGCCCGCAAATAAACAGGTAGGCGACCGATAACAATGTCTGGAATGTTGTTATTGGCCGGATTAGATGCCATAGCGTGTAGCTCCTGTATGGGTCTGTGCTTGATTGCACAAATGGGATGGCATAGTCTACCATCGTTGTAAGTCATAATCTAGTATTGATGCGCGTCATCACCGTCGCCGACAGGCAACGCAAAACGGGCGACCTATGCCGCCCGTCCTGATGAGGCATCGTTTGATGGATGCCGCCTAGTTGGTGATCGGGATTCTGTTCAGGTCTGGCGCGTCTTGCTCGATGACAGCGAATGTCGCGCTGACCCAGCCAACCGTGCCGTTATAGTTGACCTGCCACCATGTCGCCCGCTCGTTACGCCCGATGATGTTGGCGGTGACGTTCTGCGGGATGATGACTATACGCTCGAAACTGGTCGACGGCCCGGTACGCAGATTAACCTCTGTGCGTGTAAACACGGTGAAGCCGGTATCCTGAGGCGCTTCGACTGCGCCTTCGCCGCTGGTCACGGGGACGTTATCCAGATTGGTAACATCGACCCAACCGGCGCTGACCCAGCCGGTAATCGTGCCGGTGTTGATCTGCACCCAGCGCTCATCGGCGCGTTTGCCAACTACCGCGTAAGTCTCGCCGCCATTGACGCGCTGAATGACCGCCCCGCTTACGGCATCCGGCGCGTTGCGCACGTTCAGCCGCGATGCGATGACGGTGGCGAAAGCGTTATAGGGTGAGCCAACCGCGACAGGCGGCGCTTCGGTGACGCGGAACAGTTGGAAGTCGATCAAGGCGACGGCTGTCGCTTCAAAGTATTCTACGGTGAAGGTGCGAATGCCTTCTCCCGGCCTGATTAGCGCGTTATAGGTCTGTGCGCTGGTTTCGCGCCATTCGTTGATAATCAGGTCGCCATCCAGATAGACGCGCACACCGTCATCGACGCGCACGCGCACGACATACTCCCCATCGCCGAAAGCGTAAGCCGCGTTCCAGCGTGCCGAGAAGTTATCTACCGGAATGCTGGGGTAGGGCGAACCGAAGCCCCAGTCGAAGCTCAGGCCGATGTGACTGTCGATCACTGTCGGCGCACCGGCCAGATCACGGTTGCTGTAGTACTGTCCCGTCCAGAACAGATTGCCTACCGCTTCTAAGCGGTCATCAACCGGCACTTGATCGCTAAATGTCGGGAACGATGGGCCGCTGATGCCATCGGCGGTGCTTTCATAGTCGAAATAGATGTAAGATGGCCCGGTGTTCTGGCGATAGTCGATCTGGATGTGATACACGCCCGGAATAGTCACCTGTAGCTCGCCTGTGATGAGTTCATCGGGACGCGGCTCACTGAATGTGTCAATCACACGCCGGTTGAAGTCGAATGTCACCGTCGCGCCATCGCTAGAAAACATATAGAAGCGGTAATTACCGACATCGAAATGTACGTCTGTTGAAATACGAATCGTGTAATTCTCGCTCGGGAAGCCATCACGCGGCGCCTGTGTGCCGAAGTTGAAATTGACGGCGTTGCGCGTCTCGGTGAATACCGGATCGCCGATGAAATAACGATTATCGAAAAACTCAGCCTGCCATGCTGATCTGCTGGCCTGTGCTTCTGTGGTCGTCGTCTGACCCCAGAAGAACACAACCGACAACACAGCAAGCAGAACTGCAAGGCTAAAAAAGCGCTTCATCCTGCTTCTCCTTAAGGTTGCGAATCGAATCGAATGGCATATCTGCCACGACATAACTCTATCCTACAGTATCTGAGGCCGGTAAACTTGACGATCACACGACGCTCTCTCGTTGTTTTGTACCGCTTAAAATGCTATTATTCCTGCATGAGTGATAAACAGACAAACGAAACTGAACAGAATAAGGTCGTCCGAACCCGTGTTATCGTCCTGTTGGACGGTACATTTGTAGTTCGTTGGCAGGAAAACCGCGTACAAGAATTACAAACCGGTGAGTATCGTGTTTACCACAAACGCGACTTCGGCGCGATGATTTCCGACTATGAATTAAATCAGCTACAACGCGGCGGCATCATCGAGCGCTTTGACGAAACGCACGTCTGGTTATGTCCGACGCCCAAGCATCACGATCCGCATAAGACATTGTGGGAGAAAATGCGAGCGCGTTCCTACTATCTGAACACCACGTTCCCGATCTCCCGCGAAGCTGATGTCATCAACGCATTGGCTGAACACGGTCTTCAGGACGACTTTTTGCCGCGTCTACGCGATGAATTTGTGGTATTGTGGGGACGTAACGGCCTATCATTCCGCAAATTTGAAGAAGCGGAGTCCGCCCGTCAATTATTGCTAGAGCGCGTACCGGATATATTCTCCGAGACGGTAGTCGCATTTGTCGAGACTTCCAAGCGTTGACCGTTGGCTGACACTGATGAACTTAAATCATACTTGTAAGAGGAATTGTGAACATGGGCGATAATCAATTCAAGGCGCACCTGCACCCCGATCTGGCGACTGTGCATGATAGTATGCTGGACGGGCTAGGACAGTTGTCAGATTATTTTGGATTCAGCAAAGTTATGGGGCAATTATACGCCGCCCTGTTGCTCAGTTCCGAGCCGCTATCGCTGGATGATCTGATGGAACGGCTAGACATCTCCAAAGCCAGCGTCAGCATGAATATTCGCACGCTAGAACACATGGGGATGGTGCGTCAGGTGTGGTTGCGTGGGCGTAGTGGCCGCCGCAAGTATTACGAAGCGGAGACGGACTTCTTGCAGATCATCACCAACATATTAAGCGGGCGCGAAATGCGCGATGTAGACCGCGCTTTGACGGTCATGCAGGATAATGCCCAGTTGTTACAAACTTCGCGTGATGAGATGGACGACGAGCAGAAAGCCGTCGCCGAGTTATATCTGGATCGTATCAATCAGATGTCGTCGATGTTCCGTTTCGCGCAGTTGGTCATTACTAGCATACTGGAGCGTGTCGGCGACAAGGATTTGAACGATATTTCCCGAATTGACATCGACTGAACCCTTGTTTGCTTTTTGACGCTCCATTATAATTTCTAGTATCCAGAAACTCATTGCGGGGGAGTGGCGGAATTGGTAGACGCGCATGACTTAGGATCATGTCTCCTGTGAGGTGAGGGTTCGAGTCCCTCCTTCCCCAAATCTATAGGGCGCTTTATGCGCCCTGTATTTTCATATATGATTTTTATAGCGTGCGGATGTCATCCGGTGCTATACTCGATGGTGCAACAAAGGAACATCTCTTGAATATTCAAACCGAACATCTCGAAGATCACCGCGTCAGGTTCACGGTTGAATTTCCCCGCGAACGATTGCAAGAAGCAGAGAAAAAAGCGGCGCGCAACATCGCAAAACAGGTACGTATTCCGGGCTTTCGCAAGGGCAAGGCGCCGTATCGCGTATTGATTCAAAATGGTCTGGGACAGGCTATCATGGAAGACGCTATCGAAACGCTCAGTAAAACCATTTACGGCGAGGTGATGGAGCAATCCGACATTGAACCGTATGGCCCGGGCGTGTTTGAAAAATATGAAGACGGTACCACGCCAACGTTCATTTACACTGTGCCGTTACAGCCGACAACGAAACTGGGTGATTATCGCTCTGTGCGCCGCGAGTACGATGAGCCAGTCGTTGATGAGGCCGACGTAGACGAAGAGATTGAAAAAATCCGCCAGAGTCGGGCGACCAGACGTGAAGTCGAAGGCGATATCGAGTCCGGCCATATCGTCATGGCGGATGTACACGCGGTCTATGCTGATGATCCTCCAGTCGTCGAAGAAGACGAGGACGGGACTGAAGCGGTAGAAGAAGAGGTTGTCGAACCGGAAGCGGATGCTGAAGTCGAAACTGACGAAGATTTCGACGAAGACGACTTCGAAGAAGAAGATGATGATGTGCCGCCGGCAAAGGGCGAGACATGCTTCCGACAAGTCGGTACGGAAATCATACTTGATCCTGACCATGAAGCGGTTTTTCACGGCTTCAATGATGAGTTGATCGGCGCGAAAGCCGGTGATGAACTCGAATTCGAACTTGTCGTGCCCGGCCCTAACGACGAAAAGTACAATGGTGATGTTGATTGGTTGCCAGATGCCGGACGTCTTATCCACTTCAACGTGTTGATTGACAAAGTGGAAGAAGAAGTTCTGCCGGAATTGGACGATGAGTTCGCCGCTGAAATAACCGCCGAACAAGGTGAAACGCTGACGATGGATGAACTGCGCCAGCGCATCCACGAGAACATGCAGACACGGGCGACAAACGAGTATAAAGACTCGTACATAGCTGGCGTGATTGATGAAATCGTCGAGATGAGCGAATTCGCGTATCCGCCTTTGATGGTCGAAGAGCAAATCGATAATAAAGTTGCTGAGATGGAGCAACGTCTATCACAGATGGGCATTTCGTTTGAGATGTACACGCAGATGATGGGCGGGGATATTGAGCAGATTAGAGCGACTTACCGCGAAGAGGCTGAAGTCTCTGTGCGTCGTATGCTGGCGATGGGCGAGATTGT
Organism: Anaerolineaceae bacterium; assembly: GCA_007693385.1. Taxonomy (GTDB): domain Bacteria; phylum Chloroflexota; class Anaerolineae; order Aggregatilineales; family Phototrophicaceae; genus J038. The sequence goes on from REDR01000123.1 coordinate 88,522, forward strand.
TCAGGCGGAAGGCTTGACCGTCAAACAAGCGCAGATTGAGAAGCACGTTGATGAGATGATCGCGTATTTCATGGAAGTGCAAGAAAATAGTGATGAGCGCTCTCTGCGTAACCTTTTCAGCAAGCCGGAATCGATGCAACGCGTTGTCAATGAGATATTGAATGACATGCTAACCGAGCGTTTGGTTCTCATCGCAAAGGGCGAAGAAATCACGGATCCCGAAGATGAGACTGCCGAAGCGACCGAGCCAGAAACCGAAGTAGATGCGGCGGCTAATGATGAAGAACAGCAGACCACAGAGCCAACCGCCGAAGCCGACGATCAAGAATCAGATTTAACGGAAGATCAGGAAAACAAACAGTCTTAGTGCGATTGGTAGAAAGGAGCTAGACGCCTACGGGCGTCGCCCATCATGAGTTTTCATAACGTAGTTCCAATGGTGATTGAGCAGGGCAGTCGTGGCGAACGCGCTTACGACATCTATTCGCTACTGCTGAAAGAGCGTATCGTGTTCGTCGGTATGGGTATCAACGACCAGATGGCGAATTTGATCGTCGCACAGTTGTTATTCCTTGACCGTGAAGACGCCGAGCGCACAATCTTGATGTACATTAACTCGCCGGGCGGCGTGATCTATTCCGGTCTGGCGATTTACGATACCATGCAGGCCATCAACCCGGACATCAGCACGACGGCAGTCGGCATCACCGCCAGCTTTGGCACGGTGCTACTGGCGGCGGGCACACACGGCAAGCGCTTCGCTCTGCCGCACGCTACCGTCCACATGCACCAGCCACTCGGCGGGGCACAGGGGCAGGCTTCCGACATCGTTATTCAGGCGAATGAGGTAGTACGCCTCAAAGAATTGCTGAATAATATCTTTGTCAAGCACACCGGCAAAGATTACGATGTGATCGAACGTGATACTGATCGTGATGTTTACTTCACCGCGTCGCAAGCGGTGGAATACGGCCTGATCGATAGCGTTCTGGAACTGGGAACGGAAAGGAAATCTTAGTGTCTTACTTACCTACCGGCGACCATCGTTGCTCTTTTTGTGGGCGGCATCATGATGAAGTTGACCGCTTGATTGCGGGGCCGGATGGTGTGTTCATCTGCAATTACTGTGTGGAGCTATGCTACAGTCTGCTGATGGATGAAGACATCCATGAAGATGAGATCGTGCCCGAGTATCAAGAATCGGCTGATCTGCTGGCGCCACGCGAGATCATGCAACATCTGGATGAGTATGTCGTGGGACAGGTGAGCGCCAAGCGCACCCTCAGCGTCGCGGTGTACAATCACTATAAACGTATCATGATGGGACACGCTACCGATGATGTCGAGCTGGAAAAGAGCAACATCATCATGGTTGGCCCCACCGGAAGCGGTAAAACTTTGCTGGCGCAAACGCTGGCGCGTCTGCTAGATGTGCCGTTTTGTATCACCGACGCGACGGCCTTAACCGAAGCCGGTTATGTTGGTGAAGACGTGGAGAACATCCTGTTGCGCCTGATACAGGCGGCGGATGGCGATGTCGCCCGTGCCGAAAAAGGCATCATCTATATCGACGAAATCGACAAGATCGCACGTAAAAACAACGATAACCCGTCCATCACCCGCGATGTATCCGGCGAGGGCGTACAGCAAGCGCTACTCAAAATCATCGAGGGGACGGTTGCCAATGTGCCGCCGCAGGGTGGGCGCAAGCATCCGCATCAGGAATTCTTGCAGATCAACACCGCCAACATTCTGTTCATCTGTGGCGGGACGTTCGACGGCATCGATCAGGTAATCGGCAGGCGTACCGGCGCGAAAAACCGCATCGGCTTCGATGCCAGCGCCAACCGCGCTACCATTGATCTCGCGCAACTGTTGCGGCAGGTTAAGCCGGAAGATTTGATCCAGCATGGGTTGATTCCGGAGTTGGTTGGACGCTTGCCGGTACTGACCAGCATCGAGCCGTTAGACCGCGAATCACTGGTTAGAATCTTGCTTGAGCCGAAGAACTCACTCACCAAGCAATACAAGCAATTGTTGGCGCTAGATGGTGTCGATCTGGTATTCGAGCGTTCCGCGTTGGAAGCGGCGGCGGACTTAACGCTTCATCGCGGCACAGGGGCGCGTGGCTTGCGTTCCATCATCGAGGAGGCGTTGATTAACGTTATGTTCGAGGTGCCCGGACGCGATGATATTCAGCGTGTCGTCATTGATGCCGATGTTATCAATGGCGTGCGCCCACCGCGCATCTATACCAAAGCGGATAGGCAGTTAGAATGGCAGGATGACGGCTCGCTCAAGCCCGCCGCCTAGCGATCGCTTCGCATAGTCATTCAACACATGATGAAAAATAACGGGTGACGTGATGTGAACGTCACCCGTTTTGATTCTACGGCATAAAATCAACCAGAAACATATACGGCCAATATTTACCAGTGACGTAGAATAGACTCTGCGCTTCGTCGTAAGTGATGCCGTTTAGCACATTGGCGTTTGCGCGTTCTTCCGGCATCAGCAGACCGGATGCGTCGATGACGGCGCTGATAATACCGTCCGCCTTGCGTATCCGCACGATTTCATCGCTCATCCACACATTCGCGTAAACGCTATCGCCGACGCAGGCCAATTCATTGAGGCGGTTGCGCCCTTCGCCTTCCTGCGTGACGGTGATCATCCGTAGAACCTCAAACGTGTGCGGGTCGCGCTGATACAGCCTGTCGCTACCATTGCTCATGTATAGATGTTGGCCGTCATAACACAGTCCCCAGCCTTCGCCATCATAGCTGAAGGTGTCTAACAGATCAAATGTTTCGCGGTCATAGACAAACGCGACATTCTCACGCCATGTTAGCTGAATCAGGCGGTCATTTTCCGGTATGAGCGCCAATCCTTCCCCGAAGTAGCGTGACTCCAGCGCGATTTTTTGCAGGATTTCGCCGGTCTCAATTGCAACGCGGCGCAGGGTCGATTGTCCGTAATTGCCGGTGCTCTCGTAGAATACGCCATTATGTAGGAGTAACCCCTGCGTGAATGCGCGGGTATCGTGCGGATATTGCGCGATCACCTGCGGGACGAGGCGCTCGGCGCTAATGACCGGCGCGGCGCTCCGGTAATTCACGCCGTCAAACTCAAAATCACCCCTGACCGCATTCAAGCCGTCACCATCCAGCGCTGAACGTAAAAACGCGGTGATGATCTGCTGGCTGATTTGATGCACCGTCGTCATATCCCAAACCGGATCGGAGCATTGCTCGGTGAATCCGGATTGTATCGCCAACTCGAAGCATTCATCAACGAAGATGTAATGACCACCGTCTTCAAACTCGGCTATGGCGCGGGGTGCGTCGGTCAGGGCGTCGAAGAATGCGCTCGCGTCACGTTCGGTTGGGGTGATGGTGTCTGCTGTGCCGACCATGATGAGATGTGGGATGTCCAATTCGGCGAGCGTTGCGCTATCGAAGATCGGCGCGTTCCATGGAGACAATGCTACAACCGCCTGGATGCGCTCATCGCTAAGGGGCGGCCATGCGCCGGATGTATCCGGAGCGATACCGAAAAACTCGGCGATGCCGTCGCGTTGATCGAGCAGGAAGCAAGTGTTGTCATTTTCTTGTGCTGTCGCGCAATGGTCGGATAGCTCATCGAAATTCAAGCGCCCGCCCGCCGCCGCAATCGCGGTGTAACCGCCGAATGAATGACCGATGATCGCGATACTGTCCGTGTCGATCAGGCCGCGCAAGATGTCATCACTTTCGTTCAGCGATTCGGCCAGCGCGATCTGCGCGAGAATATCTAGCGGACGATAGCCGTAACCCCTGCCGATGTCTGCCGCAAACGCTTCTTGCCGCAATACCGCGTCAGTGATGGTATTGCCGACATGGTTGGCCGCCATCACGACATAGCCCTGTGCGGCCAGATATTCGACGAGCCACAGGCTTTGATAGCGAAAGCCGCCGCTACCATGTGAGAAGATCACGAGCGGGTAGGGCACAGCGCGATCATCGGCTGGCGGGTTATCGAGTACGGTCTGGCTGGGTAGGGCTATGATGCCGTCGCGGTAGGTGGTCGGCGTGTCGTTTGTCGCCTGTGCCGGATACCAGACGGCGACATCAATCGTTCGTCCGGCGGATTCGGTGGTGAGATTGACCGTGCCGACGGCTATTTGTTCATCATCCGGCGCTTCTTCCTCCGCGAAGACCGGCCAACCGAGCAACAAACACAGCAGAACGGGGTAAATCCAGTAACGTTTATTCATCTCTACTATATCCTCAAAATCGATAGCCAGTACAGGTTACTAACGGCTTTCTTCTGGGATGATGACTTCGGTGTAATCGCGGGTTAGCGCTTGCAGTTCACGCGCTTCTAACAGGGATGCGCCCTCCGTCAGGCCGATGTTGCTGGGGATGACCCAACGCGGACGCATCCGCCGGACAACCTGCGCGGCTTGCTCGACGTTGAGCGTGCCATTGCCGTCGATGGGCAGAATGGCGATGTCGGGCTGTATCATCTCCATTTCGGGCATTAATCCGGCGTCGCCTGCGTAGTAGATGTCATACAGATTCACCGAGATCACGAAACCGAGACCACCCGCTTCCGGCGGATGGAGCAGGCTATCCGGCGCGTAGGCGGGTACCGCTTTGATGCTGGCTTTGTCTACGTTGATCGTCTGCCATGTGCGAAGCAGTGTCGCACCTTCGACTTGATCGACAATGGATTGATTGCCCAATATCAGCGTATCGTCACCGCGAATTTTGGTGATGTCGGCGATGGAGAAATGCTCGTAATGATCGTGGCTGACCAGAATAACATCGGGGTGAAATACGCTCTTGGTCACTTTCCACGGATCAATGTAAATCAGTGGCGATCCTTCGATCATGAAACTTCCATAGCCCAACCATTTGATATGTTCTAACATCGGCGCAACCTTTTGCATACAAAAACATGGTACATCGCTTTTTATCCGGTATAATGATGAATGTGACTCGACATTCGAGGAGATTATGGCATGGGGACACACATTCGGCTATACGGGGTTTTATCCATTTTGATGATTTTCGCGCTGACGGCCTGTTATCAGTCCGCCAGTGGTGCGGACATAGTACCATTGCAAGGCTTAGAGCGTAGCACACAGACGCCCTTGCCGCTTCCGTCCGACACGCCCGGCCCGTCACCAACTGGATCGGTGATCGAAGTTGAAGTGACGACGGTTGTCGAGGTCATTGTGACGGCCACGCCTGATCCAGCCACTGCGACTCCGGTTGAGGTGGCGATGGGGCAGGAACAAGCGCTTGATGAGCCATTCACCGAGGGTATGCTGGACGAGGCCGCACTACCACAGGACGAAGGCATCATCCCGTTTGAAGAGCAAGATTTAGAACGGGAGCAGGACGATATAGAGGGACCAACGCTCGACCCGCTATTTGCTACCGCGACGCAATTTATATTAGAAGCAACTTATGAAGTGCAGACGATGACTGCTACCGCGATGGGGCCGGTGCAAGTCCAACCGACGGTGACGCCCACGCCCGATCCGGTACAGCCGGTACAGCCAGAACAACCGCTTGCTTCGCCGACACCACAACCGCCCCCGCCGGGCGCTGATTGCGTGCATGTAGTACGGGCGGGCGAAAATCTGTTCCGTTTGTCGATGCGCTACGGCGTGTCGGTCAATGATATTGCGCGGGCTAGCGGGGTGCAGAACATCCAGTTGATCGTCGTCGGGCAAGAGCTAACTATCCCCGGTTGTGGCACGACTGGCATCCGGCCACCCGGCACTGCCGGTACATCCGATGGAACAGGGACTAGCGGCTTTGTTGGTGGTACGACTCATGTCGTGCAACAGGGTGAGACGCTATTCCAGATTTCGATGCGTTATGGTGTATCGGTCAATGATATTGTGGCGGCGAATCCGTCAATCACCAACCCGAATTTCATCTTGATGACCAGCGAAATCGTCATTCCCGGGCGTTAGGATGGAGCAGATAACCGGACGTGAACGGATCTACAAAGGGCGTGTGGTCACGCTCGACATCTTATCGGTAACTCTGCCGGATGGCGTCCAGTCTAAGCGCGAAGTCGTCCAGCATCCGGGCGCGGTGGCGATTGTGGCGTTGGACGACGAGCAGAATGTGATCCTCGTGCGACAATATCGCATCGCCGCCGCGCAGTACATGGTCGAGATTCCGGCGGGCACGCTAGAACCGGATGAACCGCCCGCGCTGTGTGCCGAACGTGAATTACAGGAAGAAGCCGGTTATAAGCCGGGCAAGCTGGAATCAATGGGCGGGATGTATGTCGCGCCGGGCTACACGACGGAGTACATCCACCTATTTCTAGCGCGAGATTTAACCGCTTCTGATCTACCTGCTGATGATGATGAATTCATCGACGTGGTAAAGATGCCGCTGGCGTCCGCGCTGGCGCAGATTGACTCCGGCGAGATTGACGACGGCAAGACGGTAGCCGGTATCTTACGGGCGGCGCGACGACTGAACCGGTGAGCGTCGCCCTTGTTTGTGCTATGCCGTCCTGATACAATGCGCTACTGTGATTTTCTATAAACTTATGATACGCCAGTATGCACCGGAGTTGTGCCTCTGGGCGTATTTTTTTAGGAGGATGACCTGTGAGTCACGACATTATGCAAGTGTTCGAAGCCGAAGATCGCGGTTTCCCCGCTATCGCTGTCGGCGATACGGTGCGGGTACACGTCCGCATCGTCGAGGGCAACAAAGAGCGCGTTCAGGTGGTGCAGGGTGTTATCATCCGCCATCATGGAGGCGGCAACGACGAAGCGTTCACCGTGCGTCGTATCGCCAGCCATGGCATCGGCGTGGAGCGCACCTTCTTGATGAGAAGCCCGCGTATTGAGAAGATCGAAATTACACGGCGCTCCAAAGTCCGCCGCGCCCAGCTTTACTATCTACGCCAGCGTCGCGGTAAGTCGGCACGTCTGAAAGAGCGGAGATAGTCTCCTGTGTATCGTCCGCTTATCGGTCTGACGTGTTCGGTACACTACGATGAACGCAACTGGAAGTTCGACCGCGCTTATGATGCTAATGTCATCGCTATTGAGCAGGCGGGCGGGCTTCCGGTGCTGGTACCCAGTACGCTACAGGGTGATACTCTGCGGGCGATTTACGAGCGACTAGACGGCGTGTTGTTGCCGGGTGGCGGGGATGTTGACCCGGAGATTTACCACGCGCAACAGCACGCCAAGACCATTCTTGTTGATCGTCAACGTGACGAGACCGAAATGCAGATGACGCGCTGGGCGGTGGCCGAAAATCTGCCGGTCTTCGGTATCTGTCGCGGTCATCAGGTGTTTAACGTTGCGCTGGGCGGGACGCTAGTGCAAGATATTCCCTCATCAATCACAACTGATTTACGGCACGACATCGTGGATAATGAACCGCGTAGCCTGCGCCTGCACCATGTAGACATCGCACCGCAGAGCAAGCTAGCCGATGTGTTGGGCGCGACGCGAGTAGTCGTCAATAGCCTGCATCATCAGTCCATCGAAAAGACCGCCGATGGCTTGCTAGTGACGGCTTATGCGCCGGATGGTGTCATCGAAGCGGTGGAAGTGCCGGAACATCCCTTCGCGTTGACCGTGCAGTGGCATCCTGAAGACATGATTGAGGACGATGAAGCGATGCGCCGTCTGTTCCGCGCCTTCGTCGAGGCCGCCGCGAACCGCCATGCCTAAAATCGGCGTGCTGGACTCTGGCGTGGGTGGGCTTTCTGTCCTGCGCGAAATCCATCGTATCCTACCGCAACATAGCACGATCTACTATGCCGATCAAGCGCATGTACCGTATGGTACGCGCCCCCATGTCGAGATCGACTCCTTCGTGGATTCTATCACGCGCTTCTTGATAGGGCAGGGTGCGGACGTTATCGTGCTGGCGTGTCATGCGGCGAGCGCCGCCAGCCTGCGATTACTCCGCGAACGTTACCCGCATGTGCCCTTTGTCGGGCTGGAACCGGCTATCAAACCGGCGGTACTCAATACGCAAAGCGGCGTTGTCGGTGTGCTGACCACACAGGCGACGGCGGACGGTGCATTGTATCAGCGCCTGTTGCATCGCTATGGCAGGATGGCGCGAGTCATCACCCGTCCCGCGCCGGAACTGGTGACGCTGGTCGAGGCGGGCACGATAGCGGGGAGTGCGGCGCATTCGGCGGTGTCGCAGTATCTCGAGCCGCTTTTACAGGCGGGCGCGGATCAGATCGTGCTGGCCTGCACACATTTTCCGTTTCTGGCGGATGTCATCCGCGACGTTGCCGGATCAACAGCGCTTCCGGTTGACCCGGGCGCGGCGGTAGCGCGACAGGTGCGGCGCGTCCTGCCAGATCGACGCGATGCGGGGCGACCATCACAGCGTTATTTGACCAGCGCTGATGCGGGTGACTTCGCTCGTATCGCATCGGGGTTGATGGGCGCGGAAGTAATCGCCGAGACAGTGTGTTATCGTGCCGATTAACCAGTACCGCGAAAGCGGCCTACATCTGGCTTTGAAGCACCATCTAGCGCGAGATGGCGACGTGCTGGAAGCGCCGGTTGATGATTACATTGTGGATATTGCCCGCGATGATCTGCTGATCGAGATTCAAACGCGCCACTTCGCCGCTATCAAAAATAAGCTGGCTAATCTACTGACATCACACGCCGTCATGCTGGCGCATCCCATCGCGCAGGCGCGGTGGTTGGTCACGTATGACAGCGAAGGCCGACTAATCAAACGCCGTAAATCTCCCAAGCGCGGCCATATTACGCATCTTTTTTCGGAATTGGTCTATTTGCCAGACGATTTGCTAAGTCATCCGCGTTTTTCGGTTTGCGCGTTGATGACGCACGACGAAGAAATCCGCGTTGATGACCAGCAGGGGAGTTGGCGCAGGCGCGGCATTAGCATTCGTGATCGCCGCTTGCTGGAAATCGTCGCCACCCATCATTTTCATGCGGCCGCCGATTATCGCGCCCTGCTACCGGACACGCTCGGCGCGGAATTCACCACACAGGGATTGGCGGATGCGCTCGGTCAGCCACGCCGCATCGCGCAACAGATGGCTTATTGCCTGCACCGCATGGGGATTATCGTGCGCACCGCCAAGCGCGGCAATGCGCACGTGTACACTGCAACCTCGATAGACTCGAACGGGACAGCCTAAAAGATAGTTCATCCATTCTCGCTGAGTGGGGCAGTATTCGGCTTACGCATCGCCGTATTGCGTTGCATGTCCGGCGTGCGTCCGATGGCGTCATTGGCGGCTGTCCCCTCGAAGGACAGCACGCGCCGCGCTCCTTGCGGCATATTGACCGGAATCATGATGTTGAACGTCGCGCCCGGCAATGCTTCCATGTCGTGGCCGGGACTCTCCGCCCAGATGCGCCCGCCGTGTCCCTCAATGACGCCGCGTGTGATGGTCAAGCCCAATCCGGGTCCAGCGCCTAGAAACTTATATGAGCCGGTTGAGTGCAATGACGGATCATAAGCGCGGAAGAACTTCTTGAAGATCATCTCCAGATTGGCCTTGTCGATGCCGACGCCGCTATCTTGAATGCGTACCAGAATATGATCGACGCCGTTCTCGTCCTGCGCCTCTTGCAACGACGCGCTGATGTCAATTTTGCCGCCGTCCGGCGTGAATTTGATGGCATTGACGATGACGTTACGGAACGCCTGCACCAGTCGTTGCAGGTCGGCCTGTACGTTGGGCAACCCGCGCAAGCCTCGCGCCGATAGCGTCAGTTTGCGCTGGCGGATGGCGTCGGTTAGCGGCTCAATCGCCATGCGGATCAGGCTCTCGATAGATGTCTGTGCGAAGCGCAAGTCCATCGCGTCTACGTCGAGCTGGCTGACATCAAGCATCGCGGAGATTAACTCCTCCATGCGCTCCGTTGCCTTGCGTAAATTAGCGATCAGGTTATTGATCTGATCGGGGTCGAGTATGCCCTGTTCGTTGAGCGCGTCCATGATGTCCGTATAGCCGCGAATTTGCGCTAATGGCGTGCGTAGTTCATGGCTGGCAATCGTCACGAAGTCGGACTTCACCGAGTCCATCTGGCTTAACTGCTCGTTGGTGGATTTTAGTTTGCGGTTGAGGCTCTGCATACTCTTGTTGAGATGCTGAGAATCTTCCAGTAGACGTGCATTGCGTAGCGCGATGCCGGTCTGTTGGGCGAGTGTGGTCAGCAATTCCATATCGCCCGCGTAGTAGGCGGTATCGTTCATCTTGGGGCCGACTGCCAGAATGCCGATCATCGTATAATCCAGCGTGATCGGCGCATAGGCGCTCATGCCCAGACTGCGGAAGAAGTCACGCTCGGCGGCGGGGATGTCCTGATAGTGTGGCTCGAATTCAATGTCGAATTGCAAAAGCGACTCGCGCTGTTTGGCAAGGCGGGCGTATAGCTTGCCGTTGACCGCGATTTGCCCTTGCTTCTTGTTGATCGAACTGTTCGGCGCCATCACGATAAAATTAACCGCGCTTTCTGACGTTTGATTCAACAGGATGATGCAACTGCCGCGCACTCCCAACACACGATTCAGCGTGCTGGTGGCGGAGGGGATAAGCGCGTCTAGTTCGATGACCTCCGCGATTAATTGACTATACTCACGGGTGATGACTGCCGCCTGCACGCTTCGCCGCCCGACAAACCATAGCACCGCGTTGTCGATCAGTTGGCGTAGCGCGACGTAGATCAACGCGACGGTGACGGCGGTCAAACTGGCGACTACCAGCCGCTCCGCGTCGGTTTGCGGTTGTGCATCCAGTGCCAGCCATACCCCGATGCCAACCAGTATAGCCGCCAACGTCACCGCGACGCCCACACGGACGCTATAGAAGATGCCCTGTCGCACGTCGAATACATGGTGATGGTGTAGCGCGTAAGCGACGCCGAATGAGCTGACCAGCAGTAGCGGTAGGCCGAAAAGTGCGGTGATGGTCGTGCCACTGGCGATCAGTAGGACGCTGAAGAAAGTGATGGCGCTATGCGCGATCCAGTACAGCGTGCGGTTAGCGATTTCTGGCAATCGGGCGCGATAGAAGCGCCAGAATGAATACACAAATAGTCCCAGATAGGCGATGATGTAACCGGCTACAGCGACGATTGCCGAGCCGTCTATCGCGGTGAAGGCGGTGATGAACCATTCCGGTTCGCCAGCGATGGCGGCTGAACCTATCGCGGTGGTCAAGACCAACACCGCCAGCCACAGTCCAGCCAACACGCCCCACACGATTAGGCGGCTACGGCGGGCGGTGGGTGCGGTGATGTCGCGCAGGATCAATAGGCCGTTCAGGGCGATGATGCCAATACACAAGCCGATCAACAGTGTGCCACGATGCGGAGCATCGTCGCCGATTTGCGCGGGCAGTAGATAAGCGCCGCTGACCAGCACCGCTAGCCCGACAAACGCCATCAGCCATAGCAGATTAGCGCCGCGTAGCCGGTAGCGGATGCCGCCATAGGCCAATATGAGCGTGTGGCCGACGATGGCGATTATCGTTAGGGTTTGTAAGAGCGCGTCCATTCTTTCGCCTTCCTGTGCCGGTACATTACTTTAAGATGTAGTGTGTACCCTTCTTAGAGCCAACCTTGACCAGAATGCCCTTATCGACCATATCCACCAGATCGAGCCGTAGCGTCTCGGCGGATACACCCTGACAAAGCTGGCGGTACTCGCGGTTGGTAATCGACCCTTTTTCGTTGATGTACTGTAGCGCACGGGCTTGACGATAATTGGTGTTCGTATTCTGTGCCCAGTCGGGCGGGGTGGGCTTTTCCCGCGCATTATACAGCGTGACCGCGAAACTGTACGGGCGGGCGTCGAAATATGGTGCTTGATGTCCGGCCTGCTTCATCACCTCGATCATGCGATCAATGCCCAGCCCTAATTCCTCGATGTATCCCCACTGAAATAAGCCGTTAACCAGTCGCGGGTTACGGCTGAAATGCTCGTCTTTGATGTTCTCCACCGTGATAAATCCGGGCAGGCCGCCGGGTGATATGACTTCGAGCCGGTCACTGTACATGCGGATTTCTGTGCGGCGTCCTTTTAACCGATAATCACGGTGACAGATAGCGTTGACGATGGCCTCGCGCACCGCGAATTGCGGATATTCGTAACGCTCCTCGCGTTCCAGCCCTTTGACTACCGCGCTGACCGCCATTTCGCTCCATATCAGATTCCATGCGCCTTCGATCAAACGCGGTAGCGGCCCGGTGAGTTCTTCGCGGCGGGTGTAACCGGCCAGCCCGCTTTCGCCGCGTGGCGTCTTGCCGATGAATTTGGCGAATACCACACTAGATTGTGGAATCCATTGTTGCGGATAATCGCAAAACAGCAACACGCCGTTGATCGTTGGCTGGCCTTCGCTGTTGACCGCGCCAATCTCACGCAAGAGTTCATCGAGATCGCCGCTATAGGGGCGCTTGGTGCGCTCCGCCCGTTTTTCCAGATATTCGTCGATCATCTTCTGGCTGAAATCGTCAGTGGTGATGCCGGGCACTGTTTCGATTTCATAGTCGCCGGTGGTCTTGGTGCTGGCTAAGCGCAGAATTTCCTGCCCGCCAAGCGGACGGTTTTTCGCGCCGCTACGAATCAGTACGCGGCCATCGCTCAAGGCGTGTAGTTCCACACTGCGCGGGATGCGAAGCGCATACACGACACGGGCGGGTGGGGCGGAAGGTTCATCCGCCGCTTCTTCTTGCGCTTCCTGCTCCGCTTGATCTTCGACACTATCTTCAGGCTTGTGTGCGTCGTCGTCTAATAACAGAAGCGGAATCTGACGCGGCGTCCGGTCGGACTTTTCTTTCGCTTGATTCTGGCTCTGTTCGTCGTCGCTGTCAGCCTTTACTGCCGTTTCAGCCTGACCTGTCGATTGCTTTTCGTCTGTCGCCTTGTCTGCTGGCGTGTCTGTTTTCTGGGGTGCAGGCGACGCCCCCTCATCTGCCATCTCGTCGGGAGACTCTAGCGGCATTTCTTCCCAGTTGCCGGTGACGACGGTAGGACTGCACAGGTCTTCAGCTTCACGCAAGGCTTTCTGGAGCGTATCATTATCTAGCTTGACGTTGGCGTATTTTCCGCCTGTCGTCAGGCCAATGATAAGCGTCCCGCCTTCGGTATTGGCGAAGGCGACGAGAGTCTCCGAAATCAGCTTCGGGTCGGCTTTTTCTAAAAATGCAAGGCGAGGGCCTTGTCCTGATTGAATGAGTTCTGGATATATTATCATGTACGCGAATGAGTGTTTTTTGTCAACGAGATTTGATTTTAACACAGTTTGCCGGAATCCGTGTACACTCCGGCACGATTGCATCCACCCAACTTTCATTGACAGTGCTTATCGCTCACTGCTATGATTCGGCGTCGCAATTGAACCGCCTTTTATATCACCTTTGAATTGAAGGAAAAACGTGAACAATCGACAAAATTCAATCTCATTTATCCGGCGTTACCGTCTGATTTTTGTGCCATTGCTGATCTTCTTATTTGGCGGGGGCGCTCTGCTACTGCTGAATCGATCCACTCCTGAGCCTGTCCGGTTGCCTTACTGGGAACTGCCGCCGCCGGAATTGCCGGTTGTTGATCCGTCCGATCTCGCGCCGGACGCGGTAGACATCGACAGTGACCGCGTTTTCCCGTCACTAACTTACGGCATCCAGACGTTTTTCTGGTGGGATGAGATGCACCGTAGTCTCGGTTTGCAACACGTTAACCTGCTGGAATTCAGCCATATCCGGCATGTGTTCGCGTGGCGCGATATTGAGCCGGTCTATCATGAAGCGGACGCGCCACAGCGCTATATATGGGCGAATGCTGATGCTGTGGTCAATGAGGCTGAATCCTACGGCGTAGAGATCGTCGCTCGGTTGGATGCGCCTCCGGATTGGGCTGTTGTCGCGCCGGAAGATTACGATGCGGACGTGCCGCCGTTCGATATGGCGCGGTTGATCGATTATTGCGGCGCAGTGGCCGAGCGCTATCGTGGTCGCATCGTCGGTTATCAGATATGGAACGAGCCGAATCTGGATCGTGAATGGGGCAACTTCCCGCCGAGTCCGGACGCCTACGCCGAATTATTGGCGGGCTGTAGCGCGGCGGTGCGCACCGCCGACCCTGACGCGATTATCATATCGGCGGGATTAGCGCCAACCGGCACGCGCAGTCCGCAGGCAATGCCGCATGATGAATTCCTGTGGGCGATGTATGCGGCGGGGGCGGGCGATCATTTCGACGTGATGGGTGTTCATGCGCCGGGCTATCGCTCCCCGCCGGAAGCGGATCCGGCTGATCTTGCGGACGGCGATTTGCCGTGGATGTCGTTCCGTTACGTGGAGTATATGCGGGCGATGATGGTCGCTAACGGGGATGCCCACAAGCAAATCGCCATCATGGAGACTGGATGGACGATTGACCCGCGCCCTGATTCAGAATATCACTGGTTTTCGGTCACGCCGGAACAGCAGGGCGATTATCTTATGCGGGCGTATCGCTATGCCGCCGAAAATTGGCGACCATGGGTGGGTTTGATGGTCACGATCTACTACCCTAATCCGGCATGGACGGAAGACGACGAAGAATTCTGGTGGGCGATAGGCACTAACGCGCCGTGGCCGTTCGGCTTTGCGGATCGTCCGGCGTGGTGGACACTGCTACGCATGGAGAAGATTTCCACACATCCCGACTATGCACATCCGGCACGGCCAGAATGAGCTGTGTTAAATGTCAGCGCTCCGGTTGCTAAAAAGACTTTATTCGGGTATTCTTGAGGAAGCATTAGGAAAAAGTAAACGGGTGGCGCATGATGAGTAATGGCATTTCTCCCGTAGCGGACAGCGCGAGTATATTGGTCGTTGATGACGAAGGACCTAATCGCTATTCGGTGAGCAAGACTCTGCAACGCATTGGCTATGTGGTCAGCGAGGCGGCGAATGGCGAGGAAGCGCTGGAAATCATGAACAGACAGTCCTTTGACGTGGTGTTGACTGACATCCGTATGCCGGGACTGGATGGCGTGGAACTGTTGCGGCGCATTAAGGAAGAATCGTCAGACGTTATCGTGATCTTAATGACCGCTTACGCCAGTCTGGGCACGGCGGTTGAGGCGCTTCGATTGGGAGCGCACGATTACTTAATTAAGCCGAGTTCCAGTCAGGACATCCGGCAGAGCGTAGCGCGGGGCGTAGAGCGTGCCCGCAATCTGAAACGGCGGCGAGCTTTACTCGATGCAATCCGCAGTGATGTGTTTGAGTTGGTGCGAAGTGATACCGATATAGGCTCTGTTACATCTGCCGAACCGGTGCAGGATGCGCCCGATCCCGATGAATTGCCGACGGAGCAACCGCCGACCAGTATGCAATTAGGCCCGCTAACCGTATATCCCGGGCGCTATCAAATCACAGTGGGGGATAAAGATGTCGGGCTGACCCCGACTGAATTTGACCTGTTGCTGTATCTGGCCGCACATCGCGGGCGGGTGGTATCGTGTAATGAGCTGGTGCGCGAGGTGCGCGGTTATCGCGTGGAAGAATCCGAAGCGCGGGAGGTGATACGCCCGCACGTCAGTAACTTGCGCCGTAAGTTGCGCTCCGCCAACCAGAACGCCGACTTGATCGTGAATGTGCGCGGCATTGGCTATCGCCTGAATGAACGCGCTGACGGTTAGGTTTGCCTGTGCAAAACGCCTTTCTAATATACAATCGGGGCATCCTGTCCCGATTTTTGTTTTTGTGGTGATGATGTTTATGATTGAATACCGTCGCTATCAACTAAAATTTACTGTGTTGATCGCTGTGTGGCTGGGTTTCTTGCTCATGTCGTCGGTGGGCGTACCGTCGCTGATGGCGGCCTGTGATGAGACGGAAGGGCAGGTCATCCGCCATGAATATGACGTGGACAACATCCAGACGCGCATGTATTACAGCGTGTATCTGCCGCCATGTTATTCTGCGGCGGAGGCGACGCGCTATCCGGTGATGTATCTGATGCACGGCTCCAACGAAGATGACGGCCATTGGTTGCGACTGGGGTTAGCCGAGCATCTCGATGCCGCCATCACAGAGGGGACTATCCCGCCGGTGATCGCGGTTTTGCCCTTCGGTAACTGGATCGCCAACGAGAACCGTTTCGGCGGCGCATCGTGGGATGACATTTTTATAAACCAACTGATGCCACTTGTGGAGGGCCAGTACCGCATCGACGGTACGCGGTCACGGCGGGCGATTGGTGGCGTATCGCGTGGCGGATTCTGGGCGTTTCACATCGCGTTTCGCTATCCGGTGATGTTTGGCGTGGTGGGCGGGCACAGCGCATTTTTTGACCGCTATCATGCGCCGCCGGAATATAATCCGCTCGATCTGGCTTTGAACGCGGCAGGCGTGGAGAGCTTGCGTATTATGCTGGATCGTGGGCGTGATGATTTCGCTTATCCCGGGCTGGACATCATGGACGAACGCTTGCGTGAGCGTGGTGTCGATTATACTTATGTCGTGCATCCTGAAGGGCAACATCACAACGGCTATTGGCGCTCACATCTGGCCGATTATGTCGCTTTCTACACGGCTACATGGCCGCTACCGGAGCGGGCGGAAGCACCGCAAACGCCAGTCCCATCACCGACGCCAGAACCGGAAAACGCCGGGATGGATTCCGGCGTGGCGCTGTTCCTGCCGGTGATCGCGTTTCCAGCTATCAAGACGACGCTACCCGATGATACCTTGCAGGCGCTCCGGCGTGGGGAAGCCGTGCCGCGTTTGATTCTGGGGGAGGGCGTGGCGGACAGGTTGGCCGAGTATGGCGTCGTGCCGAATCCGGAAATTCGCGTTGTGCCGGATGATGCGTTATTCAATCTGCTGTCGCGTGATCGTCAGTTTTTTACGCTGTTGCCGTTTGACGCGATCACGCCGCGCTATCGTGTGCTGAACATTGACGAATCACATCCGCTTGACGACATCGAAAGTTATCCGTTGGCGTTCGCCAGCGATGCACCTAATTTCTATCCGGAGCGCCTGACCCGCTTATTGATGAGTGGCGTCACGGCGCTGGCGCGGCAAGTCATCCCGTCGTTGGATGCTAACGGGGTTGAATGGGCGGCAGAGGGTATTCTACCTTATGTCTCACGGGCGGATTTCTTTCATACTAGCAATGAAGTATCTATCGTGCCCGATTGTCCGCGTCCGAATCTGGTTGGGCTGGGCGGAAATTCCAGCTTTTGTAGTAAAGCGGAGCATTTCGAGCTATTTAATCTACTCGGGTTGGACATCGTGGAGCTATCCGGCAACCATAACAACGATTACGGCTATCAGGCTTATCTGGATACGCTGGCATGGTACGCAGAACACGGTATCATGACGGTGGGCGGCGGTGCGGATTTAGCCGATGCGCGTGAACCGCTGATCGTATCGCATAACGACAATAGCATCGCCATGCTATCATGCAATTGGGTTGGACCTTACTATGCGCTAGTCAACGAAGACCCGTCTATGCTCGGCGGCGTTCGTCCCGGTGCCGCGTTCTGTGACCGCGATTGGCTGGCGGAAGTGGTGCCCGCTTTGCAATCAGCGCATGATGTGGTCGTGGTGACGGTGCAACATTTCGAGCTAGATCAATACACGCCGGGCGCCCAGCAACGCGCTGATTTCTACTATCTGGCTGATCTCGGTGCGGATGTTATTCTGGGCACGTCGTCACATTTCCCGCAGACATTCGAGTTTTACCGGACAGATGACGGGCGCGACGCTTTCATTCATCATGGCATGGGCAATTTATTCTTCGATCAGCAGTTCTTCGCAGGGCGAAGATTTTTTATGGATCAGCTTTTTGTGTACGATGGACGCCTGCTGTTCGTTGATCTATTCACCGGCATCATTGACTATCAAGCTCGCCCGCGCCCGATGACGGATGATGAGCGCGAAAACTTCATGTTTATAATTATGGTGCAACATGGCGGATTTTAAGGTAAATTTTAAGCGCCTGTTGCGGCGTCATTGGCCGGAAGTGGTCATCGGCGGCATGTTGGCCGGTCTGCTGGTGGTCATCGCCGCGCCGCCGCACTATAGTTCATTCTGGCTGTTGCACCAGATCAAACGCCTGCTGATGTTGACGCTGGGCGGGGCGTATTTGTTGGGCATCTGGCTGGCGTCGCTGACGCCGGTCTTGAGTTTGTTGTGGGGTGGTCTGTTGGCCGCCGGTTTGATCGGTTTGCGCTTGATCTGGGCACAAAGACGCTGGCCGGCGCTGGTGATCGCGTTTATAGTTATTGGCGCGAATTGGCTTTTTATCGCCGCGCCGACGTTTGTCATGGCGCCGTATAGCTCCGGACGAATTCTGGATTGCGAGTATCTATTCAACGCGCAGACTATGATTCAGATCATCCGCTATCCGGTGGATGATCGGTTAGAATATGGCGAACAGCAATTTTTTCTGATAGCGCGTGGTGATGGCTCGCAACAGCGACAAATCTTTCAGGCATTCGCCGCCGCGCCACTGCTGACCGGCTGTGATAACATCCGGCGTGATGGTGAAACAGGTCTTGTCATCCAGATCGAGCGCAAGATAGCGCCGGAGACGAACGAACTGCTATATCTGGTTTCTGACGATGCGGGCATGAATTGGGCTTTGCGTTATGATTGATTTATGGAATCGCCTTGAGCTAATCTTCGCTATACCGGAGGAAGTGTTCCCGGAAATTGAAATTATCGGATTGAGTGAAGCGGCAACAGCGCAGATTGCCGAATACGTGGTACAGAATTTACGCGGGGTGAGCACGCAGTTTCGCACATTCAGTTCGGAGGGGCAGGTGCCGGTTTTATCGGCACAGCAATTAGTAAGCGGCGTCAGCAATGGCGAGTTAATCGGCGCGATGGGCGGGGAATTGTCGATCAGTCGCTTCATCCTGCCGGAGATGCTATTTATCTTCGAGGAGCCGGGATATATGATTATCGGGTATGTGACCGGCTTGCATTGGACGCCGATTCGCTTGATTGCGCTGTTTGAATTTTTTCGCATAGTCATTCAAACAAACCCACAAGCAAAGATAGAACTAAGTAAACACTTCTTCGGAGAAAATTGGATCCGCGTATTCAATCAAACACTAAAAAGCTATTTGCATGAAAAAGAATAGAATATTGTGGTTACTACTCGCGCTATTATTATCAACTAAAATAGTTGTCGCAGAAGAAAACAGTGAAGATATCTCAGCGATATTAAACGGGATGACACTTGAGCAAAAAATCGGTCAGATGTTTCTAGTCAGCATTTACGGAGAAACGCTCAACTTCGGCGGACGCGAACTCATCGAAACATGGCAACCGGGCGGTGTAACACTATTCGGTAGTAACGCGATCAACCCGACACAAATCACCGAATTAACCAACAGCTATCAACAGACCATCACCGAAGCTGGGGGAGTGCCACTTTTCATAGCCACCGATCAAGAGGGCGGCATCATCACCCGTCTGCGCGATGGCTTCGCCGAATGGCCGTCTCCGGCATTATTAACCGCGTCAGGTGATGCGGAGTTAGCGTTCCGTATCGGCGAGCGTATGGGGCAGGAGTTGCGAGCAGTCGGAGTGAACATGAACCTTGCACCTGTCGCCGATCTCGATAGCAACGTGAATAACCCGATCATCGGGCGACGTTCACCGGGAAGCCATCTGGACTTACTGCGCGTCACATTACCAGCCTATATCGAAGGATTGCAGTCCGCAGGCGTGGCCGCCACCACCAAACACTTTCCCGGACATGGTGACACAGATGAAGATTCACACCTCACGCTACCTGTCATCCATGCTGATCTGGATACGCTTTACGAGCGCGAATTACAGCCTTTCATCAGCGCGATTTCAGCAGGTACATCAGCGATCATGATGGCGCATATCTGGTTTTCCGAATTAGACGAAGAAGTGATACCTGCTTCTTTATCTCCGCGCATCGTAACCGATCTATTACGCGACGAACTCGGCTATGAAGGCATTATCATGACCGATGCAATGGAGATGAACGCCATCACATCGCGCTACAGACCGGAAGAATCGGCGCTAATGGCGATAGAAGCAGGCGTGGATATGCTGGCGTTCGGTACCGGCATGGGCGCAGGAGCGCAATCACGCATGATGCAAGCACTGGTTGATGCAGTACGAGCAGGCGACATCGCCGAAAGTCGTATTGATGAATCTGTGCGCCGCATCCTGACGGCGAAAGCGTATCACGGCATTCTCGACTGGTCGCCGCTTGATTCCAGTTCAGCAGATGTTAGAATCAACGTTGATGAATCAACGCAGTTAATCGACTCGCTATTCCGTGCTGGCGTGACATTGGCTTTCGATCATGGCGAACTATTGCCGGTGACGCCCGATCAAACCCTGTTATTGCTTTATCCGTCGATACGCCCGCGCATCAACTGGACGTGCCATGAGTATCGGCAGGGCGGACAATGGTCGAGCGTTCCGGTGTTCTCCGCACCTTCGGATGACGACATCAACGCGGCGATACAACGCGCAGAGCATGTCGATGTTGTCATTGTGTTCACGGATGACGCCCGTGATGATCGCGCTTATCAACGACTGGTCAATGCACTACCGCAAGCGCGAACGGTAGCTGTCGCTTTGCGTTCACCATACGATCTGCTGACTTATCCGGATGTGGCCGCCTATCTGATCACATATTCGCCGCAAAATCCGGCGATTGACGTCGCCTGTGCTATCATTTTCGGAGAAATGACGGCACAGGGAACAATATCGGTCAATCTACCGATATTGTCTGCGATATTGTCTGATTGAACTTGTCCCTGATGATTTTTCGGGCTAACTTAGTAGCAGGCTGGGAGATGTGAACATGACCAATAATAATGCGAAAACGCTCAACCCTGATTTGCTATCCAAAGACCTCAACGATGTGATGAACACGGCGGTCACGTTGATGCGCGAGTATAATCAGCATCTAATGATGCCGGAAACTATTCTCGCGGCGATGTTTCGTCATCCGAATACTTCCGCCGGACGCATGTTTGAGATATTCGACAATGCGCGGGCGGTTGACATCAAAAAACTAGAACGGCAGACGATCACCGCTAACCAGACGCGGCGCGACCAGAACGGCAATCTATATTTCATCGCACGCGGCAACCGCCTGATCCCGCTTTCACGCCAGACGATCATCGCCATTGATGAAGCGCTCACTCTGGCGAATTCGATGGACGAAGTGCGCGTCGATACCGACCATTTGCTGTCTATTCTGGCGGAAAGCTCGATGAGTACCAGCGGTTTATTGCGACAGTACGGCGTTACGCCGAAGGCGATCAAAGACATCACATCTGATTTCAGCGTCATCCGGCGGCGACCAGATGGCACAACACAAGATTTTGTATCTGATGCGAAGGCGGGCGATCTGCACGCGGTCTACTTCCGCGAAGATTTATTGCGCGACATGATGAACGTGATCTCGCAGTCGGTTAAGCGTCATGTCATCCTGATCGGCGCGGATGGTGTGGGCAAACGCACGCTGGCTTATAGTCTGGCTTTGTTGATTTCCGAAGGCAAAGGCCCGGTTGGTGTGGGCAATCTGGTGCAGATCAACGAGACGGCTTTGCTGGACAATGACCAGCGTGCCATCCGCGCCGGATTAAGCCGTGCTAGCGGCGGTATTCTGTTCTTGCCACACATTCACCGTTTCTTCGGCGGGCCGATGCGGGCGGAGTTCGGTAAATCCACCGCGCTGATACAAAAGGCTTTTCTGGAACAAAATCCGGTGATTATTGCCAGCACAACGGAAGCAGAATACAATCAACGGTTGGCCGGAGTCAGCGCGATCAGCGAAAATAGTCAGGTGATCCGCGTGCCAGAGCCGAGCGTCGAAGAGGCGATTGAGATGCTGACGGTGCGAAAACCCCACATCGCATCAGACTATGACATTGAGATCAACCCCGCCGCGCTGAACACCGCCGCACGTCTGGCGAAGCGCTATATGGGAGCTGTGCCCCTGCCACTGAGCGCGGAGCGTCTGTTGCATCGTGGCGCGGCCATGCTCAACATGAGTAAGCAAAGTCATCTGGCTTTCCGGCCTGATCTCAAAGATACCGTGCTGGATTCGGAGGACATCAAATTGGCCGCCAGCCAGTTAACCGGCGTGCCGGTCAGCAAACTGGGCGAAGACGAGCGCCTGCGCTACGCCAGTATGGTTGAGCATCTACAGGAGCGCGTCATCGGGCAGGATGAAGCGGTCATCGCCGTGAGCCGCGCCATCAAGACAGCGCGTGTCGGCCTCAAAGACCCCAAGCGGCCAATCGGTGCATTTCTATTTCTGGGGCCGACGGGCGTCGGCAAGACCGAGTTAGCCCGCGTGCTGGCTGAGTTCATGTTCGGTACAGAGAGCGCGATGCTGGCGCTGGATATGTCAGAATTCAAAGACGAATCCAGCTTAAATCGTCTACTTGGCTCGCCGTCCGGCTATATTGACAGCGAATCGGGCGGCCAATTAACCGAGCGTGTGCGCCGTCAACCCTATATCATCGTGCTATTTGATGAGGTGGAAAAAGCACACCCGCGCATCATGGACATCTTATTGCAGATGATCGAAGAAGGGCGGCTAACCGACGGGCGCGGCAACCCGACAGCGTTCAACGAAGCGGTGATTATCCTGACAAGCAATCTGGGCGCAGAGACGCTAGCTGTGCCGGTAGTGACGGACGACATCCGCGATGCGGCGATGCAGGATGTACGCTCATGGTTCCGTCCCGAACTGCTGAACCGTCTCGATGAAGTCATCATGTTTAACTCATTGACTGATGATAGTCTGGAGGCAATCTTACGGCTGATGCTCCGGCGTGAAACCGGCCTTGCCGAAGAGCGCGGCCTGAAGTTGACATTTACCGATAAAGCGATTCGCTGGATGGCGACGCAGAACGATGAACCGGAATACGGCGCACGTCCGCTACAGCGCATCATCCGGCGGCAGGTGCGCCAGCCGTTAGCCGAATTCTTGCTGAAAGCGAATCCAAGCGCGGGTACAGAGGTCATCATTGATGCGGTAGGTGGCAAAAATGCCCGCCTGAAATTCACCGCGATGATCGACGGTGAAGAAATCAAAATCAAGAAATGAAGCATCCATGACCAAAACGACAAAACCACCTGTTCGCCCGCCCAATGGCCTGATCGCATGGCAGATGACATTGGGTTACATCAACGCGCACCACAGCCCGGATGCACGGCTCAAACTGGAAGCGTATCCACTAAAAGATCATATCGCATGGGCGGGCGCGGTGAGTTGGGGGCAGGTGGGTGAATCGGTACGTGACCTGCCATCTTTGCCCGATGTCTTGCGCGGTCTATGGTCTGAGGTGTCGCGTTATCACCGCATTTTCGATAAAGAAGCGGCGGCGGTACGGCGTCCGGCAGGCTATAGCGATACCGAATGGCTAGATATACCGACACAGGATGCCCTGCATCGCTTATTGTGGATGACACTCACCGCTTTCGCATGGGCGGATTGGCGTCTGGTGATCGTGTATCAACCGGCACAGACACCGGCTCAGCGCGTGCAGACACGCTTGATTTTGCCGTCAGACAAGCGGGCACGGGTTGGTGGGCGCGGTGCGAATGTGGTCGGCGCTTTGCGTGATTGCTTTGGTAATGCTATCCCGATTTTCTCCGAGCATGTCGGGGACTTTTCGACTGAAGAAGAATAACCATAGAGAAGGTATAGACTTATGACAATGTTTGATCCGTCAATTTTCCGTAAATATGATATTCGTGGTCGCGTAGATGGCGACGACGCGCAAATTACCCCCAGTCTGGCCTATGCGGTTGGTCGGGCGCTGGGGACGTATATGCCCGACCAGTTCGGCACCGATCACGTCTTCGTCGGCTCGGACAACCGTCCATCATCCGCACCATTAAAACAGGCCATGCTCGAAGGGTTATCGGCCACCGGCATGACTGTGACCGACATCGGCGAAGTGCTGACGCCTACTGTGTATTTTGCCAGTGCTGAATACGGTGAGCGCGGCGGCGGGGTGATGATTACCGGTAGCCATCTGGATCAGCGTTATAACGGTATCAAGATGGCATATAACAATCTGGCGCTGGCCGATCAGCAAATTCAAGAGTTGTTACGCATCATTCAATCGGAGGCATACCGCACCGGCGAAGGCCAGATGCGGCGCGATTTCGATATGATCCACAAGCACATGGACAAAATCAGCGGCATGGTCAAGCTCGCCCGTCCGTTGAAGGTAGCAATGGACGCCGGTAACGGCTTGAGCGGCACGTATGTTCCGGCATTGCTGGAGAAGTTGGGCTGTGAAGTCGTCGGGCTGTATCTGGAAAGTGACGGCACGTACCCCAATCATTTACCGAACCCCGAAGACCCGGAAATGACCGAGGAGCTTGAAGCGCTGGTCGTGGCGGAGGGTGCTGATCTCGGGCTGGCGTTTGATGGCGACAGTGATCGCTGTGGCTTTCTGGATGAACACGGCCACCACATCGCGGCGGATCGTCTGCTGGCCTTGCTGGCGCGGGATTTGCTGGCGCGTCAACCGGGTGCGTCTATCGTGTTTGATGTGAAAGCGTCGCAGGCGTTGCCCGATGAAATCAAGCGTTATGGCGGCGTGCCGGTCATGTGGAAATCCGGCCACAGCCTGATGAAGCGCAAGATGAACGAGATCGGCTCGCCATTAGGCGGTGAGGTCAGCGGCCATTTATTCATCGGGGAGAACTATCACGGCTTTGACGATGCGCCACTGGTCGCGCTCAAGGCGCTGGAAATCTTCGCGGCAACGGATAAGCCGGTATCGGCTATCTTCGAGGAAATTCCCAAGCTGGTCGCCACGCCGGAAATCATCCTTTCCGCGCCTGATGATCTGAAATTCGCCATCATAGACGAGATCAGCGAATCATTATCGGCAAAATATGAGGTAATCACGGTTGACGGCGCTCGCGCCATCTTCGAGGATGGCTGGGGATTGATCCGCGCCAGCAACACGCAACCGGCTATCACCTTGCGCTTTGAGGCGCACGACAATGAAAATCTAGTCGCCAATATGCGCCGTTTCAAGGCATTGATGGACAAATATCCGGCCATCGACCAGACCAGATTTGAAGCACAAATAGCGAGATTCTCATGATTCGACTGGGCATATTGGGCGGTGGTCAGTTAGCGCAGATGATGACGCAAGCCGCCGTCTCGCTCGGCGTGGAGACAGCCATCTTCGAGCGCCGCGCTGATAGTCCCGCCGCCCGCCTGACCAAGCATGATGTCGCCGGTGATTGGACTTCGCCACAAGCGTTAGCCGATTTCATCGCGCTGTGTGATGTTGTCACGCTGGAAAATGAATTCGTGGATGCGTCCGTGCTGGAGCGCATCGCGGAGGCCGGTTTACCAGTCTATCCGACGGCGGAAACTTTGCGCCGCATACAGGATAAATTCATCCAGAAGCAGACGATGGACGCGGCAGACGTGCCATTACCGGCTTTTGCGGCGGTGGATGATCTCGACGCGGTACGCGCTTTTGCGGCTGTGCATGGCTGGCCGCTCGTGCTAAAGGCGCGGCGCGACGGTTACGACGGTTACGGTAACGCCACGCTACGCACGGCTGATGATCTACCCGCCGCATGGGAGCGTTTATCCGCCGGTGATCGGGCGCTGATGGTTGAGGCATTCGTGCCATTTTCGCATGAATTGGCGGTAATGGTACTACGCGGGCGCGATGGCGAGACACGGCTTTATCCGGTGGTAGAGACGGTGCAAAAAGATCACATCTGTCATGTCGTCCGCGCTCCGGCGTCGATCTCGCCCACCATGAAACAGGCGGCGGAGCGCATCGCGGCGCAGGCGGTGACTGCAGTTGATGGGGTAGGCGTGTTCGGCGTGGAGATGTTCGCGCTGGATGACGGGCGCGTGCTGTATAACGAAATCGCGCCACGCCCGCATAATTCCGGCCATTACACCATTGAAGCCTGTCGTACATCACAGTTCGAGAATCACATCCGCGCTGTGCTAGGCTGGCCGCTTGGCGCTACGGATATGACCGCGCCGTATGCGGTGATGGTCAACGTGCTGGGGCGATTCACCGGACACGCGCCCGCCTTTGCCGCCCGCGATGCGTTGCGCGTGCCGAACGCGCATGTTCACATCTATAGCAAGCGTGATGTGCGCGTTGGCCGCAAGATGGGACACGTGACCGTCACCGGCGAATCGATGGAAGAAGCGGAAACAGCCGCCCGTCAAGCGGCGGATTTGATCGGATTATAAGCGATGACTTTAATCGGTATCATCATGGGTAGTGATAGCGACCTGCCGACGATGCAAGCCGCGATTGACGTTTGCCGTGATTTCGACATAGCGCATGAAGTCCGCGTCGTATCAGCGCACCGCACGCCGGACGACATGGCGCAATATGGCCGCACGGCGCATCAACGCGGCTTGAAGGTGATCGTCGCGGGTGCGGGTGGCGCGGCACATCTGCCCGGCATGGTGGCGGCTTATACGCCGCTTCCAGTCATCGGCGTGCCGGTACGTGGCCGTTCGTTGGATGGGCTGGACTCTCTGCTGTCTATCGTGCAGATGCCGGGCGGTGTGCCGGTGGCGACGGTGGCGATTGGCGGCGCGAAGAATGCCGGTCTGCTGGCGGTGCAAATGCTGGCCGCCAACGATCCGGCGTTGCTGGAACGTGTGATCGAGTATAAGCGGCGTATGGCTGACGAATCGCGCCGTAAAAACGAAAGGCTCAATGATGGCTAAAGTACGCTTCGGTATCCTCAGCACGGCGGGAATCGGTGAGAAGCGCGTGATTCCCGCCATTCATCGCGCTCATAACGCGGAAGTGGTCGCGGTGGCTAGCCGTGACCTCAAACGGGCGCAGGCTTTCGCGGACGAAAACGACATCCCGACGGCTTACGGCACGTATGAAGCGTTGCTAGAGGCCGACAACGTAGACGCAATTTATAACCCGTTGCCCAATAATCTACACGCGGAATGGGCGATAAAATCAGCGCGAGCGGGCAAGCCGATGCTGTGCGAGAAACCTTTGGCGCTGAACGCCGCGGAAGGTCAGCAGATGGTGGACGCTTTCGCCGAGCGCGATCTGCTGTTCGCGGAAGCGTTCATGTATCGCTTTCATCCGCAGACCGTCCGCGTGCATGAGCTAATCGCAGATGGGGCAATAGGCGAGCCGCACAGCGTCCGGGCTACGTTCACATTCGCGGTGCAAGACCCCGACAATATCCGTCTGAGCGCGGCGCTCGGCGGCGGTTCACTGGCCGATGTCGGTTATTACTGTGTGGGTGCAATACGCCATATCGCAGGCGCGGAGCCAGTATCAGTGCGCGGTGAGGCGGTGATGGCCGATGGTGTTGACGTGTCATTTAGCGGCGTGCTACGCTTTGAATCCGGTTTGCTCGGATATTTTGAGAGTGGTCTGCGTTCGTTCCGCGAACACAGCTACACCGTGCTAGGCGCGAAGGGTAAAATCGAGGTGGCGGAGGCTTTCGTGCCGTTACCGCTAGCGCAGACACAGATCAAGCTATGGCGCGATGATGACGATACGCCGGAAACCATCACCATCCCCGAATCTGACCAGTATCAGATCATGGTCGAGGACTTCGCCGACGCGCTATTAGCAGGGCGTCCGCCGCGCTTTGATCCACAGGATGCGGTACGGCAGATGCAAGTTCTCGACGCGCTGAAAGCTAACGCCGGGATCGCAAAATTCGTGTGATGCGCCGCAGATGAAACGTGTCGAAGCACAACAAAATAACGCCCTGTAACACGATGCCCCAGCCATTGCCGCGCATGAATACGCGGTCTTTGTGGCGGCGAACGAGACGATAGCCACCCCACATATAAACCAGATTCAACGGGGCGTTGATCGCCAGTATGCGCTGGAGGCGACGCCCTTCTCTGATCTGTATATCGTCATCGTTGGGGTCTGCTAGCTCATCGAACTTCTTACGCGCCTGTCGGCCACCAACCACCGCGATGATGATATTGATGAATGCCCAGCCGATAGCCTGCGCTCCGATGCCGCGCCAGAATTCACCGTAGCGGGCAAGCTGTTTTCCCAGCCACAGATTGACCACATTGATACTGAACAGGCGGTTGGTCATGTCGCGCTGAAAATCCCAGATATTTCGATCCATCATTCTTTGCTCTTGTTCAATCTTCTGGCTTTCAGTCGGTAGTAAGGGGCGCGGACGATGGCCGGTAGGCGTTTTTCGCTCTCTTTGGTCTGCACCAGCGTCACGCCGAAAGATAGTAGCACGTTGGTCAGGAAGAAGAACAGCAACTCCTCAAAGGGCAAGTTGGGGATGACTTCATGCTCGATGGTCTTGGCCGGATTGATGCGCCATGTACCGGACTCAATCGCTAGCGAGTCGGTCACACCGAGATAGGTTGTCGATGTCAATATGCTGGTGGCGATCAAGCGGCGGTTGCGCCACAGGATGTCACCGCCGAAGCCGACCTGTAGCATGATGGGCGGCAATGCCCACGTCAGGATCAAATCGCGGTAGGACTTATCCGGCGCACCGCTTATCATGCTTCGCATCGACCACAACCAGACAAGGCTGAGTGTGCCGGTGGCGATTGCCCGTGCTACCGGATGCGATTTGCCATCGGACGGGTCGGCGGGGATACGCCGCGCTAAATATTGCAACCACGAGCCGGTCATGAGTGACTGCAACACGAAAAAGCTGTATTCTTCGATTGGCACCCAGCCAATCGTCCAGCCGGTGACCAGATCGGGATCGTATGACCACACATCCGAAGCTACCAGATAGTTATCCCATGGGGTGGTATACGTCACGGCGACGACCACATGCGCCAGCAAAACGTCATTTTCCGGCCAATTCTGCATCGTTTCCGGCAATTGACGGTCTTTTTGTTTGTCCCACCACAGCAAAAGCCGGATGGCTAATAGCGGAATCACGACGAAGCGAGCGAGAAATCCAAAATATTTCATGATCTTATACGGCGGGCTTGCCACCAGATTCTCGGCAGACGGCGGAGCTTGCCCCATGTGCTGAGGTGAGCGCGGCGAGAAAATACGTCGTAGTCGTGGCGCTCGATGTCGCTCAGAATATCACGATAAAGTCTGGTGGCGGCGGCAATGGCGAAACTGCCGTCTTTGTCTAATAGCGCGATACCCTCCCACGATTCATCGTATAGCTTGCGGTTACGTTCAATCTGCATCCGCATGAAGTCGCGCCAGCGATCAGAAACGATGCCGCGTTCGATGTCAGTTTCATCTAGTCCGAAAGCGTGCAACTCCTCAAGCGGCAGGTATAATCTACCGACGCGCCAATCTTCGGCGACATCGCGCAAGATGTTGGTCATTTGCAAGGCGACACCCAATCGCACCGCATAGGGTAGGGCGCTCTCGTCACGAAAGCCGATAATGTGCATCGCCATCAACCCGACGGTTGACGCCACACCGTAAGCGTATTCAGCCAGTTCATCGAATGTATCATAACGTTTTTTGGATAAATCACGGCTGACGCCATTGATGAGTTGTTCGGCATAGCCGCGCGGTATATTGAAGTTAGCGCGGGTATCCGCCCACGCATAAGCCACAAGATCATTTTCTGGCGGGGAGGTTTGCGCGATGCAATCGCGCCACTGTGCCAGTATGACCGCGCTTTGTTCCGCATCCGTCGCACAGTCCACAATATCATCCGTGACACGGCAAAATGCGTAAAGCGCCCGTGCCGCCCGTTGCTTATGTTCTGGCAACAATGAAGAGGCCAGATGGAATGTCTTGCTGTGCAGTCTGGTGATGGCGTCACAATGCGCGTAGGCGGCCTGCAAAACATCCTGACTGGTGGTTAAAGCGCGGTCAGGCGTTTGTGTTTTTAAGGCTTCCTCTGCCCACGCGATGAGCCGATATTCCCATGCTTGCTGGAGCTGTAGACTCATTCACGATCAACTTTCTGGGTGGTTGCTAGTTCGAGAGTACGCCTAAGATTATGTGCGAACGCGGCATAACACACAATGAAATCATAATGAGAAAGCTGTGAGAGCAGGCACTATTCTGCGTTCACTTCAAATTTTGAGGTCGCTACGATGATTCAATATCGAGCGTGCCGCTTTCACCTGCTTTGAAATGCGCGATCATCGCTGAGGCAACCGCCTGCGGTTGAATAGCGTAATCCGGCAATTTGAACGGCACATTTTCCCAGAAGGGCGTATCGACGGCGGGCGGCCTGACCAGCGAGAACTTCATCTTGCGATTCTCGCGCCCCAGCACACGCACCATCGGCTCAAGTGCGGCTTTGGCGGCGGCGTATGCGCCCATGCGCGGCAGGGTGATTTTCTCCACATAAGCACCAATAATCATCATGTGAGCGCCTTTGTGCATCAGTGGCAGGCTGGCTTGCGCGGCGACAAATGCGCCGGTCACGTTGGCGTCGAAGATCGCGCCCCAGTCGGTGGCAGTCAGCTTATCAAGCGGACTGGCAACAAGGCCGCCCGCAGTGTAGGCCACAAAATCAAATCCGTCTGTTTGTTGGGCACAGAGCGAGATAACGCTCGCCGTGTCGTCGGGATTTGCGGCGTTGAATGTAAATGTGGCGTCGGCTTCGGCGGGAATTTTTAATTCATCGCGGGCGGCGGCGAAAACGCGCCACCCGTCAGACTTGAGGGCGACGACGAGCGCCGCCCCGATCCCGCCGGACGCACCCCATATTAGGGCGTCTGGCATGGTATGTCCTCCTACTTTCTGCAAAAACCGCTTAGAATTTCACCGATAAAATATCAGCGATGTCGGGATGATCGCCGACATGCTCCGAGTAATACGTCCACCGGACGCGCCCTTCAGCGTCAATGAGGAATGTACCGGGCATCATGCGGGCGTTGCCGATCACTTTTCCGCCGGTGTGTCCGGCTTTCACAGCTCGCAATCCGGCCTTCAACGCACCGAACGACGCGAACTGTTTCAGGCCGCCTTCTTGCAGACCATAGGCGCGATAAGCCGCCTGACTGCCGTCATCGCCGGTCAAACAGGTGATGCTCGGCGCGATACGCCCGCAATAACGGGCGACGTGTTTCGGTTCGCCCATCGCCACCGCGACAACCTGAAAGCCAGCTTCGTTTAGTTCTGCTTGATGTTGCTCCAACTGAGCAAGCCACTCTCTACAGAACGGTCAACCGAAGTGACGCAAGAATGTTAATAGCGTCTTGTGCCCTCCGAATACATCAGCCAGTTCTGCTGATGCGCCTTCGCCGTCAATTAGCGTGACGGTCGGCGCTTTGTCGTCAACGTTTAGCTGTTGAGCCATTCCTCTAACCTCCATAGGTTGCAGATAGAAAATCCAATAAATCACGATTGAAGTCGGTCACGTTTTCTTCCATTGGCATATGGCCGACGCCTTCGTAAGCGATGAATTGCGCTGATGGGATGCGCGATAGCAAAGCCTCACCCGCGCTGAGTGGTATCCAGCTATCCTCCGCACCCCAGATAATCGCCACCGGCACGGATTCAGCGACGGTGATTAATGCACGGGCATCCAATGCTTGCGGAGTCTGGCGCTCGGCAAATATAGCGATCAAGCCTTCTTCCCAATTATCGACGGATAGCACGCGGGTATATCCGTCCACGATGTCGTCGGTCACGTCAAACGACGGATGATAAGCGCTGGCGAGTATGTTAAAGAAGCGCTCCGGCGTCAAGAACATGCTGACCAGCCGCGACGCTTGCGGATTGTCAAAGTCGATGTTGCCGATCAAATCGAATAGACCGCCGCCACCTGCGCCCGCGTTGGCTAGCTCATCGTCATCAGCTTCTACTTGTGGCGCGTCGTCACCGATGGCGACAGCACCGGCGACGAATACCAGCGCATCAACCCGCGCCGGATGTTCCACAGCGAAATAACTCATAACGCCCGCACCGGCACTATGCCCGACCAGCGTCGCCGCCGGAATGTCGAGCGCATCCATCAGGCCGCGTAATTGCCCGGCTTGCGCGTCGGCGCTTAACGGAACATCGCGTGATTTTTCCGATAAGCCGAATGGTGGGCGATCATAGGCCAGCACACGATAACCAGCATCGAGCAGTGCGGGCATGTTATCGCGCCATGTGAACGTCGAGCCGCCGAATCCGTGCAATAAGATGATGGTGGGCGCGTCGGCAGAACCGGCCATGATGTAGTAGATGCTATGTCCATCAATTTCGATGAACTGACCGCCTTCGTCGGCTAGGTCTTGCGGCGGCACGGTGTCCGCGTTCGCTGGGGCCGTCAAAAATAGCAGACCGATCAATAAGAAGATATATTTGAACACGTCTAATTTACCTCCGATTTCTTGGCCGCCTCAAACATTTGTAAGGCGGCTTGTCGCGCTAATTGATGATCGACAATCGGCGCGGGGTAATTGTTCGGTGGGGTAGCGGCGTTGTGTGGCTCATGGATGAAGCGATCCGCCACATCGCGCAATTCCGGAATCCATGCACGGATATACGCACCCGTCGGGTCAAATTTCTGTGATTGCGATAACGGGTTAAAGATGCGGAAATACGGCTGGGCGTCCGTGCCAGTACCCGCCGCCCATTGCCAGCCGCCGTTATTATTGGCTAGATCACCGTCTAGCAAGCGTCGCATGAAGTACAATTCGCCCTCACGCCAATCGATCAACAGGTCTTTAGTCAGGAAACTAGCGACCACCATACGGGCGCGATTGTGCATCCAACCCGTCGCGTTAAGCTGACGCATGGCGGCGTCAACGATGGGGTAGCCGGTCATGCCGTTCTGCCACGCGGCCAACATATCGGGCGCGTGCCGCCATTGTATCGCATCGTATTTCTCATTGAAGTTGTGATCGACAACATGCGGATGATGCCATAGCACATGCGTGTAGAACTCGTGCCAGATGATTTCATCCACGAATTTCGTCACGGATTCGCGTCCGGCTTTGTCTGTCGCGTTTTCATAGGCTTCGCGGCAATGCCAGTAAATGGTGCGCGTGGACAGGATGCCGAAACGGATATAAGGCGAAAAGAACGACGTAGCGCTGAGTGGCGCGGTGTGCGGATCACCCAGCATATCGCGCCCGTCTTTGTAGCCGTAGATGCGCTCATCAACCCAGCGATCCAGCAGAGAACTCACGTATTCCGCGCTAGTTTGCGGCACATCAACCGTTGAACTGTGGCCGAGCGCGTGTAAGTCGGGCAGGCCGTCATTTTGCAAGCCTTCGAGATCATGCAGTTTTTCCGCGCTGATGGTGTATTGCGCGATGTGCAGGCGTTCGTCTCTCTTCTCGCGCCATTTGCGCTTAAAAGGTGAATAGACCGAATACGGCGTGTCGTCATTGGTCATGACGCTTCCCGGCGGCATCATCAGGCGATCATGGTATGTATGCACGCCGATAGAAAGCGCTTCGCTGACGGCCGCATCGCGCTGGATGGCAAACGGCGTATAGTCGGTGTTGAAATATAGCGCCGTCGCGCCGCTTTGCTCAATCAAATTTTGCAGAGTCGGGAGCGCTTCACCGTGTCGTACCAGCAGACGCCGCCCATACGCCCGCAAGCTCCCGTCTAGCGATTCCAGCGCGGACAGCATGAATTTGAGGCGGACAGAACTGATGCGTCGGCTGTTCAAGATGTTCGGATCAAATATGAAAAGCGGAATAACAGCCGCGCCGGATTTCAACGCGGCCTCCAGTGCGAGATTATCTTGCAAACGCAGGTCACGCCGAAACCAGATGATGACGGGTGCGCTCATGATACCGTCTCCAATTGTCGTTGGGGTTGATCTGCTGGCGTCCGGCGATGACTGGCAATGGGTAAATTGTGGCGTACATCATCGGCGACGCGCATCGCCCCCAGCGTCACACCGGCGGTTGACTGTCCGGGAAATATCGAATCCCCGACCAGACGCAGGTTCGAGATGCCGGTACGCGGGCTACGCGCTTTGAATAGCGATGTCTGCGGGAAGCCGCCCACCATCCCCTGATGACGTTCGGTGTAGAAATTGTACGTCACCGGCGTGCCGGGCAGTATCAGCGTCAGATTATCTTTGAAGCCCGTCACCAGTTGATTCACCTGTGCAATGATGCGTGCGGTGTAGTCGTCTTTACGTGCATAATAAGCATCGGGATCAGTTTCCAGCAAATGCCACCACGCTGAAACGTCAGTGTGTGTGGTGATCGTCATAGCACGTTGACCATGCGGGGCGCGGGTGTCATCCCAGCGTGGCGAAAGCGACAGAAACAAACTGCGCGTCTCGCCTAATGCGCCGGTCATGTCGGTGATGATCTGATGGTGATCGGGAAAATCGGACGGGAAAACATCATCATTCACGCCGAGATGCAACACGAATGCGCCCCATCCGGCTTTGCGTCGTTGTACCTCACCGCGCAGGTTGCGCGATGAATTGTCACCGAGCAGTGCATCCAGATCCCATGGGGTGGTGTTAGCGACGATGAAATCCGCCGGATAGAACGTTTCGCGTTTGCCGCGCTTGCCCTTCGTGGTGTAGACGCCATCCACACGCCCATTATGAACGCTGATGCGCGTGACGCGCTGACGGTATCCTATCTCACCGCCTAGTTCGATTAATTTATCAGCTAGTGCTTCGGATACGCCGCCGATTCCACCCGCCACATGATAGACGCCTTGCCGCGCCAGATCGAGCGCTGTCGCACCATACAACGCATTGACGTGCGCGGTGGTGGTCTGCGCCGATATGAGCAATTGTGCATCCAGAAAGCGCACGAAGGCGGCGTCGTTGTGTAGGCTGTGCCAGCGTAACCACTGCTGTACACTGCTCAGCGCGAAGGGGATCACCTGCAAATCACGCGGGAAATTCGACAGACCGACTTTGAGTAATTGCAGAAGTTCGGCGCTACTACGCGGCGGCCACGGCAAACCCTGCGCTGACAAGCTCCACGCGATGCTCGCTAGTTGGCTTTGTTGTTCCCAGAAAGCGCGAGTATGCGGGAATTTCTCCAGCACGTCGGCATTATCAGCAGTCAGCGCGACGTGGCGATCCGGCAGATGCGTCACCCACGCCGGATCATGCGGGCGCACCGGCCATTCAATGCCCAGTTTTTCGCCGACAATAGCGTGCGGCCCGTCCGGTTGGAAGCCACCGACTACCGTCGCGCCGGATTCAAAGCGAAATCCCTTGTGCGTGTAGGTGCTGGCACAGCCGCCGGGATAGGTCTGCGCTTCCAATACAGTCACCTGATAACCGGCTTGCTGAAGTAGAGCGCCCGCCGTTAATCCGCCAACGCCCGCGCCGATAATGATGATACGTGATCGTTCCATAGTGTTTGCTTCGTTTTCAACGTTCAGGATGTTTTGAACATAACGATACGGACGCTTGATGAGCAAGCGATGAAATACGCACTAACGCCGTTATAGCGTGTCATTCATTCAACCTACGTGACGGCTAAGCGCGTGCGTAGATGTCGGTAAAAGAACAGGATGCGAAGCGGGATACCGTCGAAAGCTAGTCGCGTTAGCAATCCCTTTATGCCGGGCTGGTGGCTGATGGTCACGCGGTCAATCAACGCGACGCCGTTCTCGGTTGGCTCGAAGATGTGTTCGTGTCGCCAGTAGGCTAACGGCCCCTTGACCATCAGATCAGCAAAGGAATGTTCCGTCGGCCCTTCTTCGTGGCGGGCAATCCAGCGTATCGGGATGAAAGCAAACCATAACGTGAACTCAATTTCGCCTTCGTTCAACGATGTGCGATCATCGCGGTGTAACTGCATGAAGATGGGTGGCGGGGACAGCTTGCCCAATGCACGCGGGTCTTCATGAAAGTCGATCATCTTCTCAAGTGATGTATTCATCACGGTACGTTTCTGGTAGGTGTGGGTTTTTGGTTTGGTCATCTTCGTCAGCTCCCATTATCAAATGGCCTTATCTTGTCATGCAGACCTGAGTGCATCATTAAGTTGTGCATAACAAAGCATTGCACAAGCGCGGCGTAACGCTTATCATTGTGCTTTAATCGCCACATGCTCAGATCATGTCTTTGATGAAAAAGATAACGCTGACAACAATTGAACTGATGTAAAATCACGCGGCCTATTTCATCGCTTGGGATAGGCCGCGTTTATTTTGTGGAGTCGAGATGTGACAACCTATCGCATAGAAGTCTGGTCGAAAACAGGACAACGGCACCGTCGGGATGATGTTGATTATCTGCCGGTGAAATTGTATTTTTTACGTGGGGCGCTCACTGTGCGCGATGTTCAGCGCTTATGTGGCGCGATTCTAGCTGATCCGGTGGTAGAAGATTACAGCGTGGATATGGTCTACCGTCCGGATGATGTCGTTCATACCGTCGATGTGACGTTCCTGCCCGGCGTCACCGATTCTGTCGCGGAGAATTTGCTGAAAGCCGCACAGGTAATGGGCATCCATACGCTGGATCAAGCGGCGTCCGGTCAGCGCTTTTTACTGTACCGACAACGCGACGATCTCGATAAACTGGCGGTCAGCGTATTCTCGAACCCATTGATTCAACGCCATAGCATTGACCAGCCGATTAACGCGCCATTCGTTGAAGCGGGGACGGCTACCGACCACGTAGACATCATCGCGCTGTGTGATGCCGACGACGAGCGCTTGCTGGCAATTAGTCAGGAGCGCCGCCTATCGCTCGACCTGAACGAGATGCGGGCGATTCGTGATTATTTTCACGGCGAAGAGCGCGAACCAACGGACGCTGAATTAGAGATGTTGGCGCAAACATGGAGCGAGCATTGCGTACACAAGACATTCAAAGCCCGCATCACTTATGAGGGGCCAGCACACGGCGCGGAGGCTAACGCCACAGCGCAAACCCAGCAAATTGACGGCCTGCTGAATACTTACATTCGTGCCGCTACCGAGCATGTCGCTAAAGATTGGGTGCGCTCCGCTTTTGTGGATAATGCCGGCATCGTACGCTTCGATGATGGTTATGATCTAGCGTTCAAAGTAGAGACGCACAACCGCCCCTCAGCTTTAGAGCCGTTCGGCGGTGCAAATACCGGCGCGGGCGGCGTCATCCGTGACGTGCTGGGCGTCTCCGCGAAGCCGATAGCCAACACGGATATTCTGTTCTTCGGCCACCCGGATACCGAAAAAGTCCCTGACGGCGTGCTACATCCGCGCCGCGTGGCGGAGGGCGTCGTCGCTGGCATAGAAGATTACGGCAATAAGATGGGGATACCAACCGTCAACGGCGGCATCTGCTACGATGCTGGTTACGTGTCAAACCCGCTTGTTTTCTGCGGATGTCTGGGCATTCTGCCGCACGGGACGCACCGCACGCAGGCGCGAGACGGTGACTTGATCGTGGTGATCGGCGGGCGCACCGGACGCGACGGGCTACGCGGGGCAACATTCAGCAGTATGCAGATGGATTCGCAGACCGGCCAACTATCCGGCGGCGCGGTGCAGATCGGCCATCCGATACACGAGAAGCAGGTGCTAGAAGTCGTCTTGCGGGCACGGGACGCCGAACTTTACAACGCCATCACCGATTGCGGTGCGGGCGGGCTGTCGTCGGCGGTGGGCGAAATGGGCGAAAAACTGGGCGCGACGGTGCATCTGGAGCGCGTCCCGTTGAAGTATCCCGGCCTCAGTCCATGGGAGATCTGGTTGAGTGAAGCACAAGAGCGTATGGTGTTCGCCGTCCCGCCGGAAAATTGGGAAGAAATGCAGGCTATCTGTGATGGGCAAGACGTGGAAGCCGTCGCCATCGGTACTTACGAAGCCACCGGACGCTTAACGCTGTATTATGGCGAGAAGCGCGTCGGCGATCTAGCGATGGCATTTCTGCATGATGGCATCCCGCAGAAACAACTTGAGGCGGTATGGTCAGCGCCGGGCCATCATGTGCCGGATGAAGTCGATTGGCTAGCGCCATCTGAGGCGGTATTGCGCCTGCTGGCTTCACCCAACATCCGCAGTAAAGAAGATATCATCCGCCGCTACGATCACGAAGTACAGGGCGGCACGGCAGTCAAACCACTGGTCGGCGTCGCCAATGACGGCCCGGCTGATGCCGCCGTGATTATGCCGGATCAAAGTCAACGTGGCGCGGCGCTCTCCGTCGGATACTGTCCGCAATATACCGCGCTTGACCCCTACGCGATGGCGTGGGCGGCGGTAGATGAAGCGTTCCGTAATGTCGTCGCTGTCGGCGCTGACCCCGATCATGTATCCATTCTGGATAACTTCAGTTGGGGTAATGCTGACCGTCCCGACAGGCTAGGGGCGTTGGTGCGCTGTAGTCAGGGCTGTTACGACGCCGCTATCGCCTACAACGCGCCGTTCGTCAGTGGTAAAGACAGCCTGAACAACGAATATCTCGGCGCGGACGGCCAGCGCCACGCCATCCCGGGCACGCTGGTCATTTCGGCGCTGGGGATCGTGCCGGATGTCGCCCGCACAGTGACGATGGACTTGAAGAAGGCTGGAAATCGTCTGTATCTGGTTGGTGAAACCCACGAAGAGATGGGCGGCAGTCATTACTACACGCTTCACCGTCTGCATGGTGGCGATGTACCGCGCCCGAATCCTGACGCGATACACACGCTACGCGCATTACACAGCGCGATACAATCCGGCCACGTCCGCGCCTGCCACGACCTGAGCGAGGGCGGATTGGCGGTAGCGCTGGCGGAAATGTGCATAGCGGGGCGGATCGGTGCGAATATCGCGCTAGAAATCAGTGAGCCGGACGATCTGCGCGTGGCGCTTTTCGCAGAATCGTTGACGCGGTTTTTGGTTGAAGTGCCGACTGACGCCGCCGATGAATTCGAAGCGTTATTCGCCGGTCATACTGTTCTGAAGATGATCGGGCACGTCAGTTCGACGGATGAACTGAACATCAATGACGGCGCGTTGAAGTTGAAAGTCAGCGAATTGGCGACAGCGTGGCGCGGTCACATTGATAGCGCGTCGGACGAAGAAATATCGCCAGAGAGCAGACAGAAACCTTCCCGAAGCGAAAAGTCGTCGCGCACGCCGACGAATCGCACCCAACCAAAAGTGATCGTCCTGCACGCGAACGGCACCAACCGCGATCATGACGCGGCGCTTGCCTGTCGTATGGCGGGCGGCGATCCGGAAATCGTGCATATCAACCAGTTATTGCGCGATGAACGGCGCATCATGGATTATCACATGCTGGTTGTGCCCGGCGGATTCTCATATGGGGATGATCTCGGCGCGGGCGTGCTGTGGGCGCTGGACTTACGGCAACGTCTCGGCGACTCGGTGGCGCGTTTCATCGCGGACGCGCGTCCGGTGTTGGGCATCTGCAACGGCTTCCAGACGCTGGTCAAGGCTGGCCTGCTTCCGGGCTTCGAGGAACGCGAGATCACATTAACCGACAATCTATCCGGACGCTTTGAATGTCGCTGGGTTTATCTTCAGCATAATCCGGCGTCACCGTCGCTATTCACGGAGGGGTTATCCGAACCGCTCTATGTCCCCGTCGCACATGGGGAAGGGCGGGTGATGGCGCGTTCCGCTAGCGCGTTAGATCGGCTATGGGACGAAGGGTTAATCGCCCTGCGCTATGTTGATGCGAACGGTGAACCGGCGGGTTATCCGGCTAATCCGAACGGCTCTATGCTGGACATCGCCGCGCTGACGAATACGGCGGGTAACGTGTTCGGCTTGATGCCACATCCTGAAAATCACATCTTTGACTGGCAACATCCGCGCTACCATCGTGGCGAGCGCGGTCTGGACGGCTTGCGACTGTTCGCCAATGGCTTACGGTTTGCGTAGCGGGGGGATGATGACTGAAATTTTTGACCATGAAACTTATCTGAGTCCGTTCACGTGGCGCTATGGTAGCGATGCGATGCGGCGTGTCTGGTCGGATGGACACAAGCGCCGGTTATGGCGGCGGCTGTGGGTGGCGCTGGCAGACGCGCAGAGGCAAGCGGGTTTGGTCAGTGCGGAGCAAGTGGCCGAACTGCGCACGATGCAGGACGCCATCGACATTGAACGCGCTCATGCCATCGAAGCGGAAATTCATCACGATCTGATGGCGGAAGTGCGGACATTCGCCGAGCAATGCCCGACGGCGGGCGGCATCATCCATCTGGGCGCGACCAGTATGGACATTGAGGACAACGCCGACGCCCTGCGCCTGCGCGATGCGCTCGACCTGATATTAAACGCGCTACGCGATCTGCTGGCGCACACCGCCGAACGCATCAATCAGCAGGCGAATCATGTGTGTATGGCCTTCACACATCTACAACCCGCCGAGCCGACCACCGTCGGTTATCGTCTGGCGAATTACGCACAGGATTTACTGGCCGACTACGACGCGCTCCGTCGTGTCCGCGCTAACCTGAAAGGCAAAGGCTTAAAGGGTGCGGTGGGCACTTCGGCCTCTTACGCGGAATTATTGCGCGATACCGGCATGACGCCGACACAGTTAGAAGCGCTGGTGATGGACGAAATCGGCTTGCAGGCATATGGGGTAGCACATCAGACTTACCCGCGCCGTCAGGATTGGGAGATCGTCAGCGCGTTGGCGGGGCTGGCGATGACGACTTATCGCTTCGCGTTCGATCTGCGGCTGTTGCAATCGCCGCCGCTAGGTGAATGGGCGGAGCCGTTCGGGCGGCACCAAGTCGGTTCATCGGCTATGCCTTTTAAGCGCAACCCGATCAACGCGGAAAATATCAACAGTCTGGCGCGTTATGTGGCGGCGTTGCCTGCCGTGTTGTGGGATAACGCCGCGCACAGCCTGCTAGAGCGCACGCTCGACGATAGCGGCAACCGGCGTTTTGTGTTGCCGGGCGCGTTTCTGGCAACTGACGAGTTACTCAAGCGTATGAACCGCCTCATCACCGGTCTGCGGATTGATGAAGCGGGCATCCAACGTAACCTGTCGATCTATGGCGTATTCGCGGCGACCGAGCGCCTGCTGATGGAAGCGGTGCGGCGCGGCGCGGATCGTCAGGTGATGCATGAGGTCATCCGCGAGCAATCGCTCCGCGCATGGGACGCTATCCGGCGCGGTGAACCGAATCCATTGGCCGACCTGTTGGCTGACAACACGGACGTGACGCGCTGGATTCCGGCGGAAGATGTCGCTGACTTGCTCCACGCCGATGACCACATCGGCGACGCGCCTGCGCGAGCGCGTCAGATGGCGGCGACCATCCGCGCCGCGCTCGATGCGGCAAAATCAGAAGGGAGCGGAACGGATGCGACGTGATGACCTGATCGCTATGATCCCGCACGCTCTGAAATCGGTTGATGTCGCCGGTTTAGGCGATAAAACATCGGGAAAAGTGCGCGATATATTCACGCTGAACGATGATCGGCGTCTGCTGGTGGCGACAGATCGCGTCTCGGCATTTGACCGCGTGCTAGGATACATCCCATATCGCGGGCAAGTCTTGAATCAACTGAGCCTGTGGTGGTTCGAGCAGTTGGCCGACATCATTCAGCATCACATCATCACATCACCGGATGTCAACGTCAGCGTGGTGCGTACCGCGCAACCGCTACCCATCGAGATGATCGTGCGCGGTTATATCACCGGTGTCACGAATACATCAATGTGGACGATGTACGCGGCGGGAGATCGTGCGCCGTATGGCGTGCCGTTGCCGGATGGCTTGCAGAAGAATGACCGCCTGCCGCGTCCGGCCATCACGCCGACGACTAAAGCGGCGGATGGCGGCCATGATGAGCGCATCATGCCGATTGAGATCATCGAACGTGGCATCGCCTCCGCCGCGCTGTGGGCACAGATAGAGCGCGTCGCCTTAGCGCTATTCGAGCGCGGCCAGCAAATCGCGGATTCTGCCGGTCTGGTGCTGGTGGATACCAAGTACGAATTCGGCCTAATCGACGGCGAGCTAGCGTTGATCGACGAAGTACATACGCCGGATTCCAGCCGCTACTGGCTGAAAGAATCGCTGACTTCCGGCGACGCGCCAGACCACTATGACAAAGAGTACCTGCGGCTCTGGTTCGCGGCGCAAGGCTATCGTGGCGAAGGCACGCCGCCGCCGATGCCGGATGACTTCATTGCTGATGTGGCGGAACGCTATATCAATGTGTATGAGCGCCTGACCGGACGCGCATTTGAGCCGGGTACAACACCTTTTGCGGAACGCATCCGCAAGCACATCGAACGATGGACGAATGAGTAGATAGGCCAGATATATATGCAAATCTCGGATGAGATGAAACCTTATGAAGACAAGCCGCGTGAAGAGTGTGGCGTGTACGGCGTTTATGCACGGGGGCGCGATGTCGCCCGTCTGACTTTCTTCGGCCTATTCGCGCTTCAGCATCGTGGGCAGGAAGGCGCGGGAATCGTCACCTGTGACGGCGAAGTGGCATGGGTACACAAAGGCATGGGACTTGTGCCGCAGATATTCGATGAGGAGAGTTTGCGCCCGTTGCGCGGCCATATCGCCATCGGTCACAATCGCTATTCGACGACAGGCGGATCGAACTTTCGCAACACATCGCCATACTTGATCGAGTCGATTGATGGCCCGTTGGGTGTTTCTCATAATGGCAACCTGACCAATACATTCGCCCTGCGAACGATGTTACTCAAGCGCGGCGTCGGGCTATCATCTACCACCGATAGCGAAGTCATCACGCAGATGTTGGCCGCCCCGCCGGAGACATGGCTTGACGGTGATCTGATGGATGTGGATGGCGATTATCTGGACGTGTGGCAACATCGCATTAAAGCGGTGATGCAGGTAGCGGAAGGCGCGTATTCGCTGACGTTGCTCACCCGTAACGGCTTGTACGGCGTGCGTGATCCGTTGGGGATGCGTCCGCTTTGTCTGGGTAAACTGGGCGATCAGGGCTGGGTGCTGGCTTCGGAATCCTGCGCGTTGACCACGATTGGCGCGGAATTCGTGCGCGATGTCGAGCCGGGCGAGATCGTCAAGATTGATGACGACGGCGTACATA
Source organism: Anaerolineaceae bacterium (assembly GCA_007693385.1). Taxonomy (GTDB): domain Bacteria; phylum Chloroflexota; class Anaerolineae; order Aggregatilineales; family Phototrophicaceae; genus J038. The sequence continues at coordinate 131,434 of REDR01000123.1, forward strand.
GCATCATCGGCAAGCAATCCGAACGTCGGGCGATGTGTATATTCGAGTACGTCTATTTCGCCAGACCGGACACGCATTTAGAGGGGCAATCCGTCCATGCGGTACGCCAGCAACTAGGCCGACAACTCGCCATCGAATCGCACGTTGACGCCGATATTGTCATCGGCGTGCCAGATAGCGCCATCCCGGGCGCTATTGGCTATTCACAGCAGACCGGCGTGCCATTCACAGAAGGCTTCACGAAAAATCGCTATATCGGGCGCACGTTCATTCAGCCCGATGACCAGTTACGTAAGGACAGCGTCAAGCTGAAATTGAACACGTTGTCGGATAATCTGCGCGGCAAGCGCGTCATCGTGGTTGACGATTCTATCGTGCGCGGCAATACATCCGGGCCGATTGTGTCGCTGTTGCGCTCTGCGGGCGCGACGGAAGTCCACATGCGAATTTCTTCGCCACCGATCAAGCATCCGTGCTTTATGGGGGTGGATATGGCGACGCACAAGCAATTGATCGCTTATAACCTGAGCGTGGAAGAAATTCGACAGAGAATCGGCGCGGATACCCTGCAATATCTGAGCATAGATGGCCTGCAAAAAGCGGTGATGGCTGGTTTACGCGGCAAAGAACACGGCCATTGTAACGCCTGTTTTTCCGGCAAATATCCGGTGGCGATTCCGCAATGGTTATTTGAGGACGAAGCCGACGCGCCGGTGATCGGCGCATGGGGGCAATGATGGGCGATACCAACGTCTTGGTCATTGGTGGTGGTGGGCGTGAACATGCTATCACGTGGGCGTTGCAGAAGTCGCCGCGTCTCGGTGCGCTGTACGTCGCGCCGGGCAACGCGGGCACGGCGGAAATCGCACAGAATGTCAATCTGGATACCGTCGCCGAAACTTTGCAATTCGCGGCGGATAAAAACATACATCTTGTCGTGATAGGCCCGGAAGCGCCATTGGTGGCGGGATGGGCGGACGAATTACGCGCCGGAGGAGTCGCGGTGTTCGGGCCATCGCAGGCGGCGGCACAGCTTGAAGCGTCGAAGGCGTTCTCGAAAGCGTTCATGCGCGAGCATAACATCCCGACTGCTGATAGCCGCACATTCAACGATTATGACGCGGCGCTGGCTTATGCTGAAAGTGTCGATCATGCGGTAGTTGTCAAGGCGGACGGTCTGGCGGCGGGCAAGGGCGTCATTGTGTGTGATGATGTGGCGTCAGCGCGTGCCGCACTCAAGACGATCATGCACGATGCGGCATTCGGCGCGGCGGGTGATACCGTCATCATCGAGGAGCGATTGATCGGACGCGAAGTATCGATCCTAGCTTTTTGCGATGGTCATAACGTCGCTTTGATGCCCGCTATGCGCGATCACAAGCGCATATTCGATGGCGATCAGGGATTGAATACCGGCGGCATGGGGGCATTCGGCCCGGTGGCCGATGTCAGCGCTGACGATCTGGCATACTTCCGCGACGCGATCATCAAACCGGCAGTCGCGGGGATGGCGGCGCGGGGCACGCCTTACGTCGGCGTATTGTATGCCGGTTTGATGTTGACACAGCAGAGCGTCCGCACGCTGGAATTTAACTGTCGTTTTGGCGATCCAGAGACACAGGCCATCTTGCCATTGCTGGATAGCGACCTGTTGACGATTATGCTGGATTGCGCGGCAGGGAGCTTGAATCCGGCAGATGTGCGCTGGAAATCCGGCTTTTGCGCGACGGTGGTCGCCGCCTCCGGTGGTTACCCGGGCGACTATCAGACCGGCATACCGATCAACGGCTTAGACGCGGTGAGCGATAGCGTGGTTTTTCATGCCGGTGTGCGTCGTCTTGAACCCGGCGGTCATGTCACGGCGGGCGGGCGTGTGCTGGCGGTGAGCGCGGTGGGCGATACGCTCGACTCCGCGCTGGCAACCGCCTACGCCGATATAGCGCGTATCGACTTCGACGGGATGCACTATCGCCGCGATATTGGACGCACTGAAGGGTAGGGAGGGTATATCCATGTCAGGACAAGACGCTTACAGCAAATCCGGCGTAGACATCGCCGCCGGACATCGCGCTACGCGATTAATGCGTGATGCGGTGCGCTCAACGTATACGCCTGCGGTGCTATCGGATACCGGCACATTCGGCGGCCTGTTCGCGCTGGACAACCTGCGCGATATGGCGCGTCCGGTGCTGGTCGCCTCGACTGATGGCGTCGGCACGAAGACGATGGTCGCCGCAAAGATGGGGGTATGGGATAGCATCGGCGCCGACCTCGTGAATCACTGCGTCAACGATATTCTGGTACAAGGCGCGGAACCGTTATTCTTCCTCGATTACGTCGCATCGTCAAAACTTGATCCGGAGCAAATTGCGGCGGTTGTCGGCGGTTGTGCACGGGCTTGCCGCGACGTTGGGGCGGCTTTACTAGGCGGTGAAACGGCGGAGATGCCCGGCGTCTATCAGCCCGGCGAGATTGACCTTGTAGGGACGGTGGTCGGCGTGGTCGATCATTCACGCATCATCGACGGAACACGAATTCAAGCGGGGGATGCGATCATCGCTTTGCCTTCCAGTGGATTACACACCAACGGCTATTCACTGGCGCGGCAAGTGCTAGCGCACACCAACTGGACACAGCCGCATAGCGCACTCGGCGAGAGCATCGGCGAGGCATTGCTCCGTGTGCATCGTCCTTATCTGGATGAGGTGCGGGCGCTGTGGGGTGCGGAAGTTGATCTGCGCGGGTTGGCGCATATCACCGGCGGCGGAGTTGTGGATAATCTGCCGCGCATCCTGCCGCAAGGACTCAGTGCGGTTATCCAGCGCGGCACGTGGAAAGTCCCGCCGATTTTCAAGCTGATCGCGTCACTGGGCGACATCGCCGAAGCGGAGATGTTCCACGCTTTTAACATGGGATTAGGGATGTTGCTCATCATTCCGGCGGGTGAAGCAGAACAGGTGACGGCGCTCTTACCGGAAGCGGCGCATGTCGGGGAAATCGTCGCCGGTCAAGCGGGGGTGCGCTTCGATGGCTAAGAAGCGGCTAGCGGTGCTGATTTCCGGCAGAGGATCAAATATGCAGGCGCTGATGAACGCGCCGCATCTGGCGGGCGAGATTGTGCTGGTGGTCGCCAATCGTGCCGCTTCTGCGGGTCTGGAAGTAGCGCGACAAGCCGGAATCCAGACGCATTATTTCCCGTTGAAACCATACAAAGATGCCGGTAAAAGCCGCGAAGCGTATGACCGCGATCTAGCGGCGCTGATCCGCGGATATGCGCCGGATTTAACGGTGTTAGCCGGATGGATGCACATTTTATCCGCAGGGTTTATCGAAGCGCTCAACGGGCACGTGATTAACCTGCATCCGGCCTTGCCCGGTCAATTCGCCGGAGCGAACGCTATCGAACGCGCTTATCAAGCGTATCAACGCGGCGAAATCACGCAGACCGGTTGTATGGTACATTACGTCGTGCCGGAGGTTGATGCCGGGCCGGTGATCGACTACGCCACCGTGCCCATTTTGCCCGACGATACACTGGAGACATTGACTGGACGCATCCAGCACGCCGAACACCGCTTGATCGTAGCGGCAGTTAATCAGGCTTTGCGCGATAACGATTGATGGTGTCGCGGGTATCGCGGGCGGCCTGCGCTGGATCGTCCGCGAAGATCACACTGCGTCCGGCGTTGACGATCAACCCGCCACCATCCGGCGACAAGCCCGCATCCAGCATCGCGGCGATGTCACCGCCCTGTGCGCCGATGCCGGGCACCAACAAGACCATATCACCGACGATCCGCCGGATTGTCCGCAGGTCTTCGGGATAAGTCGCGCCAGCTACCAGCATACAATTGCCGTGAGCGTTCCACGTGTCGCGCACATTCTCCGCGACGATCTGCCATAGCGGTTTATCGCCCGCCTGTAAATTCTGAAACTCATCACTCGCCGGGTTCGATGTGCGACACAGGATGATGCACGTCTTGTCGGCGCGTTCCAGAAAAGGCGCTAACGCCGCGCCGCCGGTATACGGATGCAATGTGACCGCATCGAAGCCGAGATCATCGAATATCGCCCGCGCATAGCCGCGATTGGTGTTGCCGATGTCGCCGCGCTTCGCGTCGCATATCGTGAAGATGGCCGGGTGCGTTTCGTGCAGGTAACGCGCCGTCAACGCCAGTTCGTGCCAGCCCGCCGCGCCGCGTGCCTCATAGAAAGCGGTGTTCGGCTTATACGCGCTGACGTGCATGTGCGTCTGGTCGATAATCCAACGATTGAAATCATACTGCGGCGTGTCACTACGCTTGAAGCGCTCCGGTATTCTGTCGATGTCGGCATCAAGCCCGACGCACAACAACGAGTCAACGTCCGCCACGCGGCGCAGATATTTTTGAACGCTCATCTATTGCCCATCCTCACGCCATGCGTGCGGATCATCCAGCCATGCGCGGATGATCGCTTGATCCGCCGGGCTGAATATCCCGCGCTCGCTACCGACCTGCAACAAAATCGGGAATGTGGTCAGTGTGTGCAGTTGAACACCTGCAGAAGAAAACGCGGCTTTAGCTTCTGGCATGTCGTAGCTGATGATCGCCAGCGCATGATCGACACGCGCGCCCGCCGCCCTCAGCGCTTCTACGCCGCGCAAACTACTGCCGCCTGTCGTGACCAAATCCTCAACCAGCAGGACGTTTTTACCGGCGACGTTGCCGCCTTCGACCTGCTGACCGGTGCCATGTGCTTTCGCTTCCTTGCGGACGAAGACGGACGGACGCGCCATGCGATAGGCGAGCGCGGCGCTGTGCGGGACGCCACCGACGGCAATCCCCGCGATGATGTCGAATGTGATGGCGTGCGCCTGAATAGCGGACTCGAATCCGGCGATGATCTTGTGCCATGCGGCGGGATGATAGGGAATATTGCGATTATCCACATAAACCGGCGACAAGATGCCCGACTTGAACATGATCGGCGACGCTGGCGTGAACTTGACCGCGCCAATATCGAGTAAGGCATCAGCGATGGCCTGCTGGTATGTCATGGTGTGATGTCCTCCTGCAAGATGCGGGCGGCGGCTAATGGTCCTTTGAAAACCAGCGCTGACCAGTATTGCGCGGCGTCCGCGCCTGCTGACTTGAATGCGTGATAGCTGATCGGGTCTTGCACGCCGCCGCACGCGATGATGTCTACCGGATGGCGATGCGCCGTCCGCGTTTCGTGCAGATAGCGTACAGCCTGCAGAGCGTGCGCGTGCAGATCAGCGCCGCCGATTCCGGCGTTAATCGTTGGGTCGTCCGGCGACGGTGCGCCGAGCGTGTTGGTGGCGATGACTGCCTGCACGCCGGTTTCGGCAAATGCCGCCATTAAGCCGTGATATTGCGCCGCACTCAAACACGGACTGACCTTCACCCATAGCGGAATACTGCCGGCGACATATTCGCGCAGGAAATCGACCACCGTACCGCATAGATCGCGGGCATGGTCGGTGGTCTGATGGCCGCCGGGATCATCTTCCGTATTGGGACAACTGAGATTCAGCGTGAACCATGCCGGACGGACGCCGCGAGCGATGAAAGCGCGGATGCTGTCGATCACGTCGGTTTTGATCTGCGCCGGATCATCGACGGCGGGTGTCGGCGCGATGTTGACGCCGAATAGTGACGGCAAATCAGGCAAATGCTGGTACAAGAAGCTGGCCGCCGCAACAGCGCCCGGGTTCTTCAAGCCGACGCGGTTCTGTGTAGTACGGCGCTCGGTATGTCGCCAGATGACCGTTCCGGCGTTGCCGATGCGCGGATGACGGGTGAATGATCCGAACTCCACCGCGCCGACCAGCGCGGGCATCGTGCGCCAGCCGGGGATGATGTTCTCCCCAGCGCGGACGGCCGCCAGCGCTTCCGCTTCGCTGTTGAACCCGCGCCCTTTGACGAATCCCGCCGCCAGTATCAACGGATGCGGCAGATCAACGCCGCCGACGGAGACGCGGCTGGTCGCTTCTGGCGGGAATGAAACAGCCTGTAATGCGCGAAAGCTACGTTGTAGCCATGCATTGCCGTCCACGCGTTTCAGCACGCGCAGGACGTTCTCGTGCGCGGCTTGCGCGGAACCGGCGTAGATCATCGGGCGCGTGAGTTGATACAGCGCCGCATTCGCCGCCGTGATAGACGCCGCGAGCGCCTGCCTACGCATAGAGGTTTTCTCCGTAGCCCGCTTCGACCAGCACGCGCCCGTCCTCATATACTTTGCGCCCGCGAATCCATGTCTCGATGACACGCCCGCGCACCGTCATGCCCTCAAACGGCGACCATTTGACATGCGTTTGCAGGTCTGCGCCTTTGATGTTGTAGGCCGCGTCGAGGGCAACCAGTGTGTACGTGTCCGACGGAGTCTTGAGCTTATAAATGCGACGCGGATTATCGGATACCAGCGCGACGGCACGTTCCAGACTCAACCGCCCATCATGCACCGCCGTCAAGAGTAGCGGCAGGGTGGTCTCCAGACCGGGCACGCCGTAGGGCGGGTTATCGCTTTGTTTTTCGGCCAATGTATGCGGGGCGTGGTCGCTCTCCACGATGTCAACTGTGCCATCGGCCAGCGCCGCCCAAAGCGCGTCTTGATCGGCCTGTGTCTTGAGTACCGGCTTCATCCATGCCAACACGCCAAGCGCGGCCACATCACGCTCGGTCAGCCATAAATGATGCGGGCACACACCGCATGTCACCGGCAAGCCGTCCGCTTTTGCGCGGCGGATGATGTCCACTTCGCGGGCGGTGGAAACGTGCAAGATGTGGGTCGGCTTGCGATGCTGGCGGACGATCTCGACGATAGCGGCGCATGTCTCATCTTCGGCGTGGTTGGCGAAGATTTTATCCGGCGGCCAGTGGGCATAATGCGTCCGACGGATTGCATCGTCTTCTACCAATAGATGGCCGGTAGTGTCGTTATTGAACATCTTCAAGCCGCAGACCGCATCGAAGATCACCGGATATTCGTCCCAGTTGCGGTTTGCTCCAGCGCAGAAATAAAGCCCCCAGTCGCATACCGCCTGCTGGTTGATGGCTTCTAGCTTGGTATCCAGCGCGGCGCGATTGAGCGTATGCGGGGGCGTGTTGGGCATATCAAAGACCGCCCAGTATCCACCGGCGACGGCGGCGCATGTCTCGGTGTAGAAATCGCCCTTGTGCGCCCAGTCCATGCCGCGCAAATGCACGTGCGGGTCTACCATGCCCGTAATTTTCAGCCTAGCCGCCATCACACGCCCTCAAGCCCGAGTACCTTCGCCAGAAGCGCCATGCGGACAAACATCCCGTTTTCCATCTGCTGGAAATAGACAGCGCGGGGGTTCTGATCGAGAATGTCGTGATCGTTCGGCGTGCCCATTTCATGCTTTCTGGGCAACGGATGCATCAGAATGACATCACGTGGCGCTTGATTCAGCACGCCGGGCGTCAGGATGAAATTATCGTGTACCGCGTCATAATCCGCCTGCCGGATGAAGCGTTCCTGCTGGATTCGCGTCCAGTAGACGACGTTCGTCTCCGGCAGAACTTCAAACAAATCATCTGTCTCATGGAACGCGATTTCGTGCTGATTCAAGAAGTCAATCACACTGTCCGGCATCCGCAGGGAGGGCGGCGATACGAAACACAGTTTGACATCTTCTGCACCATATCGTGCGATCAGCTTGGCTAATGAATGCACGGTGCGCCCGTATGTGAGATCGCCGACAAGCGTGATCGTCAAGCCTTGAAGACCTTGCTTGAGGTCAATGATGGTGAACAAATCGAGAAGTGCTTGCGTCGGATGCTCGCCCGCGCCGTCACCGCCACTGATGACGGTGGTCGGCGTGACGATGCGTTCGTTGAGGCGGTCAAGGTAGTAGGCGGCTTCATACGACGAGCCGATTTCTGGATGTCGGATGACAACCAGATCAGCGTAACAACCGGCGGCGCGGACGGTATCCGCGAGGTTTTCGCCTTTGTATACTGAGGAGAACTTGACGCCGTTGCTGGCGCTGACAACCGCGCCCCCCAGACGTTGCATCGCCGCCTGAAATGACATATCAGTGCGTGTGCTGGATTCAAAAAAAAGAGAGGCCATCAAACGACCCTCTCCCAATCGACTCAACTCACGATCACCGGCGGCCACACGCTCGCGTAATGTCTGTGTCGTGTGGAATAACTCATCGAGATCATCGCGCCGGAATTGCTCGACACTGATGATGTGCTTTCGCTTAAAATCGCCTTCAATGGCCGGTGGCCGGTATAGATGTAGAAATTGCGCGGTCTGACGCACTAGGGCGTTCGTCCCGTCGGCGCTCATGGGGTATCCTCCGTGTTAATCAGAGCAGAAGATCATCAGAAATCTACCAGCCAAACCGACGCCCGTCAATATCACGCGCCCGTAAGGTCATCATTCGTGGCGGACAGGGCATAGATTTTATCGCCCGTGCTGACCGTCAACATGCCGGCTTCTGTCGGCGCGAGGGTGGCGTAATATCCGCGCATCCCGTCGCTTAGAAATTGCAGGATGGCCTTTAGTTCTTCACCGCCGACCTGACGGTTGGCACAGTAACGACTGAAGGCATCGCAGGGGGCGGCAGGCTTGATGTTGCACAGTTGAACCGAACCGGCAGGCGTCTCGATCAGTAGGCCGGAAGTCAGATCATCCGGTGAAAAATCCGGCACAGCATCGACGATGATATTTTCGCCCGCGCTCCCGTCAAAGAGATGATCGCCGAAGCGCTGGCGCATCTGCCGATAATTGGACATGAAGCCGATAGAAATGCCGTTGGCGTTGCGCCGATTACGCGATTGCGGGTGCTGAATATGATGTGTGTCGAGAAACTCGCCGCCATCCGCCGTCAGGCCGACTCCGCCACTTGGCGTCAGCCGTAGCGCGTCCACCACCATGATCGGCGTCACGTCGTACACTTTATTCGGCTTTTCACCGATCTTTAGTGGCGTTCGCTGAATCTGTACCTGCTGAATCGTGCCTATGAACTTCACGTTGTCGTCTCCCCTTCGCTATGACTCCGGCGCTTGAAATGTGCCCCATGCGCGGCTGGTGTAGATCAATGGTTGGCCTTCTGTCGTGCCATGTGCCGCCACGACATCCCCGACAAAGATAGTATGATCGCCAGATTCAAACGCTTGATGCACGCGGCAATCCACCCAGCCGATGACATCCGGCAGGATGGGCGCACCGGTGACCGCTTGTGTATAGCCGGTATGCACGAAGCGATCTTCGATTTCCGGCATCATTCCCGCGAATAACTTCCCCCATTCGATCTGCGAGTGGGCGAGGATATTGACCGCGAAGAATCCGCTTTGCGTGATGAGTTGGTGCGTGTATAGTCCCTGTTTGACACAAATCAGGATCAATAACGGGTTAATGCTGACACTGGTGAATGATGAGGCTGTCATGCCCTTCGGTTGGCCTTCGGCGCTGAGGGTGGTCACAACGGTGACGCCGCTCGCCCAGCGCGAGAGCGCCTGTTTGAAGTCTGCCAAATCTGCTGTCATGATCTCGTCTTTCGTCGCAATAAACCTTGAAACAGTGTAATTAGCCGACATCCATTTTAACAGATGATCGATGGTTTTCATCGCACCATTTCATTTCTGTCCGCTTGACGGGTTTGCAGACCGTTCACTATACTCGGACGATACATTGACTTTGGAAAGGAATATTTGATTATGGCGAATGTATTTAAGGGATTTACCTTCCGTGATGGGAGCGACAAATCACAACACATCGCCGAGCGCGATATGCGGGCACTGTCGCCCTCTTACACGCGCTCTTATGGCTTCGTGATGGATCGTGGACAAGGTTCGGAGGTTTGGGACGTAGAGGGGAATCGCTATATCGACTTCGCGGCGGGGATCGCGGTGCTTTCTACCGGCCATTGCCACCCGAAGATCGTCGAAGCGATCAACGCGCAGGCGCAAAAATATATCCACATCGGCGCGACGGATTTCTTTTGCCCCTCCCAGCTCGCATTGGGGGAGCGCCTGCAACAGATCAGCCCGATCAACGGCGCACAGCCCGCCGATGTGATGACCTACTTCGGCAATTCCGGCGCGGAAGCAGTGGAGGCGGCGCTGAAACTGGCGCGTTATCAGCCCGGTAATCGTCATCACGTCATCGCGTTTTACGGTGCTTTTCATGGCCGGACGATGGGCGCGTTATCGGTGACAGCCAGCAAGTACATTCAACGCAAAGGCTACCCGCACATCCCGGGCGGCGTCGATCATGTGCCGTATCCGGCCAAGAGCGCCTGTCGTGGTGGTGGGGCGGCTTGCTCACAATGCTGGTGCGATGCGGTGGGATTCATCGAAGAATTCATCATCAAGCGCAAAGTACCCGCCGACGAAATCGCGGCGATCATCGTCGAGCCGATACAGGGCGAAGGCGGCTATCTGTTGCCGCAAGATGACTTTTTACCGCGCCTGCGCCAACTGTGCGACCAGCACGGCATTCTGCTGATCTCGGATGAAATTCAGGCCGGAATGGGGCGCACCGGAAAATGGTTTGCGATGGAAAACTGGGATGTAAAACCGGACATCATCGTTTCGGCTAAGGGTCTTGGTTCCGGTATGCCCATCGGCGCGACGATCACCCGCCGCGAGATCATGGAGGCATGGGTACCCGGCGCACACGCCAGCACATTCGGCGGCAATCCGTTGGCTTGCGCGGTAGCGGTGGCGACGATTGACGTGCTGGAGAATGAGGGATTGCTAGAGAGCGCGACGCGGCTGGGCGAATACACGATGAATCGGCTGAACGAATTCAAACAGGATCACCCCTCAGTCGCCCGCGTTGAAGGCAAAGGGTTGATGATCGGTGTGGAGTTCACCGATCCGCACGGCCAGCCGATCCCGCAATTCCGCGACGAAGTGGCTAACCGTGCCTTCCTCAAGGGGTTGATCTCGTTGGGTGCGGGCGCTAGCACCATGCGCATCGCGCCGCCGTTGGTCATCACTGAGTCGCTGATGCGCGAAGGTCTGGACATTCTGGAGTCGTGCATCGCAGAACTTGAAGAAGAGATGTGGGACGACATCGCCGGATAAAATCGGGCGATGTGGCGGCGGGCGGAGAGGTAGACAACCGCCCGCCGTTCTTTGATTTATCGGAATAGAAAGGTTTTGGAGATGACCGACGAAAAACGAGCGATAACCGTTGATGATCTATACCAGATCATCAACGTAGAAGACCCGCAGATCAGCCCGGATGGGCGTTATGTGGCTTTTGTGCGCGTGACGGTGGATCGCATGGAGAACACTTACAAGCGCACCATCTGGCTGAGCGAGACGGCGGCGGACACACCAGCGCCACGCCAGATCACACGCGGCGGCAACGACATGCAACCGCGCTGGTCGCCGGATGGCGAGACGCTGGCTTTTGTGTCTGCGCGTGGCGACAAGCCTCAGATTTATCTGCTGAGTATGGTCGCTCTTGGGGGCGAAGCACGACAATTGACCAGCCTGCCGCAAGGCGCGAACAGTCCGGCATGGTCGCCAGACGGGGCGCAGATCGCGTTTTTATCCGCATTGACTGCCGATGAACGCCAGCGAGAAGACGAAAACGCCGATGATCCGCCCGCCGATAAACTGGCGGCTAAACATCGCAAGGAACGCACCGAACAGGATGAGAAAGAACGCCTTGATCCATATCGCATGTGGCGCGTGCCATATCGTGAGGGCACCGCGTTCATCACCGAGCGTTACGCGCAGGTGTACGTCGTGCCAGTTGATGAGACGTTATCCGGCGATGAAGCCCGTCCGCGTCGCCTGACCGATGTCGATGCTAATTATCAGCCGCCGCGCTGGTCAGCCGATGGCACATCGTTATTCACCGGACGGCAAGCCGACCCGAACGCCGATGAACCGTTCACCAATATGGCGCTGTATCGTCTGGACGTGGCGACAGGTGATGAAACTTGCCTGACGCCGGATGCAACGCACACTAACTTTATGCCGTTGCCATCACCGGATGGGCGCTGGCTGGCGTTTGCCCGCTTGCCAGCCAGTCAACGCGGCGACATGGAAGCGATCACACGGTTGAGCGTGATGGCGGTGGACGGCGGCGACGTGACCGACCTCAACCTGACGCTTGATCGCTCAGTAGACAGCTATCGCTGGTCAGCAGACAGCGAAACGCTGTTCTTCACGGCAGATGATCGTGGCGATACGCCGGTATTCAAAGTGAATCACGCGGGCGGTGATGTGCAGATCGTCGGGCGCGGACGCTACCAGATCACCGCCATCGACATCAGCGCCGATGGTCAGGTCGTCGGCGTCATCAGTACGCCGCATAATCCGTCGGAACTATGCGCCCTGCGTGAAGGTTCTGCCGCGCCTACCGCGTTAACCGCTTTTAATGCAGATTGGCTGGCCGAAGTCATCGTACAAGAACCGCAGGAGATCACCTTCGAGTCGCCGTCCGGCCAGACGATACAGGGCTGGTATATCCTGCCGGTGGGATACCAGACGGGCGAGCAATATCCGTTAGCGTTGAACATTCACGGCGGGCCGCGCTTCATGTGGGGGCCAAGCACGGAGTCCATGTTCCACGAGTGGCAATCGCACGCGGCACGGGGTTACGTCGTCTTTTATTGCAATCCACGCGGCGCGGCAGGTTACGGCGAAGCATTCCAGCGCGACCTGCACGCGGCATGGGGCGAAGTGGCGATGGACGACATCATGGCTGGTGTTGATGTGCTAGTGGAGCAGGGCGCTGTAGATGCGGAACGCATGGCGATCACCGGCGGCTCTTATGGCGGCTACATGACGGCGTGGATCATCGGGCATACTGAACGCTTCAAAGCGGCGGTTAGCCAGCGCGGCGTTTATAATCTGGTCAGTTTCTATGGCACCAGTGATGTACCGATATTGATTTCCAGCGATTACGGCGTCGAACCGTGGGAAGATCATGCGCTGTTGTGGGAACATTCGCCGCTAGCCTACGCACACCAGATCAAAACGCCACTACTCATCGTCCATGCAGAGAATGACTTCCGCGTACCGATTGAGCAGGCCGAGCAATTGTTCGCGTGGGTGCGACGGGCGACAGATACGCCGGTGGAGATGTGGCGCTACCCGCGTGATGGACACGAGCTATCGCGCAGTGGCGAACCAGCCCACCGCGCCAGCCGTCTGAATAAGATGATCGACTGGTTTGATCGTTATTGCCAACCAACGCCGGATTAGCGCCAAAACATGGTCATAGGATAGCGCTATTCATGCGCGTCATGTGTGGTAGGATTCAAGGCGGTGTTCAAACGAAAGAATGGAGTATTTCATGCGGTTTCGTGTCCTTTTAGTGTTGGTTTTATCGTTTAGTGCGGTTTTCGCGGTCATGGCTGACGAAGACGGCGATCAGGATTTCCAAGCCCCGTATACCGATGTACCCACCCTGCGCGGCGATGATGGCGCGTTCATCATCGGTGATCCCTCCGCGCCGGTGACGGTGATCGAGTTTGCGGATTATCTGTGTCCGTTTTGTCAGGAATATCACGCGACATCGACACAGTTCATCGCGGACTATGTGCTGACCGGACAGGCACGTTATGAGTATCGCTTCTTCAACATCATCGACCCCGAACTATCCTCACTGGCTTCGATGGTGGCGGAATGCGCTTACGATCAGGGGCAGTTTTGGACGGTACACAGCGAAATATATCGGCTAGCCACTGATCGGGCGATCACGCCGGACTTAGCCGCCACCGTAGCCGAAAATATGGACGAGATTGACGGCGAAGCGCTGGTCGCCTGTACACAAGAAATCGGTCTATTCCAGTACATGGAAGACGGCTTTTATGCCAGTGAGCTAGGCGTGACCGGCACGCCTGCTATCCGCGTGCGCGTGGGTGATAGCGAGGCCGGTGTGCTGATGATTGATGGCGAAGCTTACATGCGTGGCGGCGTGGCGCTTGACGTATTGAGCGCGTTCGTCACCGATGATTCGCCTGCCGATCTGGTTGATTTGCCGAATCGCGTGGTGCGTGACGATTATCTGGCGGATACCAGTCTGGTTGATGCGGATGCCTGCGAAGCACCGTGCTGGCGCGACATCACGCCGGGCGAAACGACATTCGATGAAGCGTTGGAACTGCTTGAAGCTATGCCCGATGTTGGCGAGATCGTGGTGCAGGAATCCGGTCAAGCTCGCTTCGCAACATTCGGTGAGACGCCTTGCTGTCAGATCGTCAGCGAAGAGGGCGAAGTCGTGACGATCATGCAGATCAACACCGCGCCTTTGATGCAGATTGGCGACGTGCTGGAACGTTATGGTGAGCCGGTTTACGTGGACGGTGCGCCGTTCACCAGCCGCCAGATCATCTTTAACCTGTACTTCCCGGACTACTCGTTCGTCGCTTTCGCGTTTGCGGAGAGCGAAGACGAAGTGCCGACTGACGAGAGCGTTGTCATCGGCGTGGTCTATCTTGAGCCGCCAGTATTTGAGGACATCCTACAAGCCAGCTCGCTGTATGCGTGGGACGGTTATCTGTCTTTGAATGACTACCGTTCGCAGGACTTCGCTATCACGCCGCAATAAGCGCAGATAGCTTGTACTGCATGTTGAGGAGGGGCGAAGCGCTGATCGTGGTGCCGCGCCCCTTTCGCATTTTAGCGGGAATCATCCGCCGGTATGTCGCCGTTGCAACTCCGCCTCTATATCGGCTAACGATAAATCAAGCTCGGCCATCAAGACCAGCACATGATAGAACAGGTCGGATATTTCACCGATTTGTTCGTCGCGTCCCTGACCCAACGCGGCGACGATGACCTCCGTCGCCTCTTCGCCGACTTTCTGCGCGATCTTGTTCCTGCCCGCCTCAAACAAACTATTGGTGTAACTTTTGGCCTGCGGGTTGGCTTTGCGATCCCCTATGATTTTTTCTAGTTCTGTGATCATAACTGCTCCGGTTTGTCGTCAAATTCCGATAATGTGCGAAAAAAGCATGTCGTCTGGCCGGTATGACAGGCTGGCCCGGCAGGCTCCACGCGCAGTAATAATGTATCGGCGTCGCAATCTACGCGAATTTCTACCACGCGCTGAACATTGCCCGATGTCGCGCCCTTATGCCATATCTCGCCCCTGCTACGTGACCAGAAAACGGCCTCGCCGGTCTTGAGTGTGCGATCTAGCGCGTCACGGTTCATATAGGCCATCATCAGAACCTGATGACTGTGCGCGTCCTGCACGATAGCCGGAAGCAGACCGTCCGCATCCCATTTGAGCGCCTCGCGTGCTGAATCACTCAGTCGCATATTCCCACCCCGTCAGGCGCACCGGCACACCGCGTTCATGTAGATATTGCTTCAATTCACCAACGCTAATCTCGTTGTAGTGGAAAAGTGACGCGGCCAGCGCCGCATCCGCCCGCATATCCTGTAGC
Source organism: Anaerolineaceae bacterium (assembly GCA_007693385.1). GTDB lineage: Bacteria > Chloroflexota > Anaerolineae > Aggregatilineales > Phototrophicaceae > J038. Next base: position 146,831 of record REDR01000123.1, read on the forward strand.
GCATCGTAAAAATGCGCCGGTTCGCCCGCGCCGCCGGAAGCGATAACAGGAATAGATACCGCATCCACGATAGCCTGTGTCATCTCCAGATCATAACCGACTCTCGTGCCGTCTCGATCCATGCTGGTCAATAGGATTTCACCCGCGCCTCGCGCCTCAACTTCTTTCGCCCACTCAATAGCGGTGCGCTCGGTAGGGGTGCGTCCACCGTTGATATGCACCACCCATTGCCCGTCGATGCGCTTAGGGTCGATAGCGACGACAATACATTGGCTACCGAACGCCCACGCGCCTTTGTCGATCAATTCGGGATTTTTGATGGCCGCGCTGTTGATGCTCACTTTGTCCGCACCAGCCCGTAATGTGGCGCGGATGTCGTCTATCGTGCGGATGCCGCCGCCGACACAGAACGGAATGAATACCGTCTCCGCGACTTCGCGCACCATGTCGAGCGTCGTCTGGCGATTCTCGTGGCTGGCGGTGATGTCCAGAAAGACCAGTTCATCCGCACCGGCGCGGTCATAGATGGCGGCCTGTTCTACCGGATCGCCCGCGTCGCGTAAATCCACGAAGTTCACGCCTTTGACGACGCGCCCGTTTTGCACGTCCAGACAGGGGATTATGCGTTTGGCTAACATGCTAATTCGCTCCGTCACTCAATTTAATGGCTTCCCGCAGGTCAATCTTGCCGGTATATAGTGCCATGCCGATGATTATTCCGGCGATGTTGCCCGCCTGTTTCGCTTGTCGCACGTCGTCAAGATCGCGCACGCCGCCAGAGGCGATGACGTGCAGGCCGGTCTGTGTGGCGATTTCCGCCGTGCCCGCAACATCAACGCCGCCTAATCCACCATCACGGGCGACATCGGTATAAAGCGCGTGTTGAGCGCCATATTCAGCCACAACCTGACCGAACTCAGTCGGCGTCATATCGGTGGTCTGTTGCCAGCCGTGCGTGGTGATTTTGCCGCCCCGCGCATCAAGACCGATGCAGATGCGCTCCGCGCCGAACGCCTCAACCGCCTCTTTGATGATAGGTGGCTGTTGTGCGGCGATTGTGCCCAGTATGACGCGGCTCGCCCCTGCTGAGAATGCCGCGCCGATTTGCGCCATATCGCGCAGGCCGCCGCCGAATTGCACCCGCACACCTAACGCGGCGATGCGCTTCAGCACATCGAGATTATCATTCTGCGCGTTGAACGCGCCATCCAGATTGACGACATGCAACCATTCCGCGCCTTGTTCGATCCAGTTCGTCGCCATCTGCACCGGATCATCGCTAAATGTAGTCTGCCGCGCCGGATCACCTTCCAGCAAGCGAACAACCTTCCCACTGCGTAGATCAATAGCCGGATAGACGATCATGCGACGACCTCCTGACCGATTTTGAGGAAATTGGCGAGCATCTTCAGGCCGACCTGTTGGCTCTTTTCTGGATGAAATTGCACGCCGAAAATATGGCCGCGTTCCACACCGGCAGAAAACTGCATCCCGTAGTCGCTGTAAATCAACAGGTCGCTGTCATTGCGTGGCATACAGAAATAGCTATGCACGAAATAAGCATAACTGCCTTCTGCGATGCCGTCGAGTAGCGGCGACTGACGATTGAAGCGCAGTTGATTCCAGCCCATGTGGGGTACTTTCAAACTGTGATGCGCCGGAAAGCGCGTGACATATCCGGGCAGAATGCCCAGCCCTTCGTGATGTCCCATCTCGTCGCTATGCGCGAATAAGAATTGCATCCCCAGACAAATACCCAGATAGGGCACACCGGCGCGGATTTTATCCTGAAGTGGCGTGATAAGCTTTTGCTTTTGCAACTGCGCCATGCCCGCGCCGAACGCGCCCACACCCGGCAGGATGATTTGTGTCGCATCTTTCAGATCATCCGGTGATGTGGCAAGGCGCATCTGTGTGACGCCGAGATGTTTCAGCGCGTGCAGGACACTGCGTAGATTACCCGCGCCGTAGTCAATAACCGCTAACATGATACCTCCTACAATAAAACAAAAAACCCGCATCGGTGGCGGGGGAGGGTGCGAACCATCATCTAGCAAAACGAAAACATCTTGCCCATCACCGGCAGGTTGGCGGATGTTATAGATGATGATGGTATGTGCTGGTTACATTTTGCATGGTGGGCAGTATAACGCGGTAGTTTGCGGTTGTCAACGTATGCGGATGAAGTAAAATCAGGCCATCGCCATCGTATTGTATGGCGCAAGATTGGTTATCCGGCGATGTGCCGGAGGAAGACGATCATGAAAACAATCGCGCTGTTGACTGATTTCGGGCATGACGACATCTATGTTGGTGTGATGAAAGGGGTAATGCGCGGGCTATGCCGTGATGCGGAATTCATTGACATCACACACACGGTCGCCCCGCAACACGTCCGCGAAGCGGCCTTCGCGCTGGTCAATGCGTATCGGTTTTTCCCGTCGGGCACGGTTTTTCTGGTGGTAGTAGATCCCGGTGTGGGCGGGACGCGGCGGGCGATTGCCGTCGAAGCGGGTGATTATTGTTTCGTCGCGCCTGATAACGGCGTCTTGAGCTATACATTGCGCGGACTGGGCGATTATCACGCTGTAGAACTGACCAACCCGCGCTATCATCTGCCACAGATTAGCCAGACATTCAACGGGCGTGACATCTTTGCGCCGGTGGCGGCACATCTGGCAAACGGCGAGCGCCTGCAAGCGTTGGGCGGGGCGGTCACCGATCTGGTAAAGATGCCTTTGCCGTTTCTGGAAATCAAAGAGCGTGTCGTACAGGGCGAGGTGTTGCACGTTGACCGCTTCGGCAATATCGTCACCAGTATCGGGCGTGTGGAATGGGTGGACGCTGAACGCATCACGTTGACTTCTCGCTTCGCCGACGCCGCGCCGCCCATCCCGATCTATGCGCCGTCAGCACGCATCAACATCAATGGCGATGTGATAGAAGGGGTGTATCGCACATATAGCGATGTACGACGCGGCGAAGTTGTGGCGCTAATCGGCAGTTCTAGCCATCTGGAAATCTCGGTCAGTCAGGGCAACGCCGCCCGGCGCTTTGATGTCGCTGTCGGTGATCGCGTTGATCTGGTCTTGGAGGGCGAATGATGCAACAATTCATCATCGAAGGCGGCGCACCGCTATCCGGCGAGATGACGCCGGGCGGCAACAAGAACTCAATACTCAAAATGTTGCCGGCCTGCTTATTGACCGATGAGCCGGTCACGCTGACCAATGTGCCGCGTATTCTGGATGTCGAAGTCACCATCGACATCATGCGGGCACTGGGCGCGGAAGTGACATGGACTGATGATAATGTGTTGCACGTCCACGCGCATAATATCCCTTCTGGCAATATTCCGGTTGACCTAGCGCAAAAGACACGGGCGAGTTTCGTGTTCGTTGGCCCGTTGCTGGCGCGAGTGGGGGAGGTACGGTTATCCGCACCCGGCGGCGACGTGATCGGTGAGCGCCGCGTGGATACGCACGTTGTCGCGTTACGGACGATGGGCGCATCCACCACGTTTGAAAAGGGCGTATTCAACATCAAGGCGGCGGAACTGACCGGCGCGGAGATACTGTTGCGTGAAGCCAGCGTCACCGCGACGGAAAATGTGATTATGGCGGCGGTACTGGCACAGGGCACGACGATTTTACGCAACGCGGCCAGTGAGCCACACATTCAAGACCTGTGTGAGATGCTGGTGGCGATGGGCGCACAGATCGACGGGATCGGCAGTAACCGGCTTGAGATCCAAGGTGTGGCGAAATTATCCGGGTGTGAGGCGCGAGTCGGCGCGGATTTCATGGAAGTCGGCAGTTACATCGGCGCGGCGGTGATGACACGCGGCGAAATTCGCATTAAGCAGGCCGACCCGCAACATCTGGACATGACCGCGCTGGTATTCAGTCGGTTGGGTGTCTACTGGGAAGTACACGATCAAGACATCTTCGTACCGGCCAACCAATCGTTGATGGTACAGCAGGACATCGGCGGGCGTATCCCGATCATCAAGGCGCAACCGTGGCCGGGCTTCCCGCCTGATCTGATGAGCATTGCGCTAGTGGTGGCAACACAAAGCGCCGGAGCGATCATGTTTCATGATTGGATGTACGAGAGCCGCTTCTTCTTCACCGACAAACTGGTACGCATGGGAGCGCGAATCACACTATGCGATCCGCACCGTGTTCTGGTGCAGGGGCCGACAAAGCTCAAGAGCGCCCAATACATCTCTAGTCCCGACATCCGCGCGGGCATGGCGATTTTGCTGGCGGCGTTAGCGGCTAAAGGCCAGACGCGCATCTCCAATATCGGCCAGATTGATCGCGGTTACGAGCAGGTCGAAGCTAAGTTGCGCTCATTAGGCGCGAATATCTCGCGTGTTTCGCTGGATGCCAGCGCGACGGCGGAGGCGCGGCAGATCGAACTAGCACGCGATGATTCATAGACGGATTCTAGCTTAAGCGTCGGCGTTACGACCAGCAACTCGCACATCGCCGACACGCCGCGTCTGGCCGATTTCGTCCAGATGCTCTAATAGCGCGATAGCGTACTTGCGCGATGTAGCGAACGCATCGCGCACCGCTTTCGCGTCTACGCTTCCCGATCCCGCGATCATGCGGGAGACCCCGGCGGACATCTCCGCATAGGCGGTTGGCGCTAAGATGACATCATCGGCTATCTGCACGATCTCTCCGAGCGCGATCAACCCGTATAGCACATCCGCGCCGACAATTTCTACCGCCTCTTTGAATGAGGGTGGCGTGTAGGGTGTGGCGTGCAATGCCGCCATGAGACGCGCAATCTGCGCCTGTTGTGACGCGCTAAACGTGATCTGATGCGACTCTAGTCGGATGCGATCTTTCTCGATGCAGACCGGTATTCGTTCGCTCAGCGCGTCCAGCAAGTTTAGCTTGATGCCGAGTTTGCTACGCAATTCTTCACGTGGGATGCCGGTTTGTAGCGGGTTTGCTTGATGATAAGCGCTGAGTTGATCTAATATACGATCCATCAAACCGCGTGCCGCGCCCGTCGCCATGTATTGCCCGGGTAGAATCTCGATCAGCAGGCCGTCATCTAACGCTTGCTGGATGGCTGATGGGTCATTGCTGTCGGCGGCGCGTAACAACGCGGAGCTTTTCTGCGGGGTGGTCGTGTGCGCCGCCTGCGCGATGCGTTGCGCCGGTGTACCCTGTCGCAGAGATTCCAGCGCTTCGATGACAGGCGGACGAAAACGCTTATGGCGACGGCGGGGCGCGGTCTGAATGAATGTTCCGCCGCCAATGGTGGCCGGTGGGGAAGGGCTACGGACGATGAAGCGTTCGCCCGCACGAACGACAAGCGGCGTGTCCAGAACCAATTGCACCCATGCAGATTCACCCGCCCGTATCTCTTCCGCATCCAGCAGACGGCATCGGGCGACGGCCTGCGCGGTGTGGCAGAACAATTTGACGCGGGCGTTGTGTTTGAGTGGGTGTGTGGCTTCCGGTAGGTGGCTGTAAAAAACATCGGCGCGGGTGGTCACGCGGGACAGGCCGGGCAGAGATAGCACACTGCCGCGCTCGATACGCTCGCGGTCAATGCCGGTGATGTTGACCGCTACCCGTGCGCCATTATGCGCGGTCTGGACAGTCTGCTTGTAGCTCTGTAGGCCACGCACGCGCCCGCGAAGATCACCGGGTTGAATCTCGATCTCATCGCCCGTCCGCAACGTGCCGCCGGTCAACGTGCCGGTAACAACCGTCCCAAATCCGGCGATGGAGAAAACCCGATCAATGGGCAAGATCGGGTAGCCTGACGGCTGACGATCCGCCGGATGCTGAAGGCCATCACGGATCGCCGTCATGAGTTCCGCGACACCCTCGCCACTGTGCGCGGAAACCGGCACAATGGCCGCGCCTTGCATGGTTGTTCCATCCAGCAATTCGGCCACGTCCAGCGCCACCATCTCGCGCCATTCGCCATCATCGATTAAGTCGCATTTCGTCAACGCGACAACGGCATTATTCACGTTGAGTATATCGAGAATGGCGACGTGTTCGCGGGTCTGTGGCATGATACCTTCATCGACGGCAACCACCAGCAGAGCCAGATCAATCCCGCCGACTCCAGCCAGCATATTCTCGATAAAGTCACGGTGACCGGGCACATCAACGATGCCGACTGTCGCACCATCCATATCGAACCATGCGAAGCCTAAATCAATCGTCAGGCCGCGCTTTTTCTCCTCACGCAAGCGGTCAGGATCAATGCCGGTCAGACGTTGCACCAGCGCGGATTTTCCGTGATCGACGTGACCGGCTGTGCCGATCACACGCATTCCGTCGGATTGCATGGCAGGCATTTACGGTAAGGTGGTGTTGCCGGTGATGTCGTTGACGGTGCGGTTCGTGCCGGTGTCACGGGTGCCATTGCCCGCGCCGGTTGTCATCTCGCCGCTATCGTGTTCTTCGACCATCTGCTGGTAGCGATCACGGTACATGCGGGCGCGTTCGCGCTCTAGCTTCCAGATGCGCTCCACGCCATCGCGTAGCGGGCTGATCTGTCCGGCCATCTGGTCTAAGCGCTCCACGAAGCGCTCGAAATCTTTGTCATGTAGTCGCCAGACCTCATCATTGGATAGCGTGAACTGCTTCCAGCGTTTTTGATCGTCAGTGCGCCAATCGTTCCATTCTTGCCGGAAGCGCTCTTCGCTCAGGCGTTGCATTTCAGCGACTTCGTTGATGCGGCGTTCCAGACGGTCACTGATGCGCTGGAAGTCTTCAATGATGCTCCGCATCTGGCGATACGTCTCTTCCCATGTCTGGAAGCGCTCGATATTCTGTTGCATCAGGCTATCTTGCTGACCGAAGCGCTTGAGCAAGTCGTCGATCTGCTTATCGCGTTGTTGCATCGCCAGCGTTTGCTGGTCGATGAATTCTTGAATCTGTTCGCGCCGTTGATGTTCGGTGTTCTGTACGTCCTGCACGCGGCGCTCATTACGCAGTGATAGTTCTTCCAATAGGGTGATCTTGGGGCGCACATTGTCGATTTGCTTTTGCGTCTCCGGCAGGTCAGTCTCTAATTCGGAGATGCGGCGCACATCCTGACGGCGCTGTTCCTCAAGAAATGCTAGCCTGCGCTCTGGCTCTTCCATGCGCTTGCCGATGTCTTCAAGTCGTTGTTGCAGATCGTTGATAGCACTACTAAGCCGTTCACGATCCTGCTGAAGCGCGGGCATTTCAGTAGTGGCGCGTTCGATTTGTGTTAGCTTCTGGCTCAATTCTTGCACGGGGCGCGTCAGATGCTCGCGCTCGACTCCGGCGCGGCGTTCGGCTTCGCGCTCGGCGGTCAGGCGTTTGTTTTCCGCCGCTTCTATGATCTGCTTCATCTCGCGGCGTAGTTGTTCGATAACTTCGCTCTCGCGGATAGCGCCGCCGGTCTGCCCTTTAATCACGTTCTGGTCGGACTCTATGCTAGAGAGGCGACGTTGTAACGTGTTAATCGTCTCCTGTTGTTGCGACAGCCGTTCTTCTAGCGTGGCGATGGTGGTTTTGTCCTGCCGTCTTTCTTCGTCCAGCCACTCAATCATGCGTGCGGCCTGATTAATGTCCATTAAATCTCCCTCCATGTGGGGCGATACCGCCCACGCCGATGAAACAAAATCACCGATATTATAACACAAGCCGCACCAAGCCTTAAGCGGGGGCATTCGCCGGATGTGCAAAAGGCCGTAAACAGGTAGAATAATGAACGTCTGTCAGATGTAGGCCAGCAGGGATAGAACCATGTACCGAACCAGACAACAATTGATGACAATGGAAGATTCAACTTTAGCGCCTTATGCGCTCCGCAGTCGGGACAGTCGCGGACGGATACAGCCGGAAGAAGAACCGCAATATCGCACATCATTTCAACGTGACCGTGACCGCGTTGTACATTCGGCGGCTTTTCGTCGTCTGGAGTATAAAACGCAGGTGTTCGTCAATGATGCGGGCGATTATTACCGCACGCGGCTGACGCATACGCTAGAAGTGGCGCAGATTGGGCGCACACTCGCCCGCAGTCTGGGCGCGAATGAAGATTTAGTCGAAGTGATCTGTCTGGCGCACGATTTAGGGCATCCACCCTTCGGTCATGCCGGTGAGTACATGCTGAATCGTCTGATGGCTGAGCATGGCGGATTCAACCATAATCATCAAAGTTATCGCGTGGTGACCGAACTCGAAACACGTTACCCGAATTGGAACGGCTTGAACCTATGCTATGAGACGCTGGAAGGCATCGCCAAGCACGAAACCGAATACGATCTGAGCGAGGCCACCGGCTTTGATGTCGCCATGCGCGGCAGTATCGAAGCGCAGATCGCCAATATCGCCGACGAATTAGCGTATAATGCACACGATCTCGACGACGGGATTCAGGCCGGATTGATCGTGCCGGAACAATTAGCACCGCTTGATATATGGCGCGAACTGTGTGATAGGTTATCGTGGCATAATGGCCGGATGGACGTTATCATGCGCCATCGCTTCATCCGTGAGCAAATCGGCCTACAGGTTGACGACGTGTTGACGCAAACCATGAAAAATATACAACAGGTCAACGCGACATCGCCGCAAGATGTACAACGATGCGGCTTTAACGTGGTGGCGCATAGCCAGCGCTTTTTAGATTTCAACCGTCAATTAAAGGCTTTTCTTTACGAAAATATGTATAATCACTATACTGTCTTGCGGATGTCGAAACGGGCGGAGCGTATCATTCAAGAAGTATTCACCAGCTACGTTGAAGAGCCGCGCCAGTTACCCGATGAATACCGCGCCCTGCTGGATACTGCGTCATTACATCGCGTGGTGGCTGATTATGTCGCCAGCATGACAGATCGCAGTGCCCAGACAGAATATCGCCGCTTGTTTGACTCGTTGACCGCGTTTTGATCGACGATAACCGTTAAAGTAATAGAGAAGACCGCGCCATCAAGAGCGCATTATCAGGAGAACGCTTATGACCTCACCCAATTCCCAACCAACAATACTGAAAGGGCGCTACCATCTGATCTCACAATTGGCGTCCGGGGGGATGGCGGTTGTCTACAAAGGGGTTGATCAGAAACTAGGCCGCACCGTCGCCGTCAAGATTCTGCGCCCTAGCTTGACGGCGGACCCGGTCTTCATCACCCGCTTTGAGAACGAAGCGCGGAGCATCGCCAATCTATCACATCCGAACATCGTCATTGTGCATGACGTGGACAGCGACGGCGCGACCAACTATATCGTCATGGAGCTAGTAGACGGCAGTGATCTGAAGAAGGTCATCCGCACACACGGCGCTTTGCCGCTTGAGCGCATGATGAACCTGTCCATACAGATTTGCAAAGGGCTGGGGTTCGCGCATCGCGCCCGCATCGTTCACGCTGATGTCAAGCCGCAGAACGTATTGCTGACCAAAAATGACGTGGTTAAGATCACCGATTTCGGTATCGCGCAAGCACTGAGTGATACACAGCCCGCCGCACGTGCTGAAGTGGTGTGGGGTAGCCCGCATTATTTCGCGCCGGAACAAGCACAGGGCGAAAAGCCGACAGCCGCCGCCGACGTGTACTCGATTGGCATTGTGATGTTCGAGATGCTTGCCGGACGCTTGCCGTATACCGGCGCTAGCCAACAAGATTTAGCGATGGCACATATTCAAGCGCCGATCCCCGATGTGCGCGACTTCAACCCGAGCGTTCCGGCAGACTTGGCGATTGTCATCAAGAAGGTGATGAGCAAAAAACCGAATGACCGCTACAACGGTGCGGGCAAGTTAGAGGCAATCCTGCGCGATCTGCACGGTCAAATGAGCGGACAGACCGCCGCCCCCGCTAGATCACCACAAGCACCCGCCCCGCCGGATGATCTGCCTACCGCGCCGCAAAAAACGCCGCCGGAGGCCGCGTCGGGTCGTCCGGTACCGCCGCCGCCCGCCTCCATGCCGACACAGCGTTATAACATCGCGCCGGATGCTCCTCAACAAGCAACTCGTCCGCCGCAAGCGCCACCACCGCACCGCTACAACGCGCCCCCACGCGGCGGCACTAGCGGGATGCATCCGGCGCGTGTGCCGGGTGGTGACAGCCAGCGATTGGGCGATTCGCAGGGGTATTCATCGCGTTACCGCGAAGAAGTTGAGCCAGAATTTCAGTGGGATGGTGTAACCGTCGCGCTAGGATTTCTGGCGCTGATGGCGGTGATGTGTCTGGTACCGTTGTATATCGTGGCTTTTAGCGCCCAATTGGGCGGGTGATGTCATGATGGGGCGCTGACAATTCGCCGCGCCCCGTTGACCTTTTGCTGATGGTGCGCCACAGCTATGGTGACACAGCCGCTGGCGTGATGCCCTGTACCGCCGTGAATGCCGGACGCGGTTGCCCATTCGGGCCGATCAAGCTGAAGAAACACAATTCCGGCAGACCACCGGCTTCAGTGATGGCGCATCCGTTGAAGTTGTGCAGGAACATCGGGCCGATGTAGCCGAGTTCTTGCCCCAATTCAAAAGCGCGGGGGATGTAAACCGCTTGCTCGGTGAGGCTGGTGTAATTCACAGAAAAGTGCGGCTGGTTGGGGTTGGCTGGCGGCGTCGTGTCTTCACCTGTGCCCCAGCCGAATTTCGTGACCCACAGCGGAACATCAGGATAGCCGAAACGCTCGATCAGCGCACGATAGGCCGTCAGATTCTCGCGGAAGTAGAAAACCTCATTCTCGTAGTGGGAATCAATGCCGACTCCGGCCTCACAGCATTCAGCGTCCGGCGGGTTAGCCTCACCACCCGGATGAATGCCGATACCGTCCACGACTGTGCCTAGCCCTCTGGATAGCAACGTCTCCATGTACAGGCGATCATCAACCGCGTTGACGCGATCATTGAATCGTGTCGGCGCTAATCCAGCACTGATGATCTGTGCATCCGGGTCAGCGTTGCGGATCACCGTGAACGATTCGCCCAACATGAAAAGATAGTCCGTGTCGCACATGCGGCGCTCGCAATTCCAGTTACGGCGCAGGTTCGGCTCGTCCCAGATTTGATAGGCGCTGATCTGTCCGGTGTAGCGCTCGACGACAGTTTCCACAAAGCGGAAGAAATCGTTTAGATCATCCGGCGGGCCGTTCTCGTCGGGACTGGTGCGCGCCCATGCTGGCGCGTTGGTGATAGTGAACAAAATATCCACGCCCGCTTGTTGCAGGGTGCTAACTATCGCGTCCAACCCGTCGAATTGATATTGATCGCGCTCCGGCTCGACGACGCGCCAATCCACGCGTACACGCACCCACGTCATCGGGGTCTGCTCAAGTTGGCCGACCAACTGCGCGGCGTCCTGCTCGTCGAAGTACACCTCCACGCCATAGCCGAAACTAGCCGCCGGTAAAGTCTGCGGGACTTCTGCTATCTCGTCGATGACTGCTTCTTCCTCCACAACATCAATCGGCTCGATGTCGGTGGCATCTTCTTCCGGCGCTTCGTCCACAACTTCGGTCACTTCTTCAGCGTCCGGCGCGGGAATGACGAGCCGTTGTCCGACGAAAATCACGTTGGGGTTCGGGATGTTGTTGGCGGCGAGGATCGCTGAAACGGTGGTGTTGTACGTCGCCGCAATGCGAGCGAGAATGTCGCCGCGTTGCACAATATGGACTCGCGGCTCATCCGGCGGCGGGGTGGGTGGCTCAGCGCTGGCGCTGACCTGTAACACCTGTCCGGCAAAGATCAGGCTAGCGTTAGTGATGTTGTTTAGCCGTGCTAGCTCTGCTGTGGTCATGTTGAAACGTTGCGCGATACGGAATAGCGTATCGCCACGTTGAACAGTATATGTCTCGGCGATTTCTTCCGGCGCAGGCGGTGCCGGTTCTTCGATTTCCTGCACTTCATCGACAATAATCCCGTCTTCGATCTCTCCGGCTTCTTCGGATTCTTCGATGGGCGGCGCGGGGTCTTCAGCATCGTCATCCTGCGCCGATGCGTACCCAACCATCGCGGATAGCATAGCGATGATTAACATGGCGATGATAATACGGCCATATTTCATAAGGGTTATCTCCTTCGATTTTTAGGCAAATTCTGGCAGATTCTTCAGTCGTAACTATAACCATGACTATAACACCGAATCGGGAATTTCCGCCACTTTGCCCGCGCCGATTCCGCAATCATGCTATAATGCTTTTCGGAAAATAGTAGCGTGATGATTAGACAGCTCTATGCTGGAATAGATGGCGAGGAGCAAGCTATGAGACTGCGATTAACCTTTTTAGTAACACTCTTGACATTGATTTTAGTCATACCGGCGGGGGCACAGGATCGCTCGGTATTCTGGAATCAGTGGGATGTGACAATTACCGACTTTGATCTGGTCAACAATGCGTTCACTGTGCGCGAGATATACGAAGTGCGCTTCGATGGCACATTCCGTTTTGGCACGGCGGCCATCCCGATGGATCGGCTGGAAGCGATACGCGATGTCGTGGTGTATCAGAACGGCAATCCGCTAAGGGCTAGTTGTAGTCAACAGCGCGGTACATATTGTGCCCAGCGTGTCGGTACAGATACCGAGATTGTCTACTACTTTAACGAACCAATCACGAATGGCGTCGGCAATTTCATCATTGAATATCGCGTCGTCGGCGCATTACGCGCTTATGAGGACGGGGATCAACTGTGGTGGACGGCTGTGCCGCAGGATAAATTCGGCTTCTCCGTCGGCGCAAGTATCATCACAGTAGAATTACCGGAAGAATTCGCGCCGCGCCCGGATGATCCGGTGGCGACTTACGGCGTGGATGGTGAACTGTCGATTGATGGCGCGAAAATCGTGGCTACGGTGACTGACGGCATCGGCGCAAACGAATTTCTAGAAATACGGGTGCAGTTCCCGCATAGCGGCGAACTGCGCGAACCCGGATGGCAGAGTAGCTTCGACTCGCAACGTGCTTTTGAAGAAAATATTAAACCTCTGCTTGATCTGCTGTTCATTGCGCTCGGATTTTCCAATAAATGAACGAGGAGCAACTCATGAAATTGCGATTAAGCCTTTTAACAATACTCTTGACATTGATTTTAGTCATACCGGCGGGGGCACAGGATCGCTCGGTATTCTGGAATCAGTGGGATGTGACAATTACCGACTTTGATCTGGTCAACAATGCGTTCACTGTGCGCGAGATATACGAAGTGCGCTTCGATGGCACATTCCGTTTTGGCACGGCGGCCATCCCGATGGATCGGCTGGAAGCGATACGCGATGTCGTGGTGTATCAGAACGGCAATCCGCTAAGGGCTAGTTGTAGTCAACAGCGCGGTACATATTGTGCCCAGCGTGTCGGTACAGATACCGAGATTGTCTACTACTTTAACGAACCAATCACGAATGGCGTCGGCAATTTCATCATTGAATATCGCGTCGTCGGCGCATTACGCGCTTATGAGGACGGGGATCAACTGTGGTGGACGGCTGTGCCGCAGGATAAATTCGGCTTCTCCGTCGGCGCAAGTATCATCACAGTAGAATTACCGGAAGAATTCGCGCCGCGCCCGGATGATCCGGTGGCGACTTACGGCGTGGATGGTGAACTGTCGATTGATGGCGCGAAAATCGTGGCTACGGTGACTGACGGCATCGGCGCAAACGAATTTCTAGAAATACGGGTGCAGTTCCCGCATAGCGGCGAACTGCGCGAACCCGGATGGCAGAGTAGCTTCGACTCGCGTCGCGGATTTGAGGAGAACATCAAACCTCTGCTTGATCTGCTGTTCATTGCGCTCGGATTCCTGATCGGGATTGGCGGGCCAATCGGCGCGTATGTGTTGTGGTATTCTCGCGGACGCGATCCCAAAATCGGCCCGGTTCCCAAGTATTTGTCCGAGCCGCCTTCCGATTTACCCGCCGCCATCGTCGGCGCGTTGATCGACGAAAAAGCGGATACCCGTGACATCATCTCGACGCTGGTTGATCTAGCACAGCGCGGTTATATGGTCTTTGAGGAAACACAGGAATCCGGCTTATTCGGGCTGACGAGTTCCAGCAAATTCACGTTCAAGCGCACCGATAAACCACTGGATGATCTGCGCACTTACGAACGCAAGATGATGTCGCACATCTTCACCGGCTCACAGATGGAGCGAACGCTGGATTCGTTACAGAATCGCTTCTACTCTTATCTGCCCGGCCTTAAGAAAGACCTGTACGAAGAGCTGGTAAAAGAGGAATTCTTCAAAGAAAGCCCGGATGCCACGCGCAATCGCTATAGCGGCATCGGCGGCCTGATACTGGTCGCTACGATGATCGCGGGGTTCTTCGGCGCTGGATTGGCGGAAAATTTCACCGAGACGGTGATGATCTTGCCATTTGCCATCGGTATCGGCGCGGTAGCGCTGATAATTGCCGGTAACTACATGCCGACTAAGACGCGGCATGGTGCGGAAGAAGCGGCCAAGTGGGACGCTTTCCGCGAGTACATTCAAAATCTGGAACGTTACGACGATGCGGAAGGAGTCGCCGCAAAATTCGACAAATATTTGCCTTATGCTGTGGCGTTCGGCATAGACCGCGAATGGATACGACGTTTTGCCCGTGTGCCAACGACGCCGATGCCGACATGGTACTACCCGACCTATCGCGGCGGGCGTTTCAGTCGCGGTTATACCGCCGGCACGCCGTTAAGCCCGTCCTCCTCCGGCTCCGGCGGTAGCATCATGCCCGATGTGGCGCGTGCTGGTGGCGGCGGCGGTCTGGACGCGATGGGGCAGGGGCTTTCCGGCGGTCTGGAGTCTGTATCTTCGGGGCTATCGCAGATGCTCGAATCCGCATCACGCACTTTAACCAGCGCACCGTCTTCTAAGAGTGGCGGCGGTGGCTGGAGTGGTGGCGGATCAATGGGCGGCGGTTCCAGTGGTGGCGGTAGTCGCGGTTTTGGTTGATGGCTGAAGGAGAATAACAACGATGAATCAAGGACGTTTGGTAGGACTGATTTTGATGGCGGTTGGTGCCGGTTTAACCGTGATGGCTGGTTTGTTTCTGGCGGTGCGAACCGGCGAAGAAGACGCCACCATGCTCGGCACGGTGCTAGGTGCGGGATTAGCTTTTATGATCGTCGCGCCGCTTATCGGCTTCGGGTTCTTCATGTGGATCAAAGGCGGGCAGGACGCCGAGCAAGAATCTGAGATGCAGAAACAGCGGCAATTGCTAGACATCGTGAAAAGTCGCGGGCAGGTGCGTGTCGATGAAGTGGCGCTAGAGATGAGCGTGCCGGTAGATTCGGTCAGGAATATGGTGCATCAGCTAGTTGGCTTGCAGGTGTTCACCGGCTACATCAACTGGGATGATGGCATCCTGTTCTCGTCAGAGGCTA
This sequence comes from Anaerolineaceae bacterium, assembly GCA_007693385.1. GTDB lineage: Bacteria > Chloroflexota > Anaerolineae > Aggregatilineales > Phototrophicaceae > J038. The sequence goes on from REDR01000123.1 coordinate 162,184, forward strand.
GCAAACTGCGTGATCTGGAAAATTGCGAGAAGTGCGGCGGACGCATTCAGCTCGCGGGACGGGGTATTGTACAATGTCCATTCTGCGGTACGGAATATTTTCTATAGCGTTCGCATTGAATTGACCGGAGTGAGAGGGAGAGAAAATGTCAAATTTGTACGATCAAATAGTGAGCAATCGCGGCAGTTTAGAGCGACTGGTCGCCCGTATCCCGGGCTTTCGTGGCTATCAAGATAAGCAAGCTCGCCGCACGGCTGACCGCATGTTGCGCGATTATATCGTCGGCCAGCTTGATGAGCGTCTGCGCCGTCTGGTGCGGATCGAGAAGCTAATACTGGATAATCTGGGCATGTCTTTCATGCCGCGCACCCGTGACGCGAAAGGCAAACTACAGCTTTATCGTGATAAAATCGCCACCGCCGCGCCCAAGTACGATGGCATGTGGGCGCAGATGAAAATTGAGGGTGAGCAACTGGCCGAAATTTACAGCTTTGACGAAGCGCAAATCCTGTATGTCGAGAAGATCGACCTTGCGCTGGAGCAACTGCAAGAGGCGGTATTGGAAAAAGAAGGCGTGGAAGCGGCTATCTTTGAGCTAGACGGTCTGGTCAATGAGGCTATTGACGCTTTCGCGCTACGCGATGATGTACTCACCCGCTTTGCCGATCAAGTGTAACGACAAGGAGTTAAAAAAGATGCGTATTATTGACGTTTTAAGCCATACCAACGTCGGACAGGACGAGTTAGTTTATCGTGAGCCACAGCAAGGACACGGTGATTTCCGCATGGGGTCACAGTTGATCGTCGGGGAGAGTCAGGCGGCGGTCTTCGTGCGCGGTGGGCAGGCGCTCGACGTGCTGGACGCCGGACGGCACACGCTGTCTGTCTCCAACTTGCCGATTCTGTCTAACCTGATTAATCTCGGTACCGGTGGGCGCACGCCGTTCTCCGCCGATGTGTACTTCATCAACATGCGCCGAATGCCGCAAGTCGGTTGGGGCACAACGCGCCCGATTTATCTACGGACGGATACCGGACTGGGTATCATCCTCCTGCGGACACATGGCGTTATGGAGCTATCGGTTTCTGATCCGATGCTATTCCTCAAAGCATACGGCATGAATCAGGCGGCAACGCGCCTGCGCGACATCAAAGATCGCATCCAGACCATTCTCATCGGGCAGATTAACGATCTATTGCTCAAATCCGGCGCACAGAACATCATCGAGGCGAACGGATTACTCGAGGAGATCAAAGGCGCGATGCTGGTACAGGTCAACCAACGTTTCGAGGAGATGGGCTTGCGGATCACCGCATTAGAAGCCAATCCATTCGAGAGCCACAATGTCCCGATTGAAGAACTGCGCGATCTGGTGCCGCTTGAAGTGTGGCTTGAGGTGCTAGAGCGCCAGAAACGGCTCGACATCGGCATGGCGGCGGCGCAAAACGAAGGCTTGGGCGGCGGTCTGGCGGCGGCAGGCGTCGGGTTGGGCGTCGGCCAGAATATCGGCCAGCAATTCGGCTCTAACGAAGCGGCTAACATGCAACAACAGATGATGCAACAGCAACAGATGATGATGCAGATGATGCAACAGATGCAGAATCAAGGCAATACCCCCCCGCAGACGCCACCGCCTGCACCGGCAACACCGCCCGCCGCGCCTGCTGGTGGTAGTAGTAGTTCGCCACAGACGAAAGCCGAAGTACAGGCTTTGATTGATAATCTCGACGTAAAATTGATGAGTGGCGAAATCTCGGAGACGGTCTACGAGCGCTTACTCGACAAGTGGCAGAAGCGTCTGGACGAAATGACCGACTAAATACACGATCAGATCAACAGAAGATAGACCGGAGGGCGTGGCAATATTCTGCCGCGCCCTCTTTCATGTGTGGGTTAGTCCAGCGTGCTTTCTTCCCACTCTTCGATGAATTCCTGCAACCCCTCACCTTTGAACTGCTCAAGGCTTTCGTTGCCGTAGCTCTGAATCAGTTCTTTGAGGTTGGGCGATTTCTTGGAATCAGCATACACAACGGGGATCGTCGGCTCTTCGATTTCCAGCTTAGCGCGGGGATCAACGAACACGATGATCGGATAGATAGGAATGTCAGCATCGTAGTCTTCGGTCAAATACTGGATATACTGACGGGCAATCTCCGCGTCGCGGGTCGGGTTACCGATGCCATCCAAGCGCAAGAATGTAAAGATCGTACCGATTGGCCCTTTGTGAGCTTTCCACTTATCGCCCTTAACTGAAAAACGGCCATCCTGAAAGCGTGTCACCATCGCAAAAATACCCTGCGGCGTGATGAGAACGTGACGCGCCGGAAAATGATGATAGTTGTATAGCGCATTCTTGTTGCGATTTGGGACACCCTTCAGCCCTTCCGGAATCACGATCTCCGGACGCGGCACACGTACCCACAAATTAGTCATCCTGACCGATGTCAGCGTCGTCATGAAGCCGATGAGCAAGATGAACGGCGTGGCGATGGTATACACAATCGGCACGCTTTCTTCCGGGATGATACCCAGAATTTGCCCATTGGCGACGAAGAAGCCGAAGATCAAGATCGCCATACTGATGAAAAACAACCATGTTGCGGTGCGTCTGTTCTTGCGGACGAGTTCCTGATTGGTGACGATTCGCATATTGTCCTCTAATTCGGTACGAAGTAAGCAACAGGCCCGGCATAGTACAGTTCAGCGCAGATCAACTCGCCAAAGCGCACAGTCGGCAGGATTTCCCACTCGTGCGGTGCGCCATACGCCAGACCGAGAACAGCGCGGTTCTGGTCAGCGCCGGTCACGCGCAGGCAATGGGTGATAGGGTAGGTCATACGCACCGTACCCGGCGAGTTCAGGCCGAAGACCGTCACATCATAGGTGACGTTGCCGCGCCGTGTGTAACCCTCCGGCGAAGCGGGAGAGTAAGACGCATCGTTAGTCTTGCAACCGACGGCTACGCTGTTGCGATAATTCACGCGGATGTTGGCGGTATCGTAGTAGAGCGCGCCGCATCCCCATGTATTAGAATAAGCACGCATCGGCGCGAGGCTGGTATTGGAGTCACCCTGCACCTGTATGATGCGCCCCTGCGAATCACGGGCGATTGTGTCCACCCGTCCGCCGCGTGTCGTGACGGTCTGATCGGGCGCGGCAGTGGGTGAGACGACGGTGCCATCCGTGATGAGTCCGGCGGTGATACGGGCGACGCCGTTCATGTCGATATTGACCGGTGCGCTACCGTCGCCAGGCCCGAAAACTTGCGCGGAGCGTAGATTGTTGAGGTCGAATGTGCTGTTAGGCGTCCAACCCCAATAGGTGAGTACCGATGTACCGGAGCGATCCGCGTTGAACTCGAAGCCGGGCGGCAGGTAAAAGCCTACCCACACCACCGGATCAGTGATCTGTAGCGGCGGATCAAACACGGCGGTGAATAAGCCAGCTTGATTGATGTTGACCGTCTGGCGTCCGACCAGCGACGAATTAATCGGGTCGCCACCATCAGGGTCTTGATAGACGACAACTTCAATCGGCACGTCGGGGATCGGCGTGACGACATCAATACTCACGCGATCTAGCTGTACCGGACGGCTGATGCCGCGTGGCTGAAGATCGAAGCCATTCATCACCAGCGACGGCTCATCAATGATGAAAAATACGGCGTTAGCTGTGCCGCTATTGTTGGTCAGCGTGTAACTTTCGGCCTGTGCGGGTGTGCTGGTCAATATGACGATGCCGCACAGCATCATCGACAAAACCACGAAACGTTTTACGAACTGCATTATCAATTATCCTCATGACAGACGCGAAGCGACTATGCACGGCAATGCTCACATGATGTATAATGCTCCGCGTGGTGGGCAAGAACCGCTCATCATTTTAGAAACTTAACACGTTCCGGTCAAGCGGGGTACTGTAAAATGCAAGATTTTGCACTGTTGGCGTTCGTGCTGTTGCTGGCATTGGGCGCGTGGTGGTCGCTGGTGACGTTCCCCAAACAACGCGATTTTTCCAAGCGACAACAATTTGCGCGTTCGCTAGCGGAGGGCGATGAAGTCATCACGTATGGCGGCATCATCGGCAAAGTTCAGCAGATCGACGCAGAAAAGGGCATCGCTTATGTTGAAATTGCGGATGGAGTCGTGTTGCGGATTATCACGGCGGCTTTGATGCAACCATACGACGAAGAAGAGATCGCCGAAAACGCGCGGCGCGGTCTGCAACGAGCAGGGGTTTTGCCCGAAGACGAAGCCGACGAGCAGAACGCAAAATCATAGCTTTATTCTGGATACGACATCAGGTGATGTCGTCCTATCATTGTGCGAGAGAAAGGTTTTTATGAGACTTTATTACACATGGCTGGCCGGCATTGTCGCTCTGGCGCTGATAGCGGCGTGGTTGGCGTTCCCAGACACCGAGCCGGATTTCATGAAACGTGGCGGCGATGCTGAGGCATTGGCCGAGTGCGAACTCATCAGCGCGAATCCCGCCGAAGATTGCGCCGAATTTCGCGGTAGCTTTGAATATCAGCTAGGGCTTGACCTTGTGGGCGGCCTGCGCGTGCTGATGCAGGCCGAGTTGCCTTCGGATGCCTTCACACAGGCCGATCTGCAAGAGACGGCCAATAACGTCGCCCGCCGTATCGGGGCGCTGGGTACAGCCGATGTCACGGTGCAGACCGTCGGCGGGGATCGTATTCTGGTTGAGCTTCCCGGCGAAACCGACCCCGAACGCGCTGTCCGCACCATCCAGCAGACCGCTTTGCTGGAGTTCGTAGACTTCCGCAACGTGCCCTCCGGTCAATTCACCGGACAGCGCATCCTGACCACCGAGCAATTCAACATCATCCAGAATCGTCGCGCATTGGCTGAAGAAAGCGGCCAACCGTTGGACGATCCGGAACTGGAAGCCGAAGGACTGGTGAATCCGGCTACCGGCCAGCCATTCCAGACGGTGATGACCGGTGACGGTCTGGCGGCGGCTGTCGCACAGATTCAGATCAGCGATTGGATCATCGTATTCGATGTCGCGGGTAATCATCAGATTTTGCATCCGGATTTCAACACGTTTGGCGAATATACCGCCGCGAGCATCGGCCAGCCGATGGCGATTGTACTGGACGGCGTGGTAATCTCCGCGCCGGTCATCCGTGATCGTCTGGATACCGGCGGCACGATTAGCGGCAACTTCACGGAAGACGAAGCCAAGACGCTGGCCTTGCAGTTGCGCTCCGGTGCGCTAGCAATTCCCCTGCGCGTGGAGAGTACCGAGCTTGTCGGCGCGACGCTGGGTGATGCTTCCGTTCAAGCCAGTGTGCGGGCGGGTATCATCGGGGTGGTGGTGGTGCTATCGTTCATGTTCATCTACTATCGCCTGCCGGGATTCTGCGCTGATATTGCCTTGCTGATCTTCCTGTTGCTCAATTTTCTGGTCTACAAGACTGTGCCCATCACATTGACGCTACCGGCCATTACCGGCTTCTTGATCTCGATTGGGGCGGCGGTTGACGGCACGATCCTGATCTTTGAGCGCTTCAAAGAGGAACTGCGCGGCGGTCAATCGCTAAATGCCGCGCTAGATGTCGGCTTCTCGCGAGCGTGGACATCTATCCGCGACTCGAACACATCGACCATCTTGATCTGCGGTATCCTGTTCCTGTTCGGCCAGACGCCGGGCGCGAGCATCGTCAGTGGCTTTGCGATCACGCTGGCATTGGGGTTGATCCTCAATATGTTCACCGCGATGGTCGTCACGAGAACATTCTTGTACGTGGTTATTGATCTGACGAGAGAACAGGTCAATACTCGTCGCTGGCTACTCGGTGTTTAAGGGAGGACAAGCGAAATGTTTAGTTTAGTCCAGAAAAGACGTTACTACTTCATATTCTCCGCTATCATCATGACTCTGGGGATAGCCGTGATGCTATTCTCGACGATCCAAACCGGCAGTCCCTTCCGTCTGAGCATCGACTTTCAGGGCGGCAGTATCTACGAGTTCCAATTCCTTGAAGATGGCGCGACGGAAAGTAACATCCGCACGACATTCGCCGAAAATGGATTGGATAACGTGGTCATCCAACGGCTGGGTGGCACGGATGATTCGTTCATCGTGGCCGGAGATGTGGCCGAATCCGATGTCGTGGCGGCCATCACCGCGCAGACAACAGGCGCGGTCAGCACGCAAGATTTGCCGGATACGATTTACCGCTTCCGCTTCGATGAGGAGGCGCCCAGCATCACGCAGGTGCGTGACGAATTTCCGGCGAATGTCCTGATACGTGCCCGCGCCGATGCTGACTGGTCGGCGGTTGTGCCGCCGAATTCACTCGACGATGCCGAAGCCGCCTTCGAAGCGTTAAACGCCATCCAGCCGCTAACATACGAGCAGGTTGAAGGCGCTATCTTCGCGCTAAATGTCAGTTCTACCATCTCTGAGGTGGAAGTGCGCGAGACGCTGATCTCCGTCGGCCTGAGCGATGTATACGTTCAACGCCGCCCGTATCGCTGGTCGGTGCGCGGCGCATTCGCTGACCAGCAGACGAATGATGCGATCCTCGATAATCTGAATACAATTGCTGAGGTTGATCCCAACAGCTTACGCATTTCGACTGTTTCCGAGACTGTCGGACGTGAGGTGACGCAGGCGGCTTTCTTCGCGGTGGTGATGGCCTGTGCGGTTGTGACCGGCTTCATCGTGATTGCATTCCGTTCCGTGCCGAGTCCGGTGCGCTATGGCGTGTGTGCGGTGGTTGCGATGCTCCATGATGTGATGATCGTGCTAGGCGTGATGTCGCTGATGGGTATTATCGCCGGATGGGAGATTGACGCGCTATTCTTGACGGCGGTCTTGACGGTGGTTGGCTTCTCGGTGCAGGATACCATCGTGATGTTCGACCGCGTGCGCGAGAACATCCCCAAGCATCTCGGCGAACCTTACGAAGCCATCGTCAACCGTAGTGTATTAGAGACGGTGCATCGCTCGTTTGGCACGCAGTTGAGCACGTTTTTCGTGATTATCACGATCTTGTTGTTTGGCGGCGAAACCATTCGACAGTTTATCGCAATTTTGTTTATCGGGCTAGTATCGGGCGCGTACTCGTCGCTATTCACCGCCGTGCCGCTTCTGGTCGCGTGGGAGAAAGGCGAAATCCCCTTCTTGAAGGGCGATGAAACGATGGTCGCCGCACAAGAAGCCGCTTCCTCGTAAAGGCAGGGTAGCGTTAGTAAACAGGCATATACAACGGGCGGACGGAACTGATTTTACCGTTCGCCTTTTTGATTCGCCTTGTCAAAGGGTAGGGTGAAGAAGAATGTCGTGCCGACACCCTCTTTGCTCTCTAACCAGATTTGCCCCTGATGTGCTTCGATGATTGTCTTGGTGATGACCAGCCCTAATCCGGTACCGGTGGTTTGATCGGCGGTGGATTTATCGCGGAAGAACTTCTGGAAGATGTGCTTTTGACTTTCCGGTGATAGACCGTAGCCGGTATCCTGCACACCGACCTGTATCACCGGCTGGTCATCACTATTGCGCGTCAGGCTGGTATGCAGGCGCACACGACCATCCGGACGATTATATTTGATGGCATTGGTCAGCAGATTCAATAACACCTGCTTGATCTTCCCGCGATCCGCTTTAATCATCAGCGTGGCGGACTCCACGTTGAACGTCACCCGCTTCTCGTTCGACTGCGGCTTGACGATCTGCACGCTTTCGCGCAGTAGTTCGGCCATGTCGAAAACGGTCAACTCAAGGTTGGTGCGTCCGGTCTGCATCTGGGCGAGATCAAGGAAGTCGGTTGTCAAGCGCATCAGGCGATTCGTCTCGTCCTGCATAGTCAAAACCAGATCATCGCGTTTATCGGTGGGCATGTCAGGGCGCAACAAGAGCGATGTGGTCGCTTTGAGCGATAAAAGCGGTGTGCGTAGCTCGTGTACCATTTCCGCTATAAAATCGCTCTGACGGAACAGACGGGCGTTCTCGATGGCAATGGCGGCTTGACTGGCGAGTGTCGTCAGGATGTTGATGTCGAATCCGGTGAAGCGGGCATTATTGCGCTTATTGACCGCTTGCACGACGCCGATGATCTTCTTGTGTGTACGCATCGGCACGCCTAGAATATTGCGCGTCTTGAATTCGATTGTCTCGTCAACAGTCTGAAAGTGTGTCGGCTCGCGGGTGACATCGTGAATGACGCGGGGTTCGCCGTGCTTGGCGATCCATCCGGCGATGCTACCCTGCATCGGCACGATGATATTTTCCATCTCTTGCGGGTCGAGATTGGATGACGCCTCAAAGTGCAGTTCCCCGGTGCCGGGGTCGATCAGCATGATTGAAGCGGCTTCCGCATCGATCAACTCGGTAGCGGCGGCGACGATCTGCCGTAGCAGTTGCGCGTGGTCGAATGTCGAGTTTAGCTGTTTGCTGATCTCGATTAAGCGCTCATAATATGTCACCAGCACATCAGAACTGAGGCCGGATAATTCTTGTGTAGACCGTTGTCTGTGTTTATCCGTCATTCTGATTTCTCCACATAGCGGATAATTTCCGGCAAGATATGCGCCGCACGACCATGTATGACCACATCAGCGTAGCGATCGGCGGGCGTCGGCTCAAGATTAACGATGATTAACTTCGCGCCGGTACGATGTGCCAGCAACGGGATACCATCAGCAGGGGCGACTTCTAGCGATGAACCGACGACCACCATCACATCACAATCACGGGCGGCGTCCTGTGCGCCCTGTAATTCGCGGAACGGCAGTTGTTCGCCGAACAGGATAACATTAGGCTTTAGTATGCCACTGCCGCATTGCGGACAACGTGGCACCTGACCATCCGACAAGAACTGGCGCATAACATTCTCGCCGTCACATACTGCAAAACAGTGAATACAGGTCGCCTGTCGCATGTGGCCGTGTAGCTCGAATATTTGCCGGTGTCCGGCGCGGGAGTGTAGCATGTCGATGTTTTGGGTGATGACCGAACGCAAATGACCGGCGGTTTCCAGATCGGCCAGCGCGTGATGGGCGGCGTTCGGCTCGGCACTCAACATCAATTCAGAAAGCGGGCGCACCCAATCATAAAACGCTTGCGGGTCGTGTCGGAAGCCGTATATGCTGGCGACTTTCAATGGGTCAACATCGCGCCAGACGCCAGAATTTTGACTGCGAAAGTCCGGAATTCCGGAATCGGTACTGATGCCTGCCCCTGTGAAAGCGACCAGATGCCGACTCTCACCGATAATCGTGGCGGCTTGTCGTATTCTTTCGCAGACATCCTCATTCAGCATTAGTCTTCTATCGCAACATCTTCAGCGAGTTTACTGATCTGGCTAGTGACGATGGCGTTCGGTTGATAGGCGACGATGGGGACGCCTTCCTCCATCGCTTGATAGGCGAGATCGGGCGCGGCGGCGATGATGGCTCGAATTTCGTGCTTCAGCACCTGCTCGACTTCGTTCCATGGCGGTTGCTGGCTGATCTGCGAACGGTTGATGACCACCAGATGCACACGCTCCGGCTTCTCGGTTTTCAATTCGTTGAGCAAATCCCGCGCCATTGAGAGCGTCACGCCGGATGAATCGACGACCAGAATGATCTGATCCATCATCGGATGCACGCGGGTGACGACTGGAGACAGGCCACTACCGAGATCAAATATCGACGGTTTCCCCATGCGTTTCATGGCGGCGACAACCGCCTGTGCCGATTCTACCGAGAAGCTGAGCAATTGCTCACGGGGGTTACTGGACGACAACAGCGCTTTGATGCCAGTCTGATGCGTGATGAGTTCCCGCGTGATCGCGTCCGGCGTGATTTCGCTGGCTAGCCTGCTGAGGATATTGCCCATCCCTGACGACTTCTCCAGCCCGAGAAATAGCCCCATGCTACCCTGACCGAGCCGAAAATCGGCGATCATTGGCTGGCGATTCATACCGATCAACGCGGCGGCCAGATTGATGACCAGCGTAGACGTGCCCAGCCCGCCTTTAGCCCCGATGACGCCAATCGCCATGCCGCCCTCAGTCTGTGATCCGCCGGAACGGGAGCGATTGCGCTGTAACATCGTGCGGACGCGAGAGGCCAACTCGGTGGGGTGGGTGGGCTTGGTCAGGTAATCGTCCGCGCCCGCCTCAAACCCGGCCACCTTGTCATCAATCAATGTCTTGGCGGTGAACATAATGATCGGGATGTCGCGTGTTTTATCATTGGCACGCAGGCGACGGCAGACTTCATAGCCGTTCATATCAGGCATCATCACATCAAGGATGATGAGATCGGGGCGTTCGGCTAACGCCTTAGCGATAGCTTGATTGCCAGCATTGGCCGCACTCACTTCGTAGCCGTTACGCTGAAGCATCAAACCGATTAGTTTTAGACTATCAATATCGTCATCGACGATCAAAATTTTCTGTGACATAGCGACTTTGTAAACCGTATTGTAAGAGACGTTAATTGACGAGAGTCTAGCATGAAAGAAAACACCGCGCAAGAAGCCCCGCGTTTGGATTTGCTAACTGAACTTGCCCGCATCATTTCCCCCGTTTATAATCGCAAGCAAGGGAAGTACATGCAAAGCGAGGCTTTTGTCGATGTCGCAAACCCAGAATGAGCAAACTCTCCTGCGCGATTTACTGCGTGTGATGGCGGCTACGCCGGATTCTCACGCCTGTTACGCGCATATACTACAGGGCGCTATACAGCTGACGGGCGCTGATGGCGCGTTCGTCTTTTTGTTCGCGGAGCCGGAACTGAAGGTCTTACAAAACATAGAAGATGCACAGTTTCCGGATGCGTCCACTTTGAAGCCTGTCGCTAATGGACTGGTGGCGGGTATGAACGTCAATCCGGCAGGTTGCGGCGCAATCTGGCCGCATTGTGTCGTCGCGCCACTGCTTATCGGCGGGGAGCGCGTCGGCATGTGGGGGCTAGTCTTTGATATTCTGCCGCAATCTGATCGATTATCCGCCGAACAGCTAGACACGTTGACTGACGCTATCATCATCATTACGCGGAGTGTCCGCGCTGATGCGCGACATGAGAAGCTCGGGCGCAATCAAAGCGAATTCATGCGTATCGTCGCGCATGATTTACGCTCGCCGTTGACGTACATTCAAGGCTTCGGCAGTATGTTGAGCATGGTTGGCGACTTGAACGATCAGCAATTTTACTATGTCGATAAAATCATGTCCGGGATCACACAGATGACCGGACTGATTGACAATATACAGGATGCCGGACGCTTTGATCCGGAAACCGGCTTTTATGAGATGCAAAGGGCGCCTTGCGATCTATCAGAAGTGGTTGGTCGCATCGTGGAAAGTCATCTACTACCGGCTGAAAAGCAGGAACTCATCATTCGTAAGCACATCGCGGACGACATCCCGATCATCAACGTGGATGCGACGATGATCGAACGTGCCATCACTAATCTGGTCGATAACGCCATCAAGTACACCCCAAACGGGCGCGATGTGACGGTAACGGTATACCGTGAAGATGACCACATCATGATTAGGGTGCAGGATAGCGGGCTAGGCATCAGTCCGGAGAATCAAAAGATGTTGTTCGAGCGTCACGTTCGCATCTCGCGTCAGGAACACAAGCGCGTCAAAGGTAGCGGGCTAGGGTTGTTCATCGTGCGTAGTGTAGCGCGACGGCATGGCGGCGATGCGTGGGTAGAGAGTGACGAAGGCAATGGAAGCGCCTTTTTCATCAGCATCCCGTTAATTGAGTCTAACTTATTGGTCAGCTAGATTATTTTTGCTTTTTGTACATTTTAACAACGCGCCCCGCGCTCGTCGTGCGAAGCGTATCTTTAGAGGTCTTTTGTCGATATGTCTATTCAGCTACTACCGGATGTCTTGATCGCGCAGATCGCGGCGGGGGAAGTCGTCGAGCGTCCGGCGTCGGTTGTTAAAGAACTGGTCGAGAACGCGCTGGATGCAGGAGCGGGTAGCGTGCATATCAGCGTGAAGGGTGGTGGGCGGACTCTGATTCGCATCAGCGATGACGGACACGGCATCATGGCGGAGCAGGTCGAGCTGGCTTTCGCCCGTCATGCCACCAGCAAGATCAACACCATAGACGATCTACAGCGCATCATGACGCTAGGATTTCGCGGCGAGGCGCTATCGAGCATCGCATCAGTCAGCCGCACGACAATCACCACACGTCACCGCGAACAGCAAACCGGCACACAATTACGCATCGAAGGCGGCGTCGTAGCGCATCAGCAAGCCATCGGTGCGCCTGCAGGCACAATGATAACCGTCGAGAACCTGTTCTACAATACGCCCGCCCGTCTGAAATTCCTCAAGACGGAAAACACCGAAAAACGCCACATCACAGCGCTTATCACGCGCTACGCGATGGCCTATCCGCATGTGCGCTTCACACTGGAGCAAGAAGGACGCGAGGCCATCCGCACGACGGGAAGCGGCGAATTGTCCGACGTGATCGTGCAGGTGTTGGGGCTGGATAATTTCAAGCATTTATTACCCGTCGAGGCCGAGAATAGCGGCCCGCCAGCAGTAGCGGTGCATGGTTACACCGGATCGGCGCAGTTACACCGCGCTGATCGTGGACAGATCACATTGTTTGTCAATGGACGCTGGATTAGCGACAGCAAATTATTATATGCAGTGGTGCAGGCGTATCAAGGCATTCTGCGCGATGGACGCTATCCGGTAGCGGTATTGATGGTAGAGATTAGCCCGGACGAAGTAGACGTGAACGTGCATCCGACAAAGGCCGAAGTGCGCTTTCGTGATGCGAACGCGGTCTTTAAGACGATCCAGCGTGGCGTGCGTTCCGCGATTATCGCTTCCGGCCAGCGCCCCGATATTGCACGCTCTTCTGAAGTCCGCCATGCGAACGACTGGGGGCAATCGTCGGGCTGGCGCGAACCAACGCGCGGCGTTTCTCAGCCGGAAATCGGCTTGCAGGTGCAAGACGACGGGCGCTTGCCGCAACCTTACATCAATCGCAACACCTACTCAGAAGAAGAGGTTGCGGTGCCGGATGGGGTGGGGCAACCCGTCCGCCCGCGAACACTGCCGCCGTTGCGCGTGGTGGGGCAGGTAGCGGCCACCTACATCATCGCGGAAGGCCCGGCAGGGCTTTACTTGATCGACCAGCACGCCGCCCATCAGCGCGTGCTATACGAACAATTGGTTGATGCTGATTTTAATATGTCGGCACTCCCCACGCCGCAGACGGTTGAATTAACGCCGACACAAGCCCGTTTGATTGATGCTCAGATGGATGTGCTCAACGATAATGGGTGTGAAATCGCACCATTTGGCGGCCACACATTTCAGGTGCGGGCTGTGCCGGAGATGGCCTTAACTGCCGATCCGCACGACCTTCTGCGTGCCATCGCGGAAGATATGCGCCAGCGCCCCCCACTGGAAGCCGTGCGCCTGTGCATCAGTGGTTACGGCGCGGTCAAAGCCGGACAGACACTATCACAGGATGATATGCAGGCTATCGTGCGACGATTAGAACGGGCGCGTGAGCCACTTAAAGACCCGCTTGATCGCCCAACACTGCTACACATGACGGGCGATCAACTAGCGCGGCAATTTGGCCGTTAGCGGCTGTTCCAACCGAAGCGATTCAGCGGCGCATCGCCTGCAATGGGGCGGAAATCACCGGTCTCGGTTATCGTGCCAATCGTCACCGACCACTCGATGTCATGCCGTTCACCGGAATCCGGTATCAATTCAACGGGCAACAGCAGGTTCGTGCTACGTGTCGCACCCTGCCACACGCTACCCGCCGTCAGGTCGCGCACCGTGACGATATAATACTCATCCGGCTTTAATACACTGACACCTACCCACGACAATCTGACCCGTCCGGTAGTCGTCGCGCCCTGCGGTGGCGATACGATAATCGGCGGGGCATAAGTCGGCGTCGGGGTAGCCGTCTCGTCACCGATGGGGGTTGGTGTTGCGGTTGGCGGCGGCAGGCGACGCAAGACGTTCACCCATTGCCCGGCGCCGATATTGGGCGCACAATTCGGGCCGCCGCCAACCTGCTCAAAATTGCATCCGGCGAAGGAAATGTCGGCGTTATACTGTGCGAAAAGCGCCAGCGTCAACCCATCAATGCGCTGAACCAGACCGATAACCGTCTGACCGGCTTGAATCTGATACGGCACGACTTCATAGCCACGCGGAATGAAAGCGCGGTCACGCATACGGATATCCGGTATATTCTGCGCGGGGACGGCCTCTTCATCCGCCTGCGCAACGATTTCTTCCGGCTCGTCAGGCTCGCTTTCTTCCGGTTCTGGCGGCGCTTCTAACGACTGTGGATCAGCCGTCGGGCGCGGTATCAAGATGGTATCGCCAACCGGCAAGAAGTCAGCGTTGGGCAAATTGGCATTGATCCGCACGATTTCTGGAATCACGTCCAGCGTGCGATAATTAAACGGTGGGCGCTGGATAATTTCGATCAACGTCTCGTTCGGCTGAACGACATATTCCCACGGCCCCAGCTCTTCAGTCGGTGGTACAATCTCCGTCGGCGCGTCGGTAGGTGGCGGCGGTGGCGTAGGGGTCGGTTGTACCGCGACTTCGGTTGGTTCAGGGCTAGGAGTCAGCGATGGCGTGCTGGTGACGGTAGTCGTCGCGCTCGGCTGAGGCGTATCCGTGAAGGCCGGTGTGTCGGTAATCTCCGGCAGGGGCACAACCGGCTCGTCGATGATGACTTCCGGCGTCAGTGTGACTTCTTCCTGCGCGTCGAAGTTGCACGCGCTCAACGTCAGGCCGCCGATTATGATAAGGCTGATGGTCAGTTTTCGTATCATCATGCTAATTTTCTATCCGTGTTTCCCACGTAAAGGACCGCATCTCGGTACGGAATAGTGAAGTGTCGGGATTGCTGGTGTTGATGATATCCACGTACCAGACATATTCATGGCGCTGAATGGACTGGCTGACGGCCTGCAACTGTTCAGGCACGATCAAAAATGTGTCCAACGTCTCGTAATTGTACAGGACGCCCGCCGTCCGATCTTCTACGGTTACCCTATAAGTCTCGTTCTGGCCGAGTGATCCGGTTTCCAACCAGCGCAACGTAATCAATTCATTATTGCGGAACGCGGCGCGATCTGCCGGACGCTGTAACATCGGTGCGTTGAATGTGGGCGTCGGCGTCGGCATGGCGGTTTCTTCGCCGGTTATCTCCGGAACGGCAGTGGCTTCCGGCTCGGGGATGGGCACGCGAATTCGCTGGCCGAGATTCAAGATCACACTACAGCGTTCCCCGCCGAACCTCATACCCATGTTGCATTGCGTGAACGTCATTTCCGGATTCAAATTACGGATGGATTCAATCGTGGTGTCGTACTGCGAAATAATTGAAATCATCGTATCCTGTGCGCTGACGGTATGGAACTCGATACCGGGTGGCAGGGTCGGCGTCGGAATGACGAAGAACTCTTCTAATTCGTCGTCGTCTAACTCTAACACGCTACGCTGACCGTCACTATCCGGCGCACTGGCTACCGCAGGATTTCCGGCGGCCGCTTCGTCTTGCGCTGGTGGCGGGGCGGCGGGGTCGGGGATTTCCGTCGGCCATGGGATTTCAAGGCGCTGACCGGCGATAATCATGCCGATGTCGTTCATGTTGTTGATCTCGACAACCAGATCGAACACATCCGTATCACGATGACCGCAACGGGCGACCACATCAAACAAGAAGTCGCCACTCTGCACCACTTGATAGCATGGTTCGCGGGTGGCGGTGGGTTCTGGCGTCTCCGTCGGCGCGATAGTCATGGTCGGGGTGGGGATGTCGGGACCTTCGGTGACCGTCGGCAGGAACAGGCGCGGTGGGCTGGTCGGCGTCGCTTCGTCCTGCGATGCGCTGAAGACGATACCCACTTGATCCATCGCTGAAGGGGCGACGACTAAGCCTAACCCGATAATCAATAGCGCGGCCAACAATCCGAAACAGCCGAATAGATAACGCTGGCCGGTACGGTACAGGGCGCTCTCATACAGGTCTGTCTCGCCATGATCGAAATGATACGACGATTCTTGACCGGTTTTGTCCGTTGTCTGGTTGATCTCAATGCCCGTTAAGGATGTGCCGCAGTTCCAGCAGACTGGCGCGTTGCGGTGGTTGGATGCGCTACAGATCGGGCATGTTTTAATCGCATCAGTCAAAATTATTTCCTCTAGCGATTGCTTGCTGAAACAGGTTAGTTGATGGGGCCACGTGTCGTCAAGATGGTGTTGACGATGGTGCGCTCTGCGGGGACGTTGGCACGGGCTAACACCATGCTATTCTGCACGACGGCATCGTGCCCGACGCTAGCACCGCGTTCTAAGTAAACATGCGGCCCGATCTGTGCGCCCTGTCCGACGCTGACTTGCGGATCAATCCGCACCGGCGGCATCACTTTGACAGTATAGGGCAACTCGCTGAGGATGTGCGTATCCTGTCCTTCATCAAGTAGCATTTTATTGAGCGTCAACAGATCACGGTCAGCGATGACCTGAAGAACCCAGTTGGCTTCGGCAATCAACCCGGCACCGCCATCGTTCAAATATGTGGTCGCCACATCCATGAAGTGTAAGTCTTGCCGCGTTTTGGCGACTTGCGGTTCGACGCGACCTAGATAGTCGAGCATGTCGCCGCCGCAGATGAACAGATCATTCAGTATGAGCGATTTACCCTGATTTTCGGCATGGTCTGACAGGCGTAAAACCTGTTTATCCTCGACAATGCCATGCGTGAGTGTCGGCGTGTGCGATAGAGTCTTGGGTGCGCCGGAAAAGATGAGTGCTGACGGATTTTCACTGTGCAGACGCATCAAGCGCTCCGGAAAATAGGTGTGCATAAAGCTGTTATAACTGCATACCACAAATGGACTCTGGATTTTCTCGGCGATTTGTCGCATGGTGACTGGTAAGCTGTCGGACATTAAACAGAACATCAGATTGATTTTAACATCGGGCATCCATTGGCCGTTGAGGTAAGAGGCGACGGCTCCTTCTGCCTCACCGATAACGACGGTATACTCGCGGATGCCGAAGCGATACAGGCGTTCCATTGTGCGGACGAATATCGGTTTACCGAGCGCGGGTAGCATGGAGTGTGAGCGATTGTAAGTCAGCTTGCTGTGATTGTGTGTGTTGCCGATAGCTAGAATAACAGCGTGATTGACCACATTGTTTCTCCTGAGTTTTTGCGCGGCTGACCTGATTCGATTATATCATGGGCGGCACGGTTTATTTAGCGCAGTCTTTATGGTTGTCGTGGTCGTGATGCGGATAAGATATAATGGTATAGGGTGCATCGCGTTGTTCCATGCGTGCGGGATATACCGAATAGCGTCGTGTCCGTGAAGCGTGTCTGTTTGTGGCGGATATGCGGACTATTTTTGACGTTGTGGTATTATGCGCCCTCATGGAATACCGCCACACAACAGGAAGATGGAGTTATGTCTGCTGTAAAACGTATGCTGGATTATCACATCAATCGATTGAAAGACAAGCGGCCAGAAGCGCGTTTGAAGGCGATACAGGAACTAGCATTACTCGGCCATCCGGACGCGCTAGACGTTCTGCGCGATGTTTACGAGAACGACGAAGATATTGAGGTACGGAAAGCGGCTCAACAGGCGGGACGGGCGATCTTCTTGAATCAAAAAGGGGAATAGCCGGACGGCTATTCCCCTTCAGCGCGATGGTTATTTATTGGCAAAGCTCCGCCAGACGCTCCGCGACGCGGGCGGCGCTGGCTTGCAGATCGCGCAATCTGTCGCGCTCACGTTGGACGACATCGGGCGGCGCTTTGTCGACGAATTTATCGTTGTTCAACATGCCTTGAGTCTTGTTGATCTGTGCGGTGATGCTCTCTTGCTCTTTGGTCAATCGCGCACATTCGACCTCAAAATCAACCATGTCGGCTATCGGGATATACAGCGTAGCATCACTGACGATAGTTGACGCTGATTTATCCGGCGCGGCGTCGTTGTCCAGTATGTTGATCTCGTGAACGTTGCACAACCGCCCGAAGATATAATGATAGCGTGCGATGTTATCCCGATGACTGCCCGGCGCGATGACCGCGCTGAGCTTCTTGGCCGGATCAATCTTATATTGATTGTTGCGAATATCGCGCACCCCGCGCACCAGCCCCATCAAAATCTCCATTTGCGACTCGGCGTCGGCGTCGATGTACGTCGCGTCCACCTGCGGCCATTTAGCTAGCATCAGCGTTTCGCCGTCGTGCGGCAGATGTTGCCACATTTCTTCTGTCGCAAAAGGCATAAACGGATGGAGCAGGCGCAAGCAAGTATCCAGCACATGCACCAGCACGCGTCGGGCTAGATTGCGTTCTTCCGGCGTGCCATTGTATAGCGCGTGCTTGCTGATTTCCAGATACCACGGCGCGAACTCATCCCACAGGAAGCCGCGAATATTGCGTCCGGCTTCACCATATTGATAGGTGTCGAACAGATATTGCACATTTTTAATCAGCCTATTCAGGCGGCTCATGACCCAGCGTGCGGGAAGGTCGAGCGCATCATGCGCCGGTGCGCCCAGCTCAAACGTATCATCATCCAGATTGCCGACGGTGAAGCTAGTCGCTTGCCACACCTTATTGATGAAGTTCCAGCTATTTTCCACCCACTCCATATCCAGATTGACATCATTGCCGGGTGTACCACTGGTGACCAACGCGAAGCGGAGCGGATCCGCGCCGTATTGTTCGATCATCACTAACGGATCAATCACGTTGCCGATGGTCTTGCTGAACTTGCGGCCATCTTTATCACGCACCAACCCATGCAGATACACGGTATGGAAGGGCGGTTTATCGGTGAACCATAGCCCCATCATAATCATCCGTGCCACCCAGAAGAACAGGATATCGTGTCCGGTTTCCATGATGTCAGTGGGATAGTAACGCCGGAGGTCGGGCGTATCATCCGGCCAGCCCAGCGTACTAAACGGCCACAACCCGCTACTGAACCATGTGTCCAGCACGTCCTCTTCTTCGCGCCAACCATCGCCTTCTGGTGCGGTGCGTCCCACGTAGATTTCGCCATACGGATCACCGTCTTTCTCACGATACCATGCCGGTATGCGATGTCCCCACCACAATTGACGGCTGACGCACCAATCTTGAATGTTTTCCAGCCAGTGATAATACACCTTCTCGAAGCGTTCCGGCACAATTTTGATGTCGCCATTGCGCACCGCGTCCAGCGCCTTTTGCGCGATAGCGTCCATCTTGACAAACCATTGATCGCTCAACAACGGCTCAATGATTTCGCCGCCACGTTGCGAGCGCGGCACGGTCATCTGATGCGCTTCGGTTTTGATGGTCAGTCCGGCGGCTTCCATATCCGCCCACAGTTGCTGACGGCACACAAAGCGATCTAATCCGGCATATTGACCGCCATCATCGTTGATGGTGGCATCTTTGTTCAGGATATTGATGACTTCCAGCCCATGCCGCATGGCGATGTCATAGTCGTTGAAGTCATGCGCGGGGGTGATCTTCAACGCGCCGGTGCCGAATTCCAGATCAACATAATCATCGGCGATGATCGGGATTTCGCGGTTGAGCATCGGCACATAGGCTTTTTTGCCGATCAAATGCTGATAACGCGGGTCTTCGGGATGCACGCACACGGCAGTATCGCCGAGAATTGTCTCCGGGCGCGTCGTGGCAACCGGAATACTATCCCCGCCTTCCACCGGATAGTTGAAGTAGTACAGCGTGCTTTTCTCTTCGGCACGCTCCACCTCTAAATCGCTGACGGCGGTTCGTAGACCGGGCGACCAATTAACCAGACGCGGCCCGCGATAGATCAAGCCCTGTTCCCACAATCGCACGAAAACTTCTTGCACCGCCTCCGATAGTCCCTCATCCAGCGTGAAGCGCTCCCGCGTCCAGTCACAACTAGCCCCGAGCCGCCTCAATTGCTTGATGATCGTGCCGCCTTTTTCTTCTTTCCAGCGCCATGTGCGCTCTAAGAAGGCTTCGCGTCCGATGTCGAAGCGCGTCAATCCCTCTTCATTGAGCGATTTTTCAACCTGTAGCTGGGTAGCGATACCGGCGTGATCGGTGCCCGGAAGCCATAGCGCCGCCTTGCCGCGCATCCGTTCGTAGCGCGTCATCAAGTCTTCTATCGCGGTGCAGAGCGCGTGGCCGACGTGCAAAGAGCCGGTCACGTTGGGCGGCGGCATACTGATGACGAATGTCTCCGCGTTTTCGTCCGCGCATTCCGGACGGAACCAGCCCTGCGAATCCCACCATTCATATAGACGCTTTTCGGCCTCCGCAAAATCGAAGTTTTTGGGCATAGGCCGCTTTTCGTATTTAATTTTTCCCATGTTGCCTTATCTCCTCGTTCACCCTAGCGGTTTTCGTGCGATCAGGACGCGCTCTGTTCTTTCCGTTCTATCTTCAGGTTCCTCAAATCCGGCTTCTAGCAGAACGACTTTCACTTCGTCAGTAGATAGCGGGCGGAAGGTGACATGCCGCTTCATGGCACGATAGTCTTTATCTTTACCCTTCAGGATATAGAGGTTCTGTGTAGCGATGACCGGCGGGCCTTCTTCCCATTCCCATATATCAAACGTGATAAATTCGTTATCGTCCGAATCAGTGTTGATGAAGCCGGGCAAAAAACGCGGTCTTTCTTCCATAAATGACGCGAAATCGCGCATCCCGATGATGACGACGCCGCCCGGACGCAGTAATTCATAGAAGGTGAGGATCGTCAGTTCGATCTCGTCGTCCAGTAGCAGATGCGGCAAACTGTTGCCTTTGGATACAATCGCATCGAACGATCCTTCGACCAGATTCGGCAGGCTCAAGAAATCTCCTTGCCGGAAGTCGATCTTATCAGTCACGCCGTACTGATCGGCAATCTCTGCCGCTTTACGCAACATGCCTTCGCTAGGGTCAACAGCGACGACATCAAACCCCAATTTAGCGAGAGGGACGCTTTGCGTTCCCGCACCGCAGGAGGCATCTAGCACGCGCTCAATGCCTTTGTTGCGAAAGATCGCCCGCAGGCCGAGTCCTTCACGTTCTAGTTGTACTTCCCAATCACGGTAAAAATACGGATAGTATTCCGCGATGGCATCATAAAAATCTGTGGTGTTGTTGCTGACTGTCATAATTCAGCACCATGCTATCCTTCAGTAGAAAACAAAAAATCCTCTCGCCCAATTCAAGGACGAGAGGACACTCTCTCGCGGTACCACCTTGATTCGGCCCATTGTATAGGCCGCACTCATTGGCGCTATGACGGGCGCTCCCGTCGCATCTTACAGGCCAGCATGTGGCGTTCGGATGCGCAACTCGTGGCGTGACTTTCGAGGAACGATCATAAGCAGGCTTCCAGCCAGTGGCCTGCACTCTCTGACTATGAGCGCGTTCGTCTACTCTTCGCCAGTCAACGTTTTTGTGTATTCAACTGCGTACGAGTATAGCACGGACAAAAATTAAACGTCAATCCTGTGCTGAGCGTTGCGTCCGTGACCATTGAAGCATACTGCGGATGCGATCAGCGATCATATCAATGGCGACGGTGTTAAAACCGCCTTCCGGTATGATGACATCCGCGTAACGTTTGCTCGGTTCGACGAATTTGAGGTGCATAGGGCGGACGGTAGTCAGATATTGGCGGATAACGGAATCGGTGGTGCGTCCGCGCTCGGTGATGTCGCGCTGTAGCCGCCGGATGAAGCGCAGGTCAGCGTCGGTATCCACGAATATTTTCACGTCGAATAGATCGCGCAGTATGCTCTCCGCGAAGATCAAAATACCCTCAATCAGAATAATCGGCTGGGCGGTAACTTCTAATGTCTTTTCGGCGCGGCGATGTTCGGTGAAATCGTAAGTCGGTATTTGTACGGATTGCCAGCTTTGCAAACGGGCGATATGCTCACACAGTAGCGGCGTATCAAGTGCGTCGGGATGGTCAAAGTTGAATGATTGTCGCTGTTCAGGGGGCAGATGCGATAGGTCTTTGTAATAAGCATCATGGGGCAGGTAAGCGATATTGTGTGAACCGACGCGATCTAGTAGCGCGTTGGAAACGGTTGTCTTGCCGGAGCCAGTACCTCCTGCTACGGCGATTGTCACCGGACTGGGTTTTTGTAACGGATCAGACATGGTTTTCGCTCCCCATCACACAAAAATATTGCCCGCGAACGTCAGTCTGCGGGCAATAAAAGCACTTGAGCCACCGATGGGACTTGAACCCATAACCTCACGCTTACGAAGCGTATGCTCTGCCAATTGAGCTACGGTGGCGCTGTGTGAACTGAGGCGGATTATAGCCGGATTGCGCGCCTTCCGCAAGATCAAATTTAGTGGCGGAAATGCCGCGTTTTGGTCGTCACCATCGCAATTCCGGCTTTGTCGGCGGCCTCAATCACCTCATTGTCGCGTATCGAACCGCCGGGCTGTATGATCGCCGTTATGCCGGCATTACTCGCCGCAACCACGCCATCCGCAAACGGGAAGAACGCATCAGACGCCAGTACCGCGCCGCGTCCATTCTCACCGGCTTTCTTGACGGCTAAATTCACCGCATCAACACGACTGGGCAGACCGCCCCCGATTCCCACCGTCGCGCCCGCTTTCGCCAGCACAATGGCGTTTGATTTGACGTGTTGCACCGCTTTCCATGCGAACTGGAGGGCTTCTAGTTCGTTGGCATCAGGGGCGCGTTGGGTGACGGTAGTCATCAAAGTGCCTTCTGGATCGCCGACATCAGGACGTTGTACCAGAAAGCCGCGATGGATGTTGCGGACTTCTAATTCGCTCCCGTCAAACGGCTGTGTGATGCGAATGAGGCGGCAGTTTCTACGCTTCTCGCTCAATGTACTCTGTGCGGTTTCGGTGAAAGCGGGCGCGGCGATGGCTTCGACGAACAACGCGCCTAGAGATTCGACAAAATTATCATCAACCGGACGATTGACCGCGATGACGCCGCCGAACGCGGACACCGGATCAGAGGCCAGCGCTCGCGGGTAGGCTTCGCTAATGTCGTCCGCACTGGCAATTCCGGTTGGCGTCAGATGTTTGACGATGACCACTGTCGGCTCGGTAAACATGCTGACCGCCCGCCACGCCGCATCGAGATCAAGAAGATTATTATAGGATAGCGCTTTGCCGCCCAGCACCTTACCGCCAAAGGGGGTATCACCCATTCGCGGCGCGTAAAAAGCGGCTTTTTGATGCGGGTTTTCGCCATAGCGCAGAACATCCACACGATGAAGCGCCAGCGACATCTGCGACGGTAGCTCGTCACTGACGGCTGGTGCGGATTGTGCGCCGGTAGCGAGATAAGCGTGAATGGCAGTGTCATAGTCGCGGGTATGGGCGAATGCCTTGACCGCTAATTCACGCTTGAGTGCTAAATCGACATCGCCACTGGCTTTCAATGCGCTGGAAACGCGCCCGTAATCATCAGGGTGACAGACGCATGTTACATGGAAGAAATTCTTGGCCGCCGCCCGAATCAGCGTCACGCCGCCGATGTCGATTTGCTCGACGGCATCCTGTAGTGTGGTATTCGCCCGCGCGATTGTCTGCTGAAACGGGTATAGATTACACACAACCATCTTGATCGGTGCAAAGCCGTTATCGTTGAGATCGTCAAGGTCTTGCTGTGTAGCACGAGCTAAAATACCGGCATGGATGGCCGGATGCAATGTCTTGACCCGTCCATCGAGCATTTCGGGTAATCCGGTCAGGCTCTCGACGGGCGTTACATCCAATCCGGCTTCGCTCAGAGCGCGTTCTGTGCCGCCACTGGCTACAATGTCCCAGCCGAGCGCGATTAGATCGCTGGCGAATTCGACGACGTTGGTCTTGTCATAAACACTAATCAGAGCGCGAGGCATAATAATCCTTTACTGGTCAATCCATAGTTGTACATTCACGATCATACCGCAGATAACGTTGTCCTTTGTATGGTGGATTATGCTTGCTGACGCCGCCGCCAGCGTTTGAGCAACCACAGGCCATAGAATTGATAAATCCAGTGAATGAATGGAAAGACGCGCCCGACCATGTAAAATATCTGGTAGGGAGATGACGGGCGAACGTGTTTGCGATTATGGCGAATACCATTGACGATGCGTCCAGCGACGAAATCGGCGGTCTGACTGGGGCGCAATTGCGGCGTGGTGGGATTAGCCGCTTGAAAGAAACCGGTGCGCGTGGCGATGGGATACACCAGCATAAGACGCGCCTCTGGCGGTGCTTCAAAGCGATAGCCCCATGTGAAATGATTGAGCGCCGCTTTCGTCGCACCGTACAGCGCATAGCCGGGGATCGGTAGTTGGGCGATGGCCGACGCGGTAATGACGACCATATGCTCGCGTCCGGGGTTCAGCGCCCGCATCCGTGTGATGGTGTACAACGGCGAGAACACGTTAACGCGGTGGATCGCTTCGATTTGCTCCCAGCTCGTCGCGTGGAAATCGCCGTAATAGGCGAAACCAGCGTTAGCGATGAAAATATCAACGCCGCCGATCTGCTCGGTAGCATAGGCGATTATCTCGTCAACTGTCTCCGGTTGGGATAAATCCGCTTGATAGGGCAGAATACGGGCGCGACCTGCTTGTGGCACATCGAACGAGTCGCGGTCTACAGCGATGATACGGCAATCGTATGCGGCCAGACGCTTTAGCAATGCCAGCCCGATACCCGATGCCGCGCCGGTGAGGATGATATTCTGATTATCTATTTGCATGTGTGTCAGACTGTTATTTTATGATGCACAAACGATCAAAGTTGGTTATGATGTTATCATGTTTCGCGCTAGCTGATAAGCACTGTGGAGAATACTGCAATGGACTACAAAATTAGCGTCTCCATTATGAGCGGGGCAGAAGATGGCAATATGTTGGAATATAGCCTGATGCGCGGCGATGGTAGAAAGACAGCCACCGGTTGGGTACTTACAATTGGTCGCCATGATGAGAACGACATCTACCTGCGTCATGACCTTTACACTTCGCGCTACCACGCAGAGATTATCTGCGATAGGGGAGCATGGTACCTACGAGACCTCGACAGTACGAACGGCACATTCTTTGAAAACCCTGACGATTACTTCAACGAACGACGGATTTATGGCACACATAGCCTAACGGAAAATCAACTTTTCCGCATCGGGCGCACATGGCTACAGTTCGAATCCATAGAGTAGAAAAGACCCATGAATATTACTTTGCGAGATATTTTAATCGGGGCACGACAAGAGTCTTTTCGGATGCGTCATTTCTTCATCGGCGTGGAGCATATTTTCGTCACGTTGTTGCAGATACACGGTAGCATCGCGGCCAGCGTGATGCAGGAATGCGGGCTGACACCGGAGTATGTCGTCAACGCGGTGCGGCGGAAAATCAGTAAAGGCGGCAAGGAGCGCACATTCGTTGACCTGCGGCGGACAATACGTGCCGAGACGATACTGGACATCGCCCAAGAAATCGCGCTGGAAGCAGGACGCCGCGAAGTCAATGAGCGCGATGTTCTGCTGGCAATCCTCGAAGAAGGGCAAAGCGTCCCGGTGCGTGTACTGGCGGCTTTAGGACTAAACGACACGCAAAAGTTGATCGACATGGCGCGAAGCTACACGATGAATGTCGATTCGCAACAGCCATATATCCGCGTGATATACGGCGCGGAATTCGACGTTGATGAGCCGCTAGACCGCCATCAACTGTTACTATTGCGTCGCATGTTCTACGGCTATGATCGGATTCGAATCGAGCGACGTCTGACCGGAGGCTACAGCGATGCGACACTGGTCGTCGTCACGCCTATTGATGGCGACAATCGTCAGCACGCCGCCATTGCAGTAAAGATCAACCGTGTAGATCGCATCTACGATGAAGCGAAACGTTACGAACAACACGTGAAAAACAAACTCCCGTCGATGACCGCCCGCATTGAAGAGAAGCCTTATGTGTTGGAAGCTAGCGGCATTGCTGGCTTGAAGTATACGTTAGTCACTGGCAGTGATCGTGTGCCGCGCGATTTACGGATGGTGCTGGCGAAATGGTCGGCTTATGACATTGGCGACTGGTTACAGAAACAGTTGTTCCCCACGTTCGGCCATACATGGTGGCGGCAAAATCGCCCGTATCGCTTTCAGGCGTGGCAAGAATACGATTGGTTATTGCCGCCGGTGCTGACACTGGAGTATATGACGGAGGAGAGAAGCGAAAAAGTAGCGGAAGTGACGCAACTGAAAGCGCCCATCAAGCGCACGCATCTACGTCATATTGCCTGTGATGATGTGGTCGCGCTGAGCAAGTTTGAAGTACATCGCGTTTTGCCGGAAAGTAACACGATTCAACTGGCGATCTCGCAGGGTGACGGCGCAACACGCGCATATCAGATTGAGGTACGTGGCGTAGATTTTGAGGGTGTGACCTATTATCGGCGTGAGAAGATCGAACTGATTTATGGGCGGGTATTGCAAACCCGTAACGAGGAATTACTCAACGCACTCTATGCGCTACAGCCGGATTTTCAAGCTGAGTTTCGTACCATCAGGATCGCGCCTGATCTGGAAATCCCGAATCCGGTGATAGCGTACGAAAAGCTACTGGACGATTACGTGAACGGATCACTTTGCACAGTTCATGGCGACTTGCATCCGGGCAATATCATGATCGGCCCCAACCGTAGCGCTTTCTTGATCGACTTCGCGCATTCCCGCGAAGGGCACACAATCGGCGATTGGGCAATGCTGGAAATCAGCTTGATGAGCGACTACATCGCGCCGCTATTGCCCGATAGTTCATGGGATGGTTTGCGCGAATTTGTTCAACGTTTGATTGACCTCAATGGTGACGATAGTTTGCTCGATGATTCTCAGCCGTCATTGAGTGCGCTGGGTGTTGTCGCGCAAATTCGGCAGATCGTCGCGCAATGTCTGGTCGTGCCCGATGTCTGGTCAGAGTATTATGTCGCGTTGACTTTTTGCAGTCTGCGGGCGCTTAGCTGGCAGAAGACGGTCAGCGTGACGGCGCGGCGATTGCTATTTCTAGTGGCAGGAGTCGCCCTGCACGAATTGAACACGCGCTTTAAGCCGTTGCCCCCACCGAAGACGCCTTCGCCGGATGACACCGAGATTCCGTAGCGATCATGGGTGAATCAGGCAATAAGTGTTATAATGTGCGCTAATTGGCTCAACTGAGGGTGAGATGATCTATGCAGGACTTAACGGGGCGCGTCATCAAAGCGTACGAACTACAAGAACTCATCGGGGAAGGTGGATTCGGGGCGGTTTATAAAGCACGGCAACAATTGATTGAGCGCGAAGTCGCGGTGAAGATTATCCTGCCGCATTATGCCAACCAGCCGGAATTTATCCGCCGCTTCGAGACAGAGGCGCAACTGGTCGCCCGTCTGGAACACCCGTATATCGTCCCGTTATATGATTACTGGCGCGAGCCAAGCGGCGCGTATCTGGTCATGCGCTATCTACGCGCTGGCAACCTGCAAGAGAAAATTAAAGAGACTGGCGGCATCCCTCTAGCAGAGGCCGGACGCATGATTAACCAGCTTTGCGAAGCGCTGATTGTGGCGCACCGTCAGAGCGTGATTCACCGTGACCTCAAGCCGGAGAATATCTTGCTGGATGAAGAGGGCAACGCCTATTTGTCCGATTTCGGCATCGCAAAAGAACTGGGCGTCAAGCAAGAACTCACGCAGAACAACGCGATACTCGGATCACCGGCCTATTTGTCGCCGGAGCAGGTGCGCGGCGAGCCGGTCACGCCGCAATCCGATATATACGCGCTGGGCATCGTGTTATACGAGGTGCTTTCCGGCGAGCGCCCCTTCAAAGATTCGACACCCGCCGCGCAAATGTACAAACATCTCAGCGAACCGATCCCCGACATCAGCGCGAATACGCCGGGCATACCGGCCACCGTCAACGCGGTGCTACAGCGTGCTACCGCCAAAGAAGCGAATGACCGCTACCGCGACGCGATTGAATTCGCCCGCGCCTTCCGTTCCGCCATCAAGATGGCTGTCTCTGCTGACGAGTGGCCGTCCGTGATGCAGACTTCCGTCGTGGTCGGAGAGAGTTCCGGTAGTATCCACATCCCCGATCCGGAGAATCCGTATAAGGGCTTGCGTGCCTTTCAGCAATCAGACTCCGAAGAGTTCTTCGGACGGGACAGCCTGATTCAAAGCATTCTGGATCGCATGCAAGAATCGGCGGATAATGCCCGTTTTCTGGCCGTCGTCGGGCCTAGCGGAAGCGGTAAGTCGAGCGTCATCAAGGCGGGCGTCATCCCGAAACTGCGGGCGGGGGGGATGCCGTATTCAGATCGCTGGTTTGTGGTCGAGATGCTCCCCGGCGTCGATCCGATGGAAGAACTGGAAGCGGCGTTATTGCGCGTCGCCGTGAACCCACCGGAAAGCCTGCTGGAACAGTTGAACGCCGATGAGCGCGGGCTGGTACGTGCGATTAAGCGCGTGCTACCCGGCGATGATGACAACTCCGAATTATTGATCGTGATTGACCAGCTAGAAGAATTGTTCACGCTGGTTGATGATGAGGCGGTGCGCCGTCATGTGCTGGATAGCCTGTATACTGCTGTGATGGACCCGCGCAGTCGTGTGCGCGTCATTGTGACATTGCGGGCGGATTTTTATGACCGTCCGTTGCAGTATCCACGCTTCGGCCAGTTAATGCGTGCGCGGACAGAGGTTGTCCTGCCGATGAACGCTGAAGAATTGGAGCAGGCGATCACCGGCCCGGCCAAGCGTGCCGGATTGCATCTGGAGAACGGTCTGGTGACCGCTATCGTCACTGATGTCAACGAACAGCCGGGCGCTTTGCCGTTGCTTCAGTACGCGCTGACCGAGTTATTTGAACGCCGGAACGGGCCAACACTAACCACAAGCGCGTATTCCGAAATCGGCGGCACGATGGGCGCTCTAGCGCGGCGAGCGGATGAGCTGTACGGCGGGCTTGGCGAAGAAGCGCAATCTGCCGCCTCTCAGATGTTCCTGCGGTTGGTCACATTGGGCGAGGGTACGGAAGACACGCGCCGCCGCACCATGTTGCCGGAGTTGCTATCCATCGGCGATGATCCCGACGAGATGAACATGGTTATTGAGGCGTTTGGCCGCTATCGCTTGCTAACCTTCGATCATGATCCGTCTACCCGTTCGGCGACTGTGGAAGTCGCGCACGAAGCGCTAATCCGCCAGTGGGGGAGGTTGCGCGACTGGTTGAATGAGAGCCGCGACGACCTGCGCACCCAGCGCCGTCTGGCGTCCATCGCTGAAGATTGGCGCAGTAGCAACTACGACAACAGCTATCTGGTGCGCGGCTCGCGCTTACAGCAGTTTGATTCGTGGCGACAAAAGACCACGCTAGCCCTGAATGACCTTGAACGCAAGTACCTACAAGCGTGTATCGATCAACGTCAGCGCATCGAAGCGGAAGAAGCGGAGCGTCGCAATCGTGAGATTGAGTTAGAGCGTCGCTCACGGAATCGCCTGCGGGCGCTGGTGATGGTGATGAGTGTGGCGGCGGTGATCTCGTTTGTGCTGGCGATCTTCGCTTTCTCACAACAGCAAGAAGCACAATCCGCACAATCTCGTGCTGAAAGCGCGGCGGAGCAGGAGCTACTCGCCCGTACAGAAGCGGAGCAGAGCGCCTTGCAAGCGCAAAGCCTGGCAGTTGCGGCTAATGCCCGTAACACACAGATTCAACACGAGACCACGCTGGCCTTGTCTCTGGCATTGGCCGCCAATGAAAAATACACGCCGCCTTCGCTGGAAGTGTTGCGCGTGCTGGCGACAACTGCGTATAGTCCGGGCGTGAGAGCGCGGTTTGAAGGTCACGAAGGCACAGTCTTATCCGGCGACATCACAGCAGACGGAAGCATGATCGCCTCCGCTTCCGCAGATGGCACATTGCGCCTGTGGGATGGCACGGAGCGCGATTTGATCCGCATCATCGAGACTGATGAAGAAGTGTTGACGACCGCTAAATTCTCCCCTGACGGGCAAACCGTCGCCACAGCCGGCACGAGTGGCGTCATCATGTTATATGATGTGGCGACGGGAGAGCTTCTGCAGACGCTATCCGGTCACAGTGATGTCGTGACATCGCTCGATTTCGGCGCGGATGGGGCGCGGTTGCTCTCCGGCTCGGTTGACCACACCATGCGCTTGTGGGACATCAATACAGGCGAAGCGTTGCAGATATTCGACGACGCGGAGAGCGTCATATTCAAAGTAGCGCTATCAGCCGATGGTGAGATCGCCGCTTCGAGTCATGGCGATACATTTCTGGTTGAGAACGCGCCGGGCACAGTGATTGACCGCCGCGTGCGCGTGTGGGATGTGGAAAGCGGCGAAGTTCTCCATGCCTTCGATCTCGAGGGTGGTTGGGTGCGAGCGGTAGCGATTAGTCCAGATAGTCAAATGATCGCTGGCGCGACATGGAATGCCGCCCGTAATGGCACGGTGCATCTATGGGATCGTGAAACAGGCGAAGAAGTCCTGCGGATGTTCGGCCATAACGATCTGGTGACCGGCTTGCAGTTCGATGATAGCGGTGAGCATATCTACTCGGTATCGTGGGATCGCTCTCTGCGAGTGTGGGACACCGAGAAGGGCATCGAAGTCAATCGTTTTGATGTATTCGGTGATTTAGCGCTGGATGTCGCGCTGTCGGCAGATGGTGAATACGCGGCGGTATTCACCGGCAATATCGGCGGTAATGAGCTTCTACGAGAGCGTGAGCGAACCGTCGATCCGTCAGTGTGGATGATTGACCTGCGTACACGCGCCCAAATCCACACTTTAACCGGCTCGCGTGATTGGGTGTGGGGCGTTACCGCCCATCCTGAAGGCGATTATGCTGTGTCGAGTTCGGGTGTATTGCGCCCACAGCAGACGCCTGATCTTGACAACTTAATCCGCATCTGGAACGTACAGACTGGCGAGTTGGTGCGCGAACTAACGGACAGTCCGCACACCAGCACCGTCGAGAGCGTGACATTCAGCGCGGATGGCGCGGTCTTCGCATCGGTAGGGTGGGATGGTCTAGCAGTCGCATGGTCGTTTGATGCGGAGCGTGGTGACGCGACGGTATTATGGCAGGCGTCACTACCTGATGAAGAGGTTATCGCGCTTAACGCTGGATTCTCACCGGATGGGTCACTGCTGGCAGTTGGCGTAGGTGACGGCTCAATAGCGGTATTTGATGCGACATCCGGCGAACTTCTGCGGCAGTTTGGAGACCATACAGGCGCAGTAGCCGGTATCGTGTTCAGTCCAGACGGAGAAACGATCCTCACCGGTTCTTATGATCGCACGGCGGCGCTGTGGGACGCAACAACAGGCGAACGGTTGGTAACATTTGAAGGACACACAGACCGCGTTAATGATGTCGCTTTTGCGCCGGATGGTAACCGTGTGTTGACCGCTTCATGGGACGTGACCGCGCGTATCTGGGATGCGACGACGGGCGAAGAGATACGTCAATTCGCCGGTCATAGTGACCGCTTGCAGGCGATTAAAGTTAGCGCGGATGGTTCGCTAGTATTGACTGGCGGCGCGGACACCACCATGCGTTTATGGGATATCGAGACGGCGCAGGAGGTCTTTCAGTTTGAAGGTCATACCAACTGGGTGAGTCAGGTGGCATTTCTGGCTGATGGTGTCAGCGCCATTTCTAGCGGACAGGATAACACCTTGCGCGTTTGGCGTCTGCCAATTTCTGCGGATGAAATCGTCGATTGGGCGCAAAGTGAGCGCTACGTACGCCCGTTGACCTGCGCTGAACGTGAGCAGTTTCGCGTTGAACCGTTATGCGAATCTTAGAAACAGTTAAAAGAATTCTCATGTCATTCGCAAGTAATCTACTGAAAACGATGTAAAATTGGTATATACCAATTAAAATCTAATGCACACTGATATCTTATGGAAGCAATTATATGGTAGCCCTCAATCAAAAAGTAAACTACAGGCTGATATTTGAGATGTTAGAAGTCACAATAGAACAAGACCGCGACGTTACAATCCTTGGCCTGCACGGTGAACTGGACTCACAATCCGCGCCAGAAGTCCGCGAGCAATTGCTGAATGCTGTACACAGCGACAGCAAAATTGTGCTTGATATGAGCAATGTTAGCTATATGTCGAGCGCGGGACTGCGCGTTTTATTGCTGTTGTATCGTCGCATCCGCGAGAATGTAGGACAGATCGTGGTCACCGGCCTGCATGACGAAGTGCGCGACGTGATGGCGATTACCGGATTCCTTGATTTCTTCGTGACAGCTAAAAGCCGTCGAGAGGCGATCATGGCGATGAGCTAGTATGCATTCGCGCATTGATAACGAACCGACACATTCTTACGCCGGTTATCCGCTACGTATCGGCCAACCGTTGCCTTATGGGGCGACGCTGACCAATAACGGCGTAAATTTCTCCATATTTTCACGCCACGCCGATGCTTGCGCGTTAGTTTTGTATCATGTCGGTGAGGCTCAACCGCTAGTTGAAATCCCGTTCCCCGATGAATTCCGTATTGGTAACGTCTTCACGATGCAGATATTCGGCCTCGACTACGAGCGTATCGAATACGGATTCCGCTTCGATGGCCCCTATAAACCGCGTCAAGGTCTGCGGTTTGACCACACAAAAGTTCTGTTAGACCCCTATGCTAAGTTGATTAGTGGCCGCGATGTGTGGGGAGAGCCGCCACAAGGTTATGACGATTATCCGCATCGCGCCCGCATCGTACCAACCGACTATGATTGGCGCACAGATCGTCCGCCGCATATTCCCATCGAAGACCTTGTGATCTATGAGATGCACGTCCGCGGCTTCACACAACACCCATCATCCGACACCCGCTATCCGGGGTCATTCGCCGCCATCCGCGAGAAAATCCCGTATTTCAAAGAACTAGGCATCAATTGCATTGAATTGATGCCGATATTCGAGTTTGACGAATTTGAATATTCGGGGCGCTCTAATCCGATCACCGATGAGCCGCTTAAAAATTATTGGGGCTATAGCTCCGTCGGCTTCTTCGCGCCGAAGGCTGGTTTCGCGGCAACCGGCGGGCTAGGGATGCAGAGCGACGAGCTAAAGGCGCTGGTGGGCGACCTGCACCGTAACGGCATGGAAATCATCCTGGATGTGGTGTTCAATCACACCGCCGAAGGTAACGAGAACGGGAGGACAATCTCGTTTCGCGGCATTGACAACAAGACGTATTATATGCTGACCCCTGATGGCTATTACCTCAATTTTAGCGGGACGGGCAACACCATGAATTGCAATAATCCGATTGTGCGGGGCATGGTGCTGGATTGCCTGCGGCATTGGGTGGCGGAATATCATATCGACGGTTTTCGCTTCGATCTCGCATCCATTCTAGGACGCGATCAGAACGGTCATCCGTTGGCTAACCCGCCGCTAATCGAGTTGCTAGCTTATGATCCGGTTCTGGCGAATGTCAAGTTAATCGCCGAAGCATGGGACGCGGGCGGACTGTATCAAGTGGGTAGCTTTCCCGATTACGGGCGCTGGGCAGAGTGGAATGGCCGTTACCGTGACACCATCCGTCAATGGTTGAAAGGTACGCGGGGCATCGTCTGGGATGTGGCACAATGTCTACAGGGTTCGCCGGATTTGTACGCGGGGCGCGGCGCTTCGGCTTCGATAAACTTCATCACCGCGCATGACGGCTTCACCTTGCGCGACCTGTTCACGTATGACCATAAGCATAATTACGCCAACGGTGAAGACAACCGCGACGGCACGGACGCCAATTATAGCTGGAATTGCGGCATCGAAGGTCACACGAATGATCCTATCGTCAATGATCTACGGCGGCGGCTCATCAAGAATGCTATCGCGTTGCTGATGGTCAGCCGTGGCGTGCCGATGATCCTCATGGGCGATGAGATGGGGCGCACGCAGAACGGCAACAATAACACCTATTGCCACGACACCGAATGGAATTGGCTAAACTGGGATTTATTGCAGGAAAACCCCGATATATTCAACTTCTTCAAACAATGTATCGCTTTCCGGCACGCGCATCCGGTATTACGTAGCAAAGACCACTTCCTGAACCGTGACGCGGTGGGCAGTGGGTACGCTGATATTACATGGCATGGCACAAGTGCATGGCAGGCCGAATGGGACGACCATATCCTGACGTTGGCCTTCATGCTTGATGGCAGTCATGCGCGTGATGGCTCGGACGATATGATCTATGTCGGCATGAATATGCACTGGACGCCACACCGCTTTGACCTGCCAGATTTGCCCCGTGACCGGTACTGGCATGTATTCGCCAATACCAGTCCGGATATACAGGTAGAAATCGTGACGCCCGGCGAAGAACCGCGCATCATCAACAAAGATCACATCTGGATCGGCGCACGCTCAGTCATCATCCTCGTCGGACGTTGATTAAGCGCCGGTATGGTCAATGAGGCTCTGGCCGGTCATCTCTTCCGGTTGCGCTAAGCCCAGAAGCTCTAGCACCGTTGGCGCGATGTCGGCCAACTTGCCGCGTGTGACCAACCCGTAATAATCATCAGCGACGATGAACAGATTGACCGGGCCGACGGTATGATAGGTGTGCGACTCGCCAGTGATTTCGTTAATCATGCGCTCGCAGTTACCATGATCGGCGGTGACGATGGCGACGCCGCCTTTCGCCAGCACACCATCCACCAGCCTGCCAACGCATTCATCAACCGTCTCCACCGCTTTGATCGCCGCTGACAACACGCCGGTATGCCCGACCATATCAGGATTAGCGAAGTTAATCAGGATGAAGTCGTCGTCGGCTTCTTCCATGCGCTTGAGCGTACTTTCCGTCAATTCGTGGGCGCTCATTTCCGGTTGGAGGTCATAAGTTGCCACCGGCGGCGATGGTGTGATATTACGGTCTTCGCCCGGAAATGGTTCTTCGCGGCGGCCATTGAAGAAGAATGTCACATGCGGGTATTTTTCAGTCTCGGCACAGTGATATTGCTTCATCCCCGCATCGCTGATGACTTCGGCTAGCGTATTCTTCAGATAATCCGGCGGGAACAACACATCAACTGGAAGTCCCTCGATGTACTGTGTGGCGGTGATGATGTGCAGATCGGGCACAAAGTCGATGAGATTCGCGCCCTCAAAATTTTCTAGCGCAAATGCTTGCGTCAATTGCCGCATCCGGTCAGCGCGGAAGTTGTAGCAGATTACCACGTCTCCGCTTTGAATCTTCAGGCTGTCATCATCGCCGACGATGGTCGGCTCGATGAACTCATCGGTGACGCCGCGTTCGTAGCTCTGTGCGATGGCTTGCTGGGCGCTCTCCGCTTTGAAGTCAGACTCGCGCTTGACCATCGCATTGAAGGCGCGTGCGGTACGCTCCCAACGCTTATCACGATCCATCGCATAATAGCGCCCGCTAACGGTGGCGATGCGCCCGTTGCCGGTCTCGTCCATTTTGGC
Organism: Anaerolineaceae bacterium; assembly: GCA_007693385.1. GTDB lineage: Bacteria > Chloroflexota > Anaerolineae > Aggregatilineales > Phototrophicaceae > J038. Next base: position 197,707 of record REDR01000123.1, read on the forward strand.
TTGCAGGTCTTTGAGGAATTCCGCACCGCTTCGCGTGGCGGTATCGCGCCCGTCGGTGATGACGTGGATCACCGGATTCAGGCCATTATCTTTGCTGATGTCCATAAAAGCGTGTAGATGATCTTGATGGCTATGCACGCCGCCCGGCCCGAGCAAACCGATTAAGTGAACGTTTTTGCCGTTGGCGGCGGCCTGTTCTAGCGCGGATTTTAATTTTGCATCGCTTTGCAATTCGCCTTCTTGAATCGCGACGGTAATCTGCATGATATCTTGATAAACGACACGTCCCGCGCCGAGATTCAGGTGGCCGACTTCGGAGTTTCCCATCTGGCCGGGCGTCAGGCCGACATGCTCGCCGAACGTGTCGATAATTGCTTTCTCTCTGGTCTTGAGCCAGCGATCATAGTTGGGGGTGTTCGCCATCTGCACGGCGTTGCCGTGTTCCATATCGCGGATTCCCCACCCATCAAGTATGACCAGCATCACAGGCTTTTTCGCCATAAAACGCTCCCTTAGTAGTGAATGAATAGATGCTTTATTTGTAGCACACTCCGGCCTATACTTCCACATTGACCGCCCGCCGGTTGTCGACCATACTCGGTCTATTAGTCCGGCGGATAGCCCTTAAAGGAACGAATATGAGCTTAACGGATGTCGCCACACGTCCCGCCCCGTGGGAATTGACCGGAAGCGGCTATATTTTCGTGTTTCGCTTCAATCGTGATTTTGTCATGGGGCAGGGCTTTGTGCCGGATGAACTCAAAGGGGCGTATCGCGGCGGACTAGGCACGGTGATGCTGGTCGATTATCACACATCACCCGTCGGCGCGTACCGCGAGATGTTATTCGTGCCCGGACTTTTTGAACAATGCGGTCAGACGCGCTACACGATCACCAAGATTTATGTTTCGACGATTGATAGTGTCATCAACGGGCAGGAAAATTGGGGCATCCCCAAAGAATTGGCCGATTTTCAGGTCGAATCGCTGAGCGAAAAAGTCGAGCGCTTCCGCATGAGCTTAGATGGGCATGTGGTGGCCGATCTGGTGTTGGAGTCTGTGTCGCCGCGTTTGCCGGTCAATACACGATTTTTGCCGGTGCGTCCGGCGCTAATCCAACAACACGCCCGCCGCCATCTGCTGACCGCACCCTTAGCGCGTGGCCGCGTCGGGCTAGCGAGCATTCACAGCGCCTATGTTGACGCGCAATATTTCCCTGATTTCGGCCATAAGCGCCCGTTATTGGCGGTGCGTGCCGCCGATTTCAAGATGACGTTCCCGGTTCCAGAAGTTCTCGATTAATCGGCGTATTCAGCAGAACGGGCGCGATTCAATATGTCGATGATCTGCGCCGCATCACCTTCCGCTTGATGCAAACGATTAGGGTACTGTGCACGGATGTTGTTGAGCGAGTCGGTGTGATAACTGATAGTGGCGTCAGGGTCTTTGAGCAGATGACCGGTCAGCACGCCGACCACGCTATCACCACGCCCGATGACGCCCTCAGCTACGAGCTTTTTAACACCAGCAAGCGAGCAAGCCGACGCCGGTTCACAACCGATACCGCGTCCGTCGATCTGCGCTTTGGCGTCCATGATCTGCTGATCGGTCACTTCGGCGACGACGCCATTTGTCCAGCGCAAAGTCCGCACTGCCTTCTTGTAGTTGACCGGATTACCGATTTTGATGGCGCTGGCGATGGTCTGCGCTTTGATCGGCTGTAAGTCGTCAAAATCACGCTGGAAACTCTGATAAAGCGGATTAGCGCCCGCCGCCTGAATGATGGCGATGCGCGGCATTTTGTCGATGAGGCCGAGTTGATAAAATTCGTTTAGCCCCTTGCCAAACGCGGAGGAATTGCCCAGATTGCCGCCGGGCACCACGATCCAATCCGGCACTTGCCAGCGTAATTGCTGGATCGTCTCGAACATGATCGTTTTCTGCCCCTCCAAGCGGAACGGATTGACCGAATTCAACACATAAATGCCGGTTTCTTCCGCGACTTCGCGCACTAGCGCCAGATTACGGTCAAAATCAGCGTTGATCTGGACGCATGTCGCACCGTAAGCGATAGCCTGCGACAGCTTACCGAGCGCGATATTCTTATTCTCGAAGAAGATAATGCCCTGCAATCCGGCCTGCGTCGCGTAGGCCGCCAGCGATGCCGACGTGTTGCCGGTTGATGCACACGCGACTCGCGTCATGCCAAGCAGACGCGCATGTGTGACGCCGCCCGTCATGCCACGATCTTTGAATGATCCGGTAGGGTTTTCGCCTTCATGTTTTAAGTAGAGCGTATCAACGCCACTCCACCTTGCCAACTCCGGCACATGATACAGGTTCGTGTTGCCCTCCGGCTTGCTGACGACCTGCTCATCGGGCACGGTGGGATGAACCAGTTCTTTATAGCGCCACACGCCGCTGTTATACGGTGCTGACAAACTACCTAGCCGATCATCAAATAGCGCCCGGCTGACTGTCTTCTTCGCCGCATCCAGATCGTGTTGCACGTCCAGCAGACCGCCACAGGCGGCGCATGTGTACGTTACGGTGTCAATCGGATATGTTGTTGTGCAATCCATACATTGCAGTCTACTGGTCATTCGTGTAACCTTCCGCCATATGTTTTGAGGGCATGGGATTAAGGATAGCATTTTTGACGAAACTTGCCAGCGTAGAAGCCTATGCACCGGCTAGCATGGGCAATGTCGGCATCGGGTTTGACATCTTCGGAATGGCCTTTCAAGAACCCGGTGACACGGTGCGCGTCGAATATAGCGATGCGTCCGGCGTAGAAATTGTTGCGATTACCGGCGACGGAGGGCGGCTACCGCTTGCGCCGGATAAAAATACCGCTTCGGTGGCAGTAGCCCACTACCTGCGAATGATCGACTCGTTGCAGGGGGTACGCCTATGGGTCAACAAGGGGTTGCCTCTGGCAAGCGGGCTAGGCAGTAGTGCGGCGAGCGCGGTGGCGGGCGTCTTCGCGGTTAATGCGCTGTTCGGTGAGCCATTAGAGCGCAAAGCGCTTCTGGCGGCGTGTCTGGAAGGGGAGGCGATTGTCAGCGGCTATCACGCTGATAACGTTGGCCCGAGCTTACTAGGAGGCATCACGCTAATCACCGGCACGGCCATCAGCGATATACGGCATTTGCCGGTGCCATCTGATCTTCATTGCGTTCTAGTGACGCCGCATGTCGCAGTTGAGACGGCGGCGGCGCGGGCGGTATTGCCGCAAAACCTACCGCTTGACCATATTGTGCGGCAGACGGGGCAGGTTGCCCGTTTTGTCGATGCGCTATACCGCGATGATCTGGCGGCGGTGGTAAGCGCGATGGAGGCAGACTTGATCGCTGAACCCGCCCGCGCTCATCTCATGCCGCATCTGGACGAAGCGCGGCGCATCGCTAAGCGTGCAGGGGCGCTCGGTCTGGTGATTAGCGGTGCGGGGCCGACGCTGTGTGCGCTATGTGGCGGGCGGGCGGAGGCTGACGCGACACGGCACGCGCTCGACGCGCTGTATCAAGAATCAGGCATCGGCGCGACATCACGGGTGACGTGTGTCGATAGGGAAGGCGCCCGGATCATCCGTAGTTTGTGATGTATCGCCCCCGTCTGGTATAGTTGGGGTATGCTGTTTTACTGATATGAGATTGAGAGAAAATAGATTATGTCAAAGACAACGCATCATTACATCGGCGGCGAATGGCGTCCGTCGATCTCCGGCGGGACGTTCAAGAGCTACAATCCGGCGACGGAAGAATTGGTCGCAATCGCGGCGGAAGGCACGGCGGAAGATGTCTCTGCGGCAGTGAGCGCCGCAAAAGCCGCTTATAACGACTGGCGTCTTCTGCCTGCGCCGCGTCGTGGCGAGATTTTATATCGTGCGGCGGAGATTCTGACCGAACGCAAAGAAGCGATCTCGCGCTTGATGACCAGCGAGATGGGCAAGGTGCTATCGGAAGCGCGTGGCGACGTGCAAGAAGCCATCGACATGGCGTACTACATGGGCGGCGAAGGACGCCGGTTGATGGGCTATACCGCGCCGGTTGAGATGCCGAACAAATTCGGGATGGCGCTCCGCGATTCGGTTGGTCTGGTTGGTCTGGTGACGCCGTGGAATTTTCCCGTGGCTGTGCCCAGCTGGAAAATGCTCCCCGCGCTGGTCGCCGGTAACTGTGTGATCTGGAAGCCGGGCGAAGATGTACCGGCAACATCCGCCGCTTTCGTGGAAGTGTTCATCGAAGCCGGTATTCCGACAGGCGTGTTGAATCTGGTGACCGGCGCGGGCGTGACGGGTGCGGCGCTGGTCAAGCATCCGGACGTGCGTGTGATTTCCTTCACCGGCTCAACGGATACCGGACTCGGCGTTTACACACAGGCCGCCGCACTCGGCAAAAAAGTAACACTTGAGATGGGCGGCAAGAACGCGATCATCGTGCTAGACGACGCGAACCTGAATCTAGCTGTCGATGCGATCAATTGGAGCGCGTTCGGTACTACCGGCCAGCGTTGCACCGCCACCAGCCGTTTGATTGTGCAGAAGGGCGTGAAGAAGCAGTTAGTCGAAGCGCTGGTCGAAAAAGCGAAGACGCTCAAATTGGGTTATGGTCTGGAAGATGGTGTCGAGGTCGGGCCGTTGGTCAACCAGAAAGCGATGGATAAGGTGTCCGGCTATATGGATGTCGCCAGAGAAGAAGGCGTGCGCGTGCTGATCGGTGGCGCACGGGCTGATCTGGGGAAAGGCTTCTTCTTCCAACCGACGCTATTTGATGGCGTGGAACATGGGATGCGTGTCGAACAGGAAGAAATCTTCGGCCCGGTGCTGTCTATCGTGGAAGTCGAGACAATGGAAGAAGCGGTGCATGTAAGCAACAACATCCGCTATGGTCTGTCCAGTAGCATTTTCACAGAGAACGTTAATCAGGCGTTCCGCGCTATCCGTGACCTGACAACCGGCATCGTTTATGTCAATCATGGCACGACGGGCGCGGAGATTCAGTTCCCGTTCGGCGGCACACGCGGCACTGGAAACGGGATGCGCGAAGCGGGGCAAGCGGCGTTGGATAGCTTTACCGAGTGGAAATCGGTGTATGTGGACTATAGCGGACAACTACAACGGGCACAGATTGATAACCGTGAATAGCCCAATAGGTCGAAATTTTTACCAAAATAGTGTATCCTTTGAGCATGGGTAAAAATTCACAAACAACCCCGCTATATTGGGAGTCAACGTATGAGATTGTTCTGGCTTTAATGGAAGTGTACCCGCAGATTGATCTCGATAAAGTGGGGTTAGGTCAGTTGTGCGATTGGGTGGTGGCATTGCCGGGCTTTGCCGACGATCCGCGTCTCGCAAATGACCACATATTAACGGATATTTTACGGGAATGGTATGAGGAGACCCATTAGAAGATGGCAGACCTTAATCTGAACGAATTACATGATACGGAATTCCCGTTGCCGGAGCAGATGCACGGTAACGTCGCAATTACCAGTTTGAGCAAGTTGTATAATTGGAGCCGCCGCAGTTCGATGTGGCCGCTGTTGTTTGGTCTGGCTTGCTGTGCGATTGAGATGATCGGCACGGCGGCCTCGCGCTTCGACTTCTCGCGTTTTGGTATGGAAGTGATGCGGGCGACGCCGCGCCAGTCCGATCTGATGATCGTATCGGGAACGGTGACGAAGAAAATGGTCGTGCCGATTGTGCGCCTATATAACCAGATGCCAGAGCCTAAATACGTGATGGCGATGGGCGCGTGCGCCAGTGGCGGCGGCCCATTCAAAGAGGGTTACAACGTCGTTTCCGGTATCGACAAATATCTGCCGGTTGACGTTTACGTGCCCGGATGCCCGCCGACTCCGCAGGCGCTCTTACACGGGCTGATTACGCTCCAGAAGAAAATCGACGGCCAATCGCTAGCGAATCTGGATGATGTGCCGTGGTATGGCGTCGGACCTTCCGAGCCGACCCCGATTCCGATTCTCGGCCCGGACATCATCGACCCGCGCCAGATGGACACGATCCGGCGGCAGGCGGAACTAGCCGCACTCGGTCAGCCTATCGGTTTGCGGGCATTACCTGATGTGCCGGTGTATAAACCGAAACCCAAGAAAGCGGTAGCGGCGGCGGCAGTTGTCGAAGAAGTGGTCGTCGATGAAGAAGATGCCGCCCGCGTGATGGAGCTACGTCAGGCGGCGCTCGCCCGCAAACGTGCCTACGACGCCTCAAAATCATAAGCATGAGATCAAGACAGGATTTTTGACGTATGACTGACCAAGTATTACCGGAAAAGGTAGAAACGACGGACGTTGACTCCGCTATCGCTTACCTCAAAGACAAATTCCCGTCTGCCGTCAGCGATGATACCCGTGACGGCTATAGCGGCGTTATCGTTGATAAAAATAAGCTGGTGGACGTAGCGCGGGCGATCCGTGATGAACTCGGCTATAACTATCTATCCAGCGCGACAGCAGTGGACTATCACACGCTGGGCGAGCCGGATAGCGATATGGAGATGGTCTATCACGCTTATCCGATCACCGGCGGCGGCGCATTGGTTTTCAAGGCGCAAACCCCGCGCGATAATCCCGAAATTCCGTCATTGGTCAACGTTTGGCCGGGCGCAGATTTTCAGGAGCGTGAAGCCTACGATTTGATGGGCATTCGTTTTCCCGGACATCCCAACCTGAAGCGCATCTTGATGTGGGAAGGCTTCTTAGGCCATCCGTTGCGTAAGGACTGGAAAGAGGCGTATTACGAAGAAGATCACAAGCCGTTCAGTAGCCGCTGGCCTTCTGGCAACGTTTGGCGTGCTGAGGAGAAAAACGCCTACGGGAAGAACGTGCGCTATCCGGACGACTTCGATCTGTCGCGTTTGAACGATGTCTCCGAAGAGTCGCTCTACGAAGGTCTGGGACTGGGCGTTGATGTGCAGGCCATCGAAGGCACGATGCACACTGATCGGCTAGTCGTCAACATGGGGCCGCATCATCCGTCAACGCACGGCGTTTTTCGCATGGTGATTACGCTGGACGGGGAGACCATCGACACGCTAGAGCCGGTCATGGGCTATCTGCACCGCAACCACGAGAAAATCGGTGAACGCAACACGTATCTACACAACATGCCGTTCACAGACCGCCTCGATTACCTATCTAGCATGGGCAATAATCTGGGCTATGCGCTGGCCGTCGAGCAATTGATGGCGCTGGGGCCGCGCTGGAATCCGCCCAGTTACCGCGCTGAAGTCATCCGCGTGTTGATGGCCGAGTTGACGCGCATCGTCAACCACCTGTGGTCGATTGGCTTCCTGCTCAACGATCTGGGCGCGTTCTTCACGCCGATGCTTTACGCCAACAACGAACGGGAGAAAATCCTCGACTTCTTTGAAGGCGTAGCCGGTTCGCGCTTGATGTGTAACTATGTGCGCTTTGGCGGCGTGTTTCAGGACATACCGGAGCGTATCCATAGCGTGCAAAACATGGTCAATGACCGCGTGCGCGACTTCGATAGCATGAAATTCCTGACGGAGTTGGTCAGCGAACGCTTGCCGCGCTTCCTCGACGAATACGAGTATTACCTCAGCGAGAACGAGATCATCAAAGCACGCTGTATCAATGTCGGCGTGTTGCCGCCCGATGAGGCTGTTGGTTACAGTGCCGCCGGGCCATTGCTACGCGGTAGCGGTATTCCCTATGACGTGCGCCGCGCTGATCCGTACAGCATTTACCCCGAACTAGATTTCGACATTCCGGTGGGCGAACGGGGCGACATCTATGACCGTTATACCGTTCGCATCCGCGAAATGCGCGAGAGCTTGCGGATTTTGCGCCAGCTATTGCCGCGTCTGGAAGCGACAAAGGGCGAATCCGTCGCCGGTACTAACGCGCATACCCCGCGCGTGCCCGTCGGCGAATCTTACGGGCGTGTGGAAAACCCGAAGGGCGAGCTAGGGTTCTATGTGGTCAGTGCGGGTGATGCCAAAGGTACGCAGAACCCGTGGCGCTACCACGTTCGCGCCCCAAGCTTCATCAATCTGACGCCGCTTGGCCGGATGTCTCACAAGCAAAAAGTGGCCGACGTGGTGACAGTGTTGGGTAGTATCGACATCGTACTGGGTGAAACGGACAGATAGATACCTTAGCGTAAGTGTGGCGGAGCGGCCTTTCATCACCGTTCCGCCACAGGGAATAATGGTGATAAGGAGTGAGCATGTACGGAAAAGGCATTATGAGAGGGCTGAGCGTGACGCTCAAGCACTTTTTCCAGACTTACGTCGATGATCTGCGTTACGGCTGGCGCAAATACAGCCCAAAAGAAGACAATTTCGAGATGCGTCAGGGCATGGCGGCACAGGGCGCGTTCACGGTGCAGTATCCCGATGAGAAGTTAGCTGTGCCGGAGCGCTTCCGCTTCGTGCCGTTTCTGGTCGTTAATGAGGACGATCACCCCGAAGCGCCGGGCAAAGACTGGTGTACTAGTTGCGGCATTTGTGCGAAAGTCTGCCCGCCGCAATGTATCTGGATCGTGCGTAGCGAAGACCCCAACACCGGACGGCCAATCCCCGAGCCGGAAGCGTTTTTCATTGACATCGACATCTGCATGAATTGTGGTTTTTGCGCGGAGTTCTGTCCGTTTGACGCGATCAAGATGGATCATGACTACGAATTGGCGAGCTATGACCGCACCACGTCGCACATTCACGACAAAGACCATCTGTCCAAGCCGACTAGCTACTGGAATCGCATCGCACCGACACGCGCCGCCGAAGAAGCCGAAGCGCGTGGCGGCTGGGAACACATCGACGTGATTAAAGAGCGTAAAAAAGCGGAAAAAGCGGCGGCCAAAGCCGCAAAAAAATAGCACCTTGATCTGCCCCTAGCGCGGGACAATATCACAGAACCCGATGGATTTCGTATCTGTCGGGTTTTTGCGCTAGGGAGCTTTGGCTAAAGCCTGATGAGATTACATGCGGAATTTTTATGATCTGCGTTATAATTATTCTGAATCGAGCAAACGACAGGAGATAACATGACTGATATTAAAGATCAGATGATGGCGGCATTAAGTACGGTCATCGAGCCGGAACTGCACAAAGACATCGTTAGTTTGAATATGGTGCGCGATCTACAGGTGGAGGGCGGCACGGCTAAATTCACTATCGTGTTGACCACTCCGGCGTGCCCGCTAAAAAGCGTATTCGTTGAGCGCTGTAACGAGGCGGTCATCGGCAAGGTGCCGGGTGTCGATAAAATCGACATCAACTGGGATTCGCAAGTACCCACCGATCATCGCTTTCAAGGACGCCAGAATGTCCCGATGCGTTGCGTTATCGCGGTGGGTAGCGGTAAAGGTGGGGTAGGCAAGAGTACAGTCTCGATTAACATAGCCATCGCACTCGCAGAAACTGGGGCGCGGGTTGGTCTGATCGACGCCGACATCCTGAATCCTAATATTCCACAGATGGCGGGGTTAGGCGCGGGACGCCCGAAAGTGGTCAACAATAAGATGCAACCGATTGAGGCACACGGCATCAAGATCATCAGCACCGGCTTTTTGACCGAGCCGGATAAACCGATGATTATGCGCGGCCCGATGTTGCAGAGCGCCATCCGGCAATTCTTCGTTGATGTTGAGTGGGGTGAACTGGATTACATGATCGTCGATTTACCACCGGGCACCGGTGACGCGCCGCTTTCGCTCGCACAGTTATTCCCATTAACCGGCGCGGTCATCGTCACACAACCGCAATCGGTGGCGGTATCGGACGCGATACGTAGCGCGGCGATGTTCGATCAATTGAACGTGCCGGTACTGGGCATTGTCGAAAACATGTCCGGCGATTTCTTCGGAGAAGGCGGCGGCGAGAAACTCGCGAAACAGCGTGACCTGCCGTTTCTAGGGCGCGTACCACTGGATAGCGTCGTGCGTGAAGGTGGCGACTATGGGCGTCCGGTGGTCGCCGTCGCGCCGGAGAGCGTATCCGGTCAGGGCCTTATCTCTATAGCGAAGAATGTGGCCGCCCGCGCTAGTGTGGTCATGCTTCAGAATTCGGACGTGATCCCGCTTAACGTCATCGGCTAGGCATGTTAACCGGATTTGATTCACGCGAAAAGACCGTCCACAGATTTCGACATGCGACGGTCTTTTCGTATCTGTATGCTCAATCATCCATGCCCAGCACTTTGATCTGTTCACTGCCGCGCACCGGAATATGCCTACCGATGAAAAGCCAGTACAGAAAATTAAGGATGATCGCCACCCACAACGCGGTTAGCGCTTCGGTTTCCATCTCACGGTAAAGCGCGAAATTGCGTAGCAAAATCGCCGGAAGGATCAGCAATACGATGACCAGCCGCCGCTTGGATGGCTCGGAGCGTTGTATCAGCAATAGCAGGCCGGTGATGATGAAGAGAAATATGACAAAATATTCGGTATCCATGCGTTTTGACCACTCTACAGGCGTTTGAGGTCATTATATTGCTATAAGTCGTGTACAATAAGGGCGATTGCCGTGATTTTCACTAAAAGCTCAGCAATCATCAGTGGCTAGTAGGAGCGCATAACATGTTAGAGATTGCCGTTTCCGATGTAGAGAATGTGAAGATTGTAGCCGCGAACGGACGCATTGATAGTATGTCTGCCGGAAAACTCGCGGGGGCGCTCTCCGGTGCAATAACGGGGAGTGGGGCGAATATCGTACTGGACTTGAGCGCTGTGGATTATATGAGTAGCGCAGGGCTACGGGAGATTGTGGCCGCGTTAAAACAAGCAAAACGTGCATCGGGGGATTTGCGCGTTGTGCGGCCATCGCCGCGTGTGATGGAGGTCTTCGAGATGGCTGGATTGGATACGATCATCCGCATCTTCCCAACGCAAAATGAGGCGACCAGTAGTTACCTGTAATTCATTGTCCGTGTATTGCGGCCAACATCGGCACAACTTCGGGGAAGGGAGGTGTCATGACGGCGGAGCAGAAGTATCTTATATCTATTGTCGCCGCGCTGGAAAATATCGAAACAGTGTGCGGATTCGTCGCCAGCATCGCTAACAAAGCGGGCTTGAATGCTGAGCGCGTCCACCATTTCTATCTATCGACAGAAGAGATATGCACCAATATCATCGAACACGGTTACGTTCATCCCAGTGGCGAGATAAAAGTCATCTGCCGTATTCTGACGGATCGCTTCATGGTCACGATTATCGACCAAGCGCCGCCGTTTAATCCACTGCAACATGCCGACCCTGATCCCTTAACGCCACTGAATGAACGACGAAATGGCGGTTGGGGCATCTTCTTCGTCAAGCAATATATCGAACAGATCACCTATGGCTATGCAGAAGGAGAAAATCGGTTGACGCTAACCGGATGGCGCTAATCGCGTCGCCATGCGTTGATGTCATCCAGATTAACCTGTCCATACGGTGGACGATAACCATGCACCACGCAATCGCGCCCCTGTTCAGGTAAATCGCGCCTGTCGATCAAAGCGGAATCCGGATTGAAGTGATTCCATGTGGCGCGGCTGATGTCTTCTAGTAACGGCCATAAGCGCTCAAAGCCGACTTGCGTCGCATCTTCGCGGTTGCTATCCGCCCACAAAAACACAGAAATCACGTAATCGTGCCCATTCGGTGAGAACACGATCCCCGCGTTACTGACGACTGCCTGTGTATTCAGCCAGCCATTTTTATGTGAGATGGTCACATCTTCGGGAATGCCGCCCTGTAGCAGGCGCTCAAGATCATTGGCGCTCATCAAATTCAGCATACGCTGGCAACTCTGACGGGTGAATGCGCCATCATCAAATGCAGTCATTAAGCCACTGCCGTACTGGGCGCAATCATAGATCATGCCTAATAATGTGCCTATGTCTTCCGCAGTGGACTGGTTGAAGCGATCAGGGCGTGTGTTGAATGCCGGATTCGGTGCGGTGGCTGGTACCGCAATTGAGCCGAGTTCACGTCCGGATTCTTCAAACGGGGCGGACAAGAACGAATTCAAAGCACCGGCGCGTTGCATGGTGCGCGTAACACTGGCGATGCCGTTGAAGATGTTGCCGCCACCGATCACCTCCATCAACACATTCGACGAACTATTCTCACTGCACAGCATCGAGTTCGCCAGCAACCACGCATCATCTTGCGTCGGCTCCGATGTGAGATAGCGGAAGTAGTCAATCATGATGGCGAGTTTTTGTGTACTAGCCGACGAGAAAGCAACATCGCTGAGGATGTGCATTTCTTCGCCGGTGCGTAAATCCATCACGAAGACACCGGCGGTAGTGTCTTCCCCGTCGTATATGAAGCCCTGCGCGTCCAGATAATCGATGATAAGTTGCCGTAAAGTATCAAGCGAAGGGCGCGTCGAATCCGATGCGCTGATAGGCAGAACAACAGTCCGTTGATTCGGGGCACGGATGGCGGCGTCGATCATATCCAGTGCGCGGGGGATATCTAATGTCGCACCACGCTCACCGATGAACGTAGTCAGCGTGCCGACATCGTAGCTAGCGTTGCCGGATGGTTGATCGTAGCGCATGGCGATGTCGTCGAGGAAGTTACGCAACAGATTACGCTGGTAATCACCGGTCAAGGGGATATTGGCGGTTTGCGGCTGTAATTCCTGTTGCGCTAGATGGTTGAAAAAGCGCACCCAGAAGCTACCACCGGCATCGGTTAACCCAAGCGCGGCAGTGACCATGACTTCCGCATTAGCGCGAAAACCGACTGATGATGGGTCTAGCACGATGGGGCTATCACCATAATATAACGTGATCGGTTGTGAGAACGTGCGCTGTAAGGTGGTGCGAGCCTCTGTGCCGGTCATGCCGCCGATGTTGACACCACCGGCCACCACATAGGATGGCACGCGGTCAGTCTGCTGGCTGAACGCCATCAACTCACGCACGAATAGCCCGATAGATGCCACGAAAAAAAGCGCAGAAATGAGCTTTAGATTAGGAATGATGCGTATTCTACGGCGAGTACGTCTTCTCATCGGTAGGTTGAACCTTTAATAGTGTTGCGGCGTGCCGGATGGCATCGCGGTGGAACGGCAGTACCGGCGGCATGTCGTCGGGAGCAAACCAGCCATAGTCGAGTAGCTCATAGCTCAATTGCCCGACGGAGGCATCTTGCGCTTTACAGAGGATGGCAACATCTAAGTGATTTTGATATACAATGCCGATCATGATGACCTGTTGCGCGGTCACGTCAATCTGTAGTTCTTCTCTCAGTTCGCGCTCGACAGTTTTTTCGGGGTGTTCGTGCCGGTCTGACCAACCACCGGGCAAACCCCAGGGTGTGTGCGGATGAAAGGCATGTTCAACCAGCAAAACTTGTCCCTGCGCGTTGAAAAGTACGCCGACTGCGCCCATCGAATATTTGGGGCGAAAGAAACGATACACCCGATAGGGGACGATCATCAGCCATGGCCGCCGCCGCAAGATTTTTGAGATACGATTAACCAATATGTCCTCAATCCGGCGAAGTGATTCGACCGATAACATACCCTTGAGAGTCTATCCGAGAGCATAGAGAGCGTCAACGGTAGGTTATTCAACCCGTCTATAACCGCGTTTTAACCGAGATATGTGTTCGGTACGGTTTGATGAATGCTATAATTTTGTTATAGCGCAGAAACGACAGGGAGTTAAACATTGTCGATACCAACCGATTTCATGCAACTATTCGTGCAAACACCGGGTCAGACGATTTACTTCGTACTGTTCCTGTTGCTTTGTTGCGGCGCTTTTTTGATGATCGCCACTCACCGCAGTAACCGCGTGACGATACGCCGCTATCGTGTGGCGTTGGGTGTCGTCTGTGGTGCATGGCTGATTATTCTCGGCGGAGCGGTGATCGCTACACGTCTCGATTTGCTACTAGATGATTTGTTGCCGATGTTAGAAGTGCTGATTACGCTATTGACGCTGATCGTGATTGGCTGGTCTTTTGCGGTTGTACCACCCCGACAAATGATTGCACACGCTTTTACGTTAATCGCCGCGTTATTGGTCATCGTCGCGGTGGCTTACGCTGGCGCGGGTTGGTTGAGCGATCCGTCACCGGTATTTGTGGAAAGTCATTACGCGCTGTGGTGGTTTGGAGTCGGCTTAAGTTTGAGCGTGGGCTTGCTGGTATGGACAGCTACAACCCTGCGCGATTCGTTCGACATGCCATTAAAAGTGGTGGCGCTTACGATATTGGCGATAGCGTACGCCGCCGGATTCATCAATGGGATCAGTGGCGTCGTCTCGATCAATAATTTAGGCCTGTTACGTCTGGCTTATGTTGCTTTCACGATGGTGGTCACGGTTCTGGTCTATCGCAGTATCGTGCGCGATCTCAAAGAAATCGCGACCACCCCGCCACCGGAAAGCCCGCCGTCGCCTACATCACAGCCCACACAAACACGCGCCGAACCGGTGTTGACAGCTGTTGAGCGCGAGTCCGTGCAGTTGATGCGGGCGCTGGGGATTATGCTGGAAGGTGCCGAGCCGCGAACGATCCCCAAGCAAATTTTTCAAGCGGTGGTCGATGTATTGCGCGTGGATGTTGTAGTGTTGTTACACACGAAAGATGCGAATTACGCCGATGTGCAGGACGGTCATGATCGTTTTATGTCTCGTGATATTGCCGGTATGTCGATTAACTTGAATGACCAGCCACATCTAGCCAGTTGCATCACCGGACGCGAACAAGTCGCCCTGAAGCTAGAAGAACATGAAGATGAATTGCAGGATTTATACACGCGATTGGACATTGACGCTATCGGGCCGACCTATCTTCAGCCAATGTATGATGAGGATGAACTGATCGGCGTGTTGCTGGTCGGCTTACCTTATTCCCAGCGCGAACTGGCACGTAGCGAAGAAGGTCTTCTGCGCGGCATCGGCGTGATGGCGGCTAATTTGCTACGACTGAGTTATGCGGCACTGGACGCTCAGCAGGTGGCACAGGAACGCGCCGTCCATGCCATGATGAATCGCGTCTCGTTGAATCAGGTTGATGAATCATCGGTACTACGCACGCGCCACGACTTGCAAGAAAATTTGCGTGCGGCTCGCGGTCAAATCGGTGAATTAGGTCAGCAAGTACTTGACCTAAAACGGAAACTCGAACAGGAACGGGGGCGAATCGTCAATAGTCTTGGCGGCGCGGAAGAAACGCTCAGCGCGTCACAACAGATCACCACGCTTGATGATGAATTGGAGCAATTGCGCTTAGAACGTGACGCGGTGGCCGCGCGATTGCAGGAAGCACAAGCGGCGTTACGCGGTACAGTCAGCAAAGATGACTTGATTGTTTATCATGAAATGTTAGAAACATTACAGACTGAACGTGACGATCTGCTGATCCAGCGCGACACACTACAAACCGAACTCGAATCCCTGCGCGGGCAAAGCGGCGAGTTATCACATCCGGCAGATATTGAGAAGATGTTAGGGCGGATGCAGGCGGAAGCCGAACGGTTGACCGGTAGCAACGAGACATTGCGACAAAAGCTAGCGCAAGTCTACCAGAAATTACGCACCGTCGGCTTTGATGCTGAGAAGGACGGACTCAGCAGTTTGATTCAGCATTTAAGCGATGAACGCGATGATCTGATCGCCGACAACGAAGCGCTACAACGGGCGCTCACACAGCTTGAGGGCGAGCCAGCATCCGCCCCTGATGAGCGCTTGCAGATGCTACAGATGACGCTACATAATGTTGCGGCAGATCGCGAGGCGGCACTCAAACAACGCGATAGACTGCGCCGCGATATGAACAACATGCGCGAGAAATTGCATGTTTTACGTCTGCGCTGGAAAGAACTCGAAGGAGAGTCACGTCAATCGCGGGCGAAGGCCGCCGCACTACAGGAAGAAAAGACTATCTTGCGGGCGGAAATCCTGCGCTTGAACAACGAGCGCAGTAATCTGGTCAACGTCCGTGACCGCTTGCTGGCCGAACGTCAGGCGTTGGAAACGGAACGCGAGCAATTGCTGGCGCGAATAGACGGTGATCGTTCGCGGGTGGAATCAATGAGCGAGGCCGGAGTCGGATCGCTGACGCAGATGATCCGTGATTTGAGTGAGCAACGGGAGGCGCTGGAAGTCGAATTAAACGAAGTGCGGCAAAATCTGGCTAACACACGCGAAGAACTGGAACGCGCCCGCCCACAAGCGCCCCTCACAACGTCGGAGCGCACATACCCGCCGCAAGATGCCGACTTATTGCTTGGGATCGTGCAAGAGTTCCGCACGCCGATGACCAGCATTGTCGGTTATGTCGATTTGTTGCTCAGCGAATCAGCCGGTATTCTGGGTGAGATGCAACGGAAATTCCTGCAACGTGTACATACTAACGTACAAAGATTAGAAACGATGCTGGATGACTTCATCCGCGTGACGGAGATCGATACAGGCACGTTTGATCTGCTTCCCGCGCCGGTCAATGTCACAGCATTAATCGAAGATGCAATCACGCAGAGCGCCAACCGCTTCCGCGAAAAAGAATTGACCGTGAGCCTGATGATTGAGAATGATTTACCCTCCGTCTATGCCGACAAAGACGCACTGACGCAGGTCATCACACAACTCATCACAAATGCCTATCTGGTATCGCCGCCTGATAGCGAGATTGTGATGCGCGTAGAATATCGCAAAGGCGCGGCATTCGATGGTTACGTCGCTGATGCGCTGTGTTTCTCCGTTAAAGATCGTGGCGGTGGCATCGCACCGGATGATGAGCCGCGTGTCTTTTCACGCAAGTACCGCGCCGATAACGCGCTGATTCAAGGGCTGGGCGATACCGGCGTCGGATTATCTGTTGCGCGAGCATTGACACAGGCGCAAGGTGGTCGGCTGTGGTTGGAGACTGAGTTGGGCATCGGCACACAGTTCAGCTTTATGTTGCCGCTATCGACAGCAGGCGAGAGGCAGGTGATTTAATGCGCCGCGATTTTGGGAATGAGATGCTAGCCGCCGGAACAATTATCGTCGTTTTGATGGCGGCGATGACTTTTGGCGTGCTGTTGTCATCAATGGCTGATGACGGCGAGTCAACTATCACCGCGACTCCGGTACTCGTCGGTGATGCTCCCACCGCAGAAGCAACGCCAACACCGCACAAAACGGCCACCCATACCGAACACGCGACAACAGCCGATGCACCGACGGTCACACAGACGCCAACGGATGCCCCGTCCGCCACCATCACGCCAACGCACACACAGGCGGTTCCAACCGTTGCCGCATCGACTACCACACGAACACCGTCGGCTACCGTCACGATACCACCAACCAATACGCCACCGCCACCGATACGCACCGTGCGCGGGCCAGCCGTCACCATCCCCCCACGCCCATCGATAACGCCTGCACCACCGCGTTCGACTTCACCGCCGGATTTCGATCTGGGGATCGTCTCGACGCCTTCGCCAGTATTTACCGCGACACCGACAGCCTGCACACCGCCTGCGGGTTGGTTAGCGTATGAGGTGGAATCAGGCGTCACGCTGTTCATGATTGCGCTACAAGTCGGGCGTCCGGTTGCTGTTTTACAGGATGCTAACTGCCTGCGTGATGCTGATCGCATCGACGCGGGACAGGTCATTTACGTGCCGCGTTTACCCGCCGGTTTAGACGTTAGACGCGAAGTGCAAGGTTGCAACAATCCTGACATCACGATCACGTCCCCGCGCCCGAATCAGCGCTTTAGCCGGTCTTTCGACGTGATCGGCACGGTTGATCCGCCGCTTTTTGGTTATTTTAATCTGGAAATTCGGGCAGATGAAGCCGACGGATATAACTTCCTCTCGCGCTCTGATGATGTGGTGCGTGATGGTTTGTTGGGGCGAATTGATGCGTCTCTGTTCACAGATGGCCGCTACTGGGTTCGCGTGGTGATGGTCGATGCAACTGGCAACGTGCCCGCCAATGCCTCCTGCGCCATACCGATCACACTGGATTAATTAGACCATATTCAAGCTGTATGCAATGCGCTAGACTTGTCTCCTATAATCTGACAGTCTGAGAAGTCGTGGAGTGTTTATGCTACGTGCGTCTGCTCGCCTCATTACGGGTGTTTTTCGGCTGGTCACATTGCGGGTAATTCCACTTATGTTGATCGGTGGTATATTGTGGTCTGGCTATCAAGTCGCAGAGGCGGTTGTGCGCCAGCTTGACGAGCGCAACGAATATGAATCGCGGCGTCCGATGTTCGTCGGCACCGCTACCACCATCGCCCAACTGATGCCATCAGCCACGCCACCAGCATCAGCGACGCCGACAGTGACCATCACGGCATCGCCAACCACCCCGCCGCCGACGGCGACGGCTACCGTTACGCCTTCTGATATACCGCCGAGCGCGACACCAACCGCGAACACTGTCGCGCAGGCGTCAACCATTCAGCCACCGATCAGCCAGCAAGCTGTTTTCGCTACGAATACGCCGCGTCCGGTCATGTTTTCCACGAATACACCCGTCGGCTTCAGTCCTACGGATGAGCCACAACCGGAACCCACCAACACAGCAACCCACACTGCAACCGTCACCGCTACCGCGACGGCTACGCAAACAGCGACAGTTACCGCCACCGCATCGGTTACACAAACGGCAACCGCTACCGTTACACCATCACCGACGGCTGAGCCAACCGATACCAGTACGCCCGCCGCCGATCCGACGCCGGAGATCGGCGAACTGTCCCCCTTACCAACGCCGCTTCTACCGCGCAGTGTTGAGCCGGGGACAGTCATTAACGGCATTGAAGTGCCGGAAGCAGTGCCGCTAGTACCGCGAGACTACAATCTCGTGAACGTCATCCTGCTGGGTGAGGATGCCGAGTTGTATGGAGATGGTTATTCGCTGACCGACACGATGATCGTCGTCTCCGTTAACCGCGATACCGGCACGGTGAACATGCTCAGTTTCCCGCGTGATCTGTATGTGTACATCCCGACGACAAACGGCCTGATGGGGCGGTTGAATATCACTTACGGATTAGGAGAGGCTATTGGTTGGACGGGCGGCGGATTCGGCTTGTTGCGCCAGACGTTCTTCTACAATTTCGGCATTAACTTGCATTATTATGCCAAGGTCGATTTCAGTGGCTTCAGCGAAATTGTCGATTTGTTGGGTGGCGTTGATATTGCGGTGGATTGCGCTTATGAAGATTATCGCATCATCGGCGCGGAGTTGCCGGACGGAGCGCGACGCTCAACCGACGACGGCCTGTATGTAGTCGATGTCGGCTATTATGAAATGAGTGGGGCGCAGGCGCTATGGTATGCGCGGACGCGCCGCACCAGTTCTGACTTTGATCGTGGCCGTCGCCAACAGCAATTGCTACGGGCGATGTGGCGAAAAGCACGCGATGTTATCAACCTGACCAACGTCACCAATTTCTGGTCGCAGACCAATGATGTACTAGAAACCGACATGGCTTTTAATGACGTGCTGGGTCTGGTGCCGTTGATGCTCAATCTGGATTTCAACCGCATTGAAAGCTATGTGTTCATTCGCACTTACCACACAACACCGATCACGGTTGACGGCGCGAATGTGCAGGCGATCAATCCGGTAGAAGTGCGACAACTGATGGAAGACTTCTACCGGCCACCATCAGAGACGCAGTTATCGCAGTTAGATGCAACCGTGCATGTTTATAACGGCACGTCTAACGATTTCTGGGATCGCGTGGCGGCGGAACGCCTGCAATGGGAAGGCTTCTTCGGTGTCGCATCCGGCCAATATGAAACCGACGACATCACGCAGACCATCATCATCGACAACACCGGCCAGCAAAAGGGCAGTAGCCTCAATGAACTGGTGCGGTTACTCAACGTCAGGCCGGAAAACGTCCGCATCGAACCGGACGCCGCCCGTGACAGTGATTTCACCGTAATATTGGGTACGGATTACAATTCGTGTGATGTGGGCGGTGTGCTGGAAGTCAACAGGTAGGGGGCGTGATGCGTCTGCTGATACTGAGCTTCGTGACGGCGTGTTTCTGGATGGTGGGCTGTGGCGGATCATCACTTGATGATGCTAATTCGCCGCAAGTGACCTATGCGCCACGTCCGGCGCTGGCCGTCGATGGCGTCTGTTCCGATACCGCCACTTTAGATCGCTGGCTGGCAATCAATGAGTTTCAGATGACTTATTTCATGGAATATCTGGACTCCGCCGGACGCAGGAGCCGCGCCGCGCATCGTCAGGACTTGCACCGGCTCAACGAGGTGCATATTCACAGCACATTGCAGGCCGCGCCGGATTGTGCCGCCGTATTACAGGAGCGCATTGCCGATGCTACCGCGTATACGTTACAGGGGTTGCAAGCATACGCGAACGGCCAACGGGATGACGTGCGCGAGATTGTCAGTGAATCGCGGCGACGTTTTAACGCGATACAACCTGAGTTCAACGAATTGCTTCAACGTTTGGAGCGTCAATATCGTGAGCGAGGCCGGTAAATCAAAAAGACCGCGAATGCTTTTGAAGCTGTTCGCGGCCTTGATTCTGGTCGGGGTACTCGGATTCGAACCGAGGACCTCTTGCACCCCATGCAAGCGCGCTACCGGGCTGCGCCATACCCCGACGAAGTGAATAGAGTATAATCGACGTGATAGATTCTGGCAAGACTGGAAAGAAGAAGGGAGTTAGCCGAATGGCAAGCGATAGACACGAAGTCCGCTTGACGACGTTGGCTACGTGTGCCGGCTGAGCGTCTAAGC
This sequence comes from Anaerolineaceae bacterium, assembly GCA_007693385.1. Classification (GTDB taxonomy): domain Bacteria; phylum Chloroflexota; class Anaerolineae; order Aggregatilineales; family Phototrophicaceae; genus J038. The sequence goes on from REDR01000123.1 coordinate 218,438, forward strand.
TCGATCCGAGCAGTTTGGCGCAAGTTTTGCGCCCGTTAGCAGATACATTTCCACAGGCAAATAATCCCGACTTACTGGTTGGGCTAGGCACACCGGATGATGCGGCGGTCTATCGCCTCAACGATTCGCAGGCGATTGTCTCCACTGTTGATTTCTTCCCGCCGGTAGTTGATGATCCGTATGATTTCGGCGCGATTGCGGCGGCTAATGCGTTGAGTGATGTCTATGCGATGGGCGGCGAGCCATTGATGGCGATCAATCTCGTCGCATTCCCCGATAATCTACCCACATCCATCCTGACTGCGATCTTACAGGGCGGGGCGGATAAAGTGCGCGAGGCGGGCGCGGTGCTGGCTGGCGGCCATACCGTGACCGATAAAGAACCGAAATACGGCCTCGCGGTTACCGGCATCGTCAATCCGCATCATATCTTATATAAAGGCGGTGCGCGTCCGGGTGATCGCTTGCTATTGACCAAGCCGCTAGGAATTGGCGTGCTGACCACCGCACTCAAGCGCGATATCGCAACCGCAGAACAAATCGACGGGGCGGTGTCAGTAATGGCGCATCTTAACCGCACCGCATCAGTTATCGCTCGCGAGCACAAGGTGAATGCGATGACCGACATCACCGGCTACGGCCTGCTCGGTCATGCGCATGAAATCGCGGCGGCCAGCCGGTGCGACCTTGTGCTATTTGCGGAGGCGATGCAATGGCTCAGTGGGGCAGAAGATCATGCGCTTGAAGATGTTTTCGCGGGCGGGATGTGGCGCAATCGACAACATTATGAGCAGTGGGTCAGCTTTGCGTCCGGCGTGCCGGAGCATGTGCGCGGTCTGCTGTTTGATCCACAGACCAGCGGCGGCCTGTTAATGGCGGTCAGCGCGGATGACGCCGATACGCTCTTATCGCGCTTGATAGATGCGGGGGAATCGGCTTTTGTCATTGGCGAAGCTCGTGACGGCGACGGTGTTTTGCGTGTCGAATAACCTTAACTTTGCCTAAAAACAAGAATCGGTCTAAAGTTAGGAAAAGTAAACTGATTCTAGGTCATCATAGGAGAGACTATGAGTGCTACATCCGTGCCTAAACCGAGTAATGCCGGAGCGAGACAGGCGGCGATTGCCAACACGCGGTTGAGCTTTGCGAACGTGCGTCGTGGGCCGGGTACCAACTATCAAGAAGTTGGTATCGTCCGCGATCAAGCGCTGGTGACTTACTACCCTGACAGCAATCAAAGCGGATGGGTGTGGGTCGAACAATTGAATGTCGCGGGTTGGATTGCGACATCAGTCGTGACCTTCACGCATGTCGATGTCGAGCCACCGCAGAATTTTCCACCAACGCCTTATGATGGCAAGATCGCCGTCTGGCATTGGAAAGGGCAGGCCATCCCAGAGACGACCATCGCGCAATTCATCAACAATATCAAGCGTGACGCGCCCAACGTCAAATCAATCTTCGTCAAGATTGGCGATGGTAGCGCGTGGCAAGGGCGATTTGATGAAGGCGACATGGCGATCAACGGGCCGCAAGACATCGCACGGTGGGTCGGCGCACTTGAGCATCATGGCCTTGAATTTCACGGCTGGATCGTCCTCAAGGGGCGCGATATTCAAGGCGAGGCAAACGTCATCACACAGGCGGCCAACGTGCCCGGCGTGAAGTCGATCATATTGGATGTTGAACCGTATCGCGGCTACTGGGAAGCCGGGCGCGAGCCGATAGCGCCACTCATGCGGATGGTGCGGGCGGGCGTGCCGCAGGGCTATCATATCGGCTTCTGTGTTGACCCGCGTCGCCTTCACTACAACAGCGTTTTTCCGGAGGAGTGGTTCCCGTTTGTCGATAGCGTGCACCCGATGAGCTACTGGCATACATTCCGGCGCACCGTAGAGAGTACGTTGCAGGAGACGTATGAAGTGTGGGGTGGCTTCGGCAAGCCGATTATTCCGGTTCTACAGGGTGACGGCGCGTCCCTACAAGAACAACGCGAGGCGGTGGCGCTTTCTACCATCAAATATCGCTCACGCGGTGTCAGTTGGTGGCGCTATGGTGTTATTTCGCAGTGGGATGTGATTAACCTGCCGTTGAATATTGATACTGATGAAGACGACGCCGATAAACCAAGCGATAGTCCGTTACCGCCGAATACCACTATCGGCCACGAAGCGCTGATATTTGCTGACCGCGAAGGCTTCCGCAACGGGACATATACCGGCAAGCCGGAGTTCATCGACGGGCAGGGCAGTTACGGTTGGGACTATCTGTATACGGCCACACAGCCCCGTCAGAGCAAAGTATGGGCGGAATGGTCTACCGCACTACCGGAGGACGGAAACTATCAGATTTCGGTATTCATCCCCTCACAACACGCGACGACACGACGCGCCCGCTATAAAATACACGGCATACGCGGCACGAATACCGAAGTTGTGGTGGACATCAACCAATCCATCCATCGCAATGAATGGGTGCCGTTAGGTGTATTCGATCTTGAGAAAAATCAGCCAAACGCTGGCAAGGTCTTTCTCAACGATGTTACGGGGGAAACAGACGCGGAAATCGCGTTCGATGCAGTGCGCTATCGTCAAATTGTGCGCGTAGATGCACCACCAGACGGCGGCGATAATTTCCCGCCGGGAATATTCGTCGCGGATGGCTACGACGCGCCGATTGGCACGCAGGCCGAGCGTGATGGCGCAATTCAAACGGCTGGCTGGTCGCGCTGGTTTGGCGACTGGCGAGACGCGACTGGCTTCGGACGCAACACAGTAGCGGTATACATCACCAGCGCCAACGCTTATCATACCGGCGTCGATCTTAATTGGAGTTGGGGTAACGCCGATTTGGGCAAGCCGGTCTATTCTCCAGCTAGCGGCATAGTCATCTTCACCGCTAATCTGAATGTGTGGGGTAACGTGACCGTCATCCGCCACGATCCGCTATTCAGGCCAGATGGCCCGATCTACTACTCGCGTTACGGTCACATGCAGAACGTCCGCGTGCGGGTCGGGGATCGTGTTCAGCGAGGGACACAAATAGGTGAAATCGGCACGGGGAACGGGCGCTTTGTAGCGCACCTACACTATGATATCGTGCGGACAAGCATATTGGAAACCAATCCGGGCGACTGGCCGGGCATGAACCTTAGCCGTGTAGAACGTGACTACGTTGACCCGAAGCAATTCACGGTAGATCATCGTCCCAAGAGTCGTTAAACTGATAGTTTGATGAGATGGTAAAAGGCTTTTCTCTGGCGTAAACGTCTAATGAGAAAAGCCTTTTATCTTGCGATCGGGGCAGGGCGGCGCTAACTCAGAATAGCCCCCAGTCGTCGGCGGCGCCATCTTCCATCATGCTCGGGTCCCACATGCCCATACCCATCTCGATAGTGGTCGGGAGGTTGAGGAACTCTTGTGCGGTGCGGCGGGTCTGCTCCAGTAACTGCGGTGCATAAGGGCAGAATGGCGTCGTCATAATCATGGTGATGTGTGCGTTTTCTTCTTGAATGTCAATGTCGCGCACCAGACCAAGCTCGATAATGTTCATGCCGATTTCTGGGTCGATGACGGCACGTAATGCTTCACGGACGGCCTCTTCTCTGGTTTGTGCTGGATCACTCATGTTAATAATCCTCGTTGGCTGATTTACGTTTCAGTGCGGATATTAGCACATCCTTGATTTAACTGTCAATTTTGTTGATCAATATGAGCGAAATTCCATGAGGCTTTGATGAGCTTTTGCTCATATTTTTTATAACGCACATCATAAATATTGACAGTGTTTGGGGGTATTGTTATACTGATGCCAGTTAACCTGTGGGTACAAAACAAAGTTAACTTCCATTAAAAAGCGATCTGTTCACAATCTATAACACAATGAGGAGGATGTTCACCTGATGGGTGTGACACTAGAAATCCAGAACTTACATGCGAAGGTTGACGGCGAGGACATCAGCATTCTTCGCGGTGTAAATTTGACCATCAAACAGGGTGAAGTTCATGCAATGATGGGGCCGAACGGTTCCGGCAAAAGCACACTAGCTAACGTGCTGATGGGCAACCCTGCCTACGAAATCACCGAAGGCGATATTCTGCTAGACGGTGAGAGTATTCTGGAAATGGAGCCGGATGAGCGTAGCCGTGCCGGTCTTTTTCTGGCATTCCAGTATCCGGTAGCGATTCCCGGAGTCACGGTGGCGAACTTCCTGCGTCACGCGATTAACGCTCGCATGAAGGAACAAGACCCCGAAAGCAAAGGTATCTCGATTCCAGCATTCCGCAAGATGATGATGGAAAAGATGGGCAAGTTAGAAATGGACTCCAGCTTCGCTGGTCGCTACCTGAATGACGGCTTTAGCGGTGGCGAGAAGAAACGCGCCGAAATTCTGCAGATGGCGGTACTTGAACCGGCCATCGCTATTCTGGACGAGACGGATAGCGGCCTCGACATTGACGCGCTCCGTATCGTAGCGGAAGGGGTGGCGATGCTCAAAGGGCCGAATCTCGGCACTCTGGTGATTACACACTATCAGCGCATCCTCAACTACATCAAGCCAGACCACGTTCACATCATGTTTGGTGGCCGCGTTGCGGAAAGCGGCGGTGCTGAGCTGGCGTTGCGTCTGGAAGAGCAGGGCTACGATTGGGTGCGTGAGAAATATGGTGAACCTGTAAGCTAAGTCGATTTTATTGAGAGAGGATTACGTAACGTTATGGCCGAGTATATTCCCAGCGATAAGCAGTTAACGGAAGAAGAAACCTCATTGCGCGACGTTCGCGCCAATTATGATAACACGTACGGGTTTCATGATGATGACGTGAAATATAGCTTCATCAGCAAGCCCGGCATCAATGCCGAAATGGTGCGTCAGATCAGCGAGATGAAGGGTGAGCCGGAGTGGATGACTGAGATCCGCTTACGTGCCTATGAGCATTTCGCCGAGCGCCAGACTCCACAATGGGGCGGAGGCGGCCTACTCGATGAGATCGACTACGATAGCATTTTCTACTATGTCCGCGCCACCGATAAATCCGAGCGTGACTGGGACGATGTGCCGCCGGAGATCAAAGACACATTTGATCGTCTCGGTATCCCGGAGGCGGAAGCCAAGTTCTTGCAGGGCGTTTCCGCGCAGTATGACTCCGAGTCGGTATATCACAACATTCGTAAAGACCTCGAAGATAAGGGCGTTATCTTCATGGATATGGATAACGCTTTGCGTGAGCATCCGGACATCGTGCGTGAATACTTCGGCACGATCATCCCCCACAATGATAATAAGTTCGCCGCGCTGAATACCGCGGTCTGGTCGGGTGGTTCATTCATCTATGTGCCGCCGGGCGTCCATGTGGAGATGCCGCTACAGGCTTACTTCCGCATCAACACGCAGAACATGGGGCAGTTCGAGCGCACGCTCATCATCGTTGATGAAGACGCTTTCGTCCATTATGTTGAAGGCTGTACCGCGCCGACGTATAGCTCCGACAGCCTGCATAGCGCTGTGGTGGAGATTATCGTCAGGGAAGGTGGCCGTTGTCGCTATACCACCATCCAGAACTGGTCGAACAACGTCTACAATCTGGTGACGAAGCGGGCGGTGGCTGATAAAAACGCCACGATGGAATGGGTGGACGCTAATCTCGGTAGTAAGCTGACCATGAAATATCCGGCGGTCATCTTGCGTGGTGAAGGTGCTCATGGTGAGGTGCTGTCTATCGCGTTTGCCGGCAAAGGTCAGCATCAGGACGCTGGCGCCAAGATCACCCATCTCGCGCCGAACACCACCAGCCAGATCATCAGCAAATCCATCAGCAAGGACGGCGGGCGTTCCAGCTATCGCGGCTTGCTGAAGATCGCGGAAGACGCGCCACATTGCAAGAGCAATGTCGTGTGTGATGCGCTGTTGCTAGACGATCAGAGCCGCTCCGACACATACCCGTACATCGAAGTTGACTCCAAAGATGTGACGATGGGACATGAAGCATCGGTCAGCAAGATTGGCGAGGATCAGCTATTTTATCTGATGAGTCGCGGCCTGAGTGAAGACGAGGCGAACGCGATGGTGGTCAATGGCTTCCTCGAACCGCTAGTCAAAGAATTACCGATGGAATATGCGCTAGAGATGAATCGCTTGCTACAGATTCAGCTCGAAGGCTCAATCGGTTAATATAGAAGAGAAAAATATCGGGCGGCGGCCTGCCGTCGCCCATATCCGATATAACAACAAAGGAGAAATATCTGTGGCCGTTGCAATCCGGCGCCGCAGTTCAGCGCCAACAGCCCCCAGCTATACGCTTGAGGATGTCAGGGCGCTGAGCGAGGCGCACAATGAACCCGACTGGCTCCGCACGGCACGCGAGTCCGCGTGGGAGCTATATGAAGATCTACCGATGCCGACGTTGCAAGACGAAGAATGGCGTCGTACCGATTACAGCCGCATTCGCTGGGATGAGGCCGATAAGCTGGTTCAAGCGAACGGCGCGAAGGCTGATGTCGTACCGGAGGCCAACCGCGAGCCGCTAGTTGGCGAGGCCGAAGGCGGCACGATGATCTTCGTCGATGGCGGACTGGTTCATTACACGTTCTCGGAAGAACTGAAGTCACAAGGCATCATCTTCACTGATTTGCGGACTGCCGCCATCGAACATCCGGAACTGGTGCGCGAAAACATGATGATGAAGGCCGTCAAGCCAACCGACGGCAAATTCGCCGCGCTTCATGCCGCTATGTGGACGCACGGTGTTTTCCTGCATGTGCCGCGCAATCGCGCAATCGAGCAACCCTTCCATGTGGTCATGTACAACACCAGACCAGGCGCGACGATGGGGCATGTGCTGGCGGTGATCGAAGAGAACGCACAGGCATTGATGCAGGTTGAGTATGCGTCGGCTTCTGCGGAACAACAATCGGTATATATCGGCGCGACAGAACTGCTGGTCGGTGAAGCCGCTAACTTCCGCTACGTGGCGATCCAAGACTGGAACCGCAATACATACGAGTTCAGCCACCAACGGGCGCGTGTCGGCAAAAATGCCACGTTAGACTGGATTAACGGCACGATGGGTTCGCAATTGACCAAAGCCTATCTTGAGATGGAATTGGACGGGTACGGCTGTAATGCACGTATGAGTGCATTCTTCTTCGCCGACAAGGATCAACATTTTGATCTGGATACACAGCAGAATCACAATGCTCCGCTCACCACATCCGATCTGTTGTTCAAGGGTGCGGCAAAAGATGTAGCGCGTACCGTCTGGCAGGGCATGATTAAGTCACTGCCGCAGATGCAGAAGATCGACGGTTTTCAGGCGTGCCGCAATCTGGTCTTGAGCGAAGATGCACGCATGGACGGCATCCCGGGTCTGGAGATCGAAGCTGACGATGTGATCTGTTCGCACGCGGCCACGTTCGGCACGCTGGAAGAAGAGCCTATTTTTTACCTGATGAGTCGCGGCATTTCCCGTCCTGAGGCTGAATTGATGGTGATTGAAGGCTTCTTCGACGAGTTACTAGACCGCATCCCATTTGAGCGCGTCCGCGAACGTCTGATGCAGTCCATCGAAGCCAAGATTTTGAGTTAGCTTGAAATAGCTGTTAGACTTGAGAAATAGGGCGCGTTGAGGATATGACTAACGCGCCTTTTTGCTACCTGAGGAGGCTTAAATGTCAAACTATGATGTAGATGCCATCCGCGCCGATTTCCCGATCCTGCATCAGGAACACAGCCCGGGTAAGCCGTTGATTTATCTCGACAACGGCGCTTCCAGTCAGCGTCCGGAAGCAGTTATCGAGAGCATGAACGACTATTATCGTCGCTATCATGCCAATGTGCATCGCGGCATCCATAAGCTAAGCGCGGAGGCGACAGACGCTTACGAACGGGTGCGCGGCAAGGTGCAACGCTTCATCAATGCTGAACGTGAACAAGAGATCGTATTTACCAGAGGCACGACAGAAGCGGTAAACCTCGTCATGCAGACGTGGGGGCGACAGAACATCGGCGCGGGTGATGTCATCATCGCTACCGTGATGGAGCATCACGCCAACATCGTCCCGTGGCAGATGCTAGCGGCGGAGAAAGGTTGCACCATTCGCTATCTGTCAGTCCTGGATGATGGTTCGCTGAACATGGCGCAGTTGGATGAATGGCTGGCAACCGAATCCGTGAAGCTGGTGACGGTGATCCATACCTCCAACACGCTAGGCACGATTAATCCGGTCGCGGAGATAACACGTAAAGCGCACGATTCCGGCGCGCTGATTCTGGTTGACGCCGCGCAGAGTGTTCCCCACATGCCGGTTGATGTGCAGAGCCTAAACATTGATTTTCTGGTATTCAGTGGGCATAAGATGTGCGGGCCAACGGGTGTTGGGGTTCTATACGCGAAATACGATCTGCTGGAAGCGATGCCGCCTTTCATGGGTGGTGGCGACATGATCGAGCGCGTCACACTGGAAGGTAGCACATGGAACGAAGTGCCGCATAAATTTGAAGCGGGTACACCGTCTATTGCTGAAGTTATTGGACTAGGCGCGGCGGTTGACTATCTGGAACACATCGGCATGACGAGCATCCACGAGCATGAATTACAGATTGTGAATTATGCTTACGGGCAAATCAGCCAGATGGACGGTGTGCAGGTCTATGGCGGCGCGGATCGCGGCGGGTTAATCTCGTTTAACATCAATGGTTTGCACGCGCATGACGTGGCGCAAATTCTGGATAGTGAAGGGGTTGCCGTGCGTTCCGGCCATCACTGCACCCAGCCCTTGCATGATGCGCTGGGGATTTCTGCGTCGGCGCGGGCGAGCTTTTACCTGTATAATACCCGCGAAGAAGTTGACGTGTGGCTTTCCGCCGTAGAGAAGGCGCGTCGCGTGTTTGCGAGGTGATAACGATGGACGAACGTTTACAAGAGACAAAATCATTTCTAGACGAGGTGCAGGAATTATTCGCATTTCTGGATAACCGCATGGACAAGTTGCAGACGCTATCCGAATATGGCGATGAACTAGCACCAATGGACGATGAATTGCGCCGTCAGGAATATCTGGTGCCCGGTTGTGCCTCAGCGACGTATGTCATCCTGCAAGTTGATGATGCAGAACGGGCGCACTTCATCACCGACTCCGAGTCGTTGATGTCCAAGGGGTATCTGTATATTTTGACGCGGGCATTGGATGGTTGTACGGTGGAGCAGATCGCCAAAGACGCCGAACCGATTGTGATGGGCTTCGCGCAGGGTGCGGAAGTCAGCAGACTGGGCACGACACAATCGCGGGCGAATGCTTTTGTCAACATCTACAACTTCATGCGTCGTCAGGCGATAGCTTATCTAGCGCAATTGAATCAAGAGAGAGAATAGCATGTCGGATTTTATCACCATCGGTACTCTCGATGAACTATCGCCGGGCGGAGAACCTATCGTCGTAGACATTAATCGGCGCTGGGTAGCGGTCTATAACATAGACGGCAATTACTACGCCATTGAGGATCGCTGTACACACGATGACGGCCCGCTAGCAGAAGGCGAGTTGAATGGTTGCATTGTCACATGTCCGCGTCATGGGGCGCGGTTCGATGTGACCAGTGGCGAAGCATTATCCGGCCCGGCTGGGACGATTAATGTGCCCACTTACGATGTGCGCGTCGTTGGCGATGAAATACAGATCAGTACAAAGCGCAAGACATCATGAGTTTACTTGATACCATCAAAGAGCAAAGAACACTGGTATTCGGCCATCGCGGAGCGAGCGCCTACGCGCCAATGAACACGATACCGGCATTTGAACGCGCCTATGAGATGGGCGCTGAAGGCATTGAGTTTGACGTGCATCGCTCCAAAGACGGTCATCTGGTTTGCGTCCATGATTTTACGGTGGATTCGTCTACAGACGGCACGGGGCGCGTTAAAGAGATGACATTAGCCGAGATCAAATCACTGGATGCCGGAAGTTGGAAAGACGAAGCGTTCGTCGGTGTCCGTGTGCCAACGCTCAGCGAGGTATTCGAAGCAGTGGGTGATAAACTGCTCTTGAATGTCGAAATCAAGTCGGAGACGATCTTGAGCGATGGCGTCGAGGAACTTATCGCGGATTGCATCCGGCGGCACAATATCGGTCATCGCGTGCTGGTGTCATCATTCAACCCGTTAGCGATCCGTCGTTTCCGTCGATACATGTCAGATGTACCCATCGGCTATTTGACGGCGGATGACATGCCCAAGCGCATTAAGCTATTCGCGCTGGGGATGCGCTATGATGCTTTCCATCCACACGAGTCCAGCATCACACAGCGCATGATGGATGATATGAATGCACGCGGCATCACGGTCAATACGTGGACAGTCAACGATCCCGCCCGTGCCCGCGAGTTAGCGGCGATGGGCGTCTCGGTCATCATCACAGATAAGCCCGATGTCATCCGCGATGCGCTGGATAGCTGATGCGTGGTGGCGTCTGGTACGCTTCGGCTTTCGCTTGCTATACAACGAAATGGCCTTCACCTATGACACGGTGAGCCGGATCGTATCGCGCGGGGCGTGGCGTGATTGGCAACGCGCCGTCTTTGAGTTTTTACCGCCGCCGGAATCCAGCGTCAGCGTGCTAGAAATAGCGCACGGCACCGGCGATCTGCAGATTGACCTGCATGAGCGCGGTTATCACGCTATCGGCTATGACCTATCGCCATACATGGGGCGTATCACGACGCGGAAGCTACGGAAGAAGAGCATCATCCCGCGTCTAGCTCGCGGATTAGCGCAGGCGTTGCCGTTTCCTGATTCGTGCTTTCCGGCTGTGGTGGTGACGTTTCCGACGCACTTCATATTTGACGGGCGCACATTGCGCGAAGTATGGCGGGTATTACACCCTGACGGATTGCTCATCGCTGTCTTGAATGGCGAATTGACCGGAAGCGGCTTTGTTGATCGCGCTATCGAAAGACTATACGCCATCACCGGCCAGCGGCCACGCGAAGATGATGAGAATCAGCAGGCCGACAGGCAAATAATCGCTTTGCTGGCTGGATACGGTTATGAGGCGAATCTGCACATTATATCGCTCGAGCGAAGCGCGGTGACGGTACTCATAGCGCGGAAAATTCCCCTAGCACGGGATTGAATCTGTGCTATAATCTGGTTACTCAATACATGGTGGGTGTAGCTCAGTTGGTCAGAGCGCCTGGTTGTGGCCCAGGAGGCCGTGGGTTCAAGTCCCATCACTCACCCTATAATGTAAAAAGGCTTTTCGTCAAATCGAAAAGCCTTTTTTGTTTGCGATATGTTGCTAACGGCGGCGCAACTTTATCAGCCGACGCCGCGCTGATAATCGCCAGCCCGTTGTCGTTTTTTGTCGGCTCTCCATGTCTGGGGGTGATATTGCCTGTGTTGTAGCCGCTAATGCTTCAGGGCGAGCCGTCCCCGCCTCCGCCGCCTCTATGTCGGCTTCAGTAATGGCGGCCATCTGTTGCGTTTCACTCGGCTTCGGTAAACCAAAAATCTCAAACACGCTCAAGCTGGCTGTGTCGCGCTTATCAACAGCGCTTAGCGGCGTTTCGCTTTGCGCCTGCTGTGCGGTGGTTTCAGCGTCTTTTGTATCGGCTATATCGTCTGCATCATCCCCGACTGTCTCCGGTGGCACAGGGATGACGGGCAGTATTGTCTCTTCTGGTATTTCCATCGCATCTGAAACATCATCGCCGGTCATTTCCGCTTTTGCTTCGGTGATGATTATACTGCTTTCATCATCCATTCCATCGTCGATAACTATGTCATCAACCGCCGTTTGATCGTCTTCTGCCACCGGCTCGATTTCTACCCGTTTGATGCTGGGTGGGGTAGGTGGTGCGTCCTGTGAAGCAGGCGGCATCTGCTCCTCAACTGGTGGCTGGAAAATAGAATGATCTGCCTGATCCGCAGATTGCGGCGCTGTCACAGAAGGCGCGTCAAAGTCGGATAAGAAATCTGGTTCGCGCAATCCCTCCGCGTTCATCTCAGCATCGGCGATCGCGCCCAGTTCGTTATCATCTGTGACCGATGATGCGGTGGCCGGTCTGGGACGTGTATCATCTTCAGCGACAGGCGGTTCGGTTAAGAATTCATCGCTACCGCCTGTTGACGCTTCGTTGATTACCGGCGATGGATGACGCGACTTATATTGGGCGCGGCTTTCGGCATCGGGAGCTTCCTGCATTAACGTCTTCGAGACGTACTGTTCACCAGCACGATCTTTTGTGGCGACACGCCACAGGTTACGCAAACTCTCGATAATATTATTCTCGGTCTGGCGACGGGTGCTCAATGTGTTGCGTAGTCCGCCAAGTATCCCGCCAGCCTCATATTCAAACACCCATTGAACGATTGTGCCTTCGGCGATCTCCTGTAAACGGATGCGTCCGCGATTATAGCGAAAGTTGACGCCATCAATTAGTTGATAAGCGTAGCCGACGTTATCGTACCACGCGGTAATCTCCGCTACATAATCGCGCCCGGAAGGGTTACTGAAGCGATAGCGCACCCCTTGCCCTTGCCGGTTGGTCGTCAAAAATGATACTTTCGCGCAATGAACTTGCCATTGTTTGTTATCTTCAATGTTGCTGATAATCCCCCATATCGACTCAGGAGATACCGGAATCAAAATACGTTGGTCAATCGTGTTCATGGCTTGCCTTTTAGAGCGTGTTCAAACACCCAGTTTGTGCTAAACTTGCGTAGAATTGTACCACAATGTTAGAGGGAAGCGATTGCCCGGTCCGACACTGACTTTTGCGTTCATCCTTGCGACGCTTTACGGCGCGGTTTTTCATTTGATACGTGGCGGCGATGTCCGGCGGTTAGCGTTATTCCTGCTGGCCGGATGGGTTGGATTCGTGCTGGGGCAGATGACCGGCGTGATGATCGACTTCAGCCTGTTTAATGTCGGCCCTATCCGCATCGTACCGGCGACGATTGGCGCTGTGGCCGCGCTGGTCTTCATTCAGGTTGTCGCTTTGCGTCCTACAAAATCTTGAAGTATGGGGGTGTATATGGTGGATCAACCAACACAGCCGGAATTACCGGAGGGTGATAAGAGCGAAAAAGACGAAGAGAACGACGGCTTTTCACGCTGGATGATGTGGTTTGCAGGCGGTCTGGCCGCTTCGATTTTCGTCGTGCTCATCATCGGTTTTTTGTTGTCGCTAACGTCGCCTGCGGAAGCCACCGTGACGCGCATCGGCATCATCCGCGATATATTCATCATCCTGATCGCGTTGGAGTTCTTGCTGATTATTCTGGCGTTGACCGTGTTGATCTTGCAGATCGCCCGCTTGATTGCTATGTTGCGCGATGAAATCAAACCGATAATTGGCGATACACGCGACACGGTGGATACTGCAAAAGGGACAGCAAAATTCGTCGGGCAGAATGTTACCCGTCCAGTGATTGGACTGAGCGCATTTATGGCCGGTGTGCTGGCATTCACCCGCGAATTAGGCGGCATTCGGCGGGCAATCCGCAAAGAACCGCGTGACGATGACGGAGGTCAGGACGATGCCGCCTAAATCAAACAAAACCCGCAAGCGCTCGCGCATCGACGAAAGCGCCGCTTTTTCCGGTTTTGTGCTGGGCTTGCTGGTCGGAGGATTGCTGGCGCTATTTCGCGGCCCGCGCTTTGACTTGCGTGCATTGCGCCCCCCATCCGGCGAGACACTGCGCTCGGCGGCTGAGGCGCTCAAACCGCGTGACACACTAAAGCAGAGCATCGAAGAGGCGAAACAGGCCGCCCGACATCGTGCCCGACGTTGATTCGGTCTAGGCACGCTCGATGACGCTTAGCGCCTGCGGGATAGCCGCCACGACATCGCCAGCAATTACACCGCGTTCATTGTCATGCTTTAATGCGGCGAAATGACCGCATGTGCCGTGTATGTAAGCACCCACCAACGCGGCACTTTTCGCCGATACACCGCCCGCCCGCAATCCGGCGATGATACCAGCCAAGACGTCGCCGGTACCTGCCGTCGCCAGCGCGGTTGATTTGAACGGCATCACGCCAACCGGCTCATTGTCATCCGATGCGATGACGGTGTGAGCGCCTTTGAGTACGACGGTAACTCCCCATTCACGCGCTTTCTGCTGAGCAATAGCTATGCGGTCTGCCTGAACGTCCTCGACTCTCACACGACACAGACGCGCCATTTCGCCCGGATGTGGTGTCAGGATGCTGTGCGGTGGCAGATGATCCAGCATGTCATCATGTTCGGCGATGATATTCAGGGCGTCAGCATCAATTACCAGTGGGGGCAATGATTCTTGACGCAACAGTTCACGCAGGAATTGTCGCGTTCCGTCACTCAAGCCGAGACCGGGCCCGATCAAGAGAGCATCATAATGAGCGATATGCGGCGCTAGATCATCAGTGCCTGTTCGTGAGATATAGCCGGATTCTTCCGCTATCTCAATAAAGATCGGTTCGCGCTGACTGGCGGCGATGCTATCGACAACAACTGTTATCGACGCGATGGCGACCAACCCCGCGCCAGCACGATAGGCGGCTTCTGCACTGAGGACGGGCGCACCACGATACATCCGCGAGCCACCGACAATCAGTACTTTTCCAAATGTCCCTTTGTTGCCATCTGGCGGACGATGGGGCAGGTGTTCTCTGGCATGTAGCGATGTGGTTAACGTTGGTGATGGCTGTCTCATAGCTGGTAAATCATCGGGAATGCCCAGCGGAGCAATGACCAGATCGCCAACATGCGCCGCGCCCGGAAATAAAACCTGACCGATCTTCGGCGCGATGAACGTAATTGTCACATCAGCGCGAATGGCCTTACGGTCAATCTGTCCGTCGTCACAATCTAGCCCACTCGGACAATCAATCGCCAGCACTCCGGGAATGGCACGCGCTGGCTGTATGGATGGCGAAGCGGGATGAAGCGCCATGTTAGGCGGTATGGTCTGTCGGCGTTCGTTCATACCCTGATGAACCCCCCGCAAGATTTTCTCTGCTGAGCCTTCGATAGGCAAGCGGACACCAATCCCGAATAGCGCATCAATGATGAGATCAGCGCTAGCGACCATGTGTCGCAGGACGCGCCCATCGTCATCAGCCGCAAAGGCCATGAAGACGTTAGCATTCTGCGCGTCAGCGAACGGCCAGAAATCATCAGATGGACGAGACAACAGATAACAGCGCACGTCGATATTACCTTGCTCGACTAGATAACGGGCAACCACCAACCCATCACCGCCGTTATTGCCTTTCCCGATGAGCAGAGTTACCCGTGGTTCCGGGATGCCCTCGATCATCTTGAGCGCCTGTCGTGCCGCCATGATACCCGCCCGAGTCATCATCTCGGCGTAGCTAATCCCACTTTTATCAGCCTGCGCTTCGATTTCGCGCATCTGCGAAACTGTGACTAATTTGACCATCGCATCATCTCCTGTGAATCAAAATTCCGGTAGCGGGCGACTACCGGAATGACGGGTTTTTGTAGCTCAAAATGCGCTCTTAAAAGTCGCGCTCTACGACACCATGCGCCAGCCGCACTAACTCATCTTTGTATGGAGAAGGCGGTATGATGGCGAGTAATTCCACCGCGCTTTCGACGAGCTGATGCGCTTGCAAACGCGCCCGCTCCAGTCGGTTACCTTCCATCAGTTTTTGCTTGACGCTGGCAATCGGGTCATCCTGCACTGCGGCAAACCCCTTACCTTGCTGAGCATCCAAGCCGGCAGTCTTGCCTAACTGGGCTTCATCACCGACGACATCCAGAATATCGTCTATGATCTGGAAGGCCAGCCCGATGTTATAGCCATATTCGCCGAGCGCTTCTACTTCGGCTTCCGTCGCGCCGCTCAAGCGAGCGCCAATCGTCGCACCAGACTTGAAAAGCGCCGCCGTCTTGAGTCCTATGATACGGAAGTAAATTTCGCTATTCAGGTTCTTGTTCTTTACCGCGCTGGCCTGTAGCGTTTCACCCTCAACGAGTGCGGTGGCCGCCTGTGCCAGCAGGATATTCAGGTCTTTATAAGGCGCCATCAACTCATAGACCTTAGTGAACAGAAAATCGCCAGTCAATAGGGCAAACGTGCGCCCCCATATCGCGTTGACGGATGGCCTGCCACGCCGGACGACGCCATGATCGTTGATGTCGTCATGCACGACGCTGGCGGTATGCACTAACTCGACGGCGGCGGCGGGTGGCACGGCGGTCATCAAATCCGCGCCGCCAGTCGCGGCGAAGCTCAAAAGAGACACTCGCGGTCTAAAGCGCTTGCCACCTGCCTCCAGAATATGGCGGCTAGCGTCACGTAAGACTTCAACTTCGCTGTTGACCACATCGTACATGAGGCGTTCAACTGCTTCTAGCGCTTGCTCGACAATATGAATCTCCGATTGAAAGGCCGCTTTTACTGTACCGTTATCTGTCTGGGTGGTTTGCGTGGTCATCAGCCTAGCCTTGCTGTTAGATCAAATTAGATTTGAAACATTCAGAACAAACTAAATCTTTTAACAATTTTACCCGATATAACGCGGGCGGTCAACGAAACTACCCACAAAATTTATCATGTTATCATGCGATTGTCTGTGCTGAATCTGCCTTTAATCAGGCGCAAATCATATGTTAATGGCTTTAAGTGTGAAATAGAAGACGCTTCCGTTATCCGGTTTGCTACAGACCTGAATGACGCTATCGTGATGTTTCAATATCAAACGTACGATGGTCAGTCCAATACCTGCGCCTTCGTATTTGCGTGTTGAGGATGCATCCACCTGAAAGAACATATCGAAGATCGATTCTATGTTGGCCGGATCAATGCCGATACCCTGATCGCTAACCGCGATTCGCACACAATCATCCTGTGACGTAACGCTGAGCGTCACTTCGCCCTCACTGAACTTGAGCGCATTGTCGATCAGTAATTCGATAACCGTACTCAATCCCTGTTTATCGGCCATTACCGGCGGGGTATCCTCATCATAACAGGTGACAATCCGCGATAATGCGCCCTGATAACGCCATGCACGATTGATGTTACGCTTGACGTAATCGATCACATCGCGCACGATAACCGGGCCGAGATTAGCCTCGAATGTATTGCCGAGTAGGGTGATGTTCTTGACCAGAGCTTCCAAACGCGCCATAGAGTTCTTGGCGTAGGAGATCAACTCCGGATTGTCACTATCCTCGGACATCAACGAAACCGCTGACTTGACCTGCAATACCGGCGTGCGTAGTTCGTGTGATACATTGCGGATGATAGCACTTTTGAGCAACTCAATTTCTACTTGACTGTTATTGAGCGACTGGTGCAGTTTTTCAGTCTCCTGTTGCAATGTCGCACTTTGATCGCGCAAGCGCAGGATGGCGCGTAATTGACGCCGTACATAATTCAAACTAGGGGGAAAGATAAAGTCGGCGGTTTTGCTGGAGATCGTCTCGTATTGAGACGTGATGAGTACATATAACTTGTTCTGACCGAAAGTATGCCTCAGTCGTTGAACGATGGCAGGGTCGCAGGCGATGATAACCTGCGCGTTTTTTATCAACTGGTTATCCATGCGCGTGTCAGCATCAAAGAAGGCGACGCTATATCCATCATCCCTCAGCGCTTTGAGAAGCGTCCTGATCCATTTGGGTCTCATGCTTGTGTGTGTCACGGTTCTCATCTTCACTTGAATGTCGTCTCAAATGGTATCTTAGCACACGCTTATATCTACACAAAGTTATGTTGTAAAACTCGAACGAACCCGAAATGATTCGTACACGTTGTTCATTCACACTTGCCGATAGTCTGGCATAGTTGTTCGATGTGTAAGCGGTCATGCTGGGCGGTGAATTGCGCCATCTCCAGCAGATTCGTCGGTCCGAATATGCTGTGACGCGCCGGACGCTTCCAGTGTTCGGGCTGTATGGTATTGATAAACGTGATCGTGCGTTCGCGTTCATCTGCCCATTGATGCGCTAACTGCTCGCCTTTCTGCGACGCGCAATCGAATTCATGCGGTGGCGGTGGCGGCTGTGGTTGTGCCAGAAAAGGGTTATCCTCGTCGAGTATCTTCTGTAAACGCATTCGCTGGACGGTGGTTTCGCTTTCCAGTAGATGGCTGATGATCTGTATCGGCGACCATTCATCAGGCTCCGGTTGTTGATGCCAATAACGCGGTTTTATCTCGCTGATAATGCCGAATAACGCGCCGATATTGCCGCGATATTGCGGTACAATCATGTGAGATTGTGCCGCAAGAGGCAACATCCCCTCGAATCGGTGTTCTGACATCTGCCCGATGAAAAGCTCGATTGTGTTATCTCCGGCCAGATGAAAAGCGCCTGCGCCAATGGTGCGTGCTGGCGAGATGTCATTGTCGATTCTGTCACCGATGACAATGACTTCATCCGGTTCAACGCCGATGCGGGCGATTACTTCTGCATAGTAGGGCAGATCAGGCTTGGCGTAGTGCATGTTATCGGCATGGGTGATGAAATGAAATAATGGCATCATATCGCCCAATCCGCCCCATTCTAACCGGTTAATGACGGCTTCTAACGGGTAGATAGGGTTGGTGGCGATAACCAGTGTATAACCGGCATCTGATAATGATTCAATTAGATACGCCGCGTCATCTCTTGGCGTGACAAGTGACTTCAGTTGCGGATATTCTTCAGCGTAGAATATCGCTAATCCGGCAGTGATGGCATCTATAGTGTACTGAGTTTTCTGAGCGATATTATCGCATAAGCGTCTCATGTTGGACTGCCTGCCGCATGAATGCGCCCGCATCTTCCTGAGTGCATCACGGTATATCAAGCTGAAAGCTTCGATCTGGAAATATCGCTTGCCGAAAGAATCCATGCGTTGTAAGAACGCATGGGTGGCAACCCTGTCATCGTTGAATATGAGGGTATTGTCGAGATCAAGCAGGACGGCTTTAATCATTGTCGGTGTCTGGCTTATCGTTTTCCAGAGCTTGACGAAACAGATCAAGCCCTGGCCGTTCCTCGATGTCTTTGGGGCATCCTACATACGGGTCTTCGATAGGAATGTTGTGCTTTATGCAGTGAGCGCTAACTTCTAATTTGCGTCCGAAGCCCATGAATCGCGTTGTGATGGTCAGCTTGAGGCGCATATACGGGCTGGCATTGGCATTGAGGATGTCGGGAACGGGGCATTTGGCGCAATCTTCGGGACGCCAGCGAAATGAATCTGGATTGCCTTTGACGAGCCGACACTCTTGTATGTTGCGCCCTCTATGATAATCCTCAAAATAATGTTTGCACTCTCTACCATCTGGTGTACGCATAGAAAAATCCTGTATCCACGTTTGTTTAGTCGTCTTGCGTTCTGTTGATCCAGTGCGATGCGATTTCGCCTAGTTTTGACAATTCAGCATCCTCAATGGTGCAATCTGGTAAAGCATCTATGAAAGACGCGCCGTACCGCTTTGTACGAATACGTCCATCCATTACCACGATCACCCCACGATCAGTCTGTCGTCGTATCAATCGGCCAAAACCTTGACGAAACATCAGCACCGCATCGGGGAGGTTGTACTCGTCAAACGGATTGCTGTACGTCTCAGCACGGGCGGAGAAAATCGGGTCAGTCGGCACGGAGAAGGGTAGGCGTGTGATGATGAGAGCGCTCAGGTCATCGCCCGGGATATCCACACCTTCCCAGAAACTTTTTGTTCCCAGCAGGACAGCGCGTTCATCCGCTTTGAAGCCTTCCAGAAGCGCATGGCGGCTCGTACCGTCCGACTGATTATATACGGTAATATCACCCAGAGTCAGGCGTGGCGTGATAGCCTGTGCGGTTTGCCGTAACTGGCTATAGCTGGTGAACAACACCATCACGCGCCCATTGAGCGCCGCCGCCAATTCGATGATACTTTTCTCGACTGCTTGCTGGTATTTGTTGCGATCAGTCGGCTCCGGTACATCACGGGGGATAAAAATCAGCGTAGATTGCTGATAGTCGAATGGTGAGCCAACGTCGAGAGTCGGCACGGCCTCCGCTTCCAACCGCGACTGGATAAACTGAAAATCGTCGTGTGTCTTGAGCGTGGCACTGGTCAAGATGACCGATGATTTCTCATCCCAGATGTATTCACGCATTAATTTCCCGACGTGTAGCGGCGCACAATGCGCCGTCGGCGACTCCGCGCCTTGCGGGAAGCTCATCCAGTAAATCTCGTTAGCTTGCGGGTCTTGTATCAGGTGATCGAGCAGATCGACGCTCTTCTTCAATCTTTCCACGCTCATATTGATGTCTGAGATATGCGCAGTAACCGCCGCAGAACCCGTCATCTTGTTCAAGAATTTACGCAGGCGTTCCAGTGCGCTAATCAACACAGTGAAATATTCCGACAGGTTACGCCATGTCACCTGAATTGTACCAAACGCTGGTTTGTTGCGATAAGATTGGTCAATACGAACCAGCATGACGAATTCATTACGATCCCCACGCATACTTTTCAGGAATTTGCCGATCTGCCGGAACAGCGCGTGAATATGCGCCGCCATATCGCCAACCGCCTCGCTGATGCTTTGCACAAATGCTTCGAGCTTGATCGCCTCTTTGTGATCTGCTTCCGCCCGCACGGTATTCAGTACATCACGTAACAGACCGCGTGACGTGTCGCCGAGAAACGTAAGCTGATGGTTGAGTTCGTTAGCGTCGATGCGTCCACTCAAACCGTAGGTGATTGCGCTTTCTAGCTGATGCGCCTCGTCGATGATTAGATACTGATAAGGTGGCAATACTTTATTCTGTGAGCGAGCATCGGCGATCAAAAGCGCGTGATTGACAATGAGGATATTGGCGTTTTCCGCCGCACGCCGCGCACGGCAAAATGGTGTATCGAAATCACCGCCATCACAGGCGGAATCGCTTGATCCATCATCAGCGCTAACCATTGCCCACACGCCATGCTCACTGCCGCGTAGATTAACTTCGCCTTTATCGCCGCTATTGGGTTGTAACTGCCACACGAGCAGTTTTGCCAGCGTGCGGGCTTCCAAGATACTGGTGCCACGCCGTCGCAAAGCCATTTGCAGGCGCTTGGGCGATATGTAGTTGCCGCGCCCCTTCATAACCCGCGCCGTAAACGGAATACCCAGCGCGTCACGTAGTTGCGGAATGGTGTCGTTGATGAGTTGTTCTTGCAAATTGATGGTGTTGGTCGAGATGACCACACGTTCGCCAGTTTCAACAGCCCATAAGATGGCCGGCAACAGATAGCCTATAGATTTGCCGGTGCCTGTGCCGGCCTCTACGATTAAATGTTGATTGTGCGCCAGAGCGCTAGTTATCGCCTGCGCCATCACTAACTGTTGACCGCGATGCTGAAATCCGGTGATACGCTCGTGAAATATCCCGTTCTCGCCGATGTAATGCGACACATCCGACAGATCGAGCACGCCAACCGACGGAGCGATGTTCTGGTCTATCTCATCCTGTGCGTATTCATGAATCCCTGACGGCTTCGCGGCCTGCCGCGTTATCGCCTGATCTTCCTGCGCCGCCTTAAATGTGATGGCTGTTCCCCAACTCAGGCCATCAGATAGCGCAATGATCTGATCTAATACCGTCGCCGGAAGCGTGGTTAGCTCTTTCCACAGCGCCCAATAGAGTAGGGCGGTGGCACGAGCGTCATCTAACGCTCGGTGAGCATGTTCTAGATCAATGTCAAAATGGCTGGTCAAACTATTGAGATTGTAGCGCGGCGCTGTAGGCAACAAGATAGCGGCTAAATCATACGTGTCGATGGAGACATTGTTCCGCAGGATGCCGTGACGTTGTTGCAGAAAGCCCATGTCAAAGGCGACATTATGCGCGATAACCGGCGCATCACCAACAAAAGCGGCAATCTGTGGTAGGGCGGAGTCAATGCTTGGTGCACCGTTGATGTCCTCCTGCCGGATTCCGGTCAGGTGAGTGACTTTGCTGGGTATGGACACACCCGGGTTAATCATCGTGCTGAATTCAGCGATTATTTCGCCATCTTTTATGCGGACTGCGCCCACTTCTATGATGTGGTCGTTTTTAACGTCCAGTCCGGTTGTCTCTAGGTCTAGGGCGACGAGTTCGCCGCGCATGGGCTTCTCCGATCTCGTTGGGTTAGTGTCAGGCAAGTATACGTGATTGCACGGCGTGGTACAAGTAAATGCGGTTGATTTATAAAAGCCCCCGCGCTTTGGGCGGGGGGCTTAAGTGTTGATCTTGGTGTGCGTGCGAGTTTACTCGTTGTCCGTCAGCAGATCGAACGGAAGCGATGGCGCAAAGTCACGCGGCGGCAAAGAGTCTACAGTGGGCGGCGGTGTCGGCGCGGCTTCCGCTTCTACGAACGCGACTTCGAGACGTTCACGAATGACGGATAAATCACCAAAATTGAGTCCGGTCAAACCGCCGGACGCGAACAGTGAGTAGCTGGAGTCTTGAAACAAATACCAGACGAAGCTCTGTACTTCAGGGCGCGTTAACGCTGACTGATTAATGATCAGATTGCCGCGCAAGGTATACGGATATGAGCCGTCCCCGATTGTCTCGATGCTCGGCGTCACACATTCGCCATCAGCCCGAATGCTGATTAACCGGATATTATCCGGACGCACTTCTTCGATGTTCTCGTAGTCGATCCAACTCATGTAAGTCAGACCGCCGCGAACGTTACCGACTGCCGCCGCACGATAAGCGGGATCATTGCGGCGCTCGGCCACATCCAGCCGTTCCGGTAGCGATAAACCATCATCGGTAGTTAGCAGGATGTCCGTGTAATCCACACTGCCCAGATTCGGCGCGACCAGTATCAAGTCGGCGGCGGGGAAGTCGGGATCAACGTCAACCCAGCTAGTCGGCACATCGCTAGAGCTACCCCAGATCATCTGGACTTGTTCACGTGTCAGGCAATCGGGGAAGTCATCCAATGCGAAGTCATCATCAGCCTCTTCGTCGGGCGTCGCGTTACCAACCAGAATGGCCGCCTGTGCGCCAATGTCGAACGTCAACGGCGAGACAGCGTTATTCTGACATATTGTGATCTCTTCTTCGGTCAAATCACGGTTGATAGCGACAATATCCAATTCGCCATTGCAGAAACGCCGAATAGCGGCAGTCTGACCGTCAATCGCCAACTCTGCGGAGATCGTCGGGTATTCAGCATTGAATGTCGCTGTTGTACTCTGCGCGTATGTCGCCAACGAAGCCGCGCCGCCCATCGTGAATACGCCGAATACATCGTCCGGAATCTGGAAAGCGACCAGATCGCGGCTGAATTGGCGTCCGTCTTCGGCCTCACCGCGCAATATAGCCGCGTTGAGCGCATACGTGTCTTCCGATGGCGGCGTATAACCGGCATCGACCAGCGCGGGCACGGCTTCCTCACTGACGATTAAGCTCAGCAGTTCATTGCCCTCGGCGACCTCTGCCGTATTGACATAGAGCAGAAGCGGATTGAAGAAAGCGTATTCGCCGGTTTCGGCGGTGGCTGTCTCCGGCGTGATGCAACGGTTGAGATCAGGATTGCGAATTTGTACGACCTGCACGCCGTCATCAGTGCTGACATCGGTGCCAGATACCACGCCAATCGCACCCTCTGTACTGGCGACAGCGGCGATCACGGCGGCATTATCTGCTTCAGTCTGCACGTCGCCGCGCAAGCCAAAGCCCTCTAGTTGTGCATCCAGCAGACCATAAACAACACTGTTTTCATCCGGCGTGATGAGGGTTAACGGCACATTGGTTAGTGTTTCGAGGCCAATTTGCGCCCAGTCATCAATTCTATCTTGCGAGCTGGGGGCGAATAGCGTATTGATCTGATTCGGCGTCAGGCACGACGCGAACGTTAGATCAGGATGTATGACGAAGGTCAGCACGTTATAACCGATGAGATATTCGGCATAGCTGATGCCGTTATTCTGACAGAGCAATTCTTCTTCAACAGAAATCGGGCGGATCGCGCCGGCGACAGGTGCTTGAGCATCACATAGCGCATTAAATCCGCTACTAGTTCCGACGATGTTAGCGGCGGGCGATGCGAAATCATTGGCTTCGGCGATAGCTTCAACCGCAGAGATCACAATACGCGATCCGCTTATTGCCAGTTCATCACTAGACGAATCATCATCTTGCTGGGCAAAAACGATCATAGTACCAAAAAAAAGCGATAGGAGTAGCAAAGAACGTACTCCTCGCACAATCATTTTCATCAGGCTCTCCCTTACCAGTGCGAGACACGTTATAATAGAAGTCGAAAAAAAGATTGTACATGGGCTTGTTTAATTGTCCAGTCGAAATCGTTAGGGGTGGCTTATGTCGGGCGAAGAAAAGACCATTTTTGAGCAAGTTGGCGGAGCGCAGACTTTCCAACATCTGGTTGATGTATTCTATGCGAAAGTAGAAGCGGATGCGGCGTTACGCGCTATTTTCCCCGCCGACCTTGAACCGGGCAAACGCTGGCAATTCTTATTCCTACAGCAATTCTTCGGCGGCCCCTCCGACTATCTAGCAGAACGCGGGCATCCGCGCCTACGTATGCGCCACATGCCATATCCGATTGATGAAACAGCACGGGATCGCTGGTTACAATATATGCTAGAAGCGATTGACGAAGTAGGCATCGCAGAACCAGCACGCTCGGTCATGCGCGAATACTTTGATCGCGGTTCATCTTTCATGATTAACCGATATGCGCCGGATGAGTCCTGATGCCGAAAAATAAAAAACAGCCGGATGAGAGCCAATCGTTTCTTGACTCGTTGCTCGCATTCCCACGTACGACGCGGATCATCATAGCCGCAGTATTCGCGCTCGCCCTCACACTGGCGATTAGTCCGGTGATTGATCGCATCTATCTGGGATATTTCTTCACGGAGGACACGCGATCACTTCCAGCTTTGATCTCCGGCGGGGCAGGGCTTTTGATGTATGGCGCGGGTTGGTTATTATTGGTGGGGATGGTTGGAGAACAACCGACGGGCAAACGTTTGCTCCGGATTTATTTACTGGTCGGTATACTCTCGTTGCTGATTATACTGGCGTGGGCGGTTCGTTTGGTGATACTAGGTGGCTTGTAGGTTATGGAGAATATCCCGATGCGTTATGTGATGATGATAGCAGTAATATTGCTGATGAGCGCTTGTCAGACAGAATCAAACGATGAGATTGAACCAGAAATGCCGGATCAAGTCGAAGTTATCACGGAAACGCCGGAAGCTCCCCCCGACGAACCATCGCAACCGACAGCCACCCCACAGGTGATCGAGCGTCAGCCACTGCCGCCAACATGGACGCCAACACCACGTCCGGGCGAAGACGGAGAGATCGACGATGAATCCGCGCAGACGACAGGTGCGTTACTCTCGCGTCCGACGGGCGAATGGACGCCGGTTTTCATCCCGACACGCTCCCCAGCTTGCGGTGATTTTCGCGCACAGATTCCCGAACAGCGTCTCGTGTTGATGGATGATGTCGCATCAGCATCATGGAATCCGATGGCGGGCGCGATGCTGTACCGTTACGTGATATTCGACGATGATGAAGAGATCATCTACGAGCGCTTGATCGAAGAATCGCAACACACGGTCAGCGCAAGCATATTTCCCTTTGAAGGCGTTTTTGGATGGTTCGTCGAACCACTTGATCCGATTGGCTTCGTAATGTGTGCGCCGCAGGGCGATCTTTTCTTCGTTGAAGCACCGTAGCAGGCGGTTTATGCTTTACACGGCCAATATGAACTGCTCAAAGGCTTCCGCCGTCCACGGTAGCGCTGGTTTGAAGAAATGCTTATAAATCGCCTCCGCATAAACACGGATTTCGTACTGGGCGTCCGATGCCATGCGTAGTTTCAAGAAGTGCATCAGATTATGCGCATCTACTTTGACGACCCATGTATAGTACACGCTGAAACCGGGCAGGAATAATCGCGCCTGTTCGCGTGATACGCCGCTATCGAGCGCCCTTTGATATAGCGTAAAGCTATTCTCGTAATGCTCAATCAGCGCATCGGTCAATACACGATTCTCGGCATCTGTGACCGTTCCTTCGCTGGCCTGCTTATTATCTTTAGCCTGCCTGCGCCATACGTCCGGCACGTAGAAGTCGTTCTCCTCAAACGGGGTATACCTTCCGGACTGGGCATTAAAATTCCAGACTCGATGTCGCGCCCATTGCCACCATGTCACAAGCGGCGCACGGACGCGAAATTTGAATTCGACCATCTCGAAGGGCGATGTATGACGATGTTTCATCAGATAGAACAGCAATTTTTTGTCGCGCTCTTCGCCTTTGCTCTCACCTAGAAAGCTGACCCGCGCCGCATTGACAATCGCCATATCACCGCTTACACTATTAGCCGGATGAGGCATCATGTCAACCAGTTCTATCCACCCTTTATCGAGCAGGTCAACCCGCTTGCCAATTATTTCTTCCATGACGACCTCCGTTTAGCCGAAAAATTGCAATGCCATCCGCAGACGTTCCTCGATGTCATCGGGCGCATCAAGCGGCAACGACTGGATAGCGGATTGTGCTTCTACGACGCTATACCCGAGCGCGATTAAACTGTCGAATACATCGCTATTGACATCATCAAACGCGGCGATGGGTACTTCATCTAATCCGACTTTGAGCTTATCTTTCAGTTCAAACAGAATTTTCTGCGCGGTCTTTTTGCCAATACCCGGCACTCGCGTCAATAACTCGGCTCGTTCGCTGGCTACTGCGTTACGCAGATTATCGCCGCCAAGCGTACCAAGAATCGATAGCGCGACTTTCGGCCCGATACCGGAAACGGTGAGTAGTGTCTCGAATAGGCGGCGCTCCTGTGGCGTCTTGAAACCATAAAGCGTTAGCGAGTCCTCGCGCACGACCAGATGAGTGTGCAAGAAGATTTCGCTTCCTGAACTGATCGCCTGTACCGAGTCCGGCACGAACACTTTATAGCCGATGTCGTTGAGAACGACAACTAGAAAATCATCACTATTGGATGCCACAATCCCGCGAATACTTGCGATCATGATATGATCCCTATTCCAAACTCGAATAACGCATACTGTGTAGGTCGGTAATGGCGACAGCTAAGGCGTCGGCGGCATCATCCGGTTTTGGTATTTCCGACTCGCCCAACAAAACGCGAACCATCTCCTGAATCTGCGCTTTTTTAGCGCCACCATAACCAGTAATAGCCTGTTTGATCTCATTAGGTTTGTACTCAGCAATCGGTAAATCAGCCTGTGCCAGCGCCAGCAGAATCACACCACGACCCTGCGCGACAGTGATAGCAGTCGTCACATTCTTGGCGAAGAACAACTCTTCAACAGCGGCACGTTCCGGCTGATATTGCTTGATAATCGCGCTTAAATCATCGTAAATAATCTGTAGGCGTTCCCACATCGGCTGTCTCGGCGTGGTCGTGACAACACCGTAAGCAACCGTATGCAACGCCCCATCAGTCGCTTCTCGAACCAGACCATAACCTACCGTTGCTGTACCGGGATCAATGCCAAGCGATAGCATCGCTTAGACAGCCTCGAATGCGCTAGCGATCTCGTCGGTAATCATCAGATTGGATGATACGCTCTGCACATCGTCTAGCTCTTCCAGCTTTTCGATAATTCGCATATTTTTCAGCGCACTATCGACGGAAACTTGTGTCTCATTCTGTGGTTCCCAGCGCAATTCACTCTCTTCGACATTGTAGCCGCCTTCTTCCATGCTCTGCACCACTGCGCCGTACTGCTCACGCGGGGTATAGACGACGATGCGATCTTCTTCCTGTGTCACATCTTCCGCACCGGCTTCTGCCGCTACCATAAACACTTCTTCAAAATCAAGCCCATCGTCTTTCAACACGATATAGCCCTTCATGTCGAATTGCCATGATACCGCACCGTTAGACGCCAGATTGCCGCCATGCTTGTTCAAGATGTGCTTAGTGTCGGCCAGCGCACGATTTTTGTTGTCAGTCAGGATTTCAATGATGAACGCAACCCCATCAATCCCGTAAGCCTCATAGGTCAGCTCATCGAGTTGACCGCCGTCTAATTCGCCTGTACCTTTTTTAATGGCACGTTCGATGTTGTCTTTCGGCATGTTGGCCTGTTTCGCCTTGCCAATGGCGAGTTTAAGCCGTGAATTTGTTGCTTCATCGCCGCCACCTTCGCGTGCGGCAACCATGATATCACGCGCTAAACGGGTAAAAATCTTACCTCGCTTGGCGTCCTCCGCGCCTTTCTTGCGTTTGATCGTCGACCATTTGCTATGCCCTGACATAGGAATTCCCTCTCCACAATGGCTTTGTTTTCTGCATAATGAAATCTATTATACTGAACTCAAATCCGCTAGTCGAGGTGACAGCCGATGGCTGATGGTGCGGTTGCAGACATAGAGCGAGAATATTTAGCCCAAATGCGAATTGCGCCGGAGCGTCTGGCATGGAGTGTTTTATTGCTTTCTTTTGCCACGTTCTGCGTTATATGCGCGGCCAGCACGTTGTTCGCGCACTTCTTTTTGTTCCAGTCATCGCTCTCGCTGGAAACAACCTTGCAGGTTGGACGCGGCACGGTGGGCATCACTGAGAGCGCTACTGCACCACAGGCCGAGACACAATCACGTCAATTATCACGCGATACGGCTATCCGCACCGACTCGCAGGATCAATGGTCACAAGCTGTCCTCTCTTTCCGCGATCCCGAAACCGGACAAGAATCCATTGTTACAGCTGTCCTGAAAAATGACACCTCTGTTTTTCTGCGTCGCGCCAATCGACCACGTTTTAGTTGGTCATCGACAATTTACGAAATATCTTTGCAAGGGCTAGATGGTGAGATCGACATCCGCGTAGCTAACGATCTACCACGCCCGATAGAGTTATCAATCACGACAGTTACCGGCGATGAAGTGTTGATTAATCGGGGCGGCAATTACTTGATTGATGGCTCTTCGGAAGGCTTGAGCGTCGTAACCCGTACCGGTGAAGCCATCATCATCTCCGCGGATCGCGCTCTGGCTTATGCTATACCAGGCGGCCAGCAGGCCACATTCAACAGCGCATCGCAAGAACTAACGCGCACGCCTTACATGCAGAATTTATTGGTCAACAATCAATTACAATTCTCACGCGAAGCTCGTGAACAGACCGTTGATCCAACTGGCGCGTATCTGCCGCCTTTTGGCTGGAGTTGTACCAATGGTCCGGTCAGTAATCTACCCGTTGGCAACTACTTTGAAGACACCGCACCCGATGGTCGGCGCAGTTTCCGTCTGGTACGCGGTAGCGGTGCGGATACGAACGGCTATACGCGCTGTGACCAGAGCTTTGGAGATGGTTTAGACGTATCGACCTATGATTCGCTATATCTGCGCTCGATGTTCTACGTCGATTCGCAATCTTTGAATGGTTGTGGGCAGGAGGGCAGTGAATGTCCGATGATGTTCCGCATCCGTTACAAGTTTTCGCCTGATGGTGACAGATCACAGTTGATTGAGACGGAATGGGTACACGGACTGTATACTGTGCCATTATCGCCCGCGCAGGAAACAGCCGGGTGGAAGCGACAATGCGGCACCTGCTTACAGCCACACATCCGAATACTGGGACAGACGTGGTATGTATACGAAAGCGGAAATCTCTTTGATGTAATACCCGATGAGCGTCGGCCTGTCGTTATCACGCAGGTTGAATTTTTCGCAGAGGGGCATCAATACGATGTTTTCGTTGATGACGTGTCTCTATTGGCATGGCAACGCGACGGAGCAACATCACATGAATGATCGCTCCCGTTTGCCGGAGATCGCATCTTTCGTTTTTATTTTAGGGCTAGCATTGGTTCTGCGTGTAGGCTGGCCGGAGATAACCGAGTTCAAGCGCGATGAAGCTAACCTATCGATTTTGGCGTTAGATTTCGCTAACGGCAGGGTTTTCCCGTTGCTCGGTATTGCATCATCGGTAGGTTTCCCCAACGCTCCGTTTAATGTTTATTTGCTAGGCATACCGTATTTTTTCAGCAGTAGTCCGGTCTTGGCGACGCAATTCATCGGCTTATTGAACGTTTTAGCTGTCGTCTTAACATACATCTTCCTGCGGCGTCACGTTAATGTGTGGGTGGCGTTGGGTGTCATGTTACTGTTCGCCGTCTCACCCTGGTCATTGATCTTTTCGCGTAAAATTTGGGCACAGAACATGCTCCCGCTTTTTGTCGTGGCGACGATCTTAACCGGTATATGGGCTTTCGTCGATAAAAAGCGTTCATCCCACGTAGCGCATCCCGCATTACTGGTTATTACCGGCCAGATTCATTATGGCGCGTTCGTCATCATCCCGGCCTGTGCCGCGTTATGGTGGTATGGTCGGCGGACAATTTCGCGTTATACAGCTTTCGGCGTATTACTGGCGTTGATTTTACTCTTGCCTTACATAGTTGGTCTGGCGCAATCCGGTGCGTTATCATTCGATGGAAGATTGGAGCGCATTAGCGGCGATGCGGAGACATCCGCGATGCTGACTTCTGCGCCTGTGCGTGAGATGCTGGTATTGATCGCCGGCACGGAAATTCATGCATTGGCCGGTGAAGAAGCCTTCAGAGACTATCTAGCACAAGTGCCTGCTGTTTATCCGTTGTTGAATTTTCTGGGCTACCTGCTAATCGCCTCAGTCGTCTGGCTGGTATTCAAGGCGGTAACGCGGCGCTATGATCGACGCATTGTAGACATCGTTGCTTTATTATGGTTAATATTCCCGATAGCTATCTATGCCACCGGATTGATCACGTTTTACATCCACTATCTGATCCCGACGATACCGGCGGGATTTATTATCATTGGATTCACTCTGGATGATATACGGCGCAGTCTTTCGGATAAGCCTCAATTGCTCAATGGCGCAAAACTGGCCGGTGGCATAGGACTGGCGATATTCTCAGCGTTGCACTTGCTATTGTTCGTCAATCTGCTCAACTTCTTATACTATAATGCGACACCGAACGCATTTGGGGAGCCGCTTGGTTATCTCATACAAGTACGCGACGCTGTGCTGGAAGAAAATCCGCAGTATGTAGTAGGGCGATTCGATGGGTTAGCGCTTGAATTCGATGAGCAACCAACGGTCTTTTATGCGCTGTTGTATGATGTGCCGCATGTGCGATTTGAAGATCGTGATAGACTGGTATATCGAGACGAACCGACACTGGTTATCACAACGGACTATCAGACGGATTGTATCTCGACCCGTACTGACAATCCGTGCTATCGCATTTATTGGCGTGATGGACGTAGCATACCGGATGATCTGGTCACGTCGTTTGAAAATGGCGTGGATATAATGAGCTACCACTGGCGCAATGACGATTATTGCGTGGATATTCGCTGGCGTATCAATGTCTCAGCAGATCGTGAATATAACTTTGCAGTGCATGGTTTTGATGCTCAGGACGAACGTATCGCTATCGCGGATAGTCTATCATGGCCCGCCCGTTACTGGCGGGGCGGCGATGTCGTTAGCCAAACATTTTGCTTAGGCGTGCCTGTTGATTATATTATGCTGGGAATGTACCACATTAGGCCAGATAATACGCTAGATGTCGTCAACCAGCGTGACGACTTTGAAACAATGACTCGTCTTAATGTTGAATAATTTCACGTAGTCAATCAAAAGACAAAAAATGACTGAGATAATAACCAACATAGGGATAGTATACGCCGCAAGCTCTATAATAATCATATGGATCGGTATGATACTATGGACATTGCGGGACATAAAAAATAGATCGCGAGATCGTGTTACACGTATAGGGGGAACGCTATTAGTAATCCTTCTAAATGCACCCGGCCTCATCCTTTATTTATTCTTGCGCCCGCCCGAAACGTTGAGCGAAACTTACGAAAAATCGTTAGAAGAAGAAGCTCTGCTACAAGAAATCGAAGAAAAAATAAGCTGTCCGGGTTGTGGACAACCAACAAAAGAAAACTGGCAAATATGCCCGAACTGCCATACACAACTCAAACGAGTGTGCATCAATTGCAGACGGTTGATCGAGTTAAATTGGAATATATGTCCCTACTGCACAACTGTGCAGGGGACATTCAATGATGATGGCGGTGGAACATACACACTCAAAAAACGTAGGACAACAGAAGAAACGAGAAGCGCTGATTAATCATTCAACGGTATGTATCTTCAACAGATTGGTCTGACCACCAAGACCAAATGGCACGCCCGCGATGATAATCAAAGTATCGCCTCGTCGCACGATGTCGTACTTCATCGCAGTAGATGTAATCACGTCGATCATCTCGTCGATAGTATGAAAATCCGGCACTAGCAACGGATAAACGCCCCAAACCAGCGCCATAAGGCGATAGGTTGTTTCATTCGGTGTCACACACAAGATCGGTGTACGTGGACGCTCACGGGCAACCCGTCGCGCTGTATAGCCGGTCAACGTCGTCGTGACAATCGCACGCGGATTAAGCGACTCGGATATATAGTAAGTGCTCTCACTAACCGCGTCCGAAATAGCTTCCGATCCTGTCTTCTGTGACATGGTTGACCAACCGGGTGAGCGACTCTGCCAGATATTTTGCTCAGCAATGGTAGCAATTGTCGCCATCGTCTCGACAGCTTCCACCGGATAACGACCTGCCGCACTCTCATTGCTGAGCATAACGGCGTCAGTGCCGTCTATGATCGCGTTGTAAACGTCACTGGCTTCTGCGCGAGTGGGGCGGGGCGATTCGACCATCGAGCTGAGCATCTGCGTAGCCGTGATAACGGGCTTGCTCAATTTATTGCACAGGCGAATGATGCGCTTTTGATGGTAGGGGACTTCCTCCGCCGGTACTTCCAGTCCAAGATCGCCACGAGCCACCATAATGCCATCACATACTTCGATGATGTCTTCGATATTCTCAAGCGCCTCGTGTTTTTCTATTTTGGCAATAACGGCGGCATCTTTGCCTAGATGACGCATCAACCAGCGCAGTTCACGGATGTCGTCAGGATTACGCACAAACGACATAGCGATATAGTCGGTGTCTTTGCTGAGTGCGAACTCGACATCTTCACGATCTTTGTCGGTGATGGCCGATAAGGTCAAGTGAGCATTCGGCGCCATGACACCTTTACGCGAACTGAGTACGCCGCCAAGAATGACACGACAGACCAACGAACGCGGCAAGACTTCTGTTACCTCAAATTCAAGGTTGCCGTCGTCCAATAGAAGCCTCATACCTACCGCGATATCAAGCACAAATTCCGGATGGGGCAGACTGACGATATTGTCTGTGCCGTCGGCTTCGTTGAGCGTCAGTGTGATGACATCATCGCGGGCGAGTTCAATTGGTTTAGTGATTTTACCAACGCGAATCTTGGGGCCTTGAATGTCAGCCATAATCGCTACAACGCGATTTTCTTCTTCCGCAACTTCGCGGATTAGGTCAATCGATTCGCTGTGCTTTGCGTGTTCTCCATGCGAAAAGTTAATCCGCGCAACATCCATTCCAGCACGAATAATCTTGCGAATAGTGTCTTTATCCCATGAAGAAGGGCCAATCGTGGCGACAATCTTCGTCCGTTTGTTATACATCTGGTTAGATACCACGAAGAAACTCCCTCAGTGTTTTATTGAAGGCAGGCATGGCTGTTTATTTGTAGCTCATGCCTGCCGTGTGGATGCGTGTTATATGGTGATTATAGCGCTAAATTGGTGAAAGCCGATAATCCGGCGTAAGTAGCACCACTGCCAAGCTGTTCTTCGATGCGGAGCAGTTGATTATATTTAGCGACACGATCGGTACGGGCGGGCGCACCTGTTTTGATCTGACCGGCGTTCATAGCAACGGCTAAATCGGCAATCGTCACATCTTCAGTTTCGCCACTACGATGACTGGTGACGACTGTCCAGCCATGACGCTGTGCCATCTGTGCGGAAGCCAGCGCTTCAGTCAACGTGCCAATCTGGTTCACCTTGAACAGAAGCGAGTTAGCGGCTTTCTCTTTGATCGCACGAGCTACTTTATCCACGTTCGTTACGAGCAGGTCATCGCCCACGATTTGCACGCGATCACCCAAACGCGCCACTAAACGCGACCAGTTTTCCCAGTCGTTTTCATCCAGTCCGTCTTCTAGCGAGATAATCGGGTAGCGATCCGCCCAATCAGCCCAGAATTCGACCATCTCTTCACCGGTCAACTGCTTACCTTCGATTTCGAGGTTATATTTTCCGGTCTTAGCATCATAGATTTCGGATGTCGCGGGATCAAGCGCGATGAAAATTTGCTCACCCGCTTTATAACCGGCCTTATCAATGGCTTCCATGATGACATCCAGCGCGGCCTGATTCGAGCCTAAGCTGGGCGCAAAACCGCCTTCATCGCCGACGGTGGTGGAATATCCCTTACTGCTCAATACGCCCTTCAGCGCATGGTAAATCTCAACACCCCACTGCACCGCCTCCGCGAAGCTAGATGCGCCCACCGGCATCACCATAAACTCCTGAAAGTCCGTGCTATTCAGGGCGTGTTTACCGCCGTTCATGATGTTCATCATTGGAACGGGCAGAATATGAGCATGGACGCCGCCCAGATAAGCGTAAAGCGGCAAGTTCACGCTGTTGGCCGCCGCGTGCGCTACAGCCATCGACACACCGAGAATCGCATTAGCACCCAGTTTGCCTTTGTTCGGCGTACCATCAATCTCTAGCATCAGACGATCAATCACGACCTGCTCGGTGGCATCCATACCGATGAGCGCTTCGGCAAGTGTGCTATTCACTGCTTCAACCGCCTTTAGAACCCCTTTGCCCAGCAAACGGGATTTATCACCATCGCGCAATTCCAGCGCCTCATGTTCACCAGTTGATGCGCCGCTAGGTACAATCGCACGACCAAAAGCGCCGTCTTCAAGTGTGACATCCACTTCTACCGTCGGATTACCGCGTGAGTCGAATACTTCACGGGCGAATACATTTTCAATTGTTGACACAGTTAAACTCCTTATGTCGTTTAATCAAGTTACACTATCTATGATACATCCTGCGGCTAGAAAAACCACACCCCGAGCCGGTTTTGTTAAAGTTGACTTAAAAGAGAGGGGATAATTTACAAGTCATCGTTCGTAATCTACAATACAAGTGTATGATCCAATCCTGTCCATCAGCGATAGTTAGCATATTAACCCTATGAACAATCACAGAAAAAAACGTGAATACCTGCGCTCGATACTGTTCGGCGTAGTTGGTGGCTTGGCGCTGGCAATTGTCTTTAGCGCTGGTTTTGTAATACGCGATCTACTGGATATGCCATCTGTCTTCGCATCGACATCAGCGAGCAACGAGAACTCTGAATCCGGCTACGCGCTGTTGCTCGAAGTACAGGGCTTACTGGATAACCATTATCTGCGCGAACAACCATCGTATACACAACGGCAATATGACGCAATTCGCGGGCTACTCGGCGGACTAAATGACCGCAGTACGTTCTTTATCGAACCACCAGTCGCCCGTAGCGAATCGGATGCACTTGCGGGCACTTACGGCGGTATCGGCGTCAATGTACAGCGCAATGTTGCGGGGGAATTCGTGTTGTATCCGTTCGATGACAGTCCGGCGGAAGAGGCGGGGGTATCGGCTGGGGATGTGTTGATCGCTGTCAATGGCGAGGCGCTTAATCTCAGCACACAGTCCGATATTGTCGATCAGATGTTACGTGGTGAGGTGAGAGACGATAACGGTGTGGAGCTTACCCTGCGTCGTGATGATGAGGAAATTGTGTTATTTGTGCCGTTCGATGTCATCAATATCCCGTCGGTACAATGGCGAGTTTTAGAACAGGACGAGCGTCTGGGATACGTACAGATCATACGCTTCACCAGCAGAACACCATCAGAGATTGAAGAAGCGCTGACGGATTTGATCGCCGAAGATATCGCCGGTGTTATACTAGATCTACGCGATAACTTTGGCGGCCTGCTACAAGAAGCCGTCGAGATTGCCGGCATATTTCTGGATGGCGGCATCGTGCTATACGAAGTTCGTAACACTGGCGAACGCGAATTTGAAGCAGAGCAGGGCGTGACCGTTGATTTACCGCTTATCGTGTTGGTCAATCGTGGTACAGCAAGCGCATCCGAACTTTTAGCCGGTGCGCTTCAAGACAGAGGGGGCGCCGTCCTGATAGGACAAAATACTTTTGGCAAGGGGACGATACAGCAGATATTTCAACTGTCTGATAGCTCCTCGGTGCATGTCACATCGGCTGAATGGCTAACGCCGAATCGCAACCAGATTGACGGCATCGGGTTAGAGCCGGACATCGCTATGATACCGGATGAAGACGGACGCGACGTAGAGATCGAAGAAGCGATCCGTTATTTGCAAGGGCTTTTTGAATAATGTCAAACAATACGAAAAATTCTGGCCGCAAAGTCATCACGCGCAATCGTAAGGCGCATCACGACTATCACCTCGAAGACAGCTATCAAGCCGGATTAGTGCTGATGGGTTCCGAGATAAAATCAATACGGGCAAATCGCATCAGCTTACAAGATGGCTTCGTGCAGGAGCGTGACGGCGAGTTGTGGCTGATGGGCGTACACATCGCCATCTACGAGCAGGGGAGTACATTCGGCCACAGTGACCCATTAAGGCCGCGAAAGTTGCTTCTGAATAAGCGCGAAATTGCCAAGATCATCACACGCCTACGCGAACGTGGTTATACCGCCGTACCAACTCAGCTTTATCTGCAACGCGGCCTCGCAAAAGTCGATATTGCGATGGCGAAGGGCAAAAAAATGTACGATAAACGTCAGAGCATTGCCAAACGCGACGCGGATCGTGACATCGCACGAGCGCTCAAGGATTATTGATCGATGACGACGAAAGATAAGGCATGGCCTAAAACCATCCGCGAGATTAACCGCCTGCCGGAAGAAGAGAAATACGCCATCTATAAAACGCTGTTGCCAGATTGGTTATTCACAAGTTATGGCGTTGATAGTGGCACGCCACAAGCAACACTGGAGAATCAACCGATCATCCAATTTCGGTGCCCGCGCGGTACGCGCGCGATGGAACTGATCGTGAAACAACGGGCGACTGATCTTGACCCTCTGCTGTACATCAATCTGGCTGATGCCTTCAACAACCAGCTTATCGTCTTGCTGGTTGTCGTCAACGATCCAGATTCACCGCGCTACAATGTAGACATCGACTTACAGGGCAATCCGACGCATTTCGGAACGACATCACGCAATAAACCTGCTGAAATCGCGGCGATGCGTGCCGGATTATCGCCCGGACAAATCCGCAGAGGTCTACGCGCATTTAAGGAATCGGTACCGCTTTTTGAGGACTTCGTGCGCCGGTTAGGGCACGATATCTTTTTCATAGAACCGCTAGCTTATCATAATGCAATCGTCTTTGAATCGTATGGATTCAGCTATCTACGCGGCCATCAAGACATGGTATGGATCAACGAAGCGTTTCAACCTGACGGCGAACTACACAAAAAATTGAACGACGACAACCCATTTCGACACAAAGATGCTTGGCGAACGGTACGCGGGCGTTCGTGGGCGATACATGACGGCATTCTAGGTCATCCGTTCACGGGATTTCAAATGTATAAGCGAGTCGGTGGTCACGCTGGTATTAACACCTTCCCGGATGCTGAATGGTGAAACAACTATCATCATTGGTCATTCGATTTGAAGATGTTGTCAAAGTCGTCAACTATCTGCGTGAGATGACATCAACTATAGACGGCGAATCCCCACTATTATATTTGAGCGTTGTAGAAGAGCGCATCACCCAACCCAATCGCGTCTTGTCAGATCGTTTGCGCGTTGATGCGCTGGCTGATCTAATCTGCGAGTTAATCACCGAATCATACGAAGCACAATTATATCACCTTGACGCGACACGGCCTGAGATATACACACGCACACAAGCACTGGAGATCATCGCAAGCTATCGACAGACGAGCATCCGCCTCATCGGTCTGGCGTTGCTTTATTTCTGCCACGTGCGGGCGGAGTTCGACATCGGCTATGATCTATTCGGTGATACCGTCGCTATGTCACCGCGCAATCTGCGCCGTATCAAGCGGGGGAGTGTAGGCTTTATCCAGCAATTGATAACCAGACGCGAAGAACAAACCAGAAAACGCCTGCACCTGCGTCTACTGCGTCGTGCTTTGCCACACATGGGAAGTAATGTTTTATTTGGGCGCGATGCCGCCATGAATGATGCGTTGCGAATCCTTGCGAAGGAAGCGCACCACAAACTGGTTTTGTTCGGTGATCGCGGTTGTGGCAAGACAGCTTTTGCGGAGCAATTGGCCTTTCAATACATACAGCAATACGATGTAGATTATGTCTTGTGGGTGCATGGGAGTGAAGAGCTGAACGAATCAACCATACGGCACAGACTAGGTATAGATCATCGCACGGATTTAGCAGAAGCCGTTATGTACTATGAAATTCTAGTCGTAATTGACGGTTTTCTTCAAGATACGGGTGAAATTATGCGCTTGATACCACACGCACGATACATTTTGATATGCAATTCATTAAATTTTATTATTAATGATGCGTCGGTATTGCACTTAACGCCATTGAGCAACACCGATATAGAGAGGGTAGGGCGGTTATACGCTAATAAATATCTAGGCGCTGGCTATGATATCGGCGATGATTTCCTTAACTATATGGTCAGGCAGGCGGCAGGTAACCCGCAAGCAATAAAGCTGATGCTCAAATCGTATTTTGAGGCATCAGCGACAGCCGAATCATCGCAAAACGACGAAGATGTGGCGTTGATGTGCTTATTTTTCACCCGTGAGCATTTCATAGAGCAGGGCAAGATCAAATATTTCTGGGGAGGATTAATTCCCGATGATATATGGCCGCGCCTTACACACCGTATCGAGCATGTTATCTTCGAGCAGAAGCGGTTCATCAAATTAAAAACAGGTGAAGAAGCCCGACTGCGTGCATATTCTGGCGGCTTCGTGCCGGACAGGATACGGCATCAAATCACAACAGGTCTGATAATTCAGCCAGAAATCGGCTTGTATGTCGTTCACACGATATTGAAGGAGCGCGGCAAACTTGATCCGGCGTGGGCGCACACTTTGATCGAGCTAGAGGCGACGCTATCCGATCACACCTTATGGTTTGAATGCCTGCAAGCCATCTATCAGCAACGACGTTTATTCAGCAATGATGAACACGCCTTATCAAAATTATGTGTGGCGCTTTCGGTATGTTGCCGACATAGCGGGCAACCGGAACAAGGTTTGGATTTACTCGCCGATGTGCATTCATTTGAGGCGTTGCTTGAACGCGTGCAGTGTCATCGCTACATGGGGAACTACGAAACGGCATTCGACATTATGGAATCGGCGCACATTGATCGCGATTCTCTGTCACGTCAACAACGCGACCTGTTTTCTTTAACATACGCGCAACTTCTCATTGACATCAGAGATGGTGAGCGTGCAATCAGCCATCTGCATGACTGTTCAACCGAAACTCGGCAATCCGCGCTATTTGAGTTGATACACGCTGAAGCATCTGGTTTGTTGATGGGCAGTGAAACGATAGTGTCATTCGATGGCGCAGTCAATCGCTGGCCGATCTCATCTGACGACACACGGATTACTTTGCATCTAAATTTCATGCGCGGGTGTCTGGCATATAGCAGTAATACTGCTTTGGCCGCCAGATATTTTCTAGTTGCGTTGCAAATCGCACAGAGCCAGCCACGAACAAATCGTATCATAATCGGAAGATGCTTATCCAACATCGGCGCCTGCTACGTCAGACAGGAAGAAATAAGCATGGCGTACAGATACCTACAGCAAGCCGAGCAAACACAGATCGAAACCGGCGACAAACTGGGGCTAATGTACACGTCGCGCAACATTGAACT
This sequence comes from Anaerolineaceae bacterium, assembly GCA_007693385.1. Classification (GTDB taxonomy): domain Bacteria; phylum Chloroflexota; class Anaerolineae; order Aggregatilineales; family Phototrophicaceae; genus J038. Next base: position 258,357 of record REDR01000123.1, read on the forward strand.
TATGAACAAATGCATTGCCTAGCGCTCAATTGAGAGTGTTATCCTGCATTACTCAGTGATAAGTGCGCTTATCACGGGTAATACAGGAATAAAAAAGCACACATTTTTGTGTGCTTAGCGTGTGGTGCCCCATACGGGGTTCGAACCCGTGTTTTAGCCTTGAGAGGGCTACGTCCTAGGCCACTAGACGAATGGGGCTTTTTCTGCCTGAGTAGGATGATACATGATGGAACATTGCGGCGTCAAGGCTATTGTCACGTATTTCCGTGCAGTATGCGTCAGGTAACCGTCCGCGCCATGCGTTATAATACGAATAGAACGTTTTAGACGCAACGAGATTATAAGGGATCACGCATGAATGCTAGACCGCCACATACATCTATGAAACTACTACGACATTTGGTTTTTCTGGGCTTAATCACGGTTTTTGTCACCGCATGTAGTCTGGGCAGATCGCCAGATGCGCCAGATGAACAAACCATTACACCAGCACCAACAGACTCAACACCGGCTTTAACAGCTTCGCCGACACCAATCACGCAAGCCGGTTTCGTAACATCAACGCCAATTCCTACGTTTAGCCTACCTGTTCCAGCGACATCGATATTCCCGACGGCCATCATACCGACGGGCGTGCCGACACAGGCCGGGCCAACCAATACGCCCTTGCCTACCAGCATTTTTATATTATCCCCTATTCCCGGCAATGTAGTTTCCGGCAGTGTACAGGTCATAGGATCAGCAACACATGCTAACTTCTTGCAATATCAGCTAGAATACGGTCCTGATCCAAATCCCGGTAATCTGTGGTTTCCGGTATCGGGCGCTGTTCGCTCTCCTGTTGTCAATGGATTATTAGGAATATGGAATACATCTGTTATCAATGATGGGCAATATCAGCTTCGTTTGCGCGTTTTCCTGCAAAATGGCGCTGATGGCGGAACTGTTGTTGTTAACAACATCTCTGTGCGTAATCAAGCGCCGACGCCTGTGCCATCGAACACTCCCACAATCCCCCGTCCCATTGCCGCTTTTACGCAAAATGTAACCAGTGGTACAGCGCCGTTGAATGTACAGTTCACTAACCTCTCGACGGGCAATATCACATCTACTGAATGGTCTTTCGGCGATGGCGCGACCAGCAATCAACAAAACCCGTCACACACATTTAACAGTCCCGGCACATTCCCCGTTACATTGACAATTAGCGGGCCCGGCGGCACGTCGAACGTCACGCGACAAGTCATCGTACAAAGCGCGAATCCGCCCGTTGCCTCGTTCACACAGGACGCGGTAGAAGGCACAGCACCATTGACCGTCAATTTCACAGACACATCCTCTGGTGGGCAGATTGATCAGCGAATCTGGAGCTTTGGAGATGGTCGAACTGAAACTATCACCGACGGCCAGCGCAATATCAGCCATACATACGAAAACGTCGGAACATACAACGTCATATTGTCTGTGGAGGGCCCCGGCGGTACATCATCATCAACAAGGCAGATTCGCGTCGGGAATCCGGTCAGCGTTGACATAGTGGGTTCGGTATCCGACGAGAACCCGCTCGAAGTAGGATTACAAGCACAGGCTAGCGGTGGTAGTCAGAACTACGTTGCCTACGATTGGGACTTCGGTGATGGGCAAACACAGGCCAACGGCAACGCCTCCACTAGCGTGACTTATCAATCCGGAGGAACGTACACAATCAACGTGACAGTGCGCGACAGTCAAGGAAACACCGGACAAGGTTCGGCTATTGTTACGGTGATCGAACCGGATGCGCTAGTCGCCGCTATCGATGTACAACAGACCTCCCCCACCAACCTTGAAGTCGGTCTGGCCGGTAGCGCCTCCGGCGGCGTCGAACCGTACAGCTTCCTGTGGACGTTTGACGACGGTACGACTGCCGAAGGTCAGAGCCTTAATCGCAATTACACCGCACCCGGTCAATATCTGGTGCGTTTAACGGTGACCGATAGTTTAAGTGTAGCGGCACAGGCAGAAGTGACAGTCACCATAGAAGAAGAGGTTGTTGTTGATCCACTGAGCGCCGCTATCGACGTACAGCAAACCTCCCCCACTAGCCTTGAAGTCGGTCTGGCCGGTAGCGCTTCCGGCGGCGTCGAACCGTATAGCTTCCTGTGGACGTTTGACGACGGCACAACTGCCGAAGATCAGAGCCTCAATCGCACCTATCCGGGCGCCGGACAATATCCGGTATCGCTGACCGTGACCGACAGCG
>REDR01000085.1 GCA_007693385.1 Anaerolineaceae bacterium
AGGTCTTGCTCGGCCACATCGACAACCATAGCGGCACGCCAGAAGAAGCGGAGGAGCTGGCCGTCGCCACCCTGCACGAGCATCTGCGCTGGTCGCGGAGCAAAGCGGGGCGCGTGCTGGCGCGGGTGCGGACGTTGGGCTGGGTGCGCGTGGGGGAAGGCGACATCATCACGTTGACGCCGCGCGGTGCGGATCATCTGCACGCCTTCCGTCGCCGTCATTCGATTTCCGGTGCCTGAGGCGGTGGGGGGAATCTAGTAGGGGCGCAATGAATTGCGCCCCCGTTTTTATAAAATGCGCTATTCGCCGTTAACGGTGTAGACGCGCACGGTGTTGTCGCTTGATGCGGTGGCGATCATGGTCTGGTCAGGACTCCACGCGACGCTGTTCATCCAGCCCACCGGATCCTCAAACAGGGCGAGACGCCGGGCGGTTTGCACGTCGAAGATGTAAAGTCCGTTACTGCTTATCACGGCGATCATGCTATCATCCGGGCTGAAGGCCAGCGCCCCCGCGATGCCGCGCATATCGCTGAACGCACGAACCACTTCGCCGGTTGACGGATCGCGCAGGGAAGCGTCGAAGCTCTCCAACGTGGCGAAATAGGCGTTATCACTGGTGAACGCCACCCCGATCTGATTATCGACGCCGGTTGTCACGCTGTCTTCGCGCTTCACCGCCGATGTGATTTCTTCGGCGGCGACGGTATCCCATAGATAGATAAAGCGATCCTGATCGCTGATGACCAGCGTCTGATTATCCGGGCTGAACGTGACCGAAGTCATTGAGGCGTTGTGGTAGAACGTCGTCGCAACCAGCCCGCCGTCAAGATCGAACAATTGCACCGCTTTATCGTTGCTGTTGGTATGCACGAAGAACTGGCCGCCATCCGGCGCGACGCGGATCGCGCTGGCTCTCGCGGCGATGTCGAATTCCTGCGTCACGGTAGCGCCCGCGACATTCCACACGCGCACGATGTTCTCGTGGCCGGTGATGAGCGTCTCGCCGTCCGGCGTGAAGGCCAGCGCGTAAACATCGCTATTGCGGCTGTCCTCTTCCGGTTGTTCGATGACGTTGATCTGCTCGCCGGAGGCGACATCCCACACGATCACCGTATCATCACGCGAAGCGGAGAGCAACAGCGCCCCGTCCGGGCTGATGGTCAGGTCTTGGATGCGGTCTGTATGACCGGCGAGAACGGCGGGTTCATCGTCGCCAATCGTCCACAGCAAGACGTTATTGCCGCTAGACGATGCGGCGGCCATCCGTTGACCGTCCGGCGTGATGACCGCCGGGACGGATGATTCGAGACTGGTGCTGATGTGTTGGCTGTTGCCCGCGCTCACATCAAGATAGCCGATGCCGCGTGTGCCATAATTGAACACGATGCGCTCGCCGTCCGCGCTATAGGCGATGCTTTGCGGCGTCTGGTCAATCGCCACATCGCTGATGAGAGCGCCCGTCGCCGCGTCGTAGAACTCAAGATTGCTGTTGCCGCCTTGCTTAACGGCCAGCACGTCGCCGTCAGGATGCACCGCGAACGCGGTCACATTGCCCACGATGGCGAACAATTGCGGCTCTAGCGGGGTATCTAGCGCGGCGGCGTCATACTGCCAGATGCCGAGCGTGCTAGAGACGAAGATATGCTCACCATCGACTGACCACTCGGCGGCGTTGGCCGGGCCACGTCCCAGCCGTATCAACTGCTGTAGCCTGTTGGTGTTATCCACCGTGATAACGTCGCGCTTGCCGTCCTGCGCGGTGACGATACCGGTGATGGGCAATAACGCACCGATGAGTAGTAACAAAATCAGCCGTTTCATCATGGAACTCCTTAAAATATTTTTATGTAATGCAAACATGCCTCTGCCATCATCATAGCACCATTTACGAATTTCGGCGCAACCAGATGGGCTAGACTGCGGGGGGATATTCATCAAATGAGCACAATGAAAAATATTGCGTGGGGGCGCAACGGATTGCGCCCTTGATTCTTGTGTCTAACAGGGGGGATTATTCGCGTGATCGCGGGTCGAGCGCGTCGCGCACGCCGTCGCCGACGAAGTTGATGCTCATCACCGTCAGCACAATCAACATGCCCGGAAAGAACCACAGCCACGGCGCGTTATCAATGTGACTGCGCGAGCCTTCTAGCATGTTGCCCCATGTGGCCGTCGGCGGTTGCACGCCCAGACCGAGAAAGCTGATGTACGCTTCGGACAGGATCGCGGCGGCCACGCCGAGCGTCGTCGCTACGATGACCGGCGCGATGGTGTTCGGCAAGACGTGGCGCAAGATGATGTGAAAATCCGACGCGCCAATCGCCCGCGCCGCCGTCACGAATTCGGACTCGCGCAGGGATAGCACGTTGGCGCGGATCAAACGCGATAGCCCCATCCAGCTTGTCAGGCCGATGATGCCGATAATCACGATGACGCTACCGCTAAACGTTCGCCCGAATAGCTCCTGCGTCGGGATGCGTCCGGCGAAATATTTCGCCATCACCAGCAATAAGAGCAATGTCGGGATGCTGAGCATTGCCTCCGTGAAGCGCATCAGAAGCGCGTCGATGATGCCGCCATAGTATCCGGCGACGATGCCGAATGTGGTGCCGACGGTGATCGACATAAAGACCGCCGTCACGCCGATCAAGAGCGAGATTTGCCCGCCGTAGATCGTCCGCGCCAGAATATCGCGCCCGATGGTGTCCGTGCCGAAGGGGTGTTCGGCGGAAGGCGGCTGTAGGCGGCGCGATACGTCGTTGAAGTTGGCGTCGCGTTCGCTGTAGATGACGCCGCCGATGGTGACGAATAGCACGATGCACAGTAGGATCGTCGAGCCGAATACCGCCATACGATGCCGCAAGAAACGGTTGAGCGTGCGCTGGCGGTTGGATAGCGGCACTTCGGCGGCTACCGCGCCGATCTGTACCGGGGCGCTGTTATCGTGAGCTTGTGTTGTCATCGGGCTATATCCTTAATCATAGCGGATGCGCGGGTCTAACCACGTATAAACGATGTCGATGAGCAGTTGCGCCATAATCACCGCCAGCGTGATAATCATGAGGAGCGCCATCACCACCGCCGTATCGGAGCGGTTGAGATGGTCGATGAACATCTTGCCCATGCCCGGCCACGCGAAGATCGTCTCCGTGACCACCGCCCCCGCGATCAACAGCGGCAGGTCTAGTCCGATCAGCGTGATGAGTGGCAACGACGCATTCTTGAAGGCGTGTACAAAAAGCGTGCGCCGTTCGGTCAAGCCCTTAGCGCGGGCGGTGCGAATATAGTCGGAGTTGATGACTTCCAGCATGGTGGAGCGAATATAACGGCTGTATCCGGCGATGCTGATGAAAGCGATGGTCAGCGATGGCAATACTAGATGTCGCGCCACCTGACCGAAAGATCGCCCTTCGATGGGGTCATACATACCGGCGGTAGGCAGATGCGGCAAGCCCCATATTCGGAACTGTACCGCGAATATATATATCAGGATGATCCCCAACAAGAACACCGGAATCGAATAGATGATAAATGATAGCGTGGTAAACAGATGATCCCATATCGAATATTGTCGCACGGCGGAAAATATGCCGATGAACAACGCGCCGACGATGATGATGACCTGCGCGGTCATCGTTAGAATCAGCGTGTTCTCTAGCCTGTCGCCGATGACCTGCATCGCGGGCTGGCGCGTGATGATCGACGTGCCGAAGTCGCCGCGAATCACGCCGCGTCGCGTGCCGTAGCGGTCAGGCTCGCCGTCGCCGGTGCTATCCACCATGCGCCAATCGTTGCCGACCAGCCAGTAAATATATTGCAGGTAAATCGGGTCGTTCAGCCCGAGTGACTGGCGCAAGCGCTCGCGGTCTTCGGCGCGTGGCGGCATCCGCCCGCCCATCGTCGCCAACGGATCGCCAGAGCTTTGCATCAGGATGAAGATGACGAAACTGACCACAAACAATAACGGAATGGCCTGTAACAGGCGTCGGATGATGTATTTATACATGCTTTTAACGCTTCCTTTTCATCATCTTCGTGATCTTCGTGGTGGAGGGGGCGCGACGATAAGCCGCGCCCCATGTTCTTTGATGCTCGGTGGATGCGAACCGCGTTTAGTTCGCTACCCAGTCGGCCACGTTCCAGAACGGCGTCGCGCCACTGATGGCGACGTTATCCAGACGCTCGCTGACGATCCATGTATCAGCATCGTACCAGATGCCAACGAACACGAAGTCGGCGGCGATCAGTTCATCAATCTGATGGAAGATGGCGACACGCGCATCGAAGTCGGTTTCACGCTCGGACTGCGCGAACAGCTCTTCAACTGCTTCGTTGCAGTAACCGCGATAGTTGTTACCGTCGGGGCTATCTTCGGTGGGAATCTGGCCGCAACGGAAAACGGTGGTGTTCGGGTCGGGGAAGGACGGTGACTGCGAGAACTGCGCGATGTCATAATCGCCGATGGCAACCGGGCCGCCTTCAGCGAAGCCGTTGAAGAACACATCGGACGGATACGTGATGAGTTCCACGCCGATACCGACATCGGCCAGTTGTTGCTGGAACACCGCCTGCGCGTCCTGACGGATGCCGCGCACGTTGGTCACATAGCGCAGAACCAGCTCTACGCCGTCCTGCTCGCGGATGCCGTTGCCGCTTTCGTCAACCCAGCCGGCTTCGTCCAGCAGTTCGGCGGCACGTTCCGGGTCGAAGGGCGGCGCGGATACATCCGGGCTAGCGAAGGGTGAACCTTCCCAGTAGCCGGGCGCCGGATAGGTGTAACCGAGCAGGGCATTTTCGGTGAATGCTTCACGATCAGTCGCCAGCGCTAGCGCTTCGCGCACGCGCACGTCCAGCATAGCCGGATGCGCCAGACCTTCGCGGATGTTCAGTACCCATTGCTCGTTAAAGCCGGAGGGCACAACTTGCGCTTCCAGACCGGCGGCTTCCAGCGCGGGCACATCCGAGAACGGGATGAACGTCGCCAGATCGCCTTCGTTGTTCAGCAAGGTCGCCAGCAAAACGTCACTTTCCGGGATGAAGCGCAGGATGACCTGATCCAGACTGGGCGCATTGCCGAAGTAGTTGTCGTTACGGACGAAGCGCATGAAGCTACCGATTTCCCATTCCGCGAACACGAACGGGCCAGAGCCGACGGTTGGGGCGCGGTTCCACGCCGCATCAATCAGCGTGCCGTTGGCCTCAAATTCCGGGCCGAGAATATGCTCCGGCAGGATGCCAGCCGTGAACAGGGTCGCCACCCACGGCGCGAACGGCTCGACGAAGTTCACGACCACTGTCGTCTCGTCAGGGGCTTCTACGCTCTCGATGATGCCATCAGCTTCACCATACGGATACGTGGTGTTAGGCGTATTGGCCGGATCGCTGAACATCTGATACGTGAACAGGAAGTCCGCCGAGGTCAGCGGCTCGCCGTCCGACCACGTTAACCCTTCACGCAAGGTCAGGGTGATGGTGCGGCCATCTTCGCTGAGGCCGCCATTTTCAACGCTGGGGACTTCCGCCACCAGTACCGGATTCGGCTCTAGCGCGTCGTCGAAGTTCCACGCCGGAGCGAGGTATAGATCGGTGGTGATACCCATGAAGAACATACTGCTGTACATGGGGTTCAGGTTGTCGAGTTCTTGCGGATATAGCACAACGGCGTTATTGCCCTGTGCCCCTACCGGCGCGAAAGCGCCCACCGCGAAGATCAAGACGGCGAATAGTGCGAGTAAACGTTTAATTCTCATAGAAATTCCTCCTAGATGCAGATGCTCTATATAGTACCGTTTTATCGTGAATTATCAAATTTTCATCCTACACGAAAAAAGCGGCGTTATTTTGTAGACATTGCAAGAGAGGCGGAGATGGGGCGGCGGATAGGGGTTGCGTTCCGGCGCGTGTCACCCTATAATGTATGTATAACGTTCCGTTCTGACGGGACGTTTGCTTTTGTACGAACTCGCAAGAGGTGTTACGTAAATGTTGAAGCAAAATTTGTTCCGCTTGTCGCTCGTCTTTTCGGTGTTCCTGCTGATGATGGCCGCATTCTCGGTCAGCGCTTTACCCAGTGAAAACGGGGGTGAGGTTGAGCCTACGCCCGAAATTAACGGAGACAGACCAACAGAACCGATAGTGACCGAAACGCCAGAACCGGAAATGATGGCGGTATGTGAACGTCAATATCCGATATTGGGGCAGATCATGGTGACCGGTGATCTGGAAGGCTACGGCCAGCCGGGACAGGATCGCATCTCCGGCTTGAACGTGTTTAACGACGCCAACAACGACGGTTTCGATACGTTCGATATTCTGGTTATCGAAGAAGATGAAGACGGTTTGCCGACGTGGTACGGCGTCTTTTTGGGCGGCTGTGATCCGGTGTTCGTCGATGCGGCATTGGTGACGCGCATCCGCTAAAGCTGATGACAGATGCAATCAGCGCAACTTCGCGGGTGTGGCGCGTACCATCGGCGCCGGTCTATGCGGCTGGCGTGCTGGTTTTCCGCACCGCGCCCGCGTTGCAATTCTTGCTGATGCGCCATCCGGAGCGCTGGGACTTGCCGAAAGGTCATCGTGACACGGGCGAGACCCCGGCGCTCTGTGCGATGCGCGAATTTGAGGAGGAAACCGGCATCAGGCGGGGACATATCCGCGTCGAGCCGCGTTTTCGCTTCTGCACGTCCTACGCGGTGCGCTATGATACCGCGATATTGCGTAAGACAGTTTTCATCTATCTGGCATGGTTACGGCCATCCGCGCCCGCCGACCTGCATCTGACCGAACACGGCGGCTATCAGTGGTGCGCGTGGTCGCCGCCGCACCGTTTCGACAACCCGACGATTGACCCGCTTTTAGCGGATGTGGCGCGGTTCTTCGCCGCGCATCCCCCTCAGCGCACTTCAAACGTGCCGGAATAAGCCAGCCGCAAGTTGACAAAAATATCCAGCGTCCATGTGCCGCGCCCGTCCACCGGATGATACCAGTTGAATCCGGCGTCGTTCTGTGCGGGGGCGCGTGTCTGGTAAGAGCGCGTCGTGCCGTCCGGCGCGGTGTAGATGAACGTCAGGCGCGTGTCGAGGAAGCCCATCCCGCGCAAGACCAGCCCTAGCGCGACATCGGTCTCATTTTCAAATACCACATCCTGACTGATGCGCCCGATGCACAACTCAAAATCGGCCACCATGCCCGCCGCAAAATTCGAATCGCGGTACGGATACCAGCAATCATCAATTTGATTCGGCGTGCCGAAACGGGCGGTGTTGATCGTCCAGTCGGTCACCATCTGCGCCGCGTTCGCCTCTCCGAATAAGACCGCGCTGATCTGTGGCGATAGGTCGATCAAATAATCGTTGATCGCGCCACGCGCCATCTGCAACGCCGGATGCTGGGTGAAGATGACCGCGATTGTTTCCGGTTGGCGGTTGTAGTTGGCGATGTCGGACACGGTGAAATTGAGTTCGGCGACCACCCCGCTATCATAGCCGTTCTTCGCGCCGACCAGCACCGAGCCGGGGAACGCTTGCGTGCTATATTGGCGCTGGGTGTTCAGCATATTGCCCAGCACGCCGTTCGCGGTATCCCACCGCACCGCGTTGATCGGCTGGCGGTAATCTTCGCGCAGTTGCGCCATGTATTGCGCGATGGCGCGGGGGGTGGCGCGGTTGTAGTCATAGCCGTTGAAATACGCTTGATTAGCGCGGCGGATGTCTTCGCGGGTGTAGCGCGGGATCGGACGCAGGTATTCGCCCAGCCCTTCGGCGTCGCGCCCGCGCCAATAGCGGGAGGCCATCGCGGGCGGCACGTCCGCCCACTCGCTATCCAGCGCGATCAACTTCAGGCGGTCAACCTCAACGTATGGCACAACCGGACTGATGTCTTCAATGCCGAGATTGGCGATATAGGCGCTGACCGTGTACCAGCCGAGCACGTCCATCATCATCCATGTAGCGGCGTTGTCGCTACAGGTAATCATGATATTATCCAGTTCGCGCAGGGTGACATCGCGCCCGATGTCGCGGAAAGTCAGGCAGTCATCACGCCCGCCCATGTGGTAATTCTCGTCGTAGCGGACGGTCTGCGCGGGGGAGACGATATTCTGCGCCACCGCTTGATGATACGCGCCACTGACGAAAACTTTGGGCACGCTGGCGATCTGAAACACCGTGTCCAGATTTTGCGTGCAACCGTCGCCAGTCTCCCAGTTATAGACCACCGCGCCCACCATCAGGCCGCCCGGCGCGTCGAAATCGCACGGCGGCAGAGCGTCAAAATCAGCGATGGACGCGGGGAATTGGGTGGCGGTCTGTGCTGGCGCGGGATTCAGCGCGAACACGGCGAGGACGATCAGCAAAAAGAAGCGATTCATGCTGGCGTGTCATACCTCACGATCTGGCGTGCAGTCAAATATATAGCGCATACTGTAATGCGCGGGGGCGGTTGGTGGAAGCCGCGAACACCCTATGATTTATCGACGCTCTCGCCGATGAATTCGACCACCGTCTTCAGCAATTCCTGACGGCTGATCGGCTTCGGCAGGTAGCCGTCGCATCCGGCCTCCATCGCTTTCTCGCGGTCACCCACCATCGCGTTAGCGGTCAGCGCGATGACCGGAATGCTCGCCATCGCCGCATCGCTTTTGAGGCGGGCTGTCGCTTCTAGTCCGTCGATGTCGGGCAGGTTCACGTCCATCAGGATTAAATCGGGGCGCGTCTCACGTGCGACACGTAGGCCGGTCAAGCCGTCTTCGGCTTCCAGCATCTCATAACCGGCATGTTTGAGGATTTTACGAACCAGCCGCATATTTTGCGGATTGTCTTCAATGTATAGAATCTTACTCACCGTCTTAACGCCTCGCCTCGTGTGATGAAAATATGAACCGATTATAGCCGACATCGGCGGATTCTAACATAAACTAATCCGGAAATATCGCATTGATCGCTAATCGACGTAGGGCGCTACGCCGCTACACACATTGTAACCGTCTGAATTGCGCCCGCGCTAATCGGCGTCGTTTTGCAAGGCGGCCATCTGCTTTTTCATCCCCTTCGCGGCCAGCGTATAGCCGCCGTTCGCGCCATCGACCAGATGCATCTGGTGGCCGAAGTAGTCATACATGATGCAGGTTATCAGCGTGTGCTGGCCGATGTGGACGCCGTAGACGATGCGCCCTTCGGCGTGCAGGGAATCCAGATGAGCGGTCAGTCGGCGGCGCTGGTCGGCGGTGCCACTGAACACCATGCGGAGCGTATCGTCGAATTTCTCGTGATCGGTGGCGGCGTGCATGATCTCTTTGTATCCGCCCCAGCCGCCGATGTTGAATATCATGGCGACCATCGCCTTCAAACTGCCGTACATCATCCGCGCCAGCACGCGGGCGCTGTAGCGCTCCTCGTGGCGGATGCGCCCCTCGATGCTCAGCGTAGCCGGTGAAAACGTCATCTTAACATCCGATAGCGCGATGGGATGGCGGTCTTTGGTATCGCCGTAAATCGCCTCGATGCGTTCCAGCACTTCGCGGTAGATGTCGTTATGGGCAGAAGGCGCGGCGGTTGCCATCACCATCAGCGTGACCACTTCCTGCTTGCGGCTGGGGATTTGCTTCCAGCGACATTCTACGCCATAAAAATCAGCTTGCGGCGCGACATCCTCCGGCACGTCATAGCGCGGCCCGGCGTCCGCATCTTTGAGCAAGTCTTCGGCGTGGCGCAAGCCGCCGCCGGTGAAGATCGCCTGTTGAAAATTGGGCGACATCTCCAGACGGGCGACGCGGATCAGGTGTCCGGCGTCCAGCACATCGCGCATCGGCACGATGCCCACGCGCAAATCCAGATCGAATTGTTCGCGTGCCATGCGGCGCGTACCGGCGAGCGCGGCACGCGATTGCTCATAGTATTCGGGCGGGATGAGGACGCTGGCGCCATCACCGCCGAACACGAACGGCGTATCGCGCATCTCGAACAGGTTGAGTTGTGCGGCGATGCCCGCCGCCGCCACCGCGCAAACTTCTTTGTAGCGTCCGGCTTCGATGGCGCGGGTACTGCCGCGCACGTCGCTCAGCGCGATATACCAGTCGTCGGGCACATCATGGTAGAAGCGCGGATCGGTCAACTGGCTGATGTTGGACATCGGCTTGATGGACGTGTAAAAATTATTCGTCGGACTCATTATCGTTTATCCAGATAGTCGAGCGCATGGCCGAATCGTACCACGATAAGCCGACGGCGGGCAAATCACCCATAGGGGAATCGTAGGGGCGCGGTATGTTTGCGCTCATCACGCTTTATTTGTGAACTCATTCACGATTAGCGTGCGGGAAGTATGGTAACGTTGTTATGCTCGCTAGTGGATTTGAGGATGAGATGCAAAAATTAGGTGGTTTATTCACACAGGCCGATGCCTTCATCACGCGCTGGATGGCACGCTGGGGCGTGTGGCTGTTGCGGATTAGCGTCGGGCTGGTGTTCTTCTGGTTCGGCTTCTTGAAATTCTTCCCCGCGCTCAGTCCGGCGGAGGAACTGGCGACGCGCACCATCGAGACGCTGACGTTCGGCATCATCGGCGCGAATATCTCCCTGCCGGTACTGGCTGGCTGGGAAGTGTTGATCGGGCTGGGGTTGATCTCCGGCAAGTTCATGCGCGTGACCATCCTGCTACTATTCGCGCAGATGGTGGGCACGGTGACGCCGCTATTCCTGTTCCCGTCGGAGACGTTCACGCAGTTCCCCATCGCGCCGACGCTGGAAGGACAGTACATCATCAAGAATATGGTGCTGGTCAGCGCCGGTATCGTCATCGGCGCGACGGTGCGCGGCGGCGACATGGTGGCCGATGAAGATTTAGCGGAGGAGAGCCGCACGCGATATAAAGAGATGGTCAAAAAACAGGGGCGGCAATCCGAAGTGTAGGGGCGCAATGGATTGCGCCCCATGTATACGCAACGCCGCGCTTAATCCATCATCAGCACGCGCTCGATGCGCTCCAGCGCCCAGTCAATGTCCTCGCGCCCGATGGTGAGCGGCGGCGCGAAGCGGATGACCGTCTCGTGCGTCTCTTTGCACAGCAAGCCTTCGGCCTTCAGCGCCTCGCAGAAGCGCCGCGCCCCGCCCGCGCTGGCTTTCAACGCCACGCCGATCAACAGGCCGCGCCCGCGCACCGCTTCGACGTGCGGGCTACCGATATTTTGCAGGCGCTCGATCAGATACGCGCCCTGTTCGCGGGCATTGTCGATCAAACCTTCATCAATCAGCACGCGCAAGGCCGCACGTCCTACCGCGCTCGCTAGCGGGTTGCCGCCGAACGTCGAGCCGTGATCGCCGGGGCCAAACATCGCCATCAATTCGGCGTCGGCCAGTACCGCGCTCACCGGATAGAAGCCGCCGGACAGCGCCTTGCCGAGCGTCACCACGTCAGCGCGGACATCATCCCAATGCGCGGCCAGCAGATGACCGGTGCGCCCCAGTCCGGTTTGCACTTCATCGGTGATGAGTAGCGCGTTGTGCGTGTCGCATAGCTGGCGGGCGTGGCGCAGATAGCCTTCCGGCGGCACGACGACGCCGCCTTCGCCCTGAATCGGCTCGACCAGAAAGGCGACGGTATTCGAGTTAAACGCGGCGGATAGCGCCTCAGAATCGCCATACGGCACGGTGACGAAGCCCGGCGTGAACGGGCCGAAGCCGTCCTTGTATTGTTCCTCATCGCTGAAGCCGATAATGGTGGTGGTGCGTCCGGCGAAGTTGCCGGTACACACGACGATCTGCGCCTGATCTTCCGGTACGCCTTTGACCTTATAGCCCCACTTACGCACCAGCTTAATCGCGGTCTCCACCGCTTCCGCGCCGCTATTCATCGGCAACATCTTGTCATAGCCGGTCATCTCGCACAGTTCACGGGCGAAAAACGGCAATTGATCGTTATGGAACGCCCGCGACGTGAGCGGCAAACGGGCGGCCTGCTCGGTCAGCGCTTGCAGGATGCGCGGGTGCGCGTGCCCTTGATTCACGGCGGAGTACGCGCTGAGGAAATCCAGATAGCGCCGCCCTTCCACGTCCCACACCCAGATGCCTTCGCCGCGTTCCAGCACGACATCAAGCGGCTTGTAGTTGTGGGCGTTGTGCCGCTTTTCCAGTTCGATATAATCCTGTGTGGTCAAATCGGTTTTTAACATCGTCACCCCCTGATAAACGGATTAACGCGGCACAACGCCGCCGAATCTCTTACAAACTGCACAGTATTTTTTATGCAGATTATACACATCAGGCTATCATCGCGCCAAGTCCCGAACAGACCACAGGCGGACGGGTTTTGTCGATGTCGAATTGTTTTTTCAGGTGGCGGGAGATAATCGCAGAGCGGGATTACAGCAGGTGGTGGTCAGCGCGGTATTGCTGACGCAGTGTGTCGATGCTGACCAGTTCGCCGCGCTGATCTTCAAAGTGCCAGAAATCCCAGCCATTACACGCGCTCTGCCCCAGCAGACCGGCGGCTACTTTGTGGATTGAGCCTTTGAGGTCACCGGAGCGTAGCGTGCTGTCCGCGTGGATGGTGGCTTGATGGTCGCGCTTTTTGTCGTAGAGCGTCTGCCCGATAGCCAGATAACCGGATTCGACTAAGGCGCTGAACTTGACGCGGGGCTGAGTGCGGCGCGATGGGGTAATCAGCAGATCGTCGGCGATGGTGGGCGGCGCGATAGCGTCTATGCGCTGGCGGGCGATGGCGACATAATCCGCCGAGCGCTCAATGCCGATGAAATGCCGCTTGAGCTTCCTCGCGACTGCGCCGGTCGTGCCGGAGCCGAAGAACGGATCGACCACCACATCGCCGACATTGCTCGATGACAGGATCACGCGGTAGAGCAACGCCTCCGGCTTTTGTGTGGAATGCGCCTTTTTGCCATCAACCTTGATGCGTTCCGCGCCGGAGCAGATCGGAATCTGCCACACGCTGGGCATCTGCTTGTCGTCGTTCATGTGCTTCATGGCGTGATAGTTGAACGTGTAGCGCTTTTGATCGCGTGATTTCTGCGCCCAGATCAGCGTCTCGGTGGCGTTGGTGAAGCGCGTCCCCCTGAAATTGGGCATCGGGTTCGTCTTAAGCCATACGACATCGTTTAATATCCAATAGCCCATGTCCATCATCACCGCGCCGACGCGGTAGATATTGTGATACGAGCCGATCACCCAGATCGTGCCGTCATCTTTCAGCACGCGCCGACAGGCGGCCAACCATGCGCGGGTGAACGCATCATACGCCGCGAAATCAGCGAATTTATCCCATTCATCATCAACCGCAGAGACAAGCGTCTGGTTCGGGCGGATGAGTTCGCTTTGCAGTTGCAGATTATACGGCGGATCAGCGAAGATCAAATCGACGCTATTTTCGGGCAATGTCGCCAGCACATCGGCGCAATCGCCGGTCAGGATGGTGTCTAGTGGTAGTCCCGTTTTGGGGTCATCGGGCGGCTTCATCGTGCTTGCTTTCTGTGATGCGGACGGTTAATCGGTAGGCGAATCATAGTGCCAATTCGCCATCCCCGCAACACGAAAGCCGCCGCCTAGCAACATCACAGACGGGCGGGAGCGTAGCGCCTTACACCCTTACGGATGCCTGTTCGTTTGTAGGGGCGCAACGTATCGCGCCCCAAAAATTGAATGTCATGCCGTCTCCGGCTTGAGCGTGGTGGCGATTTCCGCCGCCCATGCGTTGATGGAATCCCAGTCGCGGAAATCACCGGCGGGCGCACGGAAGGCGCGGATCAACAGGCGCTCGGCAAGGTTCAGCTTGCCGGTGTCGATGACGCCATGAAAGAACGCCACGTCACGCGGTTGGATGCGCTCGATGATCGGCTTTTGCGCGTCCGGCATGTTCCAGCCCTTCATCATTTCCACCGGATCGCCTTCGCCCGTCGGCCCGTCAGAGAAAATCCACGTCGGGCGGGCGGTCAACGCCGCTTCATGCGCCTCCAGGAACTTGACCGCATCGCCGCGCCACGATCCGGCATAGACCGCGCTCCCCAGAATGACCGCGCTGTAATCGTCGAGCGCGACGACATCGGCGGCGGGCAACACATCAACCGCCAACCCCTGCGCGAACAGCGCCGCGCCGACAGCCTCCGCGATCTCTTTGGTCGCGCCGTATTTTGTCGCATAAGCGATCAAAACTCGCTGATTCATCGGTGTATCTCCTTCTCTCTGAACTCTCCTGCTGGAAAGTGTGTTTTGGATTGTCGCCGATGCGCGAAAATGGCGCATCGATTCTATTCTCATCATACGCCGTTTCCGGCGTGGAGCATGTCACATCTGCACGCTGTTTGACGGACGATTGTCATTTTCACGAAGCGGTGGTTGGATTACAACATTCTGGCGATTGATTGTGGGTGCAATGAATTGCGCCCCTACGCGCCGGATGCTTAGCGCGTGTATAATCATCCGCACGAGATTAAATGTAACGGAGGATAACATGGCATATCTGGTCACGGGGGGCGCGGGGTTCATCGGTAGCCGTCTGGCGCGGCGTCTGCTGGATCGCGGCGAGACGGTGGTCATTCTGGATAACTTCAATAATTACTACGATCCGGCGCTGAAACGGCGCAATATCGCATGGCTGGGGCGGCATCCACAACTGACCATGATCGAAGGCGACATCCGCGACAGAGACACCGCCGAGACGCTATTCAACCAGCACGAGATCACCCACATCGCGCACATGGCGGCGATGCCCGGCGTCCGTGCCAGCATCAAGCAGGCGCATCTGTACTGGGATGTGAACCTGACCGGTTCCACCACGCTACTAGAAGCCGCCATGCGGATGGCCGATATTCAGGGGATCGTGCTGGCGTCTACATCGTCGGTGTATGGCGAGACGCAAAATATCCCCTTCGTGGAGACTGACGCGGCGGATCGTCCGCTCGCGGCGTATCCGGCCAGCAAGCGGGCGATGGAGATGATGGGGCACACTTATTTCAACCTGTACAAAGTGCCGGTCACCGCGTTGCGCTTCTTCAACATCTACGGGCCGATGGGACGCCCGGACATGATGCCGTTAAAACTGATGGAGGCGGCTTTCTCCGGCAAGCAGATCAAGCTATTCAACGGCGGCGACATCCGGCGCGACTGGACGTACATTGATGACGCGGTGGACGGCGTGCTGGCCGCGCTGGATAGGCCGCTCGGCTATGCGGTCATCAATATCGGGCTGGGCAAGCCCATCTTGCTGACCGATTTCGTGGAGATCATCGAAGAATTGACCGGACGCGAGATCAACAAGATCACCGTGCCGACGCCACTCAGCGACCCGCCGATCACCTATTGCGACAACACGCGGGCACAGCAGTTACTCGGCTTCGATCCGCAGGTGCCGCTACGCGAAGGGCTTCAGCGCACATGGGAATGGTTCCGCGAAGACGAAACCGGCTCGCGTTTGATCCGCACCGCGCCGGACGCCTAGCCCCTCACTCCGC
>REDR01000006.1 GCA_007693385.1 Anaerolineaceae bacterium
GGATGATGACGTTCACGCCCTTGCGGTTGTCGGCATCGAATAATCCCAATGCGCGGTAAGCGGCGGCGCGGCCTATCGGGTTGGGTTCGCTGGTCTTGGCGTTGGCGCTCTCGATGAGGGCGTCCCGTGTGTTCTCTTCGACATCATCAAGCGTTAAGCCCGCGCCGTTGCGCGTGATGGCACTCAATGCAACTTCCGGCGATGCGGGCGCTAGCCAGCGTGTCACGCGGTTGGCGCCGATTGCGCCTTCGCCCAAAAATTCGCCGAGTATGACAATCGTTTCGCGCCAGACGCCTGCGTCCCACCATTCAGCGCCCAGCAGATCGACGGCGCGTTGATGGCCGCCTTCTGCTTCGTCAGCTTCCATCTGTTCCAGCAGGATTTTCGCCGCGAAGTATTCCTGTAATAACTGGTGGCTGAACTTCAAGTCGTCGTCCTGTCGTGTCAGAATGTTGGCGTCTGTCGCGGCGCGGACGAGCGATTCGGCCCTCATCCTAAATCCTTCTCCCTCATGGAGAAGGACTTCAGAGCTTTTGTCATTCATGATAGTCTGTATTGCGTCGGCTTCGGCGATGACGGTGCGTTCGGCGGTCTGCAACGCTCGCGCCAGCGCGACCAGCGCCGATTGCACGTCGTCCACATCGGGGAACGTCTCGCCGCGCCGCGCCGCCGCTTTCGCCTCACGTTCCAGCATCTGCGCGATGAACTTGCCGAATAATTGGGCGCGACTGTCGGGCAGAACGCCGCCGCCTTCCTGATAGGTGCGGCACAGCAGATCGCCCATGTACGGATTCCGCGCCAACGGGATGAGGCGGGCGCCACTGTGTATCTGACGCCAATCTTTATCGCCCGATGTGGATGTATAAGATGGCACACCAGCACGGGCATCCCAGAATCGTTTTCCCTCATTTTTTTCGTTGACTTGCCGCCAGAACTTCATGAGGTCTTCCGTGCCGCCCATTTGCTCCCACAGGGTCGCGCCCATGTCGTCCGGCAGGCGTTTGTAGACGAGTTCGCGGATGGCGGGCAGTTCCAGATCGTGCAAGAGTACCTGTTCGAGCGGCTTGAGGGTGTCGAGTTCCTCGCCGCGATAGTCGCGCACGCGGCACGAGATGATGAAGTGTGGCGCGGCTTTCAGGTATTTTGTCAATTCGCGCATCTGCCCCTTGCCGCGTGGCATCTCGTTGAGCGCGTCGCACAGGATGATGAGCCGCCCTTCACGCAATAGCCGGTCATGGTACGGCGCGAGCGTGTCCATCGCCGCCTTCACAAAATCGGTGAATGTGCCGTCGGTGTAGTTGTTCAACCGCACCAGCACCGGAATCAAACCGCCCGCCTCCGGCGCTTTAAGCCATGTACGGGCATAATCCGCTTGCAAGCGCTGAAGCATCCACGTTTTCCCGCTACCGGGTTCACCGATTAATACCGCCCGCGCCAACGTCAGCAAGCGTTCGCGCACGTTCTCGACGAAGGTTTCGCCGCTCACTTCATCGGCGGGTACATGGTCGGCGGTCACAGCCGCCGATGCACGGGCGAACAGGTCATCTTCATCTTCCCACACCGGCATCTTCGGACGCGCTGGTGCGAGGCGCTGGCGCATCTCATCGCCCGCCAATTCCACGAATTGCGCCCGCAAGCTGTCGTACAGTTCATCCGTCACCCAATGCAGATAATCTTTGATGCGTGGCTCGATGTTGGCCGGATCAATGCGCCAGTTGCGCAGATCGCCCAGAAAAGCGCGGGCAGTCGGGTAGCGTTCAGCGGGAGATTTGGCCGTCATGCGCTGTAGAATCCGCAATACCTCATCCGGTAGCGCGGGGTGGGGCGGTAAATCATCGTTGCAATGCGCGTGACCTAGATCGAGGTCGTTATCGTACTGGAATGGTAGATGGCCGGTCAGTAATTCATACGCCAGAATTCCCAGCGCGTAGAGGTCAACGCGATGATCGAGTTTTCGCTCGCGCCGTAGCTCCGGTCGCCACTGCTCTGGCGCCATGTAGCGCCCTGTGCCGACTGGCTTGCCATCATCGGTCAACGGCTCGTCATCGCCGCCCGCGCTGAACACCAGCCCAAAATCGGCCAGATACAGCTTGCCTTCATCATCCAGCAGGATGTTCTCCGGCTTCACATCACGATGCAGGATGCCGCCCTTCTCGTGAACGTAGTCCAGCGCCGCGCCGATCTGTTCCAGCCAGACCAGCGCCGCTTTCTCATTCATCGGCGCACCCGTCATCTGTGAGCGGAGTGTGCCGCCCTGCAAATACGGCATGATGACGTACAGTTGCCCGCCGCGATTGCCATATGTCAGCACTTGCAGGATGTGGTCGTGGTGAATGTCAACCATTGTGCGGATTTCGCGGCGGAAGCGTTCGGCGCGTGTGGGATTGTTGCTGATACCTTCGCGCAGGACTTTGACCGCCACCGTGCGCGATATATCATCGACCATATAATCGGCTAGCCACACCTGCCCGTTACCGCCTTTGCCGAGTTCACCGCGCAGGGTGTAATTGTCGAACGTCGTGCCCGCCTCCCACTGGATGGCTTGCGCGGCGCGTCTTCTGGCCAGGATGTTGGCTAAAGCGGCTGTGACCTGCGCTTTGAGGTTGTCCGGCGTGGTGAAAAAGCCGACATGGTTGGCCTTTACACGGTCTTTGAAGCGCTTCAAATCCGCTTCGGCTTCAATCTCCATTTTGTCCTTCGGCCAGGGGTGGTCATCCCGCATGATGAAGCATAGGCGCGGGATGGGCTGGCCGTCGCGGATGACTTCGCCCGCCCAATCATACTCCATCTCGGTGATGCTCTTACCATCATAGCCATCTGGCCGCCAGCCGTAGCGATGAGCGTAGATACCGACGTAAACATGCGATTGTTCGACTTTTTGCTTGCACAGCGCGACCGGATTCTCGCCACTGACCGGCCAGTTCTTCATGCCGACCGGGTGGAAGTCGAGATCGAGAATCGCATCTTCAACTGCCTGTCGATGCTCGGGTAAGTCGATGCTGGTGCTACTGATGAATACGTCGATGCGCTCGGTGGACATATACGCTGGCCTTCTATGTTTGCTGGAGACACACATAAATTATAGACGATTGCTCTGCCCTGTGCCAAAAATCAGCGCCGCCTTACATGTGGGTATGTTGCACCCGCACGGTTACATGTC
>REDR01000088.1 GCA_007693385.1 Anaerolineaceae bacterium
TATAATCGGGAACAAAATCGCCGTGAATGACGTTGATGACGTGTGTATCTTTTCAACCGAGAGAGGTGAGACAAATATCATGAAATATCCGATCCTATCGCTTGTTTTAATCGCGCTACTGGCTTTACCGTTCGCTTCGCTGGCCGTTTCCGGTGATGATAACGCTGACGACGACCTGATCGGCATCGAGTGGACGCTGGTCAGTATCGACGGCTCGCCGGTCATCGCCGGATCGACTATCACGCTGACATTAGGCGCGGAAGATAGCGACGCCTTCGGGACTGGTGGCTGTAATCGCTACGGCGCACAATACAACATTGACGGCGACGACTTATCGTTCGACATGGTGATTAGCACGCTGATGGCCTGCATGGAAGACGACATCACAGCGCAAGAAGCGGCGTACTTTGAGGCGCTGAGCGCGATCACCGGTTACACGCTGGAAGCCGGACGCCTGACTCTGACCGATGACGACGGCGTGAGGCTGGTATTCAATGCGCCGCTATCGCTAGAGACAACACGCTGGCAACTGGTCAGCATCGACGGCGCGGACGTGGTGACGGAGGAGACCCCGACGCTGATCTTCGACGGTGAAGGCGTGCGCGGGCATAGCGGCTGTAATATCCTGCGCACGACCTACCAGACGGCGGACGATGCGATCACCTTCGCGGAAGTGATTCGCACCACGCGCCGCGCCTGCGCTGACCCTGCCGCCAGCGATCAGGAAAACGACTATCTGGAAGCGTTGGCCGATGCGCGGTCTTTCGCGCTGGATCATGCGACGCTGACGATCTTCTACGGCGACGATGAGCGAGCGCTGGTTTTCGTCGCGGTGGTGGATGATCTGGCCGATACCGCGTGGGTGCTGGTGAGCATCGGCGGCGCGGACGTGGTAGAGGGGGAGACCCCGACGCTCGAATTCGGCGGGCGCGATGACGTGAACGGCGATACCGGCTGTAACGTCTTCCGCACGACATTCCAGACGGTGGGCGCTTCAATCACCTTCGCGCCGGATATCCGCACCACGCGCCGCGCCTGCGTCGATACCGCCGCCAGCGATCAAGAACGCGCCTATCTGCAAGCGTTGACCGATGCGGAATCTTTCGTGCTGGACGATGACACACTGACCATCTTCTACGGTGACGATACGCTGGTTTTCATCGCGGATTGATGAAATTCTGACACAAACGGGGCGCAATGCGTTGCGCCCCTGCAATTTCAATGGAAAACGGCAATCTGTAGGGGCGTAGCGTGCTACGTCCCGTTTTCGTCAACATGATGATCGCCAATAATTTGAAATACATGAGGCTTAATTTTGTAAATTGAATGGGGATGGTATAATCAATTTAACAAATTAATGAAGAGCCATAACATGACCGATACATTGAAAATCAGCCAGCAGAGCGCCCGCCGCCTGCAAGATTACGCGCAACAGGCCGGGCAATCGCCCGATGCGCTGTTAGCGCAATTACTGGATGACTACAACCGGCAATCACGAGAATCACGAGCGCCGAGTCTACGTGAGCAAATGCTGGACGCCGTTCAGCAGGCGATCATGGCGACGGACGCCACCGGAAGAATCATCTATTGGAATCGCTTTGCTGAGACGTTGTATGGCTGGTCACATGATGAGGCAATCGGGCGTCCCGTAATGGAAGTCACGCCGACTGAGGCCACGTTGGAGCAGGCCAACGAGATCATGGCGGCTTTGTCTGAGGGGCGGGCGTGGTCGGGGGAGATGCTCCTGAGGCGCAAAGATGGCTCGCAATTTGAGGCGCGATTTTATGACTACCCCATACTGGCTGATGACGGGCGTATCGTCGGCATCATCGGTATCTCTTATGACATCACCGCCGAAAAGCAAGCTGAGGACAGCTTGCGACGCAGTGAAGCACGTCTGCGTTCTATCGTCGAGACGCAATCGGCCTATGTGGTGCGTACTGATATTGTTAATATTCATTACACCTATGCCAATCAGCGTTTTATCGATCATTACGGTTGGATGTACACCGATGACGAACCGCTGGTAGGCTCTTCGCCGACATGCACGGTTATTCCCGAAGATCACCCGCTTATGATCGACACCGCCAGACGATGCATTAAAAATCCCGATCAGCCGTTTCAGGTGACGTTACGCAAGCCAGCGCGGGATGGTGGTGTGGGTCATGTGCTGTGGGAATTCGTCGCGCTGACCGACGCCGACGGCGACGTGAATGAGATACAATGTATCGGCATTGACATCACCGCGCAGAAACAAGCGGATGAGATGCGCGTGGAGCAGGCCGGACTGCGCGGGCGGTTGCAGAAAGAAAAAGAACTCAACTCGCTGATCCAGCGGGCGATCTCTTCGCTGGCGCACGACATCCGCACGCCGCTAGCGATCATCAAGACATCGCGTGATTTGCTGGGGCGCTATTTTGACCGCATGGACGAATCTCAGCGCCGCCAGCGCCTGAACCAGATTGACCGCCAACTGCTACACGTCACGCACATGATGGACGATCTGGCGGTGGCTGTGCGTAGCGGCCTGAGCGAACGCCGCTTCACGCCGACGCCGATCTGCATTGTGACGTTATGCCGCCTGTGTTTGCAGGAAATGCAGGCGGTCAGCACGAACCCACCCCCCATGAAATTCATCAACCATACCCAGCTAGAGAAAATACACGCTGACGAGACGCTGGTGATGCGTGTTTTGCTCAATCTGTTGTCGAATGCGGTCAAGTATACGCCGCCTGATGGCGCGGTAGCGCTGATACTGGACGAGGCCGACGACTGGTGTATCATCCGTGTGCAGGATAGCGGCATCGGCATTAAACCCGATGATCTGTCGCGTGTGTTTGAACCGTTCTTCCGTGTGGATGAGGCGACAGTGCAGGACGTGCAAGGTACCGGACTGGGTTTGAGCATCGTCAAGGATTGCGTCGATCTGCACGGTGGTCACATCCAGATTGAGAGCGAACCGCATCAGGGCACGCTGGTCATGGTGATGTTGCCCATCGCCCCGTAGCCCGCACGATTGATACAGTCAAACAGATGTGCTAAAATGGGTTCTACCGGCTGATAACAGTATGGTGTAACCCATGAGTGAAACAACTATTGAATTCAAGATCGAAGGGAACGGCCAGCGTCTCGACAAGCTGATTGTCGCGCATGTGCCGGATTTATCGCGCAGTCAGATACAGGCCATGATTAAAGATGGGCTGGTCACGGTGGACGGCGAAACCGTCAAGGCTGGCGTCAAACTGCGTGACGGGCAATTGATCCGCGTCACCATCCCCCGCGTCGAGCCGCAGACCATCGAACCGGAAACCGACATCCCGCTCAACGTCCTGCACGAAGACGACGCGATTATCGTCATCGACAAGCAGGCGCATCTGGTCACGCATCCGGGCGCGGGCAATACCGGCGGTACGCTGGTCAATGCTCTGCTGGGGCGCTGGCCGCAAATCGCCGCGATGGATGATCCGGACGGGCGGCACGGCATCGTCCACCGGCTGGATAAAGATACAAGCGGCGTCATGGTGATCGCCAAGACCGCCGAAGCCCGCCAGCATCTCATGGCGCAATTTCAGGCGCGGACGGTGGAAAAAACCTATATCGCCATGCTGGAACGCCCGCCAGAAACCGCGCATGGCCGCATCGAAGCCCCCATCGGACGCGATCCCAAACAACGTAAGCAGATGGCGGTTCAGCGCGACGGCAAAGAGGCCATCACCGAATTCACCGTACTCGACAAAGGCTTTCGTGAAGGCGCGACGCTGGTCGAGTTTAATCTGCTGACCGGACGCACGCATCAGATTCGCGTGCATTCGGCGTTCATCGGCTGTCCGGTCATCGGGGATCGCGTGTACGGCTACCGCAAACAGCGTTTTAATCGCATGAAGCGCAATTTCCTGCACGCTCAACGCCTTTCATTCGAGCATCCGACCACCGGCGAGCGCCTGACGTTCACCGCGCCGCTACCGCCCGCGCTGGAGCAAATCATGGAGAAATTGCGCGAATAGAGCGCGTAATCGCGGCGTTTCCGCTATAATCTGGAACATAACCAGAGCATCGCGTTACACATTAAATACCGCTACAATAGTAGCGGTTCTACGAATAACGATAAGGACGTAACATGCGCGAAATTACCATCGCAACGGTGCAGATGAATTCCCTGCTGGGCGAGCCGGAAGAGAATCTGGTCAAGATGTCGGAGATGGTGTCCAAGATTGCCTCCGGCCAGAAAGTTGACCTGATCGTATTTCCGGAACTGGTGACCAGTGGTAACGAGCTTGGCCTGCGCTTCACCGAGATGGCGCAACGGGTGCCCGGCCCGACGATCAACTTGATGGCACAACGCGCCAGCGAATACGGCGTTTATATCGCGTTCGGCATGGTGACCAAAGAGCGCGTGGAAAGCGTGCTGTATAATTCGGCGGTGCTGGTCGGCCCGGATGGTGAATTGGTGGACGTGTACAACAAGATTCACCTGCGCGGTGAGGAGCGCATGGCGTTCCGCGAGGGCTTCAAGCTCAACGTGGCCGGTACGGAACTGGGCACGGTGGGCATGATGATCGGCTATGATCTGGCTTTCCCCGAAGTGGCGCGGGCGATGGCGCTGGAAGGCGCGGAATTGTTGATCGTCATGGCGAACTGGGAAGCGGCGCAGATCGACGAATGGAAAACATATTTGCGGGCGCGGGCGTATGAGAACGCGCTGTTCGTGGCCGGTGCGAATCGCGTCGGCGAGGACATCACATTGACGTTCGGCGGCGAGAGCATGGTCGTCGGGCCGCGTGGCGAGATTTACGCTTCGCTGGCCGATCAAACCGATCCGGAAAGCGGCGAGCCGCAAGAAGGCTTCACGCTGGCGCGGATTGACCTTGATGCCGTCCGCAAGCACCGCGAGGAATATCAGTTCATACAAACCAGACAGCCGGCCATGTATCGCGCAATTGTGCGTAAATACTAAGCCGCGACTCATGCTGGTCTGGATACAATAGAGGCACGATGGTCTTGAACCTATGCCTTGCGGCTTAACATGATGTCAGTGAGTATTTGAAGGGTTTGTATTGTGTCAATTATATTGTTTGTTGTTGGTGCCGGTATCTTTTTAGTCGGTTCAATCAAACTGGGCGATTTTCAGGCGGAAGGGATGCGCGTCCGTGTGGCGGGCGCGGTGCTGTGTGTGCCGCTGATTATGTCGCAGTTGCTGTATACGCTGGTGGCCGTCCTCACCGATGGTAGTTCCGGCGCGGCGGGCTTCGTCGCGTTTCTGGAACTGGTCGGGATGGGTGCGGCGGCGGGTGTCGCTTACTGGCTGGTGATGCTGGAATCGGGGCAGATCGCGCCGCCTTCTAGCGCCCGCCGTCAGAATTACACGCGCCCCTCATCCGGCAAAGAGGGCGAGAAGTCCGGCGATTCATCCGGCAAGCGCGAGCATCCGCTTTCCAGAATGTTGTCGCAATTCGGCGACGATGAGGAACAGAAGCAAGAAGAGCGCAAGCCAACCGGCGAAAAGCGCCGTCAGCCGACTGGTGTCCCGCGTCGTCAGCGTGATTATCCGATGGTGATGACCACCACTGAGGCGGCCAGCTACCTGAACATCACCGAAGATGCGCTTCTGGAACTGATCGAATCCGGCAAGATCGCGGCATCGCGCATTAATTATCGCTATCGTATCTCGCGCACCGTGCTAGATGAATTCATCGAGGCGCAAGAGTAGGCACAACCGTCAACGCCGCCTCTGTGAATCGGCGGGCGCGAATCCCCGTTCGGGGTTATGATTGTTGTGGCGATGATCGAATCAGCCCATAAAATCCAACGGGGAGGGATTTATTGTGCGTCGTGTGACTATCATTTTACTGCTGATCGCGCTTTTTGCGTTGCCTCTGGCGCTGGCCGCGCAGGACGATGACGCGGCAACCGATGACGCGGTGGCGATTGACCTTGAGGCGCTGGCGGCGCGGGTGGAGGCGGCGCTGTCTGCCGTCGATGATGCGCTGGAAGAGATCGACGACACCAAAGAGTTGACGCTGGAACTGGTCGGCCTGACGGTGGAGATGTTCGGCCTGTTTGAGGGGTTGTCGGCGGTGTTTGGCATCGCGTTGCCGATCATCGTGGCGATTGCCGGTTTCTTCGGCTTCCGCCGTCTGGAACGCTCCCGCGAGGAACTGGTCGAGGCGCGTGAACGCTTCGAGACGGAGATGAAAGACAAGGGCACGGCGCTCGAAGAACTCAGCGCCCAGATGGAGGGAGCGCTGGCGTTACAGCGCAAGAGTTCGACGGATGCTTCCATCGCGCTCGGCTTGTTGGCCGTCGGGCAGAGCCAGTATCGCGGCAAAGATAACGACGGCGCGATCCGCACATTTCAGCAAGCCATCGGCTATGACACGCAAAATCCGATCATCCTCTACAATCTAGGCTATGTGCAGACGCAGAGCAGTAAGTTCGATGATGCGCTGGAGTCCTTGCACGAGGCGACCCGACTCGACGAGAATTTCCTGCCCGCGAAGGCGGCACTCGGCTATGTCTACCGGCGTATAGGCGACCAGAAGGACACCGAAGTGCAACGTTTGATCGCTGAAGCGGGTAAAGATCGCATGGATGACGAGGTGACGCGCTTGATCGCCGAGCGCGTGCGCGACTACAACACCTCTGAGCGTTACTTCATCGAGGCGCTGAACGAATTGCCCAAGCTGATCGACGAAGACGGCGAGTCGTGGTGGGGGGCGCTGGGTGGCTTGTATCGCCGCCGTTCGCAACTTGCCGACGCCATCGACGCTTACGAACGCGCCGCCGAAGTCACGCCGAAGTCGTCATATCCGTTCAGCAATCTGGCGATGCTTCAGGCGGAAGCCGGGAACATCAAGGAGATGTTGCGCCGCTTCGAGCGTGTCGAGCAGTTGGCTTATAACGAAGTACAGAACGACGCCGACAACATCTGGGGTTATAACGATCTGGTGACGGCGCGGCTGGCGCTAGGCAAAGCGGAAGCCGCATTTGAGGCGCTGGAAGAAGTGCTACAGATCGCATCGAAGGATTCACCCTACGCGCTTAACAGCCTGCGCGAGACGCTGGCGGATCGCCTTCTGCAATATCTACCGGAAGAGCGGCGGCCAGCGATCAGGCAAGCGCTGGAACGCATCGCGCAGTTTGAAGCCGAACGCGCCGGGGATTCCGACGATGTGGCAGGTTAGAGTTTCCTAACTTTTGTGCGCAACTCGCTAACGCTTCGCACGTATACGGGTTATAGCATATAACTCAAAGACGTGCGGGGCGTAACCATGAAGACCTTTTTAGACACCATCAACATCAAGAATACCGCTAAAAGCCTGCTGTTCGTCATGCTGGTGACGTTCATGCTGTTCATGGCGTCGCACATCAGCGAGACTGCATCCATCACGCTCTCTAATGCTGACCCCTTCGGTTTCAACGAGAATTTGTGCTATAGCGCCTGTGCTTTCATCCGCTAATCGGTCAGTTCGGACGGCAGGCGAAATGTACCGTCTTTCTGGGCGGGCATCGCCATGACTTTCAGCACCGCAGACGTATTCAATGCGCCGTAGATGTGCGGGAATAACTCGCCGTCGCCGTGCTGTGCCGGTACGCCCGGATCGGGCGGTTCATCGCGGACGCTGGCGCGGAGGCGTAGCGGATCAATGCACAACAAGACCATATCGCGCCGCCCACGATACAGCGCGGCGGCCACTTTCTGCACCTGATGCCAGCGCGAAGCGTGGATGAATCCCTGCGTGTCGAGCGACGGCGCACGGTACACGCCGCGTTCGGTTGCGTCGCGCCATGCGTCCCGCGTCGTCAGGTGATACAGCAGGCGGCGATACCAGTCTTTGCGCCGCATGACGTAGATGGTGTCGTCGTAGTATTCGCCGTGAATCCATAGATACTGCGTGTGTATTTTCGCCAGCCGATAGCCGAGTCGCTCCGGTATGGCGCGGCTACGCAGGTTCGGCGCGGCGCACCGGATATGCACCGCCGCCGCGTCGTGCTGGCAGATGGCATGGCTGGTGATGAGCGATGTCGCCCGCGTCATCAGCCCGCGCCCCTGAAAACCGTGCCCCAGCCAGTAGCCGATCTCGTGATAGCCGGCCTTATTGTTGATCGCCACCACGCCGATCTTACCGGCGACGCGCCCGCTATAGACGATCACCATATCATAGCCGCTTTGCTGGCGCGTTTTACTGTGCGAGATGTTGATGAGTTCGCGCATGTGGTCTAGCGTCAGGATGTTGTCCGGCCAGTTCTGCCACTGGCGCAGATAGGCGCGGTCACGTTCGACGATGGCGAATAGCGCGGGCGCGTGCGCCTGTGCGATGGGCACCAGCGCCATATCGCCTAGCTTGAGCGTGGGCAGATCAAAATTTGCTTTGCGCTTCCTCCAGATATTCAGCATCCCCGCGCTAACCTTTCCCAGTCGAATCCCATCAATTGATCGCCGACGTTGACGCGCAAAACCGCATCATCGCCCAGCGTGTACCATACATCGCGCCCGCCTTCGCCGTACAGCGCCACCGCGCCGCACACCCCGCCGCCCTCATGCAAGATGGCGAAATGGCCGTGCGTGCTGACCGCTAAGATGATGCCGCCTGTCGTCTCCAGCGTGATCGCGCCCGACATCGCGGACGGCAAGCGCGACTCCCACAGCAGGACGCCATCTTCGCCATAAGCGCGGAGCGCCGCGCCGTCAGTGGTGTAAAGCCGCCCCGCGCCGGTCAGCAGGACGCCATGACGCTCACCGCCGCCGCGCATCGTATCATGTAGCAACGACCAGCGCCCATCCACGCCGACGCGCCACAGTCCGCCGCGTGTGTAGGCGATCAGCCCGCCGTCAGGATGCGGCGCGAGCGCGGCGCCATCCGCCAGAATTGCGACTCCCAGCCGTTCGCCGTCGGAGGCGCGGAGCGTCCATAATTCCGCGCCGATCACCAGCGCGATGACCTGCCGTGTGACGATAGCGCGATCATAACGCGGTACGTCCGGCGTTCGCCATAGTATCTCGCGCTGATCTAGCGAGAGCGCGGTCAGCGTGTTGTCGGCGGTGTGATAGATGCGGCTATTGGCGGCGATCAATGGCGGCGCGGACGGCAGAAAATCGTCAATGCGCCACCCGTCGCTGAGGCCGCCGCTTTCCACGTCCACGCGCATGATGCTCCCGTCGGCGTATGTGATGAACGACTGCGCGGCGTGCCCGTGCAAGCCCACCGCCCGCCGCGTCAATGCCACCCGCCACAGCACGCGCCCGTCGCGTGTGATGCGCCGCAGGCGCTCGCCGTCGATGACCAGCAGGCTATTATCGTTCAGCACGAGTGGCGGGGCGGGTGGTCGCGTGGTGGTGGCGCTATGCCACAGCGCCGCCGGATGCAGGCGGGCGTTCAGGTTGCGGATCATCTGCGACGGATGCCGCCAGCCCAACGAGCGCGGGTCGGCGGCGGTGTAGCGCGGGCCGGGCGTGTCGGCGATGCCCTGATTGACGTTAGACGGCACGCGAATCTCAAAATGCAGGTGCGGGGCTGGCCGCGCCTCGCCGATGACGCCGATCACCTCACCGGCCTGTACGCAATCCAGCCGCGCCGGAAACTGAATACTGCCAGATTCCATCAGATGCCCGTACTGGCTGTAGATGGTCGCGCCGTCCGGTAGTGTGTGGCGGATGATGACCACGCCGCCATCTAATCCCCATGCGTGCGGATTGCTCAGCGTGACCACGCCGCGCCCGATAGCGCGTACCGGCTGATCGAACGTTGCGCCGCGCCCGATGAACCAATCTTCGCCGGTGTGGTAGCGTCCGTCATGGCGCGGGCTGGGCACGCCGAACGCTTGCGCCAGTTGGAAAACGCCGGTATCTACCGGATAATCCACCGTATCCATCACGCCACATTGATCTTGCGCGTCGGTTTGCGCCACATGCCAGCCTAACGCCGCCATCATCAGGCATAAAATCGGGATAAAAAAGCGTTTCAAAGCGTTTTCTCCGTTGATTCTTACAGCAAAAAAACGAAAATTGTGTATGATATACAATTGAGCAAGGAAGTCAGGCGGCTAAACGTCTCTGGCTGTGCGTTCGTGATGACACAGACCGCGCGAAATTGCGTGACTTCCGGTAAAGTCAGTTTACCGCAAAATTAAAGTAGAGTATTGGAGGGAATTTGCTATGTTCGCATCTTTTGGCAAGAGCTGGCGCTTGGTTAAGGCTAGCTATGGCGTTCTCAAGCAGGATAAGCAATTATTGGTCTTCCCGTTGGCGTCCACCGTCGCGCTGTTTTTTGTGACGTTGATGCTGATGTTGCCGCTCGCGGCGACCGGCATTCTGGACGCGGCGCAGGCCGACGGCGGTGAAGTCAGTGGCGGGCAGGGCATGACGGCATTCGTCATCATGTTCCTGTTTTACTTCATCAATTACACCATCATCATCTTCAGCAATACCGCGCTGATTGGGGCGGCGATGATCCGGCTGGATGGCGGCACGCCAACCGTGCGCGATGGCCTGAATATCGCGCAATCACGGCTAGGGACGATTCTCGGCTGGGCGGCGATTGCGGCCACCGTCGGCATGATCCTTCAGGCGTTGCAGAACGCGGCGCGTGATAGCGACAACATCGCCACGCAGATCATCGGTAGCATTCTGGTCAGTCTGGCGGGCTTCGCGTGGAACTTAATCACGTTCCTCGTGATTCCGGTCTACGTGATCGAGAATGTCGGGCCGATTGAGTCCATCAAGCGGAGCGCTAGCTTGCTGAAGAAAACATGGGGCGAAAACATCACCGGTTCGTTCAGCATGGGCATCATTCAGTTCCTGCTAATTCTGGCGATTGCGCTGTTGATCGGCCTGCCGCTGTTCCTGCTGGCCGCCTCGACGGGTAGCGCGATCTTCATCGGCTTCGTCGTGCTGGTCATGCTGGTGCTGATCGGTGGCGTGAGCATCTTCTTCTCGGCGCTCAACGCGATCTTTCAGGCCGCGCTGTACAAGTACGCCGTGTCTGATGGCCGCGATGAGGCGGTGAATGAATTCTTCGACGCGGAGTTGATCTCCGGCGCGTTCGAGCCGAAACCGGCGCGTTAATCGGCCAAATCTGAAATATCACGAACAGAAACCACCCTCACCATGCAATCCGGTGAGGGTGGGTTTCTGATAGAAAAAGACTTTTGCATCCGTTCAAAAGTCCCTGCCAAAAGTTTTTGGCCTCACCTTTTTCAAAAAGGTGAGAAAAATTCACCCGCCCAGTACCTTGAGCGCTTTGACGACGCTATCCTTCGGGCTGACTTTGACCTGCGTATCAACGATCTTGCCCGCTTCGTCGATCACCCAATGCGAACGGACGACGCCGAAGTATTTCTTGCCGTACATGGATTTTTCACCCCATGCGCCCCATGCCTCTAACGTCTCGTGCGTCGGATCGGATAGCAGATCGTAGGCCAGCCCCTCTTTTTCGCGCCACTTCTTCAGCGCGTCCGGTTCATCCGGGCTGATGCCCAGCACGACGGCGTTATGCGTCTCGATCTGCGGCAGAGCATCGCGGAAGCCGCAAGCCTGCGTCGTGCATCCGCTAGTGGCCGCCTTTGGATACGCGAAAAGGATCACCTTTTGCCCGCGTAGGTCACTGAGGCGGACGGTCTGCCCGTCCTGATTCTTTAACTCAAAGTCGGGCGCTGTATCGCCTATTTCCGGCATAATTTCGCTCCTCTGCGTGATTATTTGCAACGTTGAAGCCGTCATTTTAACAGATTCCGCCGACGATACCCCGCACCTATAAGGCCATTTGCCGTTATAATGGTCGTTGAGGCGATGCGCTGGGCGTGTCGTCGTTATAAAATAGATTAGCGGGAGGATATATAAAAATGACTGTTAAATTCACATGGCTCGGACATTCCGCGTTTTCGTTTGACATCGACGGCCATAACGTGCTGGTTGATCCGTTCCTGACCGGCAATCAACTCGCGCCGATCAAGCCGGAGGATGCCGCGCCGGAAGTGATCTTGTTGACACATGGACACGGCGATCATGTTGGTGATACGATTGACATTGCCAAGCGTACCGGCGCGATGGTGGCCGCTAACTTTGAGGTGTGTAACTGGCTGGCGGCGCAGGGATTAGAGAACGTTAACCACATGAATCCCGGCGGCACGCTCGATCTGGGCTGGATGCGCGTCAAGTGGACGATTGCCCATCATAGCTCGTCCATGCCGGACGGCAGTTACGGCGGCCAGCCGAACGGCCTGCTGTTTACCATCGGTGACCGCAAGCTGTATTTCGCCGGTGATACCAGCCTGTTCATGGATATGCAGTTGATCGGTATGGAAGGGTTGGACGTGGCCTTTTTGCCCATCGGTGATAAGTTCACGATGGGGCCGGAGGACTCGTTGAAGGCGATTGAATTCTTGCGTCCGCGTCACGTCGTCCCGATGCACTACAACACATTTGATCCCATCGTGCAGGATGTGGCACAATGGGCGCGGGATGTAAACAGCAAAACGCTATCCAATCCCATCGTGCTGGATCCGGGCGGCTCGCATTCGCTGTGATATTTGCGGATGATCGCGCCGGATGATGTGCGAAAATTGAGATGTTTATGAGGTTTTGTCTATGCGTGATAAACGTCCGGTAGATGAGTTGTCGCTGGAAGAACTGGAGCGCTTGTTGGCGGTACGCCGCCGACAGGCGCGGCAATCACAGATCAACCGCATGAAAAAAGAGGGGCGCATCGTCGCCCCGCCGCCGATGCATCCGCCGTCATCGCGGGCGGAGGATGTCACCTTGCCGCCGGAATTGGCCGACTCTGTTGAGCCGGTAGATAAACATCTGCGTAAGGCCGCGCCCGCCATGCCGCAGAAGGTGACGCGCCCCATGCACAAGGCGATGCCGACCTTCGATGATGATGTCGATGATGTGGTCGCGCCGGTGGTGCGCCGTCATACGGCGGGCGGTGGCGGTGGCGGGCGCGTGCTGAATGGATTCCTGCTGTTGGCGGAGGTGGCGGCGGTCATCGGGCTGGTGTTGATCGGCGCGAACTTACTCAGTGCCCGCGATGATCTGGTCGAGACGACACGCCGCGAGCAGGAAATCGCACAGGCGACGCGCTCCGCCGCCCTGCCCACCGTCGCGCCCACCGCGATATTGCGCGTCGATGTCAACGACTGGGTACTGCCCGGCGGCCACACGTTCATCAACGATCAGCCGGTGCAGAATCTACAGGAGTTGGTCAGCGCCGATATTCCGTCGCATCTGCTCCCGGAAGTGCAGATGAATTTGATCGCGCCGGTGGTCGCCCGTCCGCCGCGCACCGCCGAAACCGCGCTAGCGCTGAGCATCCCCAAGCTGAATCTGGATGAGACGATCATACAGGGTTCGGACTGGGAAGCGTTGCGGCTGGGCGTCGGGCAGGTACTCAATGGTGCATCGCCGGGCGATGTGTCCGGCAACGTGGCGCTTTCGGCGCATAACGACATCTACGGCGAGCTATTCCGCCATCTTGACCAGCTTGAACCCGGCGACGAATTCAGCATCCGCACGGAGGAGCGCGTGTATAACTACGTTGTCACCCGCCTTGAAATTGTCGATCCGACCGATGTCTGGGTGCTGGAAAATACCGGCCTGCCCACCGCCACGTTGATCTCGTGTTATCCGTATCGCGTCAACGATAAGCGCATCATCGTGTTCGCGGATCGCGTCGGCTGATCGTCCGCCGTGTTTGACAGCCGCCTACATTCTGATAAAATGGCCGCATGTCTCATTCAAATTATGAGGAAAAATTGCTGTGGCAAAGAAGCGTAAATCCAACAAACCCAATATCCCGCAGGAAACGCTAGAGCGTGTGCGCCGTAAAGCGAACGCCGATGACCTATCGGCCAGCGCTGATGACGATGCCGATACCGATGATGACGATGACTTAGCCGAAGACCTGGCGGATGATAGCAAACAGACCGCCGCCGAGCGTCGCGCTGAACGTGCCGCCCGCCGTGCCGAACGCCGCGCACGGGCTTCCAGTGGACGCGGCGCATTGAAGGCCAGCGCCACCGGCGTCAAACGTGAGCGCCGGAGCGATAGCGCCACCGACCACGACGCCATCCGCGAACGGCTGGCGCATCCCAC
Organism: Anaerolineaceae bacterium; assembly: GCA_007693385.1. GTDB lineage: Bacteria > Chloroflexota > Anaerolineae > Aggregatilineales > Phototrophicaceae > J038. The sequence continues at coordinate 14,090 of REDR01000088.1, forward strand.
CAAGTCGATCACGGAGGCCGACCTGCGCGGCGAGTATATGTACGTCCTCAACGACCTCAAGAGCATGTTCGTGCTGTCGGCGGTGCTGGTGGTGGTCATCATCCTGTTAGGCTCTTTCATCTAACATCAGCGCCATGACATTCAGCGATTGGCAGGCCGTCCCGTACTTCGCGCAACTGGACCCCGACGCCCTGCGCCAGATCAAGCGCGAGGCGCTCCAGCGCAGTTATCAGGCCGGTGCTGTTATCTTCCGCGAGGGTGAGGCGTGCGCCGGTTTTCATGTGGTGGTGGAGGGGCTGGTACGCATCTATCGCACCAACGCCGAAGGCCGCCTGCACACGCTGAGTCTGTTGCGTCCGGTGGCGACGTTCAACGAAGTGGCGGCGGTGGATGGCGGCGTGAATCCGTTCAATGCGGTGGCCGTCACTAACGCGCAGGTGATGGTGTTGAGTCACCGTTGCCTGATTAGCCTGCTAGCTAGCCAGCGCCATCTGCTGGAAAATTACGTGCAACAACTGGCACACCTCAACCGCGAATATATCGAACGGCTGGAAGATATGACGTTTCGCTCGATTCCGTCGCGGCTCGCCAAGCTATTCCTGCACGAAACGACATACGCCGACCAGATTTCCGAAGCGCCGACGCAGTTAACGCAAGAGGAAATCGGCGCGATATTGGGCACGACACGCGAAGTCGTCGGGCGGGCGTTGCGCGTCTTGCTGAACGCCGGTTTGCTCCGCAAAAAGGGGCGGCAAATCTTCATCGCTGACCGCGACGGGTTGATCGCGCTGGCACAGACCAACGCCATGCCGCCCCCCAAGCCAGACCGCGACATTTCCCCCTGATTGGTCTTGTAGCGCTGATGGCGCTATGCTAGAATCCTAACGGCTTGGCGACAAGCAAATATCACACATCCGGACTTATCCTCTGTGTTGTCCCGCGCCTCTGCGCGGGATTTTGACGGATTAGGGAAGAAGGATGTGATCGCATAAACACAATGAACAGGAGAATAGAGCAATGCCTTCATCCGTATCACTCAAGCAGATGCTGGAGATGGGTGTTCACTTCGGACACCGCACCCAGAAATGGAACCCGAAGA
>REDR01000132.1 GCA_007693385.1 Anaerolineaceae bacterium
GCGTAGCACGCTACAGGTCGTCAACCGACGGCCATAACGCGGGCTGGTCGATCAACTCGGCGTTTTCCCGCGCCCATTGGCTGATGGTTTCGATGTGGGCATCATAACCCTTTTGCGTCAATTCGCGGTGATTGTCGAAGTCCAGCGTGCCGTAAGGATGCGTTTCCGTCTGGAGCAGTAAGTCGGTACGTTGCTCGAAGTCAGTCAGCAGATAATTACTATAGACCGATGTTGCCCCCATAATCACCTTGATGATTGACGGCACGCGGCGGCGCTTCATGCCCGGGATCATCCCGGCGAAGAACGTGCGCCAGCCGTCGATGTGGTCGTCGATTTCATACGGGCGGCCTTTGCTCTCGCGGCTGGATACCAGCGAGCCGATGATCGTGCCGCCCTGTAGCACTTCGCGCATCACGTCCACCGGATAATTGTTCATCACGCCGCCATCCACCACCAGATCGCCGTCACGCACCACCGGCGAGAAAACGCCCGGGATGCTGATGCTGGCGCGGACGGCGTGCTTCATGCGCCCGCTATTATGAACGTTGACCAGCGCTTTCGATAGATTGGTGCTGACGCAGAAGAACGGCAACCAGCCGTCTTCAATATCAGTGTCGCCGTATAACGTGACCATCGCCCGCGACACTTTTTTAGAGCGCATCAACGCGCTTGTCGGGAACGTGAAATCCAGTAGCGCCTTGCGCGAGCCTAGCTTGCCGGCTTGCTTGCGGATGGTCTGATAATCCATGTAGCACATCAGCCCGCCGCCGATCACCGCGCCCATGCTCACCGCGCCGATGGCGTCTATCGGCACCTGTAGCTCCATCAACGCCTTGATGATGCCCAGATGCGCGTAACCGCGAGCGCCGCCGCCACTCAACACAAGGCCGATGCCGTTTCCGGTCATCAGCCGCGCCAGCCGTGCGAAGTGTGCGCCGTCGTCTTTGCGGATGTGATAATGGCGGTAGATGTCGCGCTTTTCCAGCCAGCGCGCCGTGCCGGATGGCTGTTTGATGTGCGGCTCGTGCAGTAGTACCAGTTCACAGCGCTGTTTGTAGATGTGGCTCAGCGTGGCTTCTTCCAGACGGCCTAATTCCGGGCCGCGTGCCGCTTCGCCGACCAGCAGAACGCGATCCGCGCTACGGACGACCCAGTTCGTCCACGGCGACCAGTCATCATCAGCGACGTAGATCACATAATCATACAGGCGCTCTAGCTCATCCAGCCACAACTGCACGATGGCCGATGTCGGATGTCCTTGATTCAACATGCTCTCAAGTCCGTACATCTCATCGAAGCGGCGGCGATCCATCATCAACACTTCGCCATGCTTCGCCAGATGCGGGCGCAATTGCTCCGCGAAATCGGCCACATCAATCCCGCCATGCGTGGGCACCAGCGCGACGTTGAGCGAAATCGGCTTCTCGACGTAATTCTGATCGAAGTTGCGTTGCTGGCGCTGGACGATGGTTTCCATCAGGTGCAGGGCGAATTGTGGATGAGTCCGCATGATCTTTTCCAGCGTGGCACGCGACATACGGGCGACGCGAGTCTCGCGCACCGCGATCACGGTGGCGCTACGCGGCGCGGCGCTCAACAACGATAGCTCGCCGACGATGCTCCCGCTACCGACTTCACCCAGCACACGCTCCACCTCGCCATCCGACAGGATAGCCTGTACCCGCCCGGATACAATGATGATCGCATCGTCGCCCGCCTCTCCCTGACGCAAAACCACCTGACCGGCGGCGTATGTCTCCCACTGAAAATCGCCGATGATGTCGCGCAGGATGTCCTCGTCCATCTCGCCACTGATGCGCCGGAGCGCCGTCGCCAGAAGCGATTGTCGCATCAGCGATTGCATCATGTCGTGCAGTTCGTCGGCCAGTTCCGGATGCCGTGCGATCAACCGTGTGAATCCGCCCCGCGATAGGCGAATCAGCGTCGCGGTGGGATCGGCGACGGCAGTCGCGCTACGCGGTTGATCGCTGAGCAGGGACATCTCGCCGAAGCTATCGCCCGTCGATAGCCGGTTCAGCGTCACGTCATTGGTGCTGATCTTGATATTGCCGCTTTCGATGATATAGAAGCTATCGCCCGGGTCGCCTCTGGTAAAAAGTTGCACACCGTCCTGTAATTCGACGCGCTCTAACTCTGGTAATAGCGCCTCTAGCGTCGCGCCTTCTAGTTTTCCTAATAATTTATTTTTACGCAGAATATCAATCATTGTACCACCATTGGTTTCATTTTCTTGCGCCAACAAAATATGCAGGGGTGTTTTCGTCCATGTCGATTTGATGATAACAAATTTTAGCGCAGACCGGCAAAGTCCACGCGGTAAACCGGCGGCATCCCGCCACGCGCCATCGCGCCACTGTTAGCATTCACATAAAAACTGTGCTAGAAAAGTATAAGAATCGTTGACCGCAACGCCGATATATGCTATCTTTGCCATGTGAATTAGCACTCGCAAAGCGTGAGTGCTAAATAAAGCTAGATAACAAACATCGTCATTGTTGAGGAGGATTGCGAAAAATGTCAGTGAACATCAAGCCGTTGGGCGACCGCCTGATCGTTGAGCCAGTCGAAAAAGAAGAGACTATCGCCGGTGGGCTTCTGCTACCGGAAACCGCCAAAGAGAAGCCGCAACAGGGTGTCGTGTTGGCCGTCGGTGAAGGCAGACGCGACGACAGCGGCCAGCGCATCGCTATGGATGTGCAATCCGGCGACAAGGTGCTGTTCGCCAAATACGCGGGCACCGAGATCAAGCTGGACGGCAAAAAACTGCTGATTATGAAAGAGACGGACGTACTGGGCATCATTCAAGAGGGTTAGGCGTCCGCCTGACACCGCGCTTTTTCGCGTGCATTTTCGCAAGGTATCTAACTAAGCCGATTGTACGAACACAACAACGATAAAATCATCAGGAGGAAATCCCGATTATGGCAAAGCAACTAATCTTTCAGGATGAAGCCCGCCGCAAACTGCTCAAGGGCGTTGACGCGGTAGCTAACGCGGTTAGCACTACGCTCGGCCCGAAGGGGCGCAACGTCGCGCTGGACAAGAAATTCGGTGCGCCGACCATCACCCATGACGGCGTGACCGTCGCCAAAGAGATCGAACTGGAAGACCCGTTCGAGAACATGGGGGCGCAACTGCTCAAGGAAGCCGCCACCAAGACCAACGACATCGCCGGTGACGGCACCACGACGGCCACCGTGCTGGCGCAGGCCATCGTCACCGAGGGTCTGAAGAACGTCACCTCCGGCGCGAACCCGATGCTCCTCAAGCGCGGCTTGATTGGTGCGGCGGAGCGCGTCGCCAATTTCATTCTGGAGCAATCCACCCCCATCGAAACCCGCGACGAAATCGCGCAGGTCGCCAGCGTCTCCGCGCAGGACGACGAAATCGGTAACTTGATCGCCGATGTGATGGACAAAGTGGGCAAGGATGGCGTCGTCACCGTCGAAGAGTCACGCGGTCTGGAATTCGAGACCGAGTACGTCGAAGGTATGCAGTTTGATCGCGGCTACATCAGCCCGTACTTCATCAGCAACAGCGAGCAGATGGAAGCGGTCATCGAAGACCCCTACATCCTGATCTACGACAAGAAGATCAGCGCGGCGGCCGACATCGTGCCGGTGCTGGAGCGCATCGTGCAGACCGGCAAGCGCGAATTCGTGATTATCGCCGAAGACGTGGACGGCGAAGCGCTGGCGACGCTGGTGCTGAACAAATTGCGCGGTATGCTCAACGTGCTGGCCGTCAAAGCGCCCGGCTTCGGTGATCGCCGCAAGGCCATGTTGCGCGACATCGCCATCCTGACCGGCGGCACGGTCATCAGCGAAGAGACTGGCCGCAAGCTGGATAGCGTGACGCTGGAAGACCTGGGACGCGCCGCGAAAGTGGTCAGCACCAAAGAAGATACCGTCGTCGTTGATGGCGCCGGTTCTGCGGAAGCGATTCAGGCGCGTGTCAACGAGATTTATAACGAAATCGAAGTCAGCACCAGCGACTATGACCGCGAAAAACTGCAAGAGCGCCTCGCCAAGCTAAGCGGCGGCGTAGCGGTGATCCGCGTCGGCGCGGCCACCGAAACCGAGCTAAAAGAGAAGAAGCACCGCGTCGAAGACGCGCTGAGCGCGGCGCGTGCCTCCGTTGAAGAGGGTGTCGTGCCGGGTGGTGGCGTGGCGCTGGTCAACGCAGTGGAAGCGCTGAAAGACTTCAAGATGACGCACGACGACGAAAACACCGGCATCGCCATCATGCGCCGTGCGCTGGAAGCGCCGATGCGTAAGATCGCCGCGAACGCCGGTGAGGATGGCGCGGTCATCATCGAGAACGTGCGCCGCCTGCAAAAGAGCCGCAAGAATCACCGCGTTGGCTACAACGTCATGACCGGTGAATACGTCGACATGATCGAAGCCGGTATCCCCGATCCGGCGAAGGTGACACGCGGCGCAGTCGAGAACGCGGCCAGTATCGCCGCCATGATCCTGACCACCGAAGCACTCATCACCGACATCCCGCAGGACGAGCCGGCCATGCCGGGCGGCCCGGGCGGCGGCATGGATATGTACTAAAGCGCGGTTTTGACGGGTAAAATCCGTTAGCGTGACATACGGCGGGGGCGAACAGCTCCCGCCGTTTTGCGTCCTCATCGCGCCATTAAGCCGCGTTCGCGGCGTGGCAGATTAGATAAAATTAAGCCCCGCATAAAGATTCTAGAGAAATCAAGCGCTAATCGCTTAAACTATGTTACAGTATCATCAGGCCAAGTTCGGCTCTATGCCGTCAGACTCACACAGTACAACCTGCCATCGACGGAAGTTAAAGGCGAATTAATTTTAGAGGGAATCAAGATGAAGTATTGGTGGCTCATCATAATAGGCATTATCGGGCTGGTAGGTTGTCGCCCGTCGAGTCCGCCGGATGACTCCGCCATTATATCGCGGTCAGCAGGCAGTTTAGCCCCCGCAGATCGCGTCGAGTTCAACGTGAACGGCGCGACAGTCAGCTTCGCTTATCCCGATGATTGGGAATTTTACCGCACCGAATTCGGCGTCGTCGTGGCGGAATCGCTGGGCAGTATAGCCGAAGATGGGCAACTCGGCGGCCTGTTGATGCACGTATGGGCGCCGCCTCTGAATGACTTCAGCATCTCCGCGAGCGATACCAACCGCGCCCGCGCCATTCTGGAACAGATCACCGGCAATCCGTCATATATCGGCGGGGCACACGTCAGCGTGCCGCGTGCCTTCGATTGGGAAGGCGTGGAGGCCGCGTACTATCTGCTGGACAACATCGAAGGCAACGTGACCGTCGTGCTGGGCGTTCTCCTGCCCGATGCCGAGCAACTGATCGCGGCCAGCATCAGCGCCCCGAAAGATCAGGCGTATCGTGTACGCGCCCAGATACCGCGCCTGCTGGATGGGCTGATGGTCAACGGCGTGTTGCTCTCCGGCGAAACACTGGACGAGACACTGCCTTATCCGCTATCATTCCCCACAGATGCACCGCCCACGCCGGAACACGCGGCAATAATCCCTCTGTTACCGGCCATCCGGTCATTTGCCGGTGGGTTACCGGTGGCGTTGGGCGACGGCTGATCGGCTGATCGGTGCCCCATGCGGGCGGAATCCATTGCGCCCCTACAGAATTTTATTGTGATCGTGGCGTTCGTTTTGGCTTTAGCGATGGTTGGATTATGGCGACAATTACCGGAACTTATGAACCTGTAGAAGAAGAATCGGCGGGCGTGCTGGCGTGGCTGATACGCCTGACGCTGTTGTTTTTCATCGGCGCGGTGCTGGTCAGCGTCGCGCTCCTGTCATTGCTGGCCGCGTTTCGCGTGCATTATGCGGAGCGCATCACGCCCGGCGTCAGCGTGCTGGGCACCGCGCTAGACGGCATGACCCGCGACGAAGCCATCGCCGCGCTGGACGCGCAGTTCACATACGACGCGGCGACGATTTTCACATTCCGCGATGGTGAGCGCACATGGCAACTGAGCGCGGGCACACTCGGCCTATCGTTCGACTCTGCCGCCACCGTCGATCAAGCGCTGGCGGTCAGCAGGCCGCACGACGTACTCGGCGGGCTACGGGATCAGGCCGACACATGGTTCAACGGGCGGGCAATCGCCCCCATCATCCACTATGACCAGAATCGCGCTCTCGCGCAATTAGAGCGCATCGCGGCGGAGGTGGAACGCCCCGCGCAAGACTCCGCGCTGACCGTCGGCGATGATTACGCGCTGAGCGTGACGCCCGGCCAGACCGGACGCACATTAGACATCGACGCGACGCTCGAAACGCTCAATGCGCGGATGCTGGCGCTGAGTGGCGGCGGCGAGATTCCGCTCGTCATTCACGAGAGCGCCCCGCAGGTGTGGCACGCGGAGGACGCCATCCACAGCGTACAGGTGGCGACATCCGCGCCGGTGCATCTGACCGCCACCACCGAAGACGGCGAGACGCTCGGCCCGTGGACGATCACGCCGGAGCAGATCGCCGCGCTGTTACAGGTGCGGGCGATCAATGGTGCAGACGAGGCCATCCGCTACGACGCGACGATTGACCTTAGCGGCTACGCGGCGGCGTTGAATCAACTGGCCGCCGGTCTGCGGACAGAACCCGCCGACGGGCGCTTCCGCTTCGACAACAACACGCGGCAACTGGTCGCCATCCAGCCGCCGCAACTGGGGCGGGCGCTCAACGTCAACGCCACGCTGGAACGCCTGCAAGATGCGGTATTCAGCGAAGATGCGCGTACCGTGCAGATGGTGTTCAACTACGTTCAACCGCAATACCACGCCGGACTATCCGGCGAAGAACTGGGTATCACCGAGTTGATCGGTAGCGCCACCACGTACTATCACGGCAGTGATAACAACCGCCGCCACAACATCGCGGAGGGCGCGGCGCGACTCAACGGTATCATCATCGCGCCCGGCGACGAGTTCTCATTCAACGACCACATCGGCGACATCACGTATGAATCCGGCTTCCGTGATGGGCATGTGATCGTCGGCGGTAACACCGTGACCGGCGTCGGCGGCGGCATCTGTCAGGTCAGCACGACGATCTTCCGCGCCGCGCTGAACGGCGGCTACTGGATCACCGAGCGCAACACGCACGCCTACCGCGTGCATTACTACGAATTGAATAACCAGTGGCCGGGACTGGACGCCGCCATCTGGTCGCCAGACCGCGATCTCAAGTTCCGCAATGACACGCCGCATCACATGCTGATTGAGACGGTGATTTCCCCGAACGAGAGTACACTGACGTTCAACCTGTACAGCCAATCCATCGGGCGCACGGTGGAGCTAGTCGAGCCGGAGATTCGGGCGCAAGTGCCCGCCCCGCCGGAACGATTCATCAGCAATCCCGATCTCAGTCTGGGTGAAATCCGGCAGGTAGAAATGGCGGCGGAGGGTATGGACGTGGTGGTGATCCGCCGCGTGACCGAAGCCGACGGTAGCACGCGAACCGATCGCGTGTTCACGCATTATCTGCCGTGGTCGGCGGCATTTGAGGTCGCGCCCGGCGACCCGCGCCTGCAATCACGGGCGGGCGGCGGCTAAGGCGTAGCGATACGGTGCGGCGCGCTGATCCATTGCGGATTCAGCACGAATTGGCCGGGTTCGGATAGCCGGATCAGTCGCCGCGTCTCGATGTTGTAAACCCATGCTTCCTGCGTGCTATCGGTGGCGAGGCTACCGTCATCATTCAGCAGGCGGAAGCGCGTCATCACAAGCTGGTTGCTCTCCGCGTTCCACTGGAAAGCGCTGTGGTTGTATTGCCGGTCAATCAACAACGGCGTGACGTTGAAATTCCATATATCCAGCAGATAAATCTGTGTGCCGCGCCCATCACCAACGCGCCGCCCGATGGCGACGTAGCGCCCATCCGGACTCCATGCCGCGTATTGCTCATCGGCCAATTCGCCCGGGTCGGTCACGTCGCGGAGCAAGTTGGTCTCCGTCTCGAACAGGCGCAGAAAGCCGCGATTGATGCTGATTTCAGGGTAAATCAGGTACGCGCCATCCGGCGATAGCGCCCCCGTGACGCCCATGCCGCTATCCACCACGCGCAACGAGCCATCCGCGAAGCGATAAACGATGATATTTGCGCCGCTATTATCGTAGAACGCCAGATGACTGCCATCATCCGACCACACCGCATCGGTGCCCAACACCATACCGCCCGCATCCTCAACGAGTGGGGCGGTCTGCCCCGCGTCAAGGTCGATCAACCAGATGCGCGGCGCACCGATTCCCACCCGGCTCCCGCTATTCATTGATGCGCGTTCATACGCGATCAAGCGGCCATCAGGATGAATGCGCGGCGCGTAGCAGTCGGCATCGCCTCCGGCGCAATCGGTGATCGGAATGGATTCGCCGGTCTGCAACGTCAGTATAAAAATATCCCGCGCCCCGATGCTGTAGTCCATCATGCTATAGACGACATATTGCCCGTCAGCACTCACGTCGAAGTCCCATACACCGGCCTCCGTGCGTGTGATTTGTTGGGCGCTGGCCGGATCGTCCGGATCAGCGATCCACAATTCATACACGTTGCGCTCGTCCATTTGCAGGAAGATGATTTTCTCGCGGACATCGGTCAGGCCGAAGGCCGCCGTCAAGCCGATGGCGGCCACCAGAACCAGCACGATGAGATACACCAGCAGATCAAATAGCGTGACGCCTAAACGCGCCGCGAATCGTTCGCCGCGTGTGGTCTGTAACATTGCGTATCACCTCACGGGTAGAGATAGGGCCGGTCGGGTTGGGGGACGATCTCGACATCTGTCGCCTGTAGAATCGGCGTGCGTTGATCCATGAATGTACCGGCCTCAAACACGCCGCGCACCCGCACCCACGTATCTTCGCGCAGGTCATCCGCGCCCGCCCACGCCATCGGGATGCCGATGCCCTCAATATCGACCACGCAACAGCGCACCACTGAACGCGCCACGACGACATGGCCGGGCGGGTATGTCGGGTCACTGATGATGAAGCCGACGAAATCGGCCTCTAGCCCGTCGAATGTGCTGGGGTGAATGCCGGGCTGGGCGAACGTCCGCACCCAGTCCAGCGCGTTACGGTCTAGCGGGTCTTTCTCCGCCACCTGCACCACGCCAAACGATGCGGTCTGGAAGTTGAGGTTATCGCGCACCGCACTCGCGCCGAGTGGCTGGGAGGGAACCAGCGTGCCGAACAGGAGCGGCAAAGCCATAATCAAGATGACATCCCAGCGAATCAGCGTGTGGTCGGATGTCACGTTGTTATAGTCGCGGCGGAGCAGGCTAATCACGCTGATAATCCCCAGCAGGCCGAACAGCGCCACCGCTACATACGTCAGCCACATAAAGCGCAGGTTGATGTAATTCGCCAGATCGCCGAAAGCGATGTTATAGACGAAATAGCCGCACAGCCCCAGCAATACACCGGCTTTGACTGTCTCCATCCAGCGCCCGTTATCGTCGTCGGCGCGGTTGGCCGCCTGCGGCGTATCGTTCGGGGTGATCTGAGTTTGTTGTGGTCGGATGTCTAATTGCATTGGGTGTACTCCACACTAATTTTCATGTAGCGGCGCGATGAGTTGCGCTCTAATCCATCGCGCCCGCCGGTTAGAACGCCGCGAATAAGTTAATCCACAGGCCGATCAGCAGTGTCATCAGGAACGGCAACAGGATCATATAGGCCACCACACGCGGCTTGAACACCGCCAGATACATCAACATACTCTTGATGTCGGCCATCGGGCCGAACGTCAGGAACGCCAGAATTGAGCCGGTGGAAAATGTGGTGAAAGAGAGCGCCAGAAACGCATCGACTGTCGAGCAAACGCTGAGCAAAAAGGCCAGCGCCTGCATCACCAGCACCGACAGCAACGGACCTTCACCGAGCGCCTGTAACGCGCTCTGCGAGATGAACGTCTGCATCCCCGCCGCCAGCATCGCGCCGATGACCAGAAAGCGCCCCATCTCGAAGAAGTCGTTGACGCTGACGCGCATCGAACGGTAGAAGCCTTCGCGCACGGTGCGCGGGCGCTGGCTGAGCGTGGTATCGGCCTGCCCCAGCGCGTTCAACGACATCGGGCGCAATGTCTGGTGCGGGCGGGCGGCCAGCGCGAACAGCAACCCCACCGCCAGCGCGATCAACGCGGTGATGACGAAGCGGAAAATGATGATCTCCGTGCCGCTTGGCGCGGTGGAAAAAGCGATATAGGTGCTGACCATCACGATAGGGTTCATCACCGGCGCGGCCAGCAAGAACGCCACACCGACCGACATCGCCAGCCCTTTACTGAACAGGCGGCGCGTCACCGGCACGACGCCACATTCGCACACCGGAAACACGAAGCCCATCAGCGCCCCCGCGCCCGTCGCTAGAATGGGGTTGCGCGGCAACCAGCGCACGATGTCCTCGCGGGTGACGTACACTTCCAGCAGGCCACTGACGAACACGCCCAACAACAGGAAGGGCACCGCCTCGATGAACAAGCCTAGAAAGCGCGTGGTGAAATTGCTGAAAGCGGCGGCGGGATTATCCGTGCTGGATAGCAGAATAGCCATCACCAGCGCGGCGACGCCGAATCCGGCCAGCCACATCATGCTATCCCGTAGCGGCGACTTCGCGCCGATTATCGGTTGTTCTATTGCCATGCAATACGAGTCCTAACCCGAACAACACACGCGGGCGATGCCAGCATCGCCATCGCTGAAAGCTGAGTCTATCACAGCCCGCGATAGAGGGTAAAGGCTAGCGCCCGCCCGCGTAACAGGCGTTTTACATATCATCGACCGACGCCCGCGCCTTAATCCGTCCAGAAGGACTCGCTGAGATATTTATAGGCGTTGTCGGGAAACAGCGTGACGACGACTCCCGCCGCGCCGCGCTCCGCGATCCCCTCCGCCACGCGCAACGCACCGGCCATCGCGCCCGCCGCGCTCACGCCGACCAGATAGCCCTCCTCACGCGCCAGCCGACGCGCCATCGCCTGCGCCGCCTCCGTGCTGATGGCGACATCACCATCGGCGAATCCGGCGTTATAGATGGCCGGTTTCATCGCGGTCTGCATGTGCTTCCAGCCCTCCACGCCATGAAACGGCGAATCCGGCTGTAACGAGATTGCGCGGATGGCCGGATTGTATTCTTTTAAGCGCTTGCCGGTGCCCATCAGCGTGCCCGATGTGCCCAGTCCGGCGACGAAGTGCGTGACTGTGCCGCTTGTCTGCCGCCATATCTCCGGCGCGGTGCCGTAGTAATGCGCGTGCCAGTTGGCCGGATTGCTGTATTGATCGGCGTAGAAATAGCGTTCCGGCTCGGCGGCGGCCAGTTGCCGCGCTTCGCGCAGAGCGCCGTCACTGCCCTCTAGCGGATCGGTCAGCACCAGATCAGCGCCGTAAGCGCGTAAGATGGCGATGCGCTCCGGCGTGGCGTTGGCTGGCAAAAACAGCTTGACGCGGTAGCCCTTCGCCGCGCCGATCATGGCGTAGGCGATGCCGGTGTTGCCGCTGGTGCTATCAAGGATAATGCGCCCGGGCTTCAGCAAGCCGTCGCGCTCCGCTTCGCGGATGATCTGCAAGGCGGCGCGGTCTTTCACACTCCCGCCCGGATTCGTCCATTCGGCTTTCGCTAGCACGGTGACGTTCTCCGGCAGGTGCGCGGTGATACGCTTGAAACTGAGTAACGGCGTGTTGCCGATTTGCCATTCCAGCGAAGTCGGCGCGATGGCCTCAACAGGGGGCGCGGGATGGACGGCGGGCTGGCTCATATCACGAAATGCAGAAGTCATAACGATTACAATCTCCTGATCTGGTTTTGATTGGTGAACGTTAAAAACGAAAAGACCAGTCAAACGGACAAAACAAAAAGCGCCGTTCTGCCCGAATACACATGCTGTATCGGGATAACGCCGCGCTTGACGTGTCGTTTTACTGGTCGGTTTTGGTTATCTTATGTGACCTGTCAGATGCTAGCGGTTATCCCCTATGCTGACAGGCCGTACAGGAACGCAACGAGAACATCGCGTGCTCCAGAGCTAATTGAACGAAACTTTTATGCACCATGTCATCTATTTTAAGTCTATGCGCCGCGCCTGTCAATGAAATCCGGCGGTTTTTTGCTGTGTATCCGCTTAAAGATTGCGCGGGGGATACGCACGGCGTTAACCATAATCTCAGCTTGTTGCGGCACAATAACCGCGAACTAACGACAGACGAGAGGAAGCAAACATGCCAAAGATCACCGTTCGCAAAGGCGACGCCATCGCCGCCGAATTTTCCGCCAGCCCCGACCAACGCCTAACTTTAGCGCTGGTCGATAACGGCATCGACATCCTGCACCGTTGCGGCGGCAATGCCAAATGTACGACCTGCCGCGTGACCGTCCATGACGGCGAACCGGCGCGGATGACCGTCGCGGAGTATGACAAGCTGAAAGATAAAGACCTGCTGGGCGATGTGCGCCTCAGTTGTCAGATGTTGTGCGAGGCCGATATGACCGTCGAGCCTGCCCATCTGCTATCCGACAGCGGTCTGGATGATGCCGGTAGCCGTCCGGCGGACGACATCACCCCCACGCCGGAATGGATGGACAAACCGTAAACGCGATCCACGCGGGCGCAATTCATTGCGCCCCGACACACACAACGAGAATCTCGTAGGGGCGTAGCGCCCACACACACAATGCCCGACAACACAATATTCCAAAAAACGAACCGCATCGCCGCCAACGCGATCTATTTGACACCCCCCCTGAATGAGTATATATTAAACGCAAGGGTTATTTTTTATAGGAAAAGCTCATCATGCAGACTGCCGTTATACCGCAGGTCATCGAACTACTCATCACCGGCTTACCAGAATCGGGAAAATCGACGTTTGTCCAGAACATCAGCACCAACGTGCGCGACGCGCAGGGCTGGTATTGTGGCGATGTCAGCGTCGATGAGCAACTGCAACTGAAATTGTTGGAGCCGCCCCGCCTGCGTCAATTCGACTTTGTCTGGTTGCGCGATTTGATCGAGCATATCAGCGTGCCGGGCATCATCGTCATGTGTGATAGCGCCCGTCCGGAATACTTCGGGGCGCTGGTCGCCCTGCTGGAAGTGGTGCATTACAACCACCCCGATACACCGTGCATTCTGGTGACGAACAAGCAAGACCTTGACGGCGCATGGTCGGCGGACGACATCCGGCTCGGTCTGGGCATCCCGGACTTCATCCATGTCATGCCGTGCCGCGCCACCAATCGCAATGACGTTAAACGGGTGGTGGTCGAGATGCTGTATAAGCTGTTCCGCTAAGATCATCCGCCGACCATGAAATCTGACCAACCGGATACCATCCTCGCCATTGATGTCGGCACGCAGAGCGTGCGGGCGCTGGTCTTTGATCTGCACGGGCGCATCGTCGCCCGATCACAGGTTCACATCGAGCCGTATTATTCCAATTATCCGGGCTGGGCGGAGCAAGATACCGGCGTATTCTGGGACGCGGTGGGGCAAGCGTGCCGCCAGCTATGGGTTCAGCCCGATGTCGAGCGCGGGGCGCTGGCCTGCTGTGTGCTGACCACCCAGCGCGGCACGGTGGTCAACGTCGGCGCGGACGGGCAACCGTTACGCCCGGCCATCATCTGGCTAGATCGGCGTCGCGCCACCCAACTCTCGCCGATCAGCCGCAAATGGCGCTTGTTGTTCGCGCTGGGGCGGGCGTCGCAGACCGTCCGCTATGTACGCGAGAACGCCGAAGCCAACTGGCTTCTGCAACATCAGCCGGACATCATGCGTCGTAGCCACAAGATTCTGTTGCTCAGTGGCTATCTGATTCACCAGCTATGCGGGCGCTACGTCGATAGCACGTCGGCGCAAGTCGGTTATGTGCCCTTCAACCAGAAGAAACAGACGTGGGCGGCGGAAACTTCGTGGATGTGGCAAGGCTTCGCCATCCAGCCGCGCCATCTGCCGGAACTGGCCGCGCCCGGTGCGGTCATCGGCGCGATACACGCCATCGCCGCCGAACATACCGGCCTGCCGGTTGGCTTGCCACTGGTGGCGGGCGGTGCGGATAAAGCGTGCGAGATTCTCGGTAGCGGGTGCATCGCGCCGCATCTGGGGGCGCTCAGCTATGGCACGACGGCCACCATCAACACCACGCACCAGCGCTATATCGAAGTCACGCCGCCGATTCCGCCCTACACCGCCGCGATTCCGGGCCGCTATAGTCTGGAGGTGCAAATCTTCAGGGGGTACTGGATGGTGAGCTGGTTCAAGCGCGAGTTCGGCCAGCACGAAGAACGCATCGCCGCCGAGCGCGGCATCGCGCCGGAAGCGCTATTCGATGAACTGGTGTGCGACATCGCGCCGGGCAGTGAGGGATTGGTGTTACAGCCGTATTGGACGCCCGGAGTGCGCGTGCCCGGCCCGGAGGCTCGCGGCGCGATCATCGGCTTTCGGGATGTCCACACCCGCGCCCACATCTACCGCGCCATTCTGGAGGGCATCGCCTACGCGCTACGTGAAGCGACGGAGCGCATCGTCAAGCGAAGCGGGACGCCGATCACCGAGTTGCGCGTCAGTGGCGGCGGATCGCAGAGTGATGTCGCGTTGCAGTTGACGGCCGACATTTTCAATCTACCGGCCAGCCGTCCGCACACCTACGAGACGAGCGGGCTGGGCGCGGCGATCAACGGCGCGGTGGGCATGGGGTTCTATGCCGATTATGCCGACGCGGTGCGGGCGATGGTGCGTATCCGCGACACGTTCCAGCCGGACGCCGCCACCCACGCCCGCTATGATGCGCTGTATCGTGGCGTGTACAAACGCATGTACCGCCGTTTGAAGCC
>REDR01000087.1 GCA_007693385.1 Anaerolineaceae bacterium
ACGATGTTCAGGTTCAGGATGATTTAATGGCCTGCTGTGTAGCAGGCCGCTTTTTCTTCTGGGAGCTTTTGGCGTCTATCGGCTTCCGCGCACCACGCGAGAAATGCCATCTCGTAGATGCGGGGTTCTCATTGCACGGATGCAGAATTAACGGCATAATCATAAGCAAATTACCGAATCGGTGAAAAAACCATAGTAAACGAGAATCAGCTTATGAAAACGCTCGATGTCGTCTTTGAAGTTCCAGCACAAATTCATCAGGGCATGACAAGCGGTTCGCTTGAGCGAATCGGGGGCGTTGTGCGCGATTCGCAGACCAAACAGGTTGTTGCATGGCTACGCGATGGCTCGGCAATGAGCCAGACAAGTAATCCCATTGATCAAATTTTTAGCGTTTCGGCAGGTCAGAATTTGTTGTCGCTTGCCGGACGATCCGCTCTGCTCCTCAATCTCACATTGATGACAATAAGGGCCGTTAGAATTAACGAACAGCTCAACATCATCAGTGATGAGATCAGCAGTATCAAGGACGAATTCAAGCGAGACCGGCTGGCAAAAAGACGTGTGGCAATCCGTGCCGCCCGTGATGTCCTTACCTCTCAAGATATAGAGGTCATCAGGGCACGGTTCAGCGCGGCTCAGGACGGATTGTATGAAGCGGAACAACAACTTCTGCGCGACATCGAAAAAACAACAGATGCAAGCGATCAAATGGCTTTCCTCACACAAGCCATGCAGATGTCGGCTTTGCGCGTGCGTTGTTATCTACGTCTGGGACAACGTGATCTCGCATTGCTAGACCTCAAAAAAGATGTGCAAATTTTTGAAGCACAAACCCATCATATCATCGAGCAGATCATCGGTCGTTATCCGGCGCTGTTTTTACATGCGTCATTATCTGATGAGGCAGTAAACCAATTCATCGATTTACAGCTTTGGCTCAAAGATCAACGCCTAACCGTTGCATCTTATCGTGATTTTTTACACGAAATGCGCCGCGATTTTTGGAATACACAGGCGTTATCTATGCTGGATAGCCGTAACCCACTGGAACGTATACAAGGCTGGTTTCCGAAACGGTCCAAAGCGCAAGAAACGGGCACATCGCCACTAGAACAACGTCTTGAGCTTGCCGGAATTGCTCGTGAAAATCTTGAACGCCTGCAAGGATTTGAGTTAGAAATCCGCGAAGAGCGCCTTGCCGGTATCGCCCGATGGGAGACACCGGTTAAATCGGATGATGATGACTTTCAAGCACTCATTATCGACAGACAAGCGCTTGAAAATTCGGGCGGCTGAGAAGCGCCGCCCGCAGGCAACCCGATACCCAGCGTCTACACTATGAAAAATTGCCGCGAGCGCGGCTGGCTTCGCATCGGTTGGGAGCAGATTGACGCGGTGAGCGATCCCCTGTTCACACAGATCATGATAGACCCGACGCTAGCCGTAGGTTTCTCGGCTAGCGCGATGTCGCGCACGGCATTGACGAACGGCTGACCAGCAATCGCGGCGAAGGTCGTCGCCTGCACGCCATCACCGACATGGACGGCTCGACAAACGTCGAAACTGAAGACGACGAAGCCGCCTCATGCAGGTGGTCCGCCGCATGGCAACGACGATGAATAAAGTCCATGTCATAGCAGGCAAAGCATAAGGGCGTGTGCCACACCCGCTCAATTTCGGCGACCATGACAATGTTTGAATTTGCGCCCGCTACCACACGGGCATGGTTCGTTGCGACGGGGTTTCGGTGAGTTGGCCGCCCGTTGTTTCTCGGCCTGCGCGATGTGGTACATGATGCTAGCTGGTGGCCGCCCCCCTTTGATCTCGCGTGCCATGAAGCGCATCGCGCCATCAATATGCCGGAAGAACGCTTGATAACCGGCGCACAGATAATTGAGGCCGGGCGCACCGTCCGGCGTTTCGATGAAGCGATTTTTCGGGCAACCGCCGTTACAGACAAAGCGCACGTCGCATTGCAGGCAATAATCCGGCAAAGAATCGCGCTTGGTTTCACCGAAGGCGCGTTGTCGGTCACTGATGACGATTTCCTCTAGCGGGACATCAACGATATTACCCAGCTTATAGCGCGGCTCGACGTAATGATCGCAACTGTACACATCGCCGTTATGCTCCAGCGCTAAAGCTGTGCCGCATGTTTCCTCGAAGATACACAGCCCCGCGCTCTCTCCCAACCACGCGGCCAACGCCACATCGAAAATCTGCACGAACACGCGCCCGACATCGCGCCGCACCCATTCATCAAATATGGCGATCAAAAACATGCCGTATCCCGCCGCCGTCACGCTACGCTCGGTCACGCGATCGCCTTCTTGAAAGCCGGTCAGGTTATCGCGCTCCACGATGGGGATAAATTGCATGAAATCCGCCCCGATTTCATCGCGCAGAAAGCGATACACGGTCAACGGGTGGTCAACGTTGGCGGCGTGGACGGTGGTCAGCACATTGAACGCGACGCCGTGCTTTTGTAGCAGATCAATACCGGCCATCACCCGCTTGAATGTTGGCTGACCGCCTTTATCGACACGGTAGGCATCGTGTAGCGGCTGTGTGCCGTCCAGACTGACGCCGATCAAAAAGTCGTGCGCCTTGAAAAATTCGCACCATTCCGGCGTCAACGTTACCGCGTTCGTTTGCAGGGTGTTGTGTATGGTCATGCCGGTTTTGCGGTATTTTTGCTGATAGCCCACCGCCTGCCGGTAGAAATCCAGCCCCATCAGAGTCGGTTCGCCGCCCTGCCATGCGAAAGTGACCTGTGATACGTCCTGTGCCGCGATATATTGTCGCGTGTACGCTTCCAGCAATGTCTCGCTCATGCGAAAGTCGCTATCAGGATACAGGCGCTCCTTCGACAGAAAATAGCAATACTGACAATCCAGATTGCATATCGCGCCGCGTGGCTTGGTCATCACATGGAAATTATGCGTTGATGCCATGCGAAATTATCCTTCCTGCGCCACTAACCGACGCTTATGGCATGACCGGATTGAACGGCTCACGCAGGAGATAATTCTCCATGAAGTGGTAGTTCGCGCCCTGTGCCGCGCTGTTGTGCGTGTAAGTGCGCGATTGCTCAATGCGGGCATGGTTGGCGAATAGATCGGGCAATAGATCGCGGATGGTGGCTTCCAGTCCGGCGAACGATGGCGCGGGCAATGCGCTAAGCAAGCCACCAACCACGATCAAATCCGGCTGGATGGTGTGTATCACATTGGCGATAGCTGTCGCCAGCACTTGCTTTAACATCAACACGATCTCGCGGCAGACCGGCAGACCGTCGCCCGCCCGCGCTAGAATTAACTGCGGACGCCGCCGATAATTCGCCGCCAATATCGCGGCGTATATCTCGCGCTTGTCTGCGGGCAACGCCGTCACTTTCTGCTCGAAAAGCTGGTTAATGCCGCTTAAAGTCATCACGCGGGATTGTTCCTCCGCCGTCAGAGCGCCATCCGGCACATTTAGCAGGCGGCTGGAAATGAGTCCGGCATTGCCGAAGAATCCCTTATATAGCTCCCCATTCAGAAACATGCTGATCTTGACGCCTTCATCAAAGCCAATATAGGCCAGATTATCCGCGAATGATCTTTTTGTCGCCCGAAATTCCGCGAACGCCATGCAATCAACATCGTTGGCGATCTGCACCGGTATATCCAGCGCGGCGCTGAGGCGCTGGCAAATCGGGAAATTATCCCAGCCCGCCACGCGCCCCACGCGGATGATCTCGCCGGTTTCGGGATGCGTGAAGCCGGGCGACGCGATCCCCGCGCCTAAAATCTTGCGCTCCGCGAAGCGTGAGCGCACATCTTCCGCATAGTTGATGATCGCCTGTAATGCTTCATCGGGCGTCGGCTGTGTTTGTGTGTGCGCTTCGCGTTCGTCGAGTACGTCGCCGTTTAAGTCAGTGAGGATCATCCGCATCCCGGGCAATTGCAAATGCACCCCCAGCAATGCGAAGTAACGCGAATCCAAACCGAACAGCATCGCGGGACGTCCGCCGTTAGCTTCTGATTGCCCGATGACGCGAATCCAGCGCCCCGCCGTCAACTCCTGCACCGACTTCCGCAAAGTGGGCAAACTAACATTCGTCATCGCTTGCAGGTCAGCCAGCGAGAGCGCGTTAGACTGTAGATTTTTGAGAATCGATAGATATGTCATGCAATCCAACCAATCTTTTGACAAATCTTTTATAAAAGGTATAATAAAAAGGAGTTGAGATCAATACAAAGAATTTTTATTGCGAAAAACATCTTATTACAGAAACGGCTAGATGAAAATGTCATCCAGAGCAGATGCTTCTAAAAGCGGATTAAAAGCGTATTTCGGCGATATTCATAACCATTGCGGCGTCAGCTACGGTCACGGCACACTACAGGATGCGCTGTCTAACGCTCGCCTGCAACTGGATTTCGTCAGCGTGACCGTTCATGCCGTCTGGCCGGATTTACCAGCAGATGATCCCGCCCTGCAATATCTGATTGATTATCACCGGCAGGGCTTTCTACGGGCACAGGCCAACTGGCCCGGTTATTTACAGACGATGGAACAGTATAATGAAGAAAATTGTTTCATCACCTTCCCCAGCTTTGAATGGCACTCCATCGAATACGGCGATTACTGCGTGTACTACCAGCAGGGCGACGATTGCCCGATTATCGACGCGCCGGATTTACCCGCCCTGCGCGATGCGTTGCGGTCTGCTGGCCGTCCCGCTTTCATGATCCCGCATCACATCGGCTACCGTCAAGGCTCACGCGGCATCAACTGGGCGGCGTTCAACGATGAATTCTCGCCGGTGGCGGAGATTTTCTCGTTTCACGGCCTATCAGAGAGCAGTGAAGGGCCGTATCCTTATCTGCATTCGATGGGGCCGCGCCACGAACACAGCACCGCGCAATATGGCTGGGCACAGGGGAACGTGTTCGGCGTGGTCGGCTCTACCGATCATCATAACGCCTTTCCGGGTAGCTACGGCTACGGGCGCATGGGCGTGCTGGCTGAGTCGCTGACACGTCCGGCGATATGGGATGCCATCCGCCAGCGCCGCACCTACGCGCTGAGTGGTGATCGCATCGCGCTTGATTTCACGCTCAACGGCGCGGTGATGGGCGCTATCTGCCCGCCGGACGATCAGCGCTGGATTGATGTCAGCGTGTGCGGCGGCGATACCATCGACTACATCGAAGTATTACACAATAACCGTGTTATTCACCGCCACAGCCCGCTACATGACGAACCGGCGTCCGGCATGGACGGGCGCTATAAGGTGTACGTCGAGATGGGCTGGGCGGAACAGCACGAGCCGTTCGCGTGGGATGTCGCCTTGCAAGTCGAGAACGGCCTGCTCCGTGATGTCGAGCCACGCTTACGCGGATACAGCCCGACAGCCGAGCCGAACGACGATCAATTCGCCTATAGTGAATTGACCTTTCCCGAGCAAAATCGCGTGCATCTTCGCACGCGCACGCGCAAGAATCACTCTCTGCATTCGGCGGCCACCGAAGGATTTGTGCTAGAAATCGACGCCACCGCCGAAACACAGATAACCGTGCAATTCAACGGGCAGACACAGACGCTCAATATCGCCGAACTAGCCACCGGATCGCGCACATTTTACACCGGCGGCTTTGTATCGCCCGCCATCTGTTTGCATCGTGCCGTGCCCCGCCACGAGTATACCCAACGTTTCGCATTCACCCATCACCGGCACACAACCGAACGCGACTGGTACTATGTGCGCGTTCGGCAGAAAAACGATCAATGGGCGTGGAGTTCGCCTGTCTGGGTAGCGGGCACGGCGGACAAATAGCGACATCCTACGTCGGCTGGTGTCGTTCGATGATGTCGGCTGGCGATGCGGTGTAGAAAGAAAGCAAAGGAGAAGTAGAAAGGTATAGCCATTATAGAGATGAAATGTGTACACGATCAAATCGCAAGAGCATTGTTTATTAGAAGAGAAGGATGAAACATGCGTAAATTACTCTTTTTCAGCTTGATGATCGCGCTGATGGCGACTTCCGCCATGCTGGTTAGCGCACAGGACGACGAAGGCTTCGATTGTGGCACCGACGAAGAAGTGACCATTAGCTTCTTTGGCGATCCGGTCGGCAGTCACCCGCAGGCCGAAGCGGACACCATCGCCCGCTTTCAGGAACTATGCCCCAATATCACCGTAGAGCGCAACCCGGGCGCGGCGGACGTGACCGACTTGCTGGCGTTCTATCTGGTCGGCTTCGAGGCACAGAGCAGTGACCTTGACGTGATCCGCGTCGATGTGATCTGGCCCGGCCAGCTCGCCGAGCACCTGATCGACCTCAGCGACATCGCGCCGCAAGCGCATGTTGACGCACAACTACCGGCACTGATCGAGAACAACACCATTGACGAGCGTCTGGTCGCGTTGCCGCTTCGTATCGGCTTCGGTATGCTGTACTATCGTAGCGATCTGCTGGAGAAATACGGCTTTGAAGCGCCGCCGGCCACATGGGAAGAGCTGGAAGAAATGGCGCTGGTGATTCAGGAAGGCGAACGCGCCGAAGGTAACAGCGAATTCTGGGGCTATGTGTGGCAGGGTAACGCCTATGAAGGCCTGACCACCAACGCGCTAGAGTGGCACGTCTCCGAGACCGGCGACAACTTCCTGACGCCGGATGGCGAAATCCTGATTAACAGCGAAGCCGCCATCAACGCCTATGAGCGTGCCGCGAGCTGGGTTGGCACCATCAGCCCGCCCGGTGTCGTCAGCTACGCGGAAGAAGATGCGCGTGGCGTGTGGCACGCCGGTAACGCCGCTTTCATGCGTAACTGGCCGTATGCTTACGTGACCAGCGCCGAGAGCGAAGACATCCCCGCGTTTGACGTTGCGCCGCTTCCGGCGGGCGCTTCCGGCATCGGTGCTTCAACGCTGGGCGGCTGGCATGTGGCCGTGTCGCGCTACTCTGACCACCCCGAAGCCGCCGCCGCTTTCGTCGTCTACATGACCAGTGTCGAGAATCAGAAGTTCTACGCCATCGACACCTCATCACCACCGGCGGCGCTGGAACTGTACGACGATGAAGACATCCAGACCGCGATGCCTTTCGCCAGCCCGGACATTGTAGAGATCACCACCGCTCGCCCGTCCAACTTCGCCCGTGACCAGTATAACGCGGTTTCGACGCTGTACTTCAGCGCGATCCACGACATCCTGACCGGACGCGAAGACGCGGACACCGCGCTAGAACTGCTGGAACTGGATTTGCTCGATCTATTCGGTGAATAGACTCAACACGATGCGGGCGGGCGTGTTCCCGCCCGCATCACTACTTACTGCATAAACTCTAACTTAGATTTTTATGGAGTCATCATGACGGCCAACACGACATCGGGTGAGACGCCAGCCACCGCCAGCAAGCCACCCCCTATTTCAAACCGCATTTATTTGATCTGCGCCATGATGATCGTCATCGGCGTATCAGCTATTGCCTATTTCATCTATAACGTGTGGCACGATGATCTGATCCGCGTGGCGTTAGAGTGGACGCCCACCCCCGAAAGACCGGAGCGCCCGTCGGTTGTCTTGGCATTTCTGGAGCAATTCGGCATGATTGTGCCCGGCTTATTCTTTTATCTGGGCGGATTTTTCATCGTGATCGGCTTCCAACTGCGCGACGCCAACATCCGCACCGCACACTGGGCGAAGGTGGCGCTACTCTGGCTGACAATCGGGCTGGGTATCCTGATTCTGTTGACAGTCTACAACGCGATACACACCGCCAATTTACGGGGCGAATCCGTCGTAGTCGGTAACCTGCTACAACAGATCATCCCCTACTTCGCCGGTCTGCTGATTGCGGGGGGCGTGTGGTATTGGATGCACGTCAACGTCGAGCGCGAATTCAGGGGCGAAGATTTGCTGATCGCCCGCGAGACGCGCCTCGCGTGGAATTTGCTCATCCCGACGCTGGTCATCTTCGTGCTGGTGGCGGCGCGGCCACTGGAACAGACATTCATCCGCAGTTTGACCGATAAGCGCTTCGCGGGGGAAGCTATCCCGCAGTTCGTCGGGCTGGAAAACTATAGCAAGCTACTCAGCATCCGCTTTGACCGTGTGCCGTGTCGCATTGATGAGGAGACGGACGGCTGTTCGATACGACCTAACGGGACGGTGCGCTGGGAATCGATTGACCGCGATTTGCTGACCGATGGCTACCGCACCGTCTGGAATATCCCCCTGCCCTTGAGTGATAATCGTTCGCTGGCGGTCAGCAGTCGTGACCGCGACTTCTTGCGAAGTATCAACACCACTTTGATATTTACCGTCGTCTCCGTATCGCTGGAATTGTTGATCGGTCTGGGGATGGCGCTGGTGGTCAATTCGCATTTTCGCGGCAGAGGGATGATGCGGGCGGTGATGCTGATCCCGTGGGCGATTCCGACGGTTGTCTCGGCGCGGTTGTGGGAGTTGATGCTCAAAGATACCAGCGCCGGTATCGTCAACAAAGTGCTGATGGACTTGCAATTGATCGCCGCGCCGCGTGCGTGGTTGTCCGAGCCATCGTTGCAATTACCGACGGCCATCATCGTTGATGTGTGGAAGACCGCGCCGTTTATGGCGTTACTATTGCTGGCCGGTCTACAGACCATCCCCAAAGACCTACATGAAGCGGCGTCGGTGGATGGTGCGGGACCGGTGCGGCGCTTCTTCTCTATCACATTGCCGCTATTGCGTCCGGCTATTGTCATCGCGCTGGTATTCCGCACGCTGGACGCCCTGCGCGTGTTCGACCTGTTCAACGTGCTATTCGGGCGGCAACAATTGACGATGGCGACGTATAACTTCGAAACGCTGGTCAGCCGCCAGTTAGACGGCTATGCGTCAGCGATCAGCGTGATTATCTTCATCCTGATTTCAATATTCGCGTTTATGTACGTCCGCATGTTGAGCGTGGAGGACGAGCAACGATGACACGTAAACAAATTCTACAAACGATACAGAAAATCCTGCTATATGGGCTGGTTTTGCTGGTGGCGGTCTATGCGCTTTTCCCGTTCTACTGGGCGTTTATGACATCGTTCAAGACAGAGCGCGAACTATTCCAGAGCGCCCGCTACCTGCCGCAACAGCCGACGCTTCAGAACTATGAATACGTGTTCCGCGATGATACGTTCTTGATTGGCTTGCGTAATTCTGCCGTCGTCTCTAGCGCGACATCGCTATTAGCGCTGGTGGTCGGCGCTTTTGCCGCGTATGCGCTAGGTCGGTTACGCTTCAAGGGGCGCATGTTCTTGCTGTACGTGGTACTATCCATGACGATGTTTCCGGCTATCTCGATCTTATCCGGCCTGTATACTATCGTGCGCGAGCTGGGGTTCTTCGGGACGCCTCTCGCGCTGATCGCCACGTATCCGGTCTTTACTTTGCCGTTTACCGTGTGGGTGCTGACTAGCTTCTTCAGAGGCTTACCCGCCGAGATCGAGCAAGCGGCCATCGTGGACGGGGCAACGCCCTTTCAGACGTTCCGCCTGATCCTATTGCCACTGACCGCGCCCGCACTGGTGACGACTGGCCTGCTGGCTTTCGTCATCTCGTGGAATGAATATCTATTCGCGCTGAACTTCACAGCGACTAAACCAACCGCGCAGACCGTACCGGTCATCATCGCGCAATTCTCCGGCCAATTCTCCGAGCAAGAACCGATTGCGGAGATCATGGCGGCGGCGATGGTCGTCACCATCCCGCTTGTTGTTCTGGTGTTGCTTTTCCAGAATCGCATCGTGGCCGGTCTGACGGCGGGTGCAGTGAAAGGCTAATTATGACCCATATCGTGATGATCGACTGCCATGATCTCGGGCGGCATTTAAGCTGTTACGGACGGGCGGACGTGCCATCCCCGGCGCTTGACGCGCTGGCAGAAGATGGCGTGCGCTTTGAGAATGGCTTCTGCACGTCGCCGCAATGTAGCCCGAGTCGGGCGGCGCTCTATACAGGATACTATCCGCATCATAACGGCATGATGGGGCTGGCACATGCGCCCTTCAACTGGAGCCTGAACGACGATCAAACGCATCTGGCCGCGTATCTGCAAAATGCCGGATACCATACCGCATTAGCCGGTAGCCAGCACGTCACCCATGCGAACGAAGGCGACATCAAACGGTTAGGCTTCGACGACGTTCTGCCCGCCCATCTCGCGCCTGATGTTGCCGAGCAGGCGGTGGGCTTTCTGGAACGCGACCACACCCGCCCCTTCTTCTTGAATGTCGGTCTCTTCGAGCCGCACCGTGATGACGCTGGCGGATTTAAGCTGTTCCCGCCGGAAAACGCGCCGTCAACGCTACCGCCTTACATCCCGGATACGCCGGAAGCCCGTCAGGAATTCGGCGAACTGCACGGGATGATACGGGCGATGGATGATGGCGTCGGGCGCATCGTGGCGACGCTCAAACGGCGCGGCCTACTGGATGACACATGGCTGATCTTCACCACCGATCACGGGCTGGCGATGCCCCGCGCTAAATGCACGCTGTATGATCCCGGGCTGGAAACCGCGCTGATTATGTTCGCGCCGTCTCTCGGCTTGAATGGCGGGCGAGTCATCACCGAGCCGGTGAGCCATGTTGATCTGGTGCCCACCATCTTAGAGTGGCTGGGACTCGATGCGCCGGACGATATACACGGCAGGAGTTATTGGCCGTTGCTGACCGGCGGGCAATACCAGCAACGCGAAGCGATCTTCGCCGAAAAGACGTTCCATACCGCCTATGAGCCACAACGCGCCATCCGCACCGAACGCTATAAGCTGATATGGAACGCTGAAGTAGACGTTACGAACGTTCCGGCGGACATCCGTCACAGCGCGATTTACCCGCAGATGATCGACCTGCTGACCATCGAGCGCCCGCCGTTCGAGCTATACGACCTGCGCGATGACCCGCACGAGATGAATAACGTGGCGGGAAATCCGACCTATCACGACATCGAGCGCGATCTGCGCGAGCGCTTGCTGGACTGGATGCGCCAGACCGACGACCCGCTATTGCGCGGCCCGGTGGCGTCGCCTTATTATCACGACGCACTCGTACAGCTAACGGGAAACAAGCCATCATGAATCAATATGATGTGCTGGTGTATGGGCCGCTATTCTGTGATTTGATCTTCACCGATCTTGATCGCCTGCCGGAACTGGGCACGGAGATATTCGCGGGGGATTTCACCGTCGCGCCCGGCGGTAGCGCCATCGTCGCGGCGGGATTGCAGAAACTCGGCGTGCGCGTCGGCTTGATCGCCGATTTAGGCGACGATCCGTTCAGCCAGATCATGCGCGGGATGCTGGATGACCTGCACATTGACCGCGCCCTCATCCGTGAGCATCCGCACCCCTTACCACAATTGACCGTCGCGCTGTCCTTCCCGCATGATCGCGCCTTCATCACGCGATTCGAGCAACCGCACACCGCGCACGATCTGCGGGCGATCTTAGCGCAACACCGCCCGCGCCATCTGCACATCGGCAGTTTTCTGGCGGCCTTCGACGCACCCGATGCTTGTCGTATCGCGCATGAAATCGAAGCGACGGTCTCGATGGATCCGGGATGGGATGAGGTGGCGTTGCGCGATCCGCGCCTGCGCGAGATGCTCAACGATCTCGACTACTTCTTGCCCAGTCGCTCCGAACTATGCTACATGATGGAGACGGAAGACGCCGACAAAGCGCTGAGCGATGGCATCGCTTTGATGCCTTACGGTGCGATCATCATGAAAGACGGCGCGAACGGCGCGTTCGCGCACGGCCAGCGCATGAAAGCGCACGTCCCCGCGCTGACCGTGCAACCGGTAGACACCACCGGCGCGGGCGATGCTTTCGATGCGGGCTTCATCTACGGGCTGATAAACGGCCATCCGATTGAGGAATGTATGCGCTACGGCGTGGTCTGTGGCGGACTGACGACAACTGTCGCCGGTGGCGCGACGGGCACACCGACACGAGAGGATGTAGAACAATGGCTATCAAAATTGCGATCATAGGCGGGGGTAGCGCTTACGCACCCGGCCTGATTAACGCTTTCATCCAGCACGCGGACTCGTTCGCCGGTGCGGAGCTAGCCCTCATGGACATCGCCGCGCCGGAATTGGCGATTGTGCATCAACTCGGCCAGCGCATGGTTGAGTCTGCCGGTGTTGATCTGCACATCACCCGCCACGACGATCAGCAATCCGCCATTCAATCGGCGGATTATGTGCTGACCACCTTCCGGCAAGGCGGGTTTCCTGCCCGCGCTCAGGACGAGTTAATCCCGTTGAAGCATGGCGTCATCGGTCAAGAGACCATCGGCGCAGGCGGGTTCTTCTTCGCCATGCGTACTCTGCCGGTTATCCGGCGCATACTGGACGACATCCGTCAATTCGCGCCGGATGCGGTACTGGTCAATTACACCAATCCGACGCAAATCGTCGCCGAAGCGGTGACGCGCTTCAGCGATATACCGTGCATTAGCATCTGCGACCAGAGCAACGACGACCAGCATAAGATTATCGACGCGCTAGGCTTCACGCCGGAATCGTTCGTGCTGGAGTCCGTCGGGCTGAATCATGCGACGTGGAGCGTGCGCTTCACCATCGACGGCGAAGACGGCATTGAGGTGATGAACCGTCACTATCCGGCGGTGATGGCGCGGCCTGATGTCTCGGCGCGGGTTAAGCGACAATTCCGGCTGGCGCGTGAATTCAACCGCCTGCCGAACAGCTACATGCAATATTACTACTACCGCGAAGAAACCGTTCGCGAAGCACAGGCCGCGCCACGCAGTCGCGGGCAGGCTATCATGGACGATTTGCCCGGCTATTATCATCACTTTCAGGAGCAGATCGAAGCCGAACCGCCACGCCTGACGCATGTGCGCGGCGGCTCGATTTTCGGCGATATGGCGGTGGATGTCCTGCGCGGGTTGGTCACGCGGTCTGCCAGCATCCACACGCTGAACGTGCCCAATCGCTCCGCGTTGCCGGATTTCGCGCCGGAACGCATCGTTGAAGTGCCCGCCCGTCTCGAAGCGGATGGCGCGACGCCACTGGTACAGCCCGCGCTCCCGTCGGATGTGGTCGGGCTGTTGCACATGCTGGCCGAGTACCAGCGATGCGCCGCCGACGCGATCTGGGAAGGCGACCGGCGCGATCTGGTGCGGGCACTGGCGGCTAATCCGTTGATCGTGTCGCTATCGCTGGCGGAAAGCCTGCTGGACGAAATCATCGCGCTACAGGCGGATTATCTCGCGCCGCGTTTCGTCACCGGATGAAGTTATACGGGTTGGCTGGCGGGCCAATCGAAACGTGGGCGGAGAAACTGGTCAGAGGCGAGCATATCGAGAAGGTATTGCGATACTATATATCGCCCGTCGCTTCCAGATACGTCAATCGGATTGATTGAGAAAAATATATTCTATTAAATCTACTGTCTGTTTCTGCATGACTATGCGAATAGATAAGCCGTCAGTGTGTTGGCTAGCAATCATGCCCTGTTCGCCGTGAAAGCCGTTGCATTGCACAGGCCGAGATTGTCCACCAACATCGCATAGCCCGCGCTGGCATACGACAACATTCAATAGTCGCGCCTCAGAATATCGTGTTGACTGAGAAACAGATTTCGCAGATTTCAAGTGATGGTAGCCTGAATACTGCGAATGATGGCATATCCAACAATTGCCATATACCAAAAGCATCCAGTCCGGTCTGCTGTGCGATGTATAACGACATCACCGTGCCATGCGTGAACATAGCGAGACTGCCAGACTTGCCATCCATAACCAGATCGGCCACACCTGCCGAGAAGCGCGTAAGCGCATCCTTGAAGGTTTCTTCCCCGAACAGAAGCTCATCAGGTGAATACATCGCCCGCCGAATATTAGCTCGAAACTCGTCTACGTTTTCAAAGTAAGGGGCTGTTTCTCTGGTAGTTTCACGCAATCGGCGATCAATCATCGGTGATGTCCGATCACCTTTCAAATGCCCCACTACCTGCTGTGCAGTCTGGATCGCTTTTGGCTCATCGCTACTGATATATCTGGTGATGTCGTAACCGCGCAGACGCTGTGCAAGTGCATCACAGCGCATTCGTCCAGCATCAGTCAACGACCAGTGATGAGCCGAACGCGCCTTTTCTTGTAGCGATATGGAGTGGCGGATGAGAATTGCATAGCTCATAAAATTCTCCTGTTATGAATATCAGTCATCTTTAATTTCCTCGCCAGTCCGGACGTATTGCCACGATGTCAATGAGCCAAATCTGTCGTTGATGTCCGTAAATGGTATAATCGATGCCCCAGCCGCGCTCTACGGTTACCTTAATGACACACACAATAACCGAAATCCGAAGTAGATGCTCACGCCATCCGGATAGTCCCAGTTGCGAGCCGTCGCCCGTAGGCCGGGTGATACAATGAGGAATGAGCCACCCCGCAACACCCGGCGCATTATAGAACTCACGTTCTCTCTGCCATCATCCACATCATACGGATATGGTTCAAATAGGCTACTCGTCCATTCCCACACATTCCCGCTCATATCCAATGCACCTACCCATGATGAGCCAGCAGGACGACTACCGACATTCGCTGTACGATCATTGGAATTTCCCCAGTAAACCAGATTGTCACCGTCAAATTCATCGCCCCATGGATAGATCAGACTATTCGGGCCACGCGCTGAATATTCCCATTCGGCCTCAGTCGGCAGACGACATCCGCGCCATTCGGCATATGCCATCGCCTCATACCACAACACACCGACAACCGGTTGATTCGCGCCGTTGAAATCGCTATCTATCCAATCCCTTG
>REDR01000035.1 GCA_007693385.1 Anaerolineaceae bacterium
TCGAAGAAATCTTCGCGCTGTTGCAGTCCGGCGAGCTGGACACCGGCGTTGATGGCATGACCGGTGCATTGCTCGACGCGCCGGAAGTTGAAGAAGTCGAAGAAGCCGCCGAAGAAGTTGAAGAAGCGGCTGAAGAAGTAGAAGAAGTCGCGGAAGAAGCGCCGTTTGAAGAAGAATTCAGCATTCTGTTGGCCGCCATTGAAGCGGCTGGCCTGACCGAAGCGCTGAATACCGGCGGCCCGTTCACCATCTTCGCGCCGACTGACGCCGCGTTCGTCGCCGCGTTGGATGCGCTGGAACTGAGCGCTGAGGAACTGCTGGCGAGCGACGACCTCGAAGCGATCCTGCTGTATCACGTCGTTGAGGGCGAAGTCCCGGCGGAAGTTGTGGTCACACTGGACGGCGAGAGCGTCACCACGCTGGCCGGTCTGGATGTGGTCATCAGCGTCACCGATGAGGGCGTGATGGTCAACTCTGCCAACGTCGTCGCGGTAGACCTCGAAGCTGATAACGGCATCATCCACGCGATTGACGCCGTGCTGTTGCCGCCTGCGGCTGAAGAAGAAGCCGCAGAAGTGGCCGAAGAAGAAGAGCCTTTCGGCGCGAGTGGCGAGCAAATCTCTAGCGCGGTTTCCCGCTTGCTAGGCACGCCCGCCGTTGACGAAGCCGAGATCGAAGAAGAGCCGGGCACGGTGGTTGATATTGCCGTCGCCGATGGCCGCTTCACCTTCCTCGTTGAGGCGCTGGTGATGTCCGGTCTGGATGAAGTGCTGGCTGGTGAAGGCCCGTTCACGGTGTTCGCGCCGCTTGACGACGCTTTCAACGCCCTGCCGCCCGGCGTGTTTGAAGGTCTGCTCAGCAGTCCGGTATCGGTGCAATCGACGCTGGCCGCGCATGTGGTCGCCGGTGAATTCCTCGCCGCCGACATCCTCGCGCTGGACGAGTTGACGTTGGATACCCTGCTGGATAATGCGCCGATCACTTTCAGCCTCGATGAAGATGGCAATGTCATCCTCAACGACGGCGAAGCGATGGTCATTATCGCCGACATCGTGGCGTCGAACGGCGTGATTCATGTCATCGACGGCATCATCCTCGAAGCCCCGTTAGCGGCGGCTGGCATGATGGGTATGCCGATGGAAGCGTCGGGCATGGATCAAGAAGAAGAAGAAGGTGACGAGTAATCGTCGCCGTGCTTGAACATCAAGCCCGCATGAAATAGCAAGAAAAAGCGGCCATCTCTATAAAAAAGGGATGGCCGCTTTCGTGTTATTCTGTTGAGGCGACGACCGGATTCGAACCGGTGATGGAGCTTTTGCAGAGCCCTGCCTTACCACTTGGCCACGTCGCCCTCTGTTAACTCTGAGTATAGGATAAACCCCCGTCGCAAGCAAGGCCGAATCGGGTTACAAACAAACGCTTGCGCCCACGCCTGAAACGCGCCACAATACACGCTATGAGCGATTATCAACCACCCGACGATTCAACCGAAGACGATCAGCCGCAAGCGCGTATACCGGCGGACGACGATCTGCCGGAAGCCGTCCCGCCGCCCATCACCGACGCCGACGAACCCGTGCCGGACGCGGACGAACCCGCGCCGGACGCGGACGACTTCGCGCCCGATATTACCATTCCGGACGATCTGACGTTCGACGTGCCCGCACTCGATGATTTAGATGTCGATGTTGAGGGGGCGCTGGCTTCTGTGGCGACGCTGACCGATGTCATCGCGGAGCGCGAAGCCGAAGAACGCGATGCCGCCCGCCGCCTTGAAGCCGAAAACCGTGAACGCGAAGAGGCCGCCGCCCGCCGTCAATCGTATTATCTACCACGTCCGCCGCTATTGCGCCTACAACGCGGGCAGATGGCGTCCGTCATCCCCGCGCTGTTGCTGATGCTCTCCGGCGCTGGCCTGACGGTGGCGCTAGCCCAGCCGGACGCGCTCGACGGCGTGACGTTCACCGCGCCGATACTAGCGTTGATCGTCGCTGGCGTGCTGGGCGCTTTGCTGGTGGTGCAGTGGCTCTCGTCCGGACGCTGGGCGGGGGGTGCGTTGTTCATCGGCCTGACGCTGTGGGCGGGCGCGGGCGTCGTCGTCTTTCTGGCACAGCCGGACGGTGACGGCTGGCGCGGATGGCCGCTTCTGCTGACCGCCGTCGGCGCGGCGGCGCTGTTCGGCGCATTTCTGGCGCAACCACTCAGCCGCCTGCAACCGTTCATCGGGCTGGCGTTGATCGTCGCTGGTGGCGTTGGCTACGCGCTGACGGCTGGCCTGATCGACTACGACTTCACCCCGTTAGCGCCCGCGCTGAGCGCCGGTGCGGGGATCGTCGTCTTATTATTGCTCATCGTGCCGATTGTGGTCAGAAGGCGGGGGTGATACTTGGCTCTGCACATCGCCATTGATGCCAGCCGCACCACCGTCCCGCATCCCACCGGCACCGAAGTCTACGCGCTAGAGTTGATCCGCGCTTTGATCGAGCAGAACACCGCGCACCGGCTGACGCTGTACTTCCGCGACCAACCGCCGGACGGCCTATTCCCACCATCGGAGCATGTGGCCTATTGCGTCATCCCGTCGCGCCGCCTGTGGACTCATGTGCGCTTCGCGGCGGCCTTGACCCGCCACCGGCCGGATTTAACGTTCGTGCCCGCCCACACCTTGCCGCTACTATTTCCCGGACGCGCCATTGTCACCGTGCATGATCTGGGCTACCGGCTGTTTCCGGCGGCGCATCCGCCGTTCCAGCGCTGGTATCTGGATCGCACCACGCGCCACAGCGCCCGCCGCGCTGATATGATATTCGCCGATAGTCAGGCCACCGCCGACGATCTAGGCCGCTTCTACGGCGTGAACGCCGATAAAATACAGGTGGTGTATCCGGGCGTGCATCCTCCTGAATACAATGATGTCGATGTCGTCGCCCGCTATAATTTGCCGGAGCGCTATTTCCTGTTCATCGGCACGCTACAGCCGCGCAAGAACATCGCCGGAATCGTCGCCGCGTATCGCGCTTACCGCGAACGGGTGGACGATCCCGCCGGATTGGTGCTGGCTGGCGGTAAAGGCTGGCTGTACGATGAGCGCTGGACGGTGGGTGTGCCCGGCCTGCATTTGCCCGGCTACATCGACGAGGCGGACAAAGCGCATCTGTACGCGAACGCCGTCGCGCTGGTTTTCCCGTCGTTTTACGAAGGATTCGGCTTTCCGGTGGTGGAAGCTATGCACATCGGCCTGCCGGTCATCGTCAGCAACACATCCAGCCTGCCGGAAATCGTCGGCGACGCCGGTCTGACCGTCTCGCCCGATGATCCGTTCCAGATCGCGGGGGCGATGATCCGCATTGAAAGCGACTACGATCTGCGCGATCAACTGTGCGAAGCCGGATACCGTCGCGTGCGACAATTCCACTGGGAACGGGCGGCGCGGCGCGTGCTGGCGCTGTTCGAGCATGTCGGACAGGGGAAAGCGTGAGCGATGCCCGCCCGCATCCTGTGTGTACAATTCGCCAGTATCGGCGACCTGATCCTGACTACCCCCGCGCTGAGCGCCCTGCGCGACGCCTTGCCGGATGCCCACATCGCCCTGCTGACTTCAACGCAAGCCGAGCCGGTGGTGCGTGGCGTCGGGCTGGTCGATGAGGTCATCGCGCTAGATAAGGCGCTATTCAACGGCACCCGCGCCTTCCTGACTCCGGCTAATTGGCGGCGACTCCGCGCCGTCGGGCGCTTCGACACGGTGATCTACTTTCATCACTTCACGCTGAAAGCGGGCACGCTCAAATTCTGGCTGATCGCCCGCGCTGTGGGGGCGCGTCGGCGCGTCGGCTTGCAGAATGGCAACGGCTGGTTCCTCACCGATAGCATCGCGGACGGCGGCTTCGGGGCGCGGCATCAGGCGGGATACTGGCTTGATCTGGTCGCGCTTCTCGGCGCGGATTCCGCCCCGCGTCCGGCGCAGGTGGCGAGCCAGCCGTTTGATCTGCCGCCCGCCGAAGACTCCGCGCCGATGGTGGTCATCCACGCCGGAAGCGGCGGTTATAGTCTGGCGCGGCGCTGGGATGTGGACGGCTTCGCGGCGGTGGCGGAGGCGCTGGCGGCGGATGGCGCTCGCGTGGTGCTGGTCGGCTCACCGGATGACGATAGCGCGGCGGTGCGGGCACGGCTGAATGCGCCGGTCATCGACCTGACCGGACGCACCACATTAGCGGAACTGGCTGACGTGTTGCGGACGGCTGATTTGTTCATCGGCGCGGATAGCGGCGTGTTGCATCTGGCGGCGGCCAGTGGCGTGCCGGTGCTGGCGATCTTCGGCCCGAGCAATCATCGCGCATGGGGCGGGTGGAATCCGGCGGGGCGCGTGGTGACGGTGCGTTCCGCGCCGGTGTGTAGCCCGTGCAGTTATGTTGAGCATCAAATCGGCCTGCGTGACGGATGCGCGGCGCGAACCTGTATGCGGATGGTGACGCCGGAGCGCGTGACCGCGCTGGCGCGTCGCCTGTTGAAAGGGGAGGACGTGACGACGATCCACGATGACGAACAACCGCCAATGGCGCGGGACTGGGCGCGGGTGCATGTGCTGGGCTTGCCGGTGGATGGCATCACTTACGGGCGATGGTTCGACCTGATCGACGCATGGAAGCGCGACGGCGGGCGGGCGCGTCAGGTCTGCACCACGAATCCCGAATTCATCATGATCGCGCAGGACGACGTGAACTTCGCCAACATCCTCAAGCGGGCGGATTTGTGCGTGCCGGATGGCGTCGGCCTGTTGTGGGCGGCGCGACGACTCGGCCAGCCGTTGCCGGAGCGCGTCACCGGTTCGGACGGCGTGCCGCGCATCGCGGCGCAAGCGGCAGAGCGCGGTTGGAAGTTGTTCTTTCTGGGCGCGGGGGAGGGCGTGGCGCAGGCCGCCGCCGACATCTTGCGCCAGCGTTACCCGCAATTGCAGATCGTCGGCGTGCATAGCGGCAGTCCCGCGCCGGAAGAAGAGGACGAAATCGCGGCGATGGTCAATGCCAGTGGCGCGGATATTCTGTTCGTCGCCTACGGTGCGCCGAATCAGGATAAATGGATCGCCCGCAATCTGCCGCGCCTGCGCGTATGTATGGCGATGGGCGTCGGCGGCTCGTTCGATTTCATCGCCGGACTGGTGCCGCGTGCGCCGGTGTGGATGCAACGGCTGGGGCTGGAGTGGCTATTCCGGTTGATCCGCCAGCCGTGGCGCATCCGCCGCATGATGCGCCTGCCGCGTTTCGTGTGGGCGGTTCTGCGGCGTGGCGCATCATGAAGCAAAACCCGATCACAACAGGACGCGGCGTTCTACCTGCGGATAGGCGCGGATCGCATCCACGAATAGCGCCTTGATCGCCAGCGCGTCCGCTTCGGTCTGCCCTTCAAAACGCAGGCTCAGCACCGGCTCGGTATTGCTGGCGCGGAGGATGCCCCAGCCGTTTTCGCAATTCAGCCGGAAGCCGTCCACCGTGACCACTTCGCCATGCTCGCGCAATTGCTCCGCCACGCCCGCGATCACCGTCTCTTTCTGGTCGTCGGGGCAATGCGGGCGATATTCCGGCGTGCTGAACAAGCGCGGCAATTGTGCGTCCAACTCGGCCAGCGATGCGCCACTCGCCGCGATCAACTGGAGCAGACGACCCGCCGCCAGAAAACCATCATCGAAGCCGTGATAGTCTTCCGCAAGGAAGATATGACCGCTCATCTCGCCGCCGATCAACGCGCCTTTGTCGCGCATGGCCTCCTTCACCAGTGAATGCCCGCTAGCCGCCATGAACGCATAGCCGCCCGCCGCTTCCACCGCGTCGAATAGCACCTGACTGCACAGCACATCGGCCACCAGCGCCGCGCCCGCCTGCCTGCCGAGCATATCGACGGCCAGCAGAGCCAGCAGGCGATCCGCCGCGATCATGTCGCCGTTCGCGTCCACCGCGCCCATGCGATCCGCGTCACCGTCAAACGCGATGCCCACATCCGCGCCGTGTTCGCGCACCGCCGCGCCCAGATCGACCATGTTTTCCGGTTCTTGCGGGTTGGGGTGATGGTTGGGGAATGTCGCGTCCGGCTCGCAGTACAGCTTGGCGACCACCTCATGCCCCCAGTTTTCGACCAGCGTCGGCGCGAAGATGCCGCCCATGCCGTTACCGGCGTCGATCACCACCTTCAAACGCCGCCCGTCCGATTTCTTCACGCGCCAGCCCAGATCATTGACGTAGCGGCTATACGCGCTTTGATCGACGGAGAGCCTGCCACTGCCGGTATACAGGCGGCCATTCTCGATCAAGCGGCGGATGACGTGGAGCGCGTCGCCGTATATCGGACGCGCCCCCAGACACAGCTTGAAGCCGTTCTGGTCGGCGGGCAGATGACTGCCGGTGACCATCACGCCGCCGATGTCGCCGTAGTGTACCGCGTGCCAGTAGACGAGCGGCGTAGCGACCAGCCCGATGTCGATGACGCTACAGCCGGAAGCCAGCAACCCCTCGCTGATGGCGGCCTGTAGACTGTGCGACGATGCCCGATTATCGCGCCCGATCACCACCGTATCGCGTTCTTCGACCATCTGTAAGTACGTGCCGAACGAACGCCCGATAGCGCGTGCCGCTTCCGGCGTTAACCGCGCCTCATCGCCGCTTGCTTTGCCGCGAATGTCGTATTTCTTGAATAGCTTATGATCTAGTTGAGTCATCTTCCACGACCTCAATCTGCTGTTTGACGTACACGCGCACGTTATCGCGGATGTCCTCCATGACGTGCGTGCCGGGCCCGATCTGCACGTGCTCGCCGATCTTGACGCCCGGCATGGTCATCACGTCCACGCCGATGAACGCGCCCTTGCCGACCACCGCGCCCAGTTTCTCGCGCCCGCTTGATAGCTTCTCGCCTTTGACGACGCTCTTAACCGGCTTGTGGTCGATGCGTAGGTTGGCGGTGGTGCATCCGGCGGAGAAGTTGACGCCTTCCGCGAATACCGAATCCAGCACGCGGGCGGCGTGCATCGAACAGCCGGACGCCACATAACTACGGGCGACCTCCGTCGTGAAGCCGACCTCGCATTTATCCAGCACCATTGAGTTACGCACCAGCGCGTTATTGCCGATGATCGTGCCCGCGCCGATATAAGCCGGGCCGACCACCGCCGCGCCCGGAAATATCTTCGCGCCCGCGCCGACGTACACGTTGCCGAACAGCGTCGCGGTGGGCGCGATGAACGCATCGTCGGCGATCACTTGCCCGTCGATCTGGTCGAGATAGTGATCCATGATGTCCAGTACCTGCCACGGGAATTTGAGCGCCCGCCACGATCCGCCATAGCCGATCACTTTGTACGTGACGCTCTCCATCAGCTTATCCATGGCGCGTTCGTAGTGGTCGTCACTGTCGATACCGGCTTCGTATTCGGCGCGGATGGCGTCGAATAGTTGCGCCGCGTTGGGGTGGATGTGCGCCACGATATTCACGAAGTCGCTCGGCTCGTTGCCCGCGCCCGGCTTCTCGATGATGCCGGTGATGCGGTCTTTCTCCTCGACGATCAAATAGCCGCCCGGAAAATATTCGCTCATCTTCATGCCGGCCATGTACGCCTGCTTGGTGTTATTCTGATACGCCTTGAGCATCGCCGCGTGCAATGACTGATCGACCACATCATGCACCTGATTGACGTAAATCGGCGTTTGTGGATCGCCACTCAGCGCACTTTCCGCCTGTAACAGCGCGTCGCCCATGCCTCGCGGCTCGGATTGCACCGCGATTTCAATGTGCATCCCGCCCGATAGCGTCTCGATCATCTGGCGGATGGCGGCGTGATTTTGCGGATTGCCGACGATCACCGCTTTCTCGAAGCCGAGCGACTGATAGCGGTTGAGCTGGCTAATCATCAGTGGCTTGTCACCGAATTTGATGAGCGATTTTTCCTGTAGCGGCCACATCCGTGATGATGCGCCGCCCGCCAGAATGACCAGAACCGGTTTTTGCTTCGCCATGAAATCTCCTAACGTTGTCTGTATACAGGACTAAAGCGGGCTATTCTACGTCAAAATCCCATCGAACGCCCGATGATCTCTTTCATGATTTCCGTCGTGCCGCCATAGATGGTCTGCACGCGGCAATCTAAATAAGCCTTAGCGATGGGATATTCCATCATGTAGCCGTAGCCGCCGTGCAACTGCACGCAATCATCCACGACGCGCTTCTGTAATTCCGTCGTCCACCATTTCGCCATAGATGCCGTCTCGGTGGATAGTTCGCCCGCGTTCAGCGCCGTGATGCACCGGTCAACGAACACCCGCCCGATCTGTGTTTCGGTCTGCATCTCGGCCAGCTTAAAGCGCGAATTCTGGAATTTGCCGATAGGCCGCCCGAACGCCTGCCGTTGCCCGCAATAATCCCGCGTCCACGCCAGCGCCGCCTCGCATCCGGCCATCGCGCCCACCGCAATACTGAGGCGTTCCTGCGGCAATTCCTGCATCAGATAGTAGAAGCCGTGACCGGCCTCGCCCAGCAGTTGACCGGCGGGCACGCGCACATCTTCATAGTACATCTCGGCGGTGTCCTGCGCTTTCAGCCCGATTTTATCCAGATTGCGCCCGCGCTTGAATCCTTCCGCGTCGGCATCCACCAGAAACAGGCTGATTCCGGCGTGTTTGGCTTCCGCGTCGGTCTTGGCGACGGTGATAATCAGGTCGCTTAGAATGCCGTTGGTGATGAACGTCTTTTGCCCGTTGATGATGTAATCGTCGCCGTCGGCTGTTGCGGTGGTGCG
The DNA here is from genome assembly GCA_007693385.1 of Anaerolineaceae bacterium. Classification (GTDB taxonomy): domain Bacteria; phylum Chloroflexota; class Anaerolineae; order Aggregatilineales; family Phototrophicaceae; genus J038. Next base: position 8,780 of record REDR01000035.1, read on the forward strand.
GACGGCGGCCAGATCGCTTCCGGTGTTCGGTTCGGTCATGGCGATGGCGCTGATGATCTCACCGGTCACCATGCCGGGCAGATATTTCTGTTTCTGCGCTTCGGTGCCATAGTGTAAGATATAGGGGATGGTGATGTCGTTGTGCAGGGGGAAGCCCGGCCCGGATGCGCCGACTCGGATTAGCTCCTCCGTGATGATGGCATGATAGCGGAAGTCATCCACGCCGCCGCCGCCGTATTCTTCCGGCACGTTCATCCCTAGAAAGCCGTTTTCGCCGGCCTTCAGCCACAATTCACGCGGGACGACGCCCGCTTCTTCCCATTTTTCGTGATGCGGGACGACCTCTTTTTCGACAAAGCGCCGGAACGCATCGCGGAACATATCATGCTCTTGTTCAAAAATAGTTCTCTTTAACATTTTTCGCGCATCCTAAACTAACAACTGAGATTGATTAAAATGTTTGGTTAGCAGACAATTGTACCGTCATCCGCCGCAAATTACATCTAAACTTCGCGTTGAACCGGCGCGGAACTGCGAAACTATCTTGTTGGAGCGCGTGACCTCTAATATGATTGTATGATAGTAATGGCGAATCCCCTGTATGGGCTGATTGCCTTTGGTTGCTGGCTCATCGCAGATAATACGAATCGAAATGACCAGAATTTTTGAAGGAGAAAAAGCGCATGGCGCAAGAAGAACGCCACGAACTCGACCCGATCTTGAAGCCGAACAATATCGCCGTCATCGGTGCTACCGAGAAAAAGGGCAGTGTGGGGCGCACCATCATCACCAACCTCATCACCAACCCGTTCGGCGGCGCGGTGTTTCCGGTCAATCCCAAACGGCCGAACGTGCTGGGCATCAAGTCCTATCCATCGATTGCCAGCGTGCCGGATCGCATTGATCTAGCGGTCATCGTCACGCCCGCCCATACCGTGCCCGGCCTCATCCGCGAATGTGTCGAGGCGGGCATCCCGGGCGCTATCGTCATCTCCGCCGGATTCAAAGAGGTGGGCGAGGAAGGCGTGCGGCTGGAAAAGGAGATTTTGCAGATCGCCGAAGGCAAGATGCGCGTCATCGGCCCGAACTGTCTGGGCGTGATGATGCCTCTGCGCGGCCTCAATGCGACGTTCGCCGGTTCGATGGCGCGTCCGGGCAATGTGGCGTTCATCAGTCAAAGTGGCGCGATCTGCACCGCCGTGCTGGATTGGAGCTTTGAGGAGAACGTCGGCTTCAGCGCGTTCATCTCCATCGGCTCGATGCTCGATGTGGACTGGGGCGACCTGATCGACTATCTCGGCGACGATCCCAACACGCACAGCATCGTCATCTACATGGAATCAATCGGCGATGCGCGGTCGTTCCTCAGCGCGGCGCGAGAGGTGGCGCGTACCAAGCCGATCATCGTGATTAAAGCCGGACGCACCGCAGAAGCGGCGCAGGCGGCGGCCTCGCACACCGGCTCATTGACCGGCAGTGACGAAGTGCTGGATGCCGCTTTCCGGCGCGTCGGCGTGTTGCGCGTCAATGATATTTCCGACGTGTTCTACATGGCGGAAGTGCTCGCCAAGCAACCGCGCCCACAGGGTAATCGCCTGAGCATCGTCACCAACGCAGGCGGACCCGGCGTGCTGGCGACGGATGCGCTGATTCAAGGCGGCGGCGAATTGGCGGAAATCTCCGACGAGACGATGGCCGAGCTGAACGGCTTTTTGCCCGCCGCGTGGAGCCGCAATAATCCGATTGACATTCTGGGCGATGCCGACCCGGAGCGCTACGCGAAATCGCTAGAGATCGCCGCCCGCGACGCCAACAGCGACGGCCTGCTGGTCATCCTGACGCCGCAGGACATGACATACCCGACGCAGACCGCCGAAGCCCTGCGCCCCTACGCGCAAATGGGCAAGCCGGTTCTGGCGAGTTGGATGGGTGGCGCGAACGTTGAGGCTGGCGTGCGCGTGCTGAACCGTGCCAACATTCCCACCTTCCCCTATCCCGATACGGCGGTACGCCTGTTTAACAATATGTGGCGCTACAGCCAGAACCTCAAACTGCTGTACGAAACGCCGGTACTACCCGAATCCGAAGGCGTAGATGGCCCGGATCGGGATAGCGTCAAGAAGATCATCACGGCGGCGCGTAAGGCCAAGCGCACCATTTTAACCGAACACGAATCCAAGCAGATACTCGCCGCGTATGGCGTCAACGTGTTGCCGGACGCCATCGCCACCACGCCGGATGAGGCGGTGGCGGCGGCGGAAGAGATGGGTTATCCGGTGGTGGTCAAAATCCACTCGCTGACCATCACGCACAAGACCGACGTGGGCGGCGTGATACTGAACATCACCGACGCCGACGGCGTGCGCGAAGCGTTCGACAGTATCAAGAATTCCGTCGAGAAGAAGATCGGCGACGGCTTCGACGGCGTGAACATCCAGCCGATGGTCAAAGCTGATGGCTACGAGTTGATTATCGGGAGCAGTGTCGATCCGCAGTTCGGGCCGGTGGTGTTGTTCGGCATGGGCGGGTCGCTGGTGGAGGTGTTCAAAGACCGCGCCATCGGCTTACCGCCGCTAACCACCACGCTCGCCCGCCGCATGATGGAGCGCACCGTCATCTACGAGGCTTTGCAGGGCGTGCGCGGGCGCGAGTCCGTCGATCTGGTGGGGCTGGAGAAGTTGCTGGTGCGCTTTAGCCAGATCGCCGCCGAGCAACCGTGGATCAAAGAGATGGACATTAACCCGTTGATCGCCTCTGAAGATCAATTGCTGGCGCTGGATGCGCGGGTGGTACTCAACGAGCCGACCATGCTAGAGAGCGAATTGCCGCGCACCGCCATCCGCCCGTATCCGACGCAGTACGTCGGCCAGTGGACGAGCAAGCAGGGCACGCGCATCACCGTGCGCCCCATCCGCCCGGAGGACGAGCCGCTGATGGTCAGGTTCCACGAGGCGCTATCGGAGCAGACGGTTTACATGCGCTATTTCTCCCCGTTGAAGTTGCAACAGCGCGTCGCGCACGAGCGCCTATCGCGCATCTGCTTCATCGACTATGACCGCGAGATGGTACTGGTCGCCACGCGCCGCGACGACAAAGGCGAGGAGCAAGTGTTGGGCGCGGGACGCCTCACCAAGCTACACGGCAAAAACGAGAGCGAGTTTGGTCTGGTGGTTGGCGATGAATTTCAGGGGCACGGGCTGGGCAAGCAATTGCTGGCGCGGCTGGTCGAGGTCGCCAGAGCCGAAGCGCTGGATCGCATGATCGGCTACATCCTGCCGGACAATAGCGTGATGTTGGCCGTCAGTGAGGAAATCGGCTTTCGCATGGAGCGCACCGCCGATAACAACGTCAAAGCGGTGCTTGATCTATAACGCTGTGTATCGGGGGCGCGACACACGCCGCGCCCCCGTGTTGTTCTGTTTAACGATTGCGCCCGTATTGCTCATGGCTGGATACCCAGTCCGATGACGCGATGGCCGACCCCAGCGATAGCTCACCGGCCAGCACCACCGCCGCCACGATCTCCGCGAATTTATTCACCTTGTCGCGCCCGTAACAGCCCAGCAATTCCAGACATTCGCGCTGAGTGCCCAGTCCGGTGCCGCCGCCATACGTCGCCACGATCAGCGATGGGATGGTCATGGATACGTACAGATCATCGTCGGGGAGCATCTCCGAATACAGCAACCCCGCCGACGACTCCGACACGTTCGCCACGTCCTGACCGGTGGCGATGAACATCGCGGTTATCGCGTTGGGGGAGTGTGCGCCGTTGTTGTTCGCGCCACTGAAGAACGCCCCCATACCGGCGATTTTGGACTGATAATATAGGTCGCTGGTATTCACGCGCATCACCTGTGCCAGCACATCGCGCTTGATGACCGCCTCCGCCGTGACGCGCTTGCCCCGCGTCCGCATGATGTTGACCTGCGACGCTTTCTTGTCCGTCGCAAAGTTGGATTCCAGATAGAAGTGGCGGATTCTAGCGTAGTTGTCGAGAATCCAGCTACACGCGGCGAAGGTTGCCCGCCCCACCATATTCTGACCGGCGGCGTCGCCGGTGCTGTAGTTGAAGCGCAGATACACGAATTTATTGGTCAGATAATCATCGATGTATTGCAGTTTAGCGACGCTCGATGTCGATTCGGCATGGTCGCGGATGGTGTCGATATTGTCGCGCACCCACTGTACGAACTCGCGGCCTTCGCGGGCGTTGTCGAACACGAACACGGGAGCGCGTTGCATCGAATCGCCGACGACTGTCGTCTGCACGCCGCCGCTCATGTTCAGGAGCTTCATGCCGCGATTGTACGACGCGACCAGCGTGCCCTCCGTCGTCGCCAATGGCACGAGGAATTGACCGTTGGCGCGTTCGCCGTTGATCTGCAACGGCCCGGCGATGCCGATGGGGATTTGCGCCACGCCGGTGAACAACTCGCAATTGCCGAACGTGCTATGCGGGTCAATCGAGTAATGCGTGATGTGGTCGAGCTTCGCGCCGGTGAATTGCTCGACGAATGCCTGCCGCATTTTGATCGCGTTTTCGCTGTAGTCGTCGGTCTGGTCGCGGGGGATGCGCGGCAGTTCTTCGTCGCCAGTGGTGATGCTGTCCTCAACCTTGATGCGTAGCTCACCGAATACTTCGGCCTGCACCACGATTTCGATCTCGTGAATCCCTTCGCTAAGATGCGGGATGCGTAACTGGATCGTCAGCACTTTACGCAACGGCAAATCAATCGGCGGCATCTCGCCCCGATCCAGATCAACGACGCCGTTTTCGCCAAGATCAATCTTGATCGCACTATGCGGGATTTCGTGCCCGTCAATCACAATGCGCTTGACGGCGGTCACGGTGGTATCGCTCAAGCGATTTTTCAGCGCGAACTGCACGCCGTCCTCCGTGTTTTCCAGCGTGTTAAATGTGTACAATTGCTTTAGAATCAAACTGGGGATAGTTGTTTTCGCGGTGGACATCAGCTTACCTCACAAAATAAACGAATCTTTTTTGACAATGGCGATGGTTACGGGGGACGATGGCACGTTTTCGTAACGTCGCAAACGTAATAATAGCGATCAAATGCAAAATGCGCCATTAAATGCGAGGAGGTGCGCGGATGGTGGCCGACATCATTGAACGATTAGCGCGGCGTCATGTGCTGGTAGTGGGCGACATCGTGCTGGATGAATATCTCATCGGCACGGCCAGCCGCATCAGCCGCGAAGCGCCGGTGCCGGTGCTGGAATACAGCGAGCGTCGCCTGATCGCGGGTGGGGCGGCTAACCCGTCGGTCAACATCATGCGGCTGGGCAGTCAGGCGCATCAGGTGGCGGTGGTCGGTGCGGACGACGCGGGCGATCAACTGCGCGACGTGCTATCGTCACACGCCATCGACACGGCGGCCGTCGTCACCGATCCGGCGCGGGCGACGACGGTCAAAACGCGCTTGATGGCGCAGATGGGCTTTCGTTTTCCGCAACAGGTCGCCCGCCTTGACCGCGTGAACCGCGAGCCTATCGCGCCGGACATTAGCCGCCTGCTAGCTGATACCGCGCTGGCGAAAGCTGACCGCATCGACGCGCTTCTGTTCTCCGACTATCACGCCGGCCTGCTCACTGCCGATCTGGTCAAAGCGCTGGTCGGTGGCCTGCGCGAGACGCACCCCGACATCATCTTGACCGCCGACGCGCAGGGCGAACTCGCCAAATATGCCGGTCTGACGCTGGTCAAATGCAACGCCGACGACGCCCGCGCTTATCTTCAGCGCGACCTGCAAAGCGATGACGACTTCGCGGAAGCGGCGCGGACGCTGTACACCGAGCTACGCCTGACCGGTGGCATGGTCATCACACGCGGCGCGGACGGCGCGACGCTGGCGACGGCGGAGTCATTGTCCGCCCCTGATTTATCCGTCCATGTTCCCGCGCCATCGGTTACCGATGTTTACGACACGGTAGGCGCGGGCGATACCGCCA
>REDR01000063.1 GCA_007693385.1 Anaerolineaceae bacterium
CTTTCCGGCTAGCGGGTAAGATTCGGGCGCGTCATGGCGTCAGTATAAAACAGGCCAATGAGCAAATTTGAACCAATCGAAGTAGGCCGCCGTAACCGAAGCAAACCAGAGAACCGTAATCCTACTGAAACTGCGAAATGGCCGCTGATTGCGGCTTTTTTGCTATCTGACCGGATTTTTGATACAAGGAGCGCGAATAATGAATGACCGTATTTATTACAGTCAAGAAGCGGAAAAACAGGCAAAACGTGAACGCACCGTACTGGCATTAGCGGCGGCCATCATGGGGATAGGATTGGGCGCGGTGCTCGCGTTGATCTTCGCGCCGCAATCCGGCGACAAGACGCGCCAGCAGATCGAACAACAGGCGCGGGAATGGATGGATCAGGGCGAAGACGCCGCACAGCAAGCCGTCAGCAAAGTTCGCAAAATAGCCAACGATAGCTGATGTGTCGGGCGTGATGCAGATTATTGATCTGAGCGCGACGTTGCGCGATGGCATGGCCGTTTATCCGGGTGATCCCGATGTTTCGATTTCCGTCGTGCATCACTATCATCAGCACGGCTGGCTGTTGCGGCTTCTGCAGATGGGATCGCACACCGGAACACACGTTGATGCCTTCTCGCACATGGATGAACGGGGCGCATCGCTCGATGATATGCCGCTTGATCGCTTCTGCGGGTTGGCGATGGTCGCCGATACCCGCCGCCCGCTACCGCCGTCCGTCGGGCTGGTCTTCCGCGATGGTGATTTGAACGAAGCGCATCTGTCGACCATTTTGACCGCCGGTGCGCCGTTCGTTGCCGTCGGCGACTCAGCGACGATGACCGTCGATCTGGAACGCGCACTATTGCAGAAGCAAGTTGTGACGTTCACCGGTCTGGTCAACTGTGACCAACTGCCGGCAAATCACCCGTTTTTCTTCTTCGGCTTGCCGCTAAAAATCGCAGATGGCGATGGCTCGCCGGTTCGCGCCGTCGCCGTGCTGAACTGGGATCAACGCTAGATCAACGTAGCATCAACATCATTCACAAAGCGAAAGGGCGCTCCGATGCGGGGCGTCCTTCTTTTCGTTAGTATTACATACCGTTGACAGGGCGGGGCGCTCCGTGCTACACTCGCCGCACCATTAAAAACGTATGTTAGGGTTGTTGGCAGTACGCTCTTGCTGGGTCCTGCGCGGCAGGAACTCCGAACCGTGTCAGGACCGGAAGGTAGCAGCACTAAGGGGTAAAACCTGGGTGCCGCAGGGGTTCCTGGCAGGAGCGCAGTGCTAGCAACCTTTCGTTTATCTACCTGAGTATTCATCTGTGTTCCATAGCGACGACACCCAACCCACCGGCGCACAACCCGCCGTAACGGTTCGGCCACAGCCCCCCGTTCGCCGCTTGCTACGCGCCATCATCGCCCTGAGCTTCATCGGCCTGATCGTTACCGGCTTCGTGCTGGTCAATGCGCTATTAGAAGAAAACCAGCGCCCTGAACCGTTGATGGTCGTTTTGCTGGCGGATGCCCCCGCGCAGACGATCACCACCCGCGCCGCCACCGTCGGCGATCTGCTGGAGGAGCGCGGCGTGCGTCTGGCGACGGCGGATGTCGTCTTGCCGGATAGCGATACCGCGCTGAGCGACGGCCTGCGCATCGTGGTGCAACGCGCCCGCATGGTACGCATCCGCGTTGACGACGACGCCCGACAGATTGACACCACACACGAAAATCCATTCGACATCTTGCGACAGGCGCAGATCACCGTCGGCGTGCATGACGCGGTTCGCGTCGATGGTCAGATGGTGCATCCCGCCGACCTCATCGCGTGGCCGCTACCCGCCGACGACATCGCCATCACCCGCGCCCGCCCGATCACGATTATCGACGGCGACGAATCGCGGACGGTTCAGACTACCGCCGCCACCGTCGGCGATGCGCTGTTTGAGGCGGGCGTGCCGTTGTACATGGTCGATTCGATCACGCCGCCGGTCAACGCGCCGGTGTCTGCCGATATGGAAATCGTCGTAGATCGTTCGCGGGCGGTGGTGATTCAGGCGGACGGCACGCGCACCGAGACCCGCGTTAACGCGCAGACCGTCGGCGGGGCGCTGGCCGAAGCCGGTATCACCTTGCAGGGGTTGGACTACAGCATTCCCGACGAGAATATCGACCTTCTGCCCAATATGACGATTCGCGTCATCCGCGTGACGGAGGAGATCGTCAACTATGAGGAAGTTCTGCCCTTCGAGACGCGCTATCAAGCTGACGACTCCCTGCCACTGGATACGCGCCGCGTGATTCAAGCGGGGCAGGAGGGATTGTACGAGCGCGTGGAGCGCGTGCGCTACGAGAACGGCGTCGAAGTGCGGCGCACGGTAGAAAGCGAAGGCGTGACCCGCGTCCCGCAGGATGGCATCGTCGCCTATGGCACGCAGATCATCGTCCGCACGCTGGACACGCCGGACGGCCCCGTCGAGTATTGGCGACATCTGCGGATGTATGCCACCAGTTATCGTCCGGCATCCGTCGGCGGCAGTACCACCACATCCATCGGCGAGACGCTCCGCAAGGGCATCATCGCCATTGATCCGACCATCGTCAACTATCGCACCAATATGTACGTGCCCGGCTATGGGCAGGGCTTCGCGGCGGATACCGGCGGGCCGCGCCGTTCGCCTTACTGGGTCGATCTCGGTTATGAAGATCATGACTGGGTGGGATGGTCGCGCTGGGTGGATGTTTACCTGCTGTTGCCGGTGCCGGATAACGTGCGCTACATCTTGCCGCCAAGCGGCAATGAGGGCGGCCCGGTCATCGACTAAATACGGCGGGGAAATGGCAATCTTGTAGTTGACAATCGCCCCCATCACCGATACAATGCGCCACAGTTAACCCGCCCATTTACAAGCGAGCGCCTACCCTGCTATAATCTGTGCATTCATGACGGTTTGCCCGTCCGTAGTGCCCTCTTAGCTCAATTGGCAGAGCACGTTACTTGTAATAATGAGGTTATGGGTTCGAGTCCCATAGAGGGCTTTTAACATGGGTCCGTGTCCCGAGCGGCAAAGGGGGCTGACTGTAAATCAGCTGCGGTAACGCTTCGCAGGTTCGAGTCCTGCCGGGCCCACAGTTTCACCCACCACGTTAATCCGCCTCCGTAGCTCAGGGGTAGAGCGCTTTCTTGGTAAGAAAGAGGTCATGGGTTCAAATCCCATCGGAGGCTCATGCGCCACAACTACACTGTGGTGTTTTTTGGCGATAAGGGAGTTAGATCATGGCGAAGTCCAAAAAAGGCACGCGCATTGTCATCAAACTCAAGAGTACGGAAAGCGGCCACATGTACCTCACGTACAAGAATCGCCGCAACGATCCGAGCCGCCTTGAGTTTAAGAAATACGATCCACTGGTGCGCCGTCACGTCGTCTACCGCGAGACAAAATAGCGGCGACATCCGGCGGACAGGCAGTATTGACCGGCAAAAACAACTAACGGGAGGGGCACAAAGCGAACGACGTTGTGCCTCTTTCGCGTTAAAATGCGATAGGACAAATCATGCGACTGGGCATCATCGGCCTACCTAATAGCGGCAAGACCACCATATTCAACGCACTCACCGGACAGAATCTCAGCACCGCCGCCGTCAGTAGCGGCCAATTTGAAGTACACACGGCGACAGTCGATGTGCCCGACCCGCGCCTTGATGCGCTCTCCGCGCTTTTCAAGCCGAAAAAGACCACACACGCCACCATCATCTACGCCGACATCGCCGGACTGGACAAGGGCATCAGCGCCGGTGGCCTGCAAGGACAATTCCGCAACCAGCTATCACAGGTGGACGGCTTCTTGCACGTCGTCCGCGCCTTCGACGACGAGACCGTGCCGCACCCGTATGTCGATGTTGACCCCGCCCGCGATCTGGAAATCATCGACGGTGAATTTCTACTCGAAGACATGGCGACTGTCGAGCGCCGTCTGGAGAAGATCGCCGACGAAATCCGCATCAAGGGCAAAAAAGTAGAAGCCCAGCACGCCGAAGAAGTCGGACTGTTACAGCGCATTCAGGCGCATCTGGAAGAAGAGAAGCCGCTACGCGACTTCGACCTGACGCCGGAGCAAGCGAAGAACCTGCGCGGCTTCGGCTTCTTATCGCTCAAGCCGATTCTGGTGGTGGTCAATACCGGCGACGACGCGCCGCAAGCCGCCGCCGAGCTGACATACGATCACCGGCATAGCGCCATCGTCGGCTTGCAGGGCAAGCTGGAAGCGGAAATCGCGCAGTTAGATGACCCCGATGATGTCGCCATGTTCATGGAAGAATACGGCATCACCGAATTGAGCCGTGCGAAGGTCATCCGCCTCAGCTACGAACTGATGAACATTCAATCGTTCTTCACCGTCGGCGAAGATGAATGCCGCGCATGGAGCGTCCGCATCGGCGCGACAGCGCCGGAGGCCGCCGGTACGATCCACAGCGACCTGCAAAAAGGGTTCATCCGCGCAGAGGTCATGCAATATCAAGATTTGCTGGATGCCGGTAGCGAAGCCGAAGTCAAGAAGCAGGGCAAGATGCAGTTGCAAGGTAAAGATTACATCGTGAAAGATGGCGACATCGTTCACATTCGTTTCAACGTCTGATTTGTGGCGGGGGCGCGGGGCGGTGGCCGGATGGTGAACGCCCCGCGTCCGACGCCGCCCGATAAGAGGAGCATCCGCTATGACTGCGCCGCACGGCCTGTATTTTGAAGACTACACCACCGGCCAGCAGATGACCACCCGCGCCCGCACCATCACCGAAGCCGACATCGTGCAATTCGGCACGCTGACCGGTGACTTCAACCCGATGCACTTCGACGCGCATTATATGGCCGAGCACATGCTCGGTCAGCGCGTAGCGCACGGCATGTTGACGATCAGCTACGCCGTCGGGCAGGCGTATCAACTGGGCTTCATGGAACGCACCGTTTTAGCTTTCCGCGCCATCGAGATGAAATTCAGCCAGCCGGTTTTCATCGGCGATACCGTGCATGTCGAACTGACGGTGGCGGCGCTCAAAGAAGCGCGGCGGCTGGGCGGCGGGCTGGTCACACTGGACGTTCGCATCGTCAACCAGAAGGGCGAAGCGGTGCAAAAAGGCGCATGGACGGTACTCATCGCCACGCGCCCCTGAACAGACAGACATTTTAAGGACACAAAAACGCTATGATGCAACAGATTCAATTGCTCAATCGCGGTCAACGCATCGTGATCTTCATTTTGATATTCGGTGGCGGCATCGCGCTGATCGCCGCTATCGCGCTATTACTGCTGACTTTCACGTTGAACGTTCAGCCGCGTGTGATGGCGCAGGCCGTCGCCGATGGCGTGACCGTGCGCGAATTCGCGCAACTGCCCGACGATGACGCTTATCCGGCGGGCGTGACCGTCCGTGAGGATGGCATGGTGTACACCGCGAGCTATGATACCGGCGTCATCTACGAGATAACGCCGGATGGCGTGGTCAGTGAATTGCCGCAAACACGCGAATTTATCGGCAGTGTCACCGGCCTGACGTTCGGCGATGATGGCCTGCTGTATGTGTTTGATCGCATCGTGGAGAATCCGCGCTCGTCAGGCGGCTTGATCTGGCGCTTTCTGCCCGGCGATACGCCGCAGGAATGGGGCTTCATTGAGGATGAAACCGGCTTCGTCTCGCCGGAGGATGTGCTGGCGGTGCCCGGCGATGCGGTGTATGTGGCGGATCGCGGGCGGCGTGAGGTGTGGCGCTTCGGCGCGGATGGCATCGGCACGCTGTTCTGGCGCGTCGGCAGTAACGAGCCGGACGCGGAGCAGGTGCGCCCCACCGGATTAGCGTATGATCGCGCCAATAACGCGCTGATCGTCACTGACTCCGGCCTGAATCGGTTGTACCGCGTGCCGTTGGGCGGGACAGGCGACGCGGAGATGATCTACGAACACACGCGGACGGACGCCACCCCCGATTTCACCGGCGTGGCGGTGGGGGCGGATGGCGCGTTCTATGTGGCGGCGTTGGGCGGCGGCGTGGTTGCCATCCGCCCGGATGCCGAAGTGCCGTTCGAGACGTTGGCGATCAACTTTCGCGGCGCACGCGATGTCGCCTATCACGACGGGCGGCTGTATGTGACCAACTTCGACTCCGCCAGTCTGGTTAACCCGTTGATCGACCCGCAATTGCCCTTTGCGCTGGATGTCATCGAATTCGAGTAAGGCCGAGTTACCCGCCAACCGTCCACAGATAAGCCGCGCCCGTCGTGTCCAGCGTGGCGAGATACCGCCCGTCCGCGCTGAAATCTAGCGCGATGATCGGCGCGGTGTGGGCGCTACTCTGCATCAACTGGCCGCCGTCCGCAGATGACCACAACACCAGCGCGTACACCGTATCACCGATAGCGGTCTCGAAAGCGACAGAACCGGCCAGCACGTCACCGGCGGGCGTCGCGGCGATGGGCACATCCGCGCCTGTCGCGTCAGTCACCGCGCTGAACGGCGTCGCATAGCTGGCGCTGATCGTCTCCGTGCCTGCTTCGTACACGACCAGCGATAGCGCCCCGTCATCGTCGGTGATGATGCGGGCGGGCGGCGTTTCCGGCGCGGACGGGGAATCCGCCCACGTCGGCACAGCATCGGCTAGCGGTCTATTCGCCGCCGCGTCCCAGACCAGCGACAGCGCCCCATCATTAATTAGCGCGACCTGATCGCTATTGGTTGGCGACCACAGCAGACGATCCCCGCCCGCCCAGCCGATGGCCTGCTGAACGCGGTTGCTGTCAAATGTCGTCCACGTCATCATGCGGCCATCATCCAGCCATGCGGAAATCCGCGCCCCGTCCGCCGACCATGCCAGCGCGGAGGGCTGGCCGCCGTCGGTGTCTAACTCGCCGCGCTCAAGTCCCGTCCACGCATCCAACAGGCGCAACGCTGGCGCGGAATCACCGGCGGGCGCATAGGCGAAAGCCGCCGCCTGTGGCGACCAGCTCACGACGCCTGTCGGTACATCCGCCGGAAAGCTGGAGATGTTGTCGCGTGTTTCGCCGTCCAATACCACCAGACTAAAACCGACTTTCGTCAGCAGATAACGCGCATCCGCCGACCATGCGGCCACCGTATGATAGCCGTCTATCGCTTCCGGCTGGCCGGTCATCGTGTTCCAGATGAACAGCTCTTCCGACGATGCGGAGGTCAGGCGGCCAAACGGCGACAACGTGACGGCGGTCACGGGGGCGGTGTGTCCGGCCAGCGCGAAGAACGACGCGCCGTTACTGCTCTCCCAGATATTGACCATGCCATCGCTACCGCCGCTAATCAACTGCGTGCCATCCGGCGACCAGCGCACAGCGATAGCGCCGCTAGCCGTCATTTCGTCGTCGAACGCCGGATCGAACGCGGCGAAGTCGTCGGGCGTCGTCGGCTGATGCGCGTCGATGCGTAAACGCTCCGCGCCGCTTCGCACATCCCACACGCGCACCGTGCCATCTGCTAGCGCGGCGGCGACCTCCGACGAATCAAAGCGCCACGCGACGGCGTTCGCCCGCCCGATGTGTAGCCGTTGCGCCTGCTGATATAGCGGATCGAACAGCCAGACGCCGTTGACCGTCGCCATCGCCACCCGCGTCCGATCCGGCGATTCGGCGGCGGCGTTGGCTAGCCCATAGCCGATAGTGGCGCTGGCGCGAAGTGTGGCGGCGTTCTGCGCGGTAATGGCCGTCGCGGAATCGACGGTCGTCGGAGAATCGACGGTCGCCCCTTTGATGGGCATGACCATCAACAGGAGCGCCAGCAAGACATAAGCACGTGACAACTTTTTCATGAGCCGTGACCTCTAATTTTATGTGAGCATATCCGGCGTTAAATGCGATATACGGTTCATATAGCGTAGCATAACGATGCCCTGTTTGGTGATGTCGATGCGCGAAATCGCGGTGTTGTTATGCCACAGGAAGAAGCGATCCGACGGGAGCGCGTGCAAGAACGCTTTGATGAGGATGTCGATGAAGCCGCCATGCGCTACCAGCACGATCTGATCGTCGGCGTGATTTTCGTTCTGGGCGCGGCGGCGTAACGTATCGGCCACGCGGATCGCCCGCGCCATTGATTCGCTGAAATGCTCGTACTTCTTATTGACATCGTACCAACCGGCTTCGGTGATGCTATCCGGCAGGATATAGTCGGGGAATTCGGCCAATATCTGGGCGCGGGTCATGCCGCCATAACCGGTCACGACGCCATCTTCCTCTAAAAAGATGCCGCCGAATTCGTGCAAATCCGGCCATACTTCGACGCGTAAATTAAACGCGGCGGCGATGGGGCGGGCGGTCTGCATGGCGCGGTGCATCGCACTGCTGTAGACGTGGGTGATGGTCTGTGGGAAGGCCTCGTGATCGCGCTCGTCGATCTTGTGGCGCACCATGCTCACCAGATTCGGCTGTGCGTGCAGATAGTCGGCCACCAGTTGCGCCTGACGCTGACCGACATCGGTCAATGCCGGGTCTTTAACGCGGTGCGTTTGATCGTCCATCAGCGCGTTGTTGGTCGATTGCCCGTGCCGGATGATGTAGACTTCCATGTGTTCTCCTTGATCCTGTCATTGTGTTCAGTTGCCTAGCCGGTTGAGCCACTCCTGCGCCGACGTGAAATTCGGGTTGTAGTTGACGACCTGACGGAAGTTATCGCGGGCGCGGTCATATTCGCCCATGTGATAGCGGGCGATCCCCGCATAGTAGAACGATTCTTCCACGTTGCCGCCGCTATTGTCGATGATCGTCCGCGCTAGCTCGATGACTTCATCGTAGCGTCCGGTTTCGATGTAGGCGGTGTACGGCGCGAACTGATACCACATCATGCGCCACGGCAGGCCGATCTCGCGGGCGCGGTCGAAAGCGCGGGCGGCGTCTTCGTAGCGGCCTAGCTCGGTCAGCATACTGCCCATGTTGAACCACGCGAAGGCGTCGGTTTCGTCGGCGATGGCTTCTTCGCGGGCGGCATAAAAGGCGTTGATGTAGTTCTGTTGCATGTCGGCATCATCGCCGAGTAATTCCAGCAGGCGCGGCTCGTCACCGCCCTCGTATAGTACCATATACACGTAGTTGAAATGTTGCCAATGCGTCTCGATATGGTCATAACTATACGGCAGGTTGGCGCCGTCGTAGCTATCCATCGTGTAGATGACGCCCTGTGCATCATCCCAACCGGTCATCAGCAGGTAATGTCCCATCCAGCCCTGCGCGGCGCGATCGGGATCATAGCCGACTTCGATGATGACCGGAAATCCGGCATGAACCAGCGACTTGATGCGCGTCAAATCGCCGCCGTAACGCTTGAGCGAATAGACCGGCAATTCCGTCACCTGTGTATTGACGAATTCGACCATCTGCCACGGGCTGACGTTCTTATCTTCGCGGTTGGGCTTCAGCCAATTGGCGGCGCGGCCTTGATCTTCGCTATAGCCAAAGTAAGAGAGCGCCATGGTCAGCGTCGCCGG
The DNA here is from genome assembly GCA_007693385.1 of Anaerolineaceae bacterium. GTDB lineage: Bacteria > Chloroflexota > Anaerolineae > Aggregatilineales > Phototrophicaceae > J038. The sequence goes on from REDR01000063.1 coordinate 9,486, forward strand.
GCCGCAATTATTCCACCATTGCGCGTGATACGTGATGCCGTCTAGCCGATGCGCGGTGGGCAGGTCGGGCGCGGCGTCCTGTGCGAAAAAGGCGGCGACCTCTTCTTCCGTCCATTCTTGCGTGTCATCGTCGCTTTGCTGACCCCACGCCACAGAAGCGAGTGATAGTAGCGCCAACAACAGCGCGAATCGAGTGATTTTTAACATCATAAGGATATATCCTGTCTCATCTGTGTGATGTGCTGACTTCATTATAGGCGCGGGGCGGGGTGGCTTCAATGACGATTGCCCGACGCGGGCGCAATGGTACGCGCCCTGCCCCCGTGATTGATTATTCCCGCGTGATTGATTCGTACCGCTTGTTTAAGCGGGTGGGCGGTGGTACAATGTGCTTGCGGCGGCGGGGTGTAGCTCAGCTGGCAGAGTGCTGCGTTTGGGACGCAGAAGTCATCGGTTCGAATCCGGTCACCCCGACTGTTATATGCGGGTATGGTGTAATGGTAGCATACGACCCTTCCAAGGTCTCGGTACGGGTTCGAGTCCCGTTACCCGCTCATAAGGGCCTATAGCTCAAAGGCAGAGCACACGCCTCATAAGCGTTCGGTTGTAGGTTCGAATCCTACTGGGCCCAACTTCAAACCCCGTTCAGGGGTTTTTTGTTGCTGGCGTGCCGAAGTGCAAAGACGGGTTGAGGAATGGCACCAGCGCCAGCAAGATCGCCGGTGTGTAGAACGTCATCCGCGTGAGGCGATCGCCGGTGAGGATGCCAACCGAACCGTTTTTCTGCTTGCTGTTCTGGCCGCCGAATACCACGTCGTCGGCGTCGCCCAGTTCCAGCCCTTCGCGCACCAGACGGGCGACTTCATCGGGCAGGGCGAAGGCCGCCGTCCGCGCTTGACCGCGCCGCGCATCCCCGCACACCACCATCCACGCGAAGCAGAACAGCATCTCCCCGCGTGGCTCGATGCCGCCTTCGATGCCTACCCAATAATCGGCAGAAGGATGCAGGCGGCGGGCGGCTTCGGCGCGATTTATCGCCCCCTGTTGCGTCTCGGCGTCGCTCATTGGCTGGTCACTGACGCCAGAGCTAGCGCTGAGGCCGGTGACTTCTAACGGCGTATCGGGGAAGGCCAACTCGAAAGCGGCGCGGGCGGCGTTGATCTTGACCGGATTTTGTGACGCGACGACGATTTGCATAGTCTAAACTCCCAGTATGATGTCTGCACAGCGCTCCGTTATAGCAGAATCCGCGCCGCGCCACAAGCCAGCAGATGCGCGGGGAGCGTCCGCGCCGCTTGCTGACCAATGCTTGCACATTTCCGGTAGATGTGTCATGCTCTCATCGCGTGAGGGTTAAGGAGACAATCGCACCATGTACATGCCAGCTATTAGCGATGCGCGTCGCGTCGCCACGTATCTTATCGGCTCTTATATCGCTGTCTTGCTGACCGATTGCGAGAGTGAGGACGATATTCACTATAAACACGTCTTGCTGATCTATCTGCCAGACCCGCATGACCGCACCACGCACCCGCAGGTCGTGCTGGCGGTCACGGCGGAGCGCCCTATAACGCTGGATGAATCATCGGACGATGAAGCAGAAACGGGCTATTTTCTCGGCATCTTTCCGGGCGCGGGGCATATCAATCTGGGGATTTCGGTTGATTGGGGCGATATAGATAAGTTCACGGAGAAGGCGCTGACGGTGGCGCGGGAATATCTGACGATCCCGCAGACGCCGTATCGCGTGCGCGACAACAGCGAGCCGCATACGCATGATTGAGGATTTCACCCGTGATGAAAGCCCGACAATATGAAATAATAATCATGGGATGCGTGAGGCCGCGTTCAACCGGCGATCACCCAACCACCCGTGCGTGACATCGTTTTAAGTATTTATACCGCGAACGTTGTACACTTAAAAGACATTAGCTTGTCGTCATGATGAGGCCATTTAAGATGATAAACGATATTCTGAACGAAACAAAAAGTAAAATGCAGTCAACTGTCAACGTGCTCAAAGACGATTTACAGGGGATGCGCGGCAACCGCGCCAGCACGTCGCTTGTTGATCGCCTGCGCGTGGAATACTACGGACAGGAGACCGAGCTACGCCAGCTCGCCAACATCTCCACGCCGGAAGCCATGCAGATTTTGATTCGCCCGTATGATACCAGCGCGGTCAGCGCCATCGAACGCGCCATTCAGCAATCTGATCTGGGCATCAACCCTAACGTGGACGGCAGTAGCATCCGGCTGAACATGCCGGCATTAACGCGGGAACGCCGTCAGGAATTGGTGCGGCTGGTCGGTAAGCGTCTGGAGGAGGCGAAAGTCGCTATCCGCAACATCCGGCGCTCGGCCAATCAAGACCTCGCCGAGTTCGAGTCGGAGAAGATGATCTCCGAAGACGAAAAGCGGCGCGGTGAGGACGAAGTGCAGAAGTTGACTGATGAGCAGATCAAACTGATTGAAGAACTCGGCAAGCAAAAAGAAGCCGATTTGATGGAAGTTTAACGCGCCGATTGCACCTGATAGCGCATGATTGCGCGTCACCTGCCGGGTGCGTTACCGGCGGGTGGCAATTTTGAAAGACAGCACAGGAGAGGCGGCCTAACATGGTCAACGTATTGGACAACCAGAAAAAGAATGCCTCCGTCGCGTTGCCGCCGGTCATCCCCCAGCACATCGGCATCATCATGGATGGTAACGGGCGCTGGGCGAAGGCGCGGGGGTTACCACGCACACAGGGACATCATCGCGGCAAGGAGAATTTACGCCAGATTCTTGAATCTTGCGTTGAGTTTGGCGTTAAGGTGCTGACCATCTACGCCTTCTCGACGGAAAATTGGGAACGACCAGTCGGCGAAGTGCGCGTGTTGATGTCGATTTTGAATCTGGTGCTGGATCAAGAAGTGAAGCGCCTGCACAAGAACGGCGTGCAGGTGCGCCACATCGGGAGCATGGACGGCGTAGACCCGCGCTTGCAGAAGAAAATCATGGACGCCTGCGAACATACCCGCGACAATGACCGCCTCGTGCTGAACGTGGCGTTTAATTATGGCGGACGCGGCGAGATCGTCCACGCGGTACGCAACATCATGCGCGATGGCGTCGCGCCGGAAGATGTGACCGAAGAGATGATCGGGCGCTATCTGTACACCGGCGGCCAGCCCGACCCGGATTTAATCATCCGCACCGGCGGCGAGTTCCGCCTGAGTAACTTCTTGCTGTGGCAAGGATCGTATGCCGAGTATTATTCGACGCCGACCTTCTGGCCGGATTTCGACAAATCAGCATTGCTTGAAGCATTGTGGGAATTCAACCGTCGTCGTCGTCGCTTCGGTATGATCGACGAGCAGATCGACGGCCACCAAACCGGCAATTGATCGCTTCATCGGCGGTGGAATGGGTAATAGTAACGAGGTTATGATGCTAGATCGGTCTATTCCGCTATCAAAACTCAAGGAAATCACGAGCATCGTCATGCACGCCGCCAGCGCGGACACGTTCGAGCAAGCGCTCCAGCGCATCGCCGACGCCACCCGCGAACTGGTTCAGGCGCGATACGCGGCGCTGGGCGTCCCCGACGGGCACGGCGGCCTGACGCATTTTCGCGTCTCCGGCCTGACGCCGGAGCAGATCGAAAAGATCGCCCATCCACCGATGGGGCGCGGGCTACTGGGCGCGATCATGGAGGAGCGCAAGCCGATTATGGTCAATCGCATCACGGATGATCCGCGCTCTAGCGGCTTCCCGCACGGACACCCGCCCATGGATAGTTTTCTGGGCGTGCCGATTAAGGTCGGTGATGAGTTATTCGGCATGTTGTACCTGACGGATCGCCTCGACGGTGAATCGTTTTCGCAAGAAGATCAGTGGTTGGTGGAGACGATGGCCGGATATGCCGCGCTCGCCATCGCCGGCCGCAACCTGCACGATAAAAACCGTCAGCTAACGCTCCTCAAAGAACGTCAGCGCATCGGCATGGCGCTACATGATGGCGTCATACAATCTTTGTATGCGCTGGGGATGCACCTCGATATGATACGCACCCGCACTGATGTGCCGTCGGATACGTTCAAGCCGGTCATTGACGGGCTGAACGGCGTCATTGAGGACATCCGCGACCACATCATGAACCTGCGACGCCGCGATAACGAAAATTGGACGTATCGCGCTTTGATGGAAGATGTGGTCAGTCATCTATACATCCCACAGCAGATGCGCGTGGTCATCAACGCGCCGGATCGTCCGGTGCCGATGGCGCTCGAAGATGCGGAGTCGGTGTGTATGATCGTCCGCGAAGCGCTGAGTAATGCGGTGCGGCACGCGGGCGCATGTACCGTGACGATCACCGTCTGGTATTATCCCGACAGCTTGAAGATCATCGTCACCGATGACGGCGAAGGCTTCGACTTCGACGCGCTGACCAAAAACGAAGGTCTGGGCGTGCGAAACATGCACGAGCGTGCCCATCTACACGGCGGCACACTGGAAGTCACCAGCATGGTTAACGTGGGGACGACGGTCACGCTCCTTGTGCCGTTCCAATCGCCGGAATCAGGCTTCAACGCCTAGCCGCTTCTCCAACTCATCCAGCACGCGAGACGCCGCCGCCGGAATCACCGTGCCCGGCCCGAAGATGGCGGACGCGCCGTGCTGGTACAGGAATTCATAGTCTTGCGCCGGTATCACGCCGCCGATGACCACCATAATATCAGGGCGGCCAAGATCGGCCACCGCATTCACCAGTTGCGGCAATAGCGTCTTGTGTCCCGCCGCCAGCGATGAAATGCCGATCACGTGTACGTCATTCTCTACCGCTTGACGGGCGACTTCTTCCGGCGTCTGGAACAGTGAGCCAATATCGACATCAAAGCCGAGATCGGCGAAAGCGGTGGCGATCACCTTCGCGCCGCGATCATGTCCATCCTGTCCCATCTTGGCGACCATCAAGCGCGGCCTGCGCCCTTCACGCTCCGCGAATGCGGATACCCGTTCGCGCACGACGCCGACTTGCTCGCCGTCGCCGTATTCTGCACGATACACGCCGCTAATCGCCCGCACGACGGCTTGATGCCGCCCCCAGACCGCTTCTAGCGCGTCGCTGATTTCGCCCAGTGTTGCGCGTGCCCGCGCCGCGTCCACCGCCAGCGCCAGCAAATTACCCGCGCCGCTTTCGGCACAGGCGGTCAATTCGGCCAGCGTCGCCTCGACCTGCGCGGAGTCGCGGTCGGCACGTAGCGCCTCAAGCTGGCGGATTTGCGAATCGCGCACGGCGGTATTGTCTACTTCCAGAATGTCGAAGGTGTCCGCCGTGTCGGGGCGGTAGCGGTTGACGCCGACGATAGCTTCCTGTCCGCTATCAATGTGCGCCTGACGGCGGGCGGCGGCTTCCTCAATACGCATCTTGGGCAGGCCGGTTTCCAGTGCCTTCGCCATGCCGCCCAACGATTCGATCTCCTGAATATGCGCCCATGCGCGATCCAGCAAGCCGCCGGTCAGCGCCTCGACGTAGAAACTGCCGCCCCACGGATCGGCGATAGCGGTGATGTTGGTTTCGTCCTGCAAGAATAGCTGAGTATTGCGGGCGATGCGTGCCGAGAAGTCCGTCGGTAGCGCGATGGCTTCGTCTAGCGCGTTGGTGTGTAGCGATTGCGTATGGCCGAGCGCCGCCGCCATCGCCTCGACGCATGTCCGCGCCACGTTGTTGAACGGGTCTTGCTCGGTCAAGCTCCAGCCGGATGTCTGCGAGTGGGTGCGGAGCGCCATTGATTTCTCGTTTTGCGGGTCGAAGCCTTTAATCAGCTTCGCCCAGATCATCCGTGCCGCCCGCATCTTGGCGATCTCCATGAAGTAATTCATGCCCACCGCCCAGAAGAACGACAGGCGCGGCGCGAAGGAGTCGATGCTCATGCCCGCCGCGAGTCCGGCGCGGACGTATTCCAGACCATCGGCCAGCGTGTAGGCTAGCTCGATGTCGGCAGTCGCTCCGGCCTCTTGCATGTGATAGCCGCTAATGCTGATGCTGTTGAAGCGCGGCATGTTCTGCGCGGTATAGGCGAAGATGTCGGCGATGATCTGCATAGAGGGCTTCGGCGGGTAGATGTAGGTATTGCGTACCATGTATTCTTTCAGGATGTCGTTTTGAATTGTGCCGGTCAGTTGTTCCGGCGTGACGCCCTGTTCTTCTGCCGCCACGATGTAAAATGCCATGATCGGCAATACCGCGCCGTTCATCGTCATGGAGACTGACATTTGATCGAGTGGGATGCCGTCGAACAGCATCTTCATATCCAGCACGCTGTCGATAGCGACTCCGGCCTTGCCGACATCGCCCACCACGCGGGGATGGTCGCTATCGTAGCCGCGATGCGTGGCTAGATCGAACGCGACGGAAAGACCCTTTTGTCCGGCGGCCAGATTGCGCCGATAGAAGGCGTTACTCTCTTCCGCCGTGCTGAATCCGGCATACTGGCGCACCGTCCACGGGCGCTGAGCGTACATCGCCGGATACGGCCCGCGCAGGTAAGGCGCGATTCCGGCCACGTAGCCGGTATGCGGCAGGTCGGCGGTTTGCTGGCTGGTGTACAGCGCGGCCACGTCGATCTGCTCCAGTGTGCGCCACACCAGCGTTTCGGCGCTCTCGCCGGTTTGCTGGTGGACGGCTTCGCGCCATTGCTCATAGCTCATCTTCGGCGCGGCGGATGGGTACGCGATTTTCGTAAAGTCGGGATTTTTTTTCGACATCTTTTATCTTTCCTACTTAAATACCTGTACTCGTCCGGTCATTCGATGCCCAGCCATTCGTGCAATTGGCGGTTGAGCGCGAGACAATCCGCGCCGAGATAGATGAACGCATCGACTCCGGCAGATTTCAGCGCGTCGATCTGCTCTTTGGGATAGCCGGCCAGCATGACCGGCATATCGGCGTCCTCAGCCCGCAGTGTTTCGATAAACGGCGGCACATTCGACGGGTAATCGTCATCCATGCCGCAGATGACGACGGCCACCGCGCCGGATTCCAGCGCCGCGTGCGCCGCGTCTTGCGCCGTCTCGAAGCCTGCCGGATAAATCACGTCGAAACCGCCCACCGCGAGGAAGCCCTGCGCGAAATCCGCCCGCGCTTTGTGTCGCCGCAACGCGCCGAGATTGGCGAGGAAGACTCGCGGCGTTTCGCCAACCGTCTCCGCATGACGACGGGCGGCGGCTCGCAGTTCCTCAAACGGCCCCGCGAAGCGGACGGGCGCGGGCGTGGTGGCGGTTGTATCCGGCGCGTGCAGACCGTCGATCATGTCGTTGATCGCCAGCGATTGCACGCCGCCCCGCACCGCGTCGATGATCGTCTCGTAGCGCGTCAGGTCGATGTCGTCAATAGCTGTGGTCGGGGCGTCTGCTGGCTGGCGTCCGGCGATGAATTCCGGCTCGCCGCGCACGTCGCCGCCACCGAGATCAACGTACATATTGACGCCGACCAGCCGTTCGCGCCGCGTCGCATAACGCGCCGAGCGTCCGGCGGCTTGCTCCTTCAGCGCGGCGTGAATCCGCCCGTCAGTCAACGCGGCGACGATGCCGCCGTCCGCTTCGATCTGCTGGAACGCTTCCCACGCCGCCTGCCCGACGGCAGACGTCAGGTGTTCGACGGCGTAACTGCCGCCCGCCGGATCAATCACCCGCGACAGGTTGACTTCTTCCTGTAGGATGATCTGCTGATTGCGGGCGATGCGCCGTGCGAATTCATCCGGCACGCGCAGAATCTCATCAAATGGCGCGACGTGCAGAGCATCGACGCCCGCGATAGCGGCGGATAGCGCCTCTGTGGTGGTGCGGAGCATGTTGTTATAAGCGTCGAAACGCGCTTTGTTGGTGTTGCCCGTCGCGGCGTAGACGTGCATCATGGCGGATTCGTCATCACCGCCGAAGGCGCGGACGACATGCGCCCATAGCAGACGCGCCGCCCGGAATTTTGCGATCTGCATGAAGAAATCCGCGCCGATACCCAGCGCGAACGTCATCCGCCCGCAGGCTTGATCGACGCTCAGGCCGCGTGCGGTCAGTTCGCGGATGTATTCCGCGCCGGTTGCCAGCGCGTAGGCGATTTCCTGCACCGCCGTCGCGCCCGCGTCGTGATAGCGGCGGGTGTCAATCATCACGGTGCGGACGTTCGGCGCACGATCCAGCGCGTAGCGCGTCAGCGCGGCGCTGGCGTCATAGGCGGCTGATTGGCGCACCATGCCCAGCTTGACCAGCGAGCCGAGCGGATCGAAGCCGATGAAGCCGCGCAGGGTGGCGGGATCATCAGCTAGCGCGAAGATCATCGCGCCTTCCGCGAGTCCGGTCTGCGCGATCAACGGCCACGCAGTCAGATCAATGTCGGCCAACGCCTGACGCATATCGTCTATTGTGCCGATCATCGGCTTAAAGCGCGTGATGTTGATGGCGGTCTGGCCGCGTTCTAAATCGTGGCGGAGCGCCGCGTTGAATTGTGCCGGATCGCGGTAGGCGATTTCCTGCGCGATCTGCCACGCGGCGGGCGTCGCCGATGTGCCGCGCACGAACGGGAATTCGCCGGGCAGGGTGTGCTGATGTGCGATGTGGGCGCTGTGTTCGGCGGTATATAGCGGCTGTAGGGTGATCGCTTCGGGGGTGCGCGTGGTCAGCTTGTCGAAGGGTGCGCCCTTCAGGGATGCGATGGCGACTTCGCGCCATTCTTCAAAAGTGGGTTCGCGGAATTCTTCAAAAGTCAATTGTTCGTCAGTCATAAATATTTTCCCCTGATGCGGTCTGATGCTCTCACGGTCAGGCGACGCGAACACCGCCGACGCCTACATTGTATTGTACGTGTCGGCAGGGTATCCGGCGCAACCGACCTTTGTCATTTATTTTGGTTACCTAACGCCTTTTCCGATTTGCGGCGGCGATAGCTGACCGGCGGCTCGATGTGGTTCTCGCGGTGATAGGCGACGATACGCGCTAAATATTCGCTCACCGGCGTGTAATTCATGCCTAGCTCCTCTTTGCTCCGCGTGTTGTCTAGCTCGGACATCCACAGATCGCTGAACGGTGAGCAATCCGGCAGGAAGCCGCGCCCTTCCAGCGTATCGCGCTCGATATAGCGGATGTCGGGCTTTTTGCCGATGGCCTCACCGAGCAGATGCAAGAACTGAGCGATGCTCAGTGTCTCGTCCTGACTGATGTTGTAAGCGCGGCCTTGGCCGATGCCGTCTTGCAATAGCGTCATGATAGCGGCCACGACATCGCCGCCGTATACATGGCGCAACGGATGATTCGGCGTCTGTGGCACCAGCACCGGCCCGCCGTCCTGCACGCGCAGGATGTAGCCATACAAGCGGCGGAAAGTGTCGCGCTCGCTGTTGACCATCGGTAAGCGGAGCGTGGTCACGGGGAAATCGCCCGCCGCTTCTGCGCGGTACAGCGTGTCCTCAATGGCGCGTTTGCCCATGCCGTAGCGCCATTCTTCATGATCGTATGTGTTCGGCTGTGGTTCGGGGATGAGGTCGCCGTCGTAGTCGCTTTCGACATACGGGCGGTTTGCATTGTCGCGCACCAGATACACCTGCCCGCTACTGATGGCGATGTAGCGATCCACGCGCCCCCTGAACAGATCGACCACCGTTTCGGCTTCGTGTTCTTTGTACAGCGCCATGTCGATCACCGCGTCGAAATCGCGGTTGGCGACGGTGCGGTGCATCTGACGGGCGTCGGTGCGATCACAGATCAGCCGATGTACGGAATCCGGCAGATCGACGGGCGTCACGCCACGATTGAGGATCGTCAGGCGGTGGCCTTCGGCGATCAGGCGTTGCGACAAAAAATAACCTGTATTTCGCGTTCCCCCAATAATCAATATATTTTTCATATTCTTGCAGGTCGCTCCCTGTGCGTTCCAATTGTACGGTTAATCCGCAAACAATTATACGCGGTTTGCCCTATAATGTCTGTATAATCACTCGCATTTTTCTCGACAAGGTGGACGCATGACCAAGTACCAGAAATTGTTGCCGATCATTGATGAACTACTGGCCGACACTGACGCGCTACTGGCGGGCGGATATGGTGGCATCGCCCGCGACGACGAAGACATGCGCGACGACACATTGAGCATTCAAGAGGGCGGCGTCGCGTTGCGTTCCGCGCTGGATGATGTCGTGCGCGGTGACGATGAGCTTATCTCCACGATGGCGCATGATCTGCGCGGCATGTTGAATGTCGTCATCGGCTGGGCGGAGATTATCGTGCAGGGTTTGAACGGCGAATTGACGCCGGAGCAGATGACCGTTTATCGGCGTATTCTGGATAGCGGCGTATTCCTGTTGATGCAGACCGACGCCATCATCAGCTACAGCCGCGCCAACATCGGCACGCTAGGTCTGCGTGTGCAGGAAATCCAGCCCGATAGCATGATCGGGGCGCAGTTCCGTTGTTACGATAACCAGAAACCCATCGCGGTGACGCTGGATACCAGCGCCGCGCCGTCTACGATGCACGCCGACATCACGCGATGCCGTCAGGCGATTTATTACGTTGTTCGCAATGCCGCTGATTATGGCGCGGATGAAATTCGCGTGCGCTTGCATGAGGCCGACGCCGCGTTATGCGTGGTCGTTAGCGATGATGGGGCGGGTATCGCGCCGGAGCATCTGCCGCATGTCGTCGAGCCGTTCTATCAGATTAACCCTGACCAGTCCGCCGGCGTCGGTCTGGGCTTGACGCTGGCGCGGACGTTCGCGGAGATGCAGGGCGGCCAATTCAAGCTGGAATCATCGTCGGCGGGGACGACCTGCACGTTGCATTTTCCGCTACGAGTCGAACTCTAGCTTATAGCCGATGCCCCAAACCGTCTCGATGGTGGGCTTCATGCTTTCGAGCTTCTGACGCAGGTGGGCGATGTGAACATCAACGGTGCGCGTCTCGCCGAAGAATTCATACCCCCACACCAGTTGTAACAGTTTCTCGCGGCTGAAAACGTGACCTTTCTCGCGGGCTAACGTCAGCAGAAGGTCGAACTCTTTCATCCGCAGGTTGACCGGATGATCGTCTATTTTGATCGTGCGCCGCGACGGATCAATGTGCAGATTGCCGATGCTGACCACTTCGGACTCGTCGCTATCCGGGTCCGGCAGAGGCACGCGGCGCAGGATTGCCCGCACACGGGCGACCAGTTCTTTCGGATTGAACGGCTTGGTCAGGTAGTCGTCCGCGCCCATTTCCAGCCCGGCGATCTTGTCGGCGTCGTCGGTGCGGGCGGTCAGCATGATGATCGGCACGTCGGACTGTTCGCGTACCTGACGGCATACATCGAAACCCTTCATTTCGGGGAGCATCAGATCAAGCACGATCAGCATATAGTCGTTCCGCAAGATTCTATCGAGCGCGTCGCGCCCGTTCGCGCTGGTCTCGCATTTATAGCCGGCGTTTTCCAGATAAGATTTTGCCAGTTCAACGATGTGTTGCTCGTCATCGACGATCAATATGGTATCGCTCATTTTGTTGTTCCTTTTCGCTTGTTGTAGTATTGTTGTAGTATTGTACTGTGATAGTGGCCGTTGCCAAAGCAGAAAACAGCATTAGGTTTAAGTTATGAGTGAGATACACAGACCATCACCGCGCCATAAGCCCGTCGCGCTGTTTGTGACGTGCATGGTCGATATGATCTATCCCGATGTGGGCAAGGCTACCGTGCGCCTGCTGGATCATCTGGGCGTGCCGGTCAGTTTCCCCGCCGGTCAGACCTGTTGCGGGCAACCGGCATTCAATGGCGGCTTTCACGATTCAGCGCGACCTGTCGCCCGTCAATTCCTGCGGGCGTTCCGCACGGCGGAGGTGATCGTCGTGCCGTCCGGCAGTTGCGCGTCGATGATTCGCCACTATTACCCGCAACTGTTCGCCGATGACGCCGCGCTGTATCCGCTTGCGGTGCAGATCGCCAGCCGAACGTGGGAGCTGAGCGAATATCTGGTCGATGGGCTGGGGATTGACGATCTGGGCATCACGCGGCCTCCGGTGCGCGTCGGCTTTCATGACGCCTGTCATGGACTGCGCTTGAGTGGCCTGCGTGAGCAATCGCGGCGGCTGGTGGCGAATGTCGGCGGGGTGCAGGTGGTTGACCTGCCGAACGCTGATGCCTGCTGTGGCTTCGGCGGGCTGTTCTCGGTCAAGATGCCAGCCATCAGCGCCGCCATGCTAAAAGATAAGCTAGAAGGCATCGCCGCTATTGACCTTCTGCTGACCGGCGACTGCGGCTGTATCGCGCAGATTGACGGCGGCCTGCGCCGCATCAGCGCCGACGATCCGCGCCGCGTGCCGGTGCAACACATCGCCGAATTCATCGCGGATGGGTTAGGTTAGTGATTGATTCAGGAGCGATAAAATACGATGGCCGGAATAAAGTGTGAAAATTGTGGCGCGATAAATCGTGTCGGCGAAGTTTTCTGTCAGACGTGCAGTTGCTCGTTGATTGACGATGTTAGCCTATTGGAAACCAGCAACTTCGATGATTCCGACGACTCCGATGATTTCGACTCGTTTCATGATGCCGGTGGTTATGTGCCGTACAGCTTGATGCTGGTGCTGGTGATGGACGAAACCAGCGAAGACATCAGCATTGATCCGCAGGACGGAGGGAGCGTGGTCATCGGGCGGGTAGACCCCGAATCGCAGACGACGCCCGACATCGACCTGAGCGACTTCGGCGCTTACGAGCGCGGCATCAGCCGCAATCATGCCCGCGTCACCCGCGACGGCGAGACGATCTACTTGCAGGATTTAGGCAGTAGCAACGGCACATTCATCAACGGCGCACGCCTGCATCACGATCACCCGCGCCAGCTCGTCGAAGGCGACCGCGTGCGCTTCGGTCAATTGGGCTTTCGCGTGCGTTTCGTGCCGTCCGTCGTCAGCAATTGAGCGCGACCAGCCAGCCTAAAAACGCCTCCACATCGGGGATGCCCTGCGCGGTATAGTCGGCATTCTCGATGACGGCTGGCGGCGTCTCCGCCGATTCGACCCCCACACCCACCGCATAGCATACGCCGGACTGTCGTAAAGCGGCGGCGCTCTTCAGCGCGTCGATGTCGGTGGTGTCGTCGCCGATATAGACCGCCGCCGTCAGGTCATATTCGCGCACCAGCGCGGCGAAGGCACTCCCCTTGTTGGTGTCGATGGGTGGGCGCACCTCATAGATCATGCGCCCCGCGAACGTGCGTAAATCGTGCGCGGTTTCGATCTGCGCCATGACCGGATGCAATCGCGCCTGTACCGCGTCATGGTCTTCCGCCTGCCGATAATGCACGGAGAGCGTCGCGCCTTTGTCCTCCACCCACGCGCCCTCAATGCCGACTAGCGCCGATTCGATGCGAGCGATAGCGGCCTCTAAATTCGGGCGATAAGCGCGGACATCGGGCGGGATTTCTACCGCGCCATCGCGCCAGCGCTCCATGCCGTGATTGCCGACATAGACGGCGCCCGCCACGCCGACGCGCTCGCGCACATCCGCCGCGCCGCGCCCGCTAATCACGCCGACGAGCGGCAGGGCGGCGGCCAATCGCGTCAGGTGCTGGCGGGCGGTCTGGCTGACCTGCGCCGCGTCCGGCACATCGACAATCGGGCTGATCGTGCCGTCCACGTCAGTGATGACGCCCAATCGCGCTGTTTGGGTGAAGGCGGTCTGCGTTTTGAGTGCTTCCCAGTGCATAGTGTTTCCTCTGTTTTTCGGGCGTTATGCCGTCCGCGTGCTAATCGTCATAAGACCGGATGCGGTCTGCCGGACGGCGCGGCGGCGCTGATGGCGGCTCGTCGTCGAAGTAGTCGGCTGTGATCGGCGTCTCGTCGAATGTCGGGCGGACGTGTGGACGCTTGACGGGGCGCGTGACCGGATGCGGGATGAACAGGCGGATGAACTCGGTCAATGGGCCGGTTGCTCCGGCGACGATCACGCCAGCCAGCGTCAACCAGAAGCCGGAAGCCACCACCTGCGCCGCCAGAAAACCATCGTAGAAGCGATACATGATGAATGATGGCACGATCACATTGGCGGTCAGGCCGAAGACCACACCGAACACGATGAACAGCGCCCGAAAGCGGCTGGGCGGATACAGTGGCCGCCCGATGATGACCATGACCAGAGCGGTCAGCGCGGCGAAGGCGTGGCCGACACCTAGCAAGACCACACTGAAGATCGCCAGCGTCGGCCAGTAGTCCGCGATGATGTCGCGTGCCGCGTCGCCCATGCCGCGCAGTAAATCCGGCGATAGCTCCTCGCCGATCAGTAGCAATTGCGTCTGGAACTGGTCGAGCGTCAGGCGGGCGAATTCGTAACCACGACGCGGCGCATCGACGGAATCCGGCAGGGTGCGCCAGTCCATCAGAAAGAAGCCGTAGAAGATGGCGGCGACTCCGCCCGCGTACCCGACGAAGATCAACAATCTGATGGCACGGTTCATCGCGTTACGCTCCGTATGATCTAGCCGACATTTGATGATCTCATTTTACCGCAAATCGTCGGCGCTGTGTCATGCGTCATCCACCGGATAGCCCAATTCGACGGCGCGTTCAAGGTCGCGGACGGCGTTCTCATTCTCGCCGAGCGCCTGATACACACCGGCGCGATTGTAATATGCGATGGCTGATTCCGGCTGTAGCGTCAAGGCCAGCGTGAAATCACCGAGCGCGATGTCGTGATTGCCCTGCTGATAATGCGCGACGCCGCGATTGATGTAAGCGGTGACGAACGACTCATCCTGCGCGATGGCGGCGGTGAAGTCGGCGATGGCGTCGTCGTATTGCATCAGCGCGAGATGCGCCATGCCGCGACTGTTGTAATTAAACGGATCGGCGGGGGCGTGGGTGATGGCCTGCGCGTAATCGGCGAAGGCGGCTTCGTGGTCGCCGCGCCCGAATAACAGCATGGCGCGGTTGTGGTAGGCGACGGCGAAATTCTCCTGCAAGCGGATGGCGCGGTCGTAGTTGACGCGGGCGGCCAGCACATTACCGGCGTCGGCGTACAGATTGCCGCGCTCGAAGAAAATCGGGAAGAAATCCGGATCGAGGCGGGCGGCGCGGTCATAATCGCGCAGGGCGGCGTCAACATCGCCGTTCAATTCAGCCATGCGCCCGCTATGATACCAGACTATCGCGGACTGCGGCGCGAGTTCACGCGCCCGTGCGATGTCGTCGTCTGCCGCGTCGCGCTCGCCGCGTGTCAGATGCAGGCGGGCGCGGAAGGCATACGCCAGCGCCGAATCCGGCAGTAGGTCGAACGCCTGCGCTTTGTCGTCGTCGGCCAGATCGAAGTCGCGCCGGATGCGATAGATCGAGCCGCGATAGATGTAAGCCTCCGCCAGCGCGTCCGCTTCTTCGTCGCCCGCGTCGATGATGTCGGAAAGAGCGTCCAGCGCGGCGTCGTAGTCGGTCAGCCAGTACAGCAAGATGGCGTCATCCAGCGCGGACGGCGCGGCGGCGGAAGCGTCGTCGTCCGCCTGTGCGCCACCGGCCACCATCAACGCGACGAGAATGAACAGCGTGGTCATCAATCTTTTCATGGTGTTTTGCCCTCAAACGGCGCGTATTTATCCCGCGCCACTACGCGATTTCCATTGATCTTTACACGTTACATCATAACCGCAAAGGCGCGGGGCTGGCTACAAAAAGTAGAAACACCGTTAGACTTGTGACAAAACTTTTACCCGCCGGACGATTTACCGTCGCCGCGCCGCTTACGCAACAGCCGCGAGCCGATATTGCCGACATCGGGTTGCCCCGCCGTCGGGCCGAAATCGGATTCTCTCGCCGTCGGGTCGGCGTCGGATTGCCTCGCCGTCGGGTCGTCGTCGGCTTGCCCCGCCGTTGAGTCGGTGTCGGCCTGTTCCGGTGCGGCGGTGCGGGCGGGCGCGGATAGCGCCGTGCGGTCAATCGCCGGTTGACGGGTGGCGGAGCGGGCGCGTTGTCGCGCTTGTTGCAATGTCGCCATGCGCTGATCGGCGGGCGTTTCATCACCGGTTCGCCGCGTAATCAACCACGCCCGCAGGCGCTCTAAATCCGTCCGCGTGATGAGCAGTCGCCGGACGCCGACATCAAACGGCAACAGCACCACCGCCAATAGCAATAGGAACGGCCAGATCGGTTCAAAGCCGCGTGTGGCCGTCGCGGTATCCGTCCAGACCGCCGCCGGATCGTCGGATAAATCCGCGCCGCCGGTTCTGCGGGCGATCTCCGCGAGGATGTCGGTAGCCGGTGGGCGCATGTCGTATTCGCGGGAATAGCCGCGCACCCAGCCGATTGTCTGCGTGTAGGCGGCGTCCGGCGTGCCGACGCGCACCAGATGAGCGCCTTCCGCCATTGGCACGAAGCGGCCTTCGTAGCGTCCGGGCGCGACCTGCTGTAGACCGATGCGGCGGGCGTCACCTTCGCGGGCGTGTACCACGCTGGCGCTTAATGCCAGTCCGTTGAGGAAATTGCCGTCGTCGTCGCGGGCGTCCACTGTGATGAGCGCTGAACCGTCGCGCCGCGTGACTTGCGTCTCCAGATTGCGCGAGGCGTCGTCGCTGATCGTCCAGCGTACCGTCTGCCCCCAGAATGTGGCGAAGTCGTCCCAGTTGATCCAGTCCGCGCCCCAGCGCCCCGTCGCGTCACTGGTGAAGGCGACACTGCGCCCCAGCCCGTATTGCCACGCCGCCATAATCGGATCGGCGTAAGGTTCGGGCGCTCGCAATATCACGGTGGCGGCGGGGCGGGCGGTGGTGGTCACGTAGCCGCGCAGAGGGGGCAGTCCGCCGATGCCGTCCATGACCGGATGCGGGCGTTGACGCGGCGTGAAATCTTCCTCTTGAATATAAGTGCGCGTGGTTAACACCGTCTCGGCGGCGAAGATCAACGGAATTTGTTCGGCGTCGATCACCTGATAGAAGTTGCCGCCGCCTAGCTCGGCCATCTCCTCCATGAAGCCGGATTCCCAGTCGCCGATGGAGATGACCGTCGTCGTGACGTTCTCATCACGATATAGCGCTTCGGTGAATTCCGGCAGACCTTCACGCGGCGCGCCGCCATCGGTCAATAGGATGATGTGCTTGAGGTTGCTCGGCTCGTCCACGATGGTCTCGGCGGCGAATTCCATACCGGCGCGGATGCTGGTGCCGCCGCCCGCCCGCAGGGATGCCACCTGTCGCTGTAATGCGGTGCGATCCGTCACATTCTGGAAATCAAACACCCAGAACGCGGACGTATCAAACGACGCGACCCCGGCGCGGTCGGCTTCCGTCAAAAAATCCAGCGAGCGAATGATGGCCTCTTTCGCCACATCCAGCCATGTGATGCCGCTTGGCGTGCGGAGGTTCATACTGCCGGAGCGATCAATCACATAGGCGATGGTCAGCGTCGGCAGGCGTTCTTCGTCATCTATCCGCATCTCGACGGGCAGAGCGTCCTCTAGCGGCGTCTGGAAGTAGCCGCCCGGCGCGTAACTCTGCGGCCCGCCGATGACCACC
Source organism: Anaerolineaceae bacterium (assembly GCA_007693385.1). Lineage (GTDB taxonomy): Bacteria > Chloroflexota > Anaerolineae > Aggregatilineales > Phototrophicaceae > J038. The sequence goes on from REDR01000063.1 coordinate 26,990, forward strand.
AGCCCGCCGCCTAGATCGCGCACATAGACTTCTAAAGCGCGAAGCTGGCGCGGCGGCATGTCGGTAGCGCTGATGTTGGCTAAGATCACGCTTTGATAACCGGCCAGCCCGTCGAATGAGGGCGGCAGTTGGTCAGGGGTGATCGTCTCGACGTTTAAGCCGACGCCGGTCAGCGCGGGCGCGATTTGCGCCGTCTCCGCGAAGTCGTCACTGCCATCCACCAGCAGGACACGCGGCTCGCCGGTTACGCGGCTGAACGCGGCCAGTTGATTATTCTGGAAGAAGCCGTCTTCGCCTTGCGGGTCGATGCGGACTTCAAAATCGCGGAAGCCAGCAGAGCCGCTTTGCAGGCGCACCGGATACACCGTCTCGCCCGCCGCTAACGCGATGCGCTCCTGCCGCACAATCGCGCCGCCCGCCAATACCGTGATGTCGGCTGTGGTGTCCGTCTCGCTGTATAGCGTCGCGCTGAGGGTGAACGCCTGATCCTCGTTCAGCACGGCGGGCACATCGACGGCACGAACCAGCACTTCCGGCGTCGGCGGGCGCGTATAGCTGACGTAGCTGATCTCGACTCCGGCGCTGGCGGCTAAGTCGGCGGCGGATTCCCAGTCGCCGCGAGTCGGGCGACCATCGCTCAATAGCACGATGCGACGGTCAGCGTCCTGCGGCAGAATCGCCAGCGCCAGCCGGATGGCGGCGGCGTAATCGGTGTTACCGGCTGGTGGCGCGGCCAGAATCGCGCCGAGTTCACGCGAGTCGCTCATGTTGCGGGCGATCTGCGCTGTCTCCGCGAAGGCGACCACGCCAGCCACGTCGCCCGGGCGTAGCTCGTTGATGCTCTGCGCGATGAAGTCGCGGGCGGCGTCCTGTAATGTCGTGCCCATGCTGTCGCTCATGTCTAGCAGGTAAACGACGGCCAGCCGATCAGCAGAGCGGATGACGCTCGTCCCCGCCAAGCCCATCACCAGCAGGGTGACGATGCTCACGCGCAAAAACAGGCTGACGCTATCGCGCCCGCGCCGCCATCGTGAGCGCGGCCAACCGATATAACATACGATGGGGAGCGCGATCAGCAACAGGAGCAGGGCTGACGGGCTGGTGAATGTCATCGGCTTTCCTCAAGCGCCGCCGTCATCTTCCGCAATAGATCGGCGACGATGTGATCGGTGCTGATGCCTTCGGCCATGCCCTCAAAGTTGAGCAGTAAGCGATGGCGCAACGCGGAGGCGGCCACCGCGCTCACGTCGTCCAGCGCGACGTTAAAGCGGCCTTCCAGCAGGGCGTTGATCTTCGCGCCCAGTATCAGCGCCTGTGCGCCGCGTGGCGACGCGCCGTATTGCACATAGCGCCGCACCATGTCGGAGGCGTCGGCGTGTGTCGGATGCGTGGCGACGATCAAGCGGGCGACATAGCGCGTGATGTGTGACGCAACCGGCGTATTCAATGCTAGCTCGCGCATGTTGATGACCTGCTGGCCGGTGGCGACGTGCTGGGCTGAGGCGGTCTGCGTGCCGGTGGTGCGCTCGATGATGCTGACCAGTTCATCCGCCGTCGGGAAGGTGACGTTAATCTTGAACATGAAGCGGTCTAACTGCGCTTCCGGTAGCGGGTACGTGCCTTCTTGCTCCACCGGATTCTGGGTTGCCAGCACGAAGAACGGCTGTGCCATCGGGTACATCGTGCCGCCGACGGTGACGGTCTTTTCCTGCATGGCTTCCAGTAGCGCGGATTGTGTCTTGGGGGTGGCGCGGTTGATCTCGTCAGCCAGTATCAGGTTAGCGAAGATCGGCCCGCGCTGAAAGCGGAATATCTTGCGTCCGGATTCGTCGTCCTCCATGATGTTGGTGCCGGTGATGTCCGACGGCATCAAGTCCGGCGTGAATTGAATACGGCTGAATTCCAGATCGAGCGCGTCGGCTAAGGTGCGGATCAGTTGCGTTTTGCCCAGTCCGGGCACGCCTTCTAGCAAAGCATGGCGTCCGGCCAGTACGCAGATCAACACGTCGCGCACGACATCATCCTGCCCGACGATCACCCGCCCGACTTCCGCTTCGATATTGCGGGCTAACTGGCTGAATTCTTCTAGCGCGATGGCCTGATCGCTCATGTGTTTCTCCTCAATATGGGGCGTCGTTCATCCCGTCACGTTTTTGTCCGCTATCAGTGTACAACAAACCGCGCCCATCCACGACTACCGGCTGATTACGGGTTGGGCGTGGCACGCGACGCCGCTACTTATTCCGCGACATCGCCGGGCGCTGATCCGCCTTCGGATAGCGTCTCGTCGAATGCGACATCGTCGGTCAGGGCTGGCAGATAATACAGCGCGTACTGGCGACTTTGTGCCGCTTCGTGCGTGGTGTAAAACGGCCCGATGATCTCCGGAAAGACCGTCGTCAATAGCTCTGTTGCTAGCGCGTTGTCCGGTGCGATGAAAAAGGCGTTTGGCGTGATGGTTTGCACGTTCTGGTTGATGTAGATTTCATCGAAGATCGGCGCGGTGGTCGAAGTGATGAAAACCGTCTGCCGGTCACGATCCCCGCGAAAGAAGCGCAGGAGGTTGTTCAGGTCGCCCTGTAGGAAAGCGACATGGCCGACCACAAAGACGCGGGTGAACGCCTCAAAATCCACCGAGCGATAAATCGCGTCCTCTACGTCTAATTCGCGGTTGACCTGCTCTTCGCGGGATTGCACGTTGAAGCGTTCCATGTATTCACCGAAGAAGAAATTGACCTGCCACACCGCCAGCGCTCCCACCACGCCGACCAGCGCCCAGCGCCGTACACGCGGCCAATGTCCGACGACCACCGCGACGAATAGATCAATCCCCAGCGCCGTGACCAGCGCCAGCGCCGGAAACTCCACCACGTACCGCGCCGAGATGCGCCCCTGTGCCATCAACATATTGCCCGCCCACGTCGCCGCGATCCACATCAGCAGTAACAACGCGCCGGCCTGCGCCATCGCTCGCCCGCGCCCACCGCTTTTAACGCCGCCGGTCAAGGCCAGCCACAGCGCATAGAACACGCCAGCCATGAAGAACGGGAGCGCGACTCGCGGGATGAGCGGCTCGTCGCCGCCGTAGTACAGCGCCTCCTCCGGCAGGCTGACATGGATGAGAAAGCTCTGGTTCAGGCGGTTGGCGGTATGATCGAGCATCGCCTGCCAGCCATCCAACTCGTTGACGGTATCGTCACGCAATCCGGCGGTTTCCAGCCGTTGCGCTAACGGGCGCTCGATGCCGTTCAGCGTGTAGTAGATCGGCGCACCGACCAGCACCGCACCCAGCGCAAAGACGACCAGTGCCCGCAGGTAGCGCGGCGCGGCGTTCTGCCGCCACACCGACGGGAAGGCCATCACGCCGATTAACGCCATCCACGCCACCGCTAGCGCCGGAAACAGGAAGCGCCCGCCCTCATACCAGTATTGCGTCAGGCCGACCATCACGCCCGCCCACGCGAAGCAAGCCACCCGTCGCGCCGGTTCACGCCACGCCACCGCCAGAAAATACAGCGCCATCGTGCCGAAGAACGGGTCAGCGATGTTGTTCAATCCGATGCGGCTATATTGCAGATGCACCGGCATGACGGCCAGCAGAACAGCCGCCATCAGCGCCACGCGCCCGCCGAACAGCGCCCGCGCCAGCAAGTACAGCGCCCACACGTTCAGCACCCCGAAGAGGCTACTGGGCAGGCGCAAACCGGCTAGATTGTGGCCGATTAACTCGGCGGTGTGCATCTGCAAATAGGGGTAAGTGTACGGGAAGGCGGCGATAGAGCTGAACGGCTGGAATAGGCCGATGTCGCCGTTCAGCCACAGGTAGATCACCGGATTGACGAAGTGAATTTCATCGACCAGAAAGCGCTGGGCTTGCTCTAGCTGGTACACGCGCAGGATGAACGCGGCCAGCAGGATCACGCCGAGCAGGATGAACTCGCCGCGTGGCGGCCACCGTCGCGGCGTGGCGGCCTGCTTATCACTGATGCGCCGCCCCGCCAGCCCGAAGCCGACCAGCGTCACACCGCCCACCCACATCACGAATTGCAGATGCGTGGCGATGTCAGTCAGCGCGTCGATCTCCAGCACGCGCCCGTTGATCTCCGCCACCATCCACAGCAGGATGATGCCGGGCACCAATGCCAGCCACCGGAAACGGACGCGCCCGCCCATCGCGTAGCTGGCGCTGTCCGTCTCCCGCGTTGCCAGCCACGAATCGCTGACGTGCAACAACGCGCCGATCAGCGCTAGCCCGCCCGCGAACAACCATTCCGCGCCCAGTTCCGCCGTTTCCAGCCCGCCGGTATAGATGATGACGCTGTTCGTCAGCAGGCCGAGCGCGATGATGACGCCGACAACGGCGAAGATATGCAGATCATTCAGCCAGTCAGGGCGCATCCGTGCCGGGACTGTCAAGCGCACGCCCAGCAACCCCGCGCCGACCAACCACACGCCCGCGCCTAATGCGATGTGCGGCGTGAATAACCACACCATTAACGCTAGCCCAACGACCACCCACAGCGCGATTGCGCCGATGATGATCGCCTGTTTCGTGCCTAAATTTGTCTTTTTCGTTTGATTTCTGGTATCCATGCCAGCCATTTATAATGCACATCATCGCGCTTGTGTAGCGTATGATGTCGCATTGTGTGTTTGACGCGGCGTTATTTTTTCTCGTCGCCGCCGAACAACGCCAGCCATTCCGCGATCTCATCGTCGGTTAGTTTGACATCCGGCGCGGTACTGCGATCCGGCTTGGGCGGCTCCGGTGGGCGGCGCAACAACGCGACAAAATCCGTCGATTTGATGCTCGCCATGCCGCCACGTCTGGCGGTATTCAACACGCGATGATCGCCGGAGACTACCGTCCACAGGCGCGGGTTCTTCTCTTTGAGGATGCGCCGCATGATGATGCTGTCCGCGTCTTCTTTCTGCGAAGCGAAGATCACGCGCACCTTGCCGGTAGACATGCGCGACTTACCGCCCGGCACGCCATGATCGAACACCACAGTGCAACGCGATTTGGTGCGGGCGGTGAAGCTGATGAGCTGTTGCACCAGCTTGGCTTCGTCGTCGGGGTCATCTAGCGATAAATCCGGTATCTGTCCGATTAAGTTATGACCGTCTATAATATAGTGCATCAGATTTCCTGTCGCCGTTTGAGAACATTATGTTGTATGATAGCAACATAAACTGAGTGTTGCATCAGGACGCCCATTAAGTTCATCCGCAATTTTTTATAATCGGGCGCGATTTGTAAAAGATGCTACAATCATTTAAGGCATAATCGTTTTCTTATTCATGGGGAGTTATATGATGTCTAAATCAGACGAAACGAGGCAATTGGGTGAACAGGAGGAAAAAACCCTGCCTCAACTAGCCGCACGTAATGGTAAACTGACCGACGCGCAAGAAAAGGCGTTGTCCGTCTATAAGTCATCCGTGCCAGATCGTCTGCGAGTGATCTTTCCCGATAAATCCGTCAAAGTATTCAACACACTACACCCGCAACTGGTGATCGGGCGGCGCACACGCAACAATTACGGGCAGGTTGATGTGGATATGTCGCCGTTTGATGACGGCGTGCAGGGTGTCTCCCGTATTCATGCGGTCATCGTGCCGGAGACAAGCGGGCTGGTCATCAAGGACATGCAAAGCACCAACGGCACGTTCATCAACAGCCGTCAACTGATGCCGGTGCAATCGTATCCGCTAGCGCACGGGGATAAAGTCAAAGTCGGTAATCTGCGGCTTGAATTGCATTTTGAATACAACGATTAGGCGCTTTGCTCAGATGCCTGCCGTATGCTATGATTTGAGGTTGATGATTACGAGAATTTGAGGCAGGCATCATGCGTGCAAGAGGATTACTTCCGATTCTTCTGCTGAATGTGATCGTGTCGGTGGCGGTAGCCTTCGGCGTGATTGCGATATTTAATAGCAATGCCAGTGACCGCGAAAATGAGAGATTGGTGACTCTTGAGGTGGTCGTCACCGCCACCCCTGATCCAGACGTGACTCCTAACGTGGTCATTATCACCACCACCCCGCGCCCGGGCGATCCGCAAACGGTGGACATCCCCGACGAAGCGCTGGCCGATGCCGCTTCTAATCCATCCAGCGATGACGACGACGACGAACTGGACGAAGACGGGGTATCCGTCGCCCGCGCTGGATCAGGCACGGATGAGGACGGCGACCTGCCGCCCGGCTGTATCCTGCATACGCTGGCCGACGGCGACTCGCCGTATGGCGTCGCGCTAGAATACGGCGCGAATCCGTTTTCGCTGATGGCGGTCAACAACCTCACGGAGGAGAGCGCCCGCTTCTTACGCACCGGCCAGACGCTGATCGTGCCGCTAGACGGTTGCCCGATTGAGCTTTTCGTCGCGGAGAGCGAAGCGCCCACCGCCACGCCACAGGCTGACGATGACGACGATGAGGCCGACGATGACGCCACCCCACAACCGACACCGACAATCACGCCGATCCCGACGGTGACGCTAGCCCCCACCGCCGCTAATTCGCAAATCCGCATCATGGAAGTGATCGGCGTCGGCGACATCACCCGCGAGTCCGTCGTCATCCGCAATGACGGCATGACCACCGACATCGGCGGCTGGCAACTGACCGACATTGACGATAACACCTTCACCTTTCCGGCGGATATTCGCCTGTGGGGTGGTGCGGGCGTGACGGTCAACACCCGCGATGGTGCCAACACGCCGATACAATTCTTCTGGGGGCGGGATAGCGCCATCTTCGAGAGTGGCGACGTGCTGACCCTGCGTGATCGTGATGGCGCGGTGCGGGCGACTTTCCGCGTGCCGTAAACCAGCGACGGGCGGCTGTCTAGGCGAATGTGATGACTTTCAGCAGGGCGAACGCGCCGAACATCGCATGAGCGACGATGGCCGCCCGCGTGCTTCCGGTATGGGCGCGAATGGCGGTCAGCGTCATGCCCTGCAAAAATGGCAACCCCAGCCCGTACCACAGGAACACCGTTTGATCGTCTACGGCGGGGGTGTATGCTAGAAAGTGAAACATCGCATAGAACGCCGACACCGCGAAGAATCCCAGCCGCCCCCCCAGCGCCGCGCTAAAAGCCGGATACATCATCCCGCGCAACACCATCTCTTCGCCGACTGGCTGTAGCAATACCAGAAACAGCAGAGCCACCAGCCAGCCCATGATGCTCACATCGCTCGCGCTGAGCGTCAGTAACTCGGCATTTGCCAGCGTTTGCTGACCGACTACAACCCAGCTCACCAGATCGAACAGTACCGCCACGCCGAAGGCGAACAGCGCGATCAGTGGTAGGCGGGCGGATGTTTCGCCCAATCGTAGCGCTTCGATGCTCTGCGGATCGTGGCGGCGGGAGAATACCACATAGCCGATGGTCAACGCCATGCCCGCGCTCCAACCGACGACGAGCGCGATAGGGGCATCGCCCAGCAATGTACCGGCGATGGTCGCGCCGATGATGATGGATAAAAACATGGCGATGAACGCGCCCAGCGCCGCCAGATACGACCACGGCGGGGCGGCCTGTTGTTTGAAGATTTTCTGCATGGTTGATACTCACTTTCGTGATAGATTTCGCTAAAACGTTAAAACTTTTTTATACAGACTAGCTATCGTCGGTTAAAATAGCGATAAATGGATATAAGAACGCTAGCACAATATCGCAATAGACCAAGACGGAATGATAAAATCTAATGGATAATTTCCAGCTTTCCGAGCAGACACGCGAACGTATAAAAACCCATCCGCTTTACAAAGGCGATGTTGACCTTTTTATCCATGACTTGCTGGATATGGCGACGCCTGATCCGGCACGACAGACCGCCTCCGAGATGTTATACACTTCACTAGACCACATCGACAACGCGCTATTTCTGGTCGATAACGACTGGCGATTCGTCTACCTGAACAATAAAGCGGAATCGCTGTTGCGGCAAGACCTCAACTCATTGATCGGGGCGCGTATCTGGGATGCGTTCCCGGATGCTGTCGGCACCACTTTCCACACGGAATATCAGCGCGTGGTATATACGCGGCGCTCGTCGCGCTTCACTGAATATTTCGCGCCGTTGCAGACGTGGTTTGAAGTGCAGGCCGACGCGATGCAGGGCGGCTTGATCGTGCAATTCCGCGACGTGACCGCACGTAAAAAGCTGGAGGATGCGCTTCAGCGCTCGGTTAGCGATCTGGAGATGCGCGTCCGCGAGAGCGATCAGGAATTGACGCAGATCAATCAGCAGTTGCTACAGGAGATCGCCCTGCGCGAAGAAGCGCAACACGCGCAGATGCGGCTGGTCAACATATTGGAGACGACCAGCGACTATGTGACCATCGTCAATGAGGCTGGCGAGATGCTGTACATCAATCAGGCCGCCCGCGCCGCGCTCGCCGTCCCGGAAGGTACGCCAGCCACCGACTACAAAGCCAAACAATTTTTCCGCCGCGAAGATTTTAAGGTGATCCTGCGCGACATCATGCCGCAGGTAGACCGTGACGGCACATGGCAGGGCGAAATCACCGTGCGCGGTCTGGACGGGCGCGAGATCGCGGCGTCAAAGGTCATCATCCGCCACGATCAAGCCGACGCGCCGCCGCTCTATTCAGCGATCACCCGTGACATCAGCCACCGCAAACACATTGAGGATGAACTGCGCCAGACCTTGCAGAAAGAGCGCGAGCTATCCGAGTTGAAATCGCGCTTTAGCGATCTGGTCAGCCACGAATTCCGCACGCCGTTAGCCATCATCCAGACATCAACCGACTTGATTCTGCGCTACAATGACCGCCTGACGCCGGAAAAGCGCGACGAGTATCTGGAAAGAATACAACAACAGATCACCCAGTTGAAGTATCTGCTGGATGACTTCTCCACGATGGGGCGGGCGGATTTGCTCGGCCAGCCATCACAGCCGACGATGGTCGATTTCTCGGCGTTGTGCGTCGCTATCATCACGGAACTGCGTCAGGTGGATGGCGACGTTCACAACATCGAAGCCGACATCATGCCGACGCCGCGCCTGTATTTTCTCGATCATAAGCTACTGCGCGAGATGGTGATTAACCTGCTATCGAATGCGCTGAAGTATTCGCACGCCGGTTCGACGGTCAAGCTAAAACTGAGCTATGACGACGACGGCATCGAATTGCAGATCAGCGATGAGGGCGTCGGCATCGCGGAGGATGAAAAGCCGCACATCTTCGATAGCTTCTTCAGGGGGCGCAATGTCGGCCACATCCCGGGCACCGGATTGGGCGGCGTGTTGATCCGGCAGGCGGTCAAAGCGCACAACGGCGCGCTGACGCTGGATAGTCAGCTTGATGTCGGCACGACGGTCACGGTTCGCCTGCCTGCTGAGGCGCAACAACCGGTCAATGACCGCAAGCCGTGACGGTGCTATAATGGCGCTATTGTCTGCCGTGAGGCGTTATCGTAGATCATGAGGAGAACATCATGCCGGTTGGACCGCTAGAATTAGTGATTATTCTGGTCATCGTGCTGGTGCTGTTCGGCGGGGGGCGTGTCGCTAACCTGATGGGTGAATTGGGTAGCGGTCTCGCCAACTTCCGCAAGGGCTTGCGCGAAGGCGACGCCGAAGAGAAAGACAAGCTAGAGGACGGCAAGCCGAAAGAATAGGCGCGGGCGCGGGGCGATCTCACCAACGGCGGATCGCCCCGTTTTGACTCAACCCTTTTCGCTGTCCTCTGCCGCCGCTTCGTGCTGTTTCGCCATCTCCTCCGCCGTCCATACGCGGCTGGCGATGTCGGTATACAGGCGGCCTTCCAGATGGTCGATCTCGTGCTGGAACACCCGCGCCAGCCAACCCTGCGCTTTGATGCGTAACGGCTGGCCGTGCCTGTCCTGTCCGGTGATGACGATGGTCTCGTGCCGGTCTACCGAGCCGAAGTAGCCCGGGATGGACAGACACGCCTCGACCCCTTCGACCATCTCTCGGCTTTGCTTGGTGATCTTCGGGTTGGCGACGACGTGCAGGACACCGGCCATCTCGCCGTATTCCTCGCGGGCGTCCTCGTCGTCGGGCAGGCGCACCACGATCACGCGGCGGCTGATTGCCACTTGCGGCGCGGCCAGTCCGACGCCGGGCGCGTCGAGCATCGTCTCCACCATGTCATCGACCAGCTTTTGAAATGATGCGCCGAAGTCATCCACACGGATCGCTTTTTTCCTCAAGATGGGATTGTCAGGTTGGATGATCTCTAAAACAGCCATGTTAAGCCCCTCGCTGAATAGGTTCTTGTCGGATGATGGCTCATTTTACACGCCATCCCCATGTTTATTTAAGATCAAGAAGAGGCCGCCGCCGAGCGCCCGCGCTTGAGCAGATACTCCACGATGCGCCGCAATTCGTCGGTACTCTGCGAGATGGTGACGACGTGCTGGCGCTGGGCGGGCGTCAGCGTTTCCATCGTGCGCTTCATCAGCAATTCGGAATAGCCGTACATCGGCGTTAGCGGGTTGCTCAATTCGTGACGCAGGTCGTCGCTGACGTAGGCGGGCGGCTCGGCGATGAAGCGCGTCGCCAGATGGATGAACTGCTCGGCATTGGTCAGGATGGCGCGGACGAATTGCTCCTGTCTGTCACTTAGCTCTCCGTCCTGTCGGCTGATGAGGGCTTGCGCGGCGGCGATGATTGTATCAATATGGTGTTGCAGTTCTTCTTGCATGATGTGTCCACTTTGTTTTACGAGTGCGATTTTTTCATTATAACCTAAAGGCGGCGCATTAAACAAAGCCTGCCATAACGTGAGGAAAGTCTGAACGATGAAACGATTGATCCCCTACGCCCTGCTGATCTTCGCGCTGATGCTGGTCGCCTGTGAGCCGCAGAGCATCGTCCAGCGTGGCGGCGGCACCGATTCCGATTGGCTGGTCACGGTGTCGCGTGTGCCCGCCGGAGAAACCGCCCGCGTCACGCGCATCATTGACGGCGACACGATTGATGTCGAGATGAACGGGCAAACTTACCGTGTGCGCTACATCGGCATGGATACGCCGGAACGTAACGAGCGATGCTTCCGCGAAGCGACGGACGCCAACCGCGTGCTGGTCGAAGGGCAGACCATCCGCATGGAGCGCGACGTGAGCGAGACGGATCGCTTCGGGCGGTTGTTGCGTTATATCTATGTGGGCGATGTGTTCGTCAATGCGACGCTGGTTCGGCAGGGCTACGCGGAGGTGCGGCGCTATCATCCTGATGTGCGCGAGCATGACGACTTCATGCGCTGGCGACGCGAAGCCGCCGCCAACAATCGCAACTGCCACGCGACAGGGGTCTTCCGATGACTCTCGTGCCGTTCACTGACGAGACGCAGGCGATCAGCTATGTATTCGAGTCGCTGGCGGCGAGCGATTGGCGCGGGCGCGGGCTGGATGAGCATACCCGCGATCTGACGCCCACCCGCAAGCTACTAGCGGCGCTCGATCAACCGGACACCAGCCGCGAGTATGCCGTCGTCACCGGAAGCAAGGGCAAAGGCTCGGTGTCAGCCATCACCGCCGCGCTGTTGCAGTCGCTCGGGCATCGCGTCGGCTTGCTGACCAGCCCGCACCTGACCACGTATCGCCAGCGCTTCCGCGTCGATGGCCGCATGATGTCGGAGGCTGATCTGGTGCGCCACATCAACGCCATTCGCCCGCACGTTGATGAGATACGCGCCACGCTGAAGCCCGGCACATACATCAGCCCGCAGGGGATATTTCTAGCCGTCGCTCTGCGCTGGTTTGATGAACAGGGCGTGACCTGTGCCGTGATCGAAGTCGGGCGCGGCGGACGCTTCGACGATAACGCGCTGGTGCCCAATAAGCTATCGCTATTCACGCCGATTTTGTTGGAACACACGCGCTATCTGGGCGATACGGTGGCGCGGATCGCGTGGCACAAGGCCGGTATCATCAAGCCGAATAGCTTCGCCTACAGCTTATCGCAGACGCCGGACGCGCTCGCGGTGTTGCAGGCCGAAGCGGAGAGCAAAGACGCCAATTTTGACTGGCTCGCGCCGATTGACTCCGGCGTGTGGCTGGACGATCTACCGGACGGCCAGCGCGTCGAGTTCGGGCGTTATGGCGCGGTGGATTTACCGTTGATGGGACGCTACGAGATCGCCAACGCATCGCTGGCGATATGGGGCGCGGGCAACATGCACGCCCGTCTGGAGTCACCGATCAAACACGGGATGCCGGAATACGTCGCCGCCATCCGCGCCGGATTGGAGCGCGTGCAGTGGCCGGGACGGTGCCAGCGCCTCGCCACCGCGCCTGATGTATACGTCGATGGCGCGATTAACGTGCATTCGGCGTCGTCATTCATCGAGAGCGTGCGGGGGCGTCTGTCCGCGCCGGTGGTCACGGTGCTGGCCGTGCCGCTTGATCGTGATGTGGCCGGTGTTTACGCGCAGTTCGCGCCGGTCAGCGATGCGCTGATCTTGACGACATCGCCGCGCAATATCACCATCAAATTCCCGCGCTCTACGGAGGCGGTGCGCCTCGCCGCCGCGCTTCATGATGATGTGTCGTGGGCGGACGATGTAGCGACGGCGATTGAGACGGCGACAGCCCGCGCCGGACGCGATGGGGTGGTCTTGCTGGCGCTGGCACAACCGGCTATCGGCGATACGATGGCGTATTACGGCCTGACGTTCGAGCAGATTTAGCGTCTAACGATTGTCATAGCCTCATCTCTGTGAAGATTTGCATGACTCTGAAACGTTGACTTTTGGACATAATGGCTATAACAGTTTTGCGACATTTGCGTTATTTTTGTCATGATCCAGTGTATTTTTAGAGGAATGGGCATGTCTAACGCAAAACAGCAGGCCGAAAGCGAACCAACACCGGAATTCAACCAGCGTTGCATCGCTGTGCTGAGGCGCTGGGAGGGCGGCGACTTGCCGTTCAAAGAGGCGCTGGCGCAGTTGACCACGCTCAGCCAGCGAGCCGACGCCGCCGGTGAGACCGTCAATCAAGGTCGCGCCGAGCAATTATTGGCGTACATCCAGCACTATCGCGGCAATCTGGACGAGAGCATCTACCACAACAAACGCGCCCGCACGCTGTATCATCGCGCCGGCAATCTGCGGCGCGTCGGCATCATCGACTTGAATCAGGGTGAGAATTATCGTTTTAAGGGTGATTTCATCCACGCCCAACACCTGTATCAATCCGCCCAGCGCATTTCAGAAAAATTGGAAGACACCGGCTCGTTGACGCTGGCGACGGTCAACGAAGGGCTGATTCTGCTGGCGATGGGCGATAACGCCGCCGCTTATCGCGCTTTCCAGAAAGGGCTGGCGCTGGCGGCGCAATATCCGCAAGATAACGAGATTCAACAGCAGACCTACCGCCGCCTGATGAGCGAAATCCGGCACGGGCTGGCCGTCATCTATCTGCGTGAGAATAACGTGGCCGGTGCGTGGGAGGAAGCGACCAGCGCGTTGAAGCTGGCCGAACGCACCGGCGACGCGATCTTGAGTGGCTACGCCTACCGCACCATCGGCGAAGTATTGACCGCGCTCGACCAGCCGCCGGAGGGCGATTACAGCGCTGACCCCGACGACTACTTCCGCGCCGCGCTGGATTCGTTCCGTTCGTTGGACGCTGAAGCGGAGATCGCGCGGACGATGTACGCGCAGGCGTTGAGTCTGGCGGCACGCGGGCGACGCAACACCGCCGCCCGCAAGTTACAGCATGTGATGATTATGTTCGAGCGTCTGGGCATGGTAGACGACGCCAACCGCGCCGCGCAAGCTCAGCGCGATGTGACGTAATCAGCGCCGGTTCACCGCGTCCAATCGCTCGCGGATGACGCGCCGCGCCTCCGCTATGTTATCGGTGAAGTACACATCATCAAGGGCGCGACGATCTAAAATCGTGAAGCCCTTAGCGATGACCTGCACGACAGCGTTCATGCCGACGACGGCGATAGGTCCTTTGCCCGCCGCGCCCATCTGCAACATCTGGCGGGCTTTTTCGCGTGTTTCGCGGCTGAATACATTGCCGTTGGGCACATTCGCGCCGGGTTCAATCTGCACAATCGCGCCGATCAACTCGCGGCGGCGTCCGGTCACGCGCTGAATATCGCGTAGCGTGTCGAACATGCCCGCCCATGTCCACCCCTTGCGAAAATAGGCCAGCATGATCGTCTGCGCGTCGTCGTCCCAGTAAAGTTCAATCGTCTCGTCAGTCATCGTTCACCCCGTTTCGTATCCGGCTAACCCGACGCCAGATGCGGCGGATTGTAGCCGCTATTGCCCGCCGCTTGCTGGAGCATACGCTGACGTTCGGCGCGTTGTTGTGCCAGCAAGCGCAGGTCGGCGGCGATGTCGCTCTCGTCGGTGATCTCCACGCCGAGCAAGCTCTCGACCACATCTTCCAGCGAGATGATGCCCGCCGTGCCGCCGTATTCGTCAATCACCAGAAAGATATGTTGCTTGCGTTGCATGAATTCGTCCATCGCTTTCGTCACCGGCAACGTCTCCGGGACGACGTGCATCTCGCGCACCAGATCGCCCAACGGCACGTTATCTTTGTCGTCGGCGGCGTGTTGCAGGATGTCGTGACGCAGGGCGAAGCCCAATATATCGTCGATGTGATCCTGATAAACCGGAATGCGCGAGTAGGGGATGGCCTTCTTGTCGGCCATGACTTCGGCGATGGTGGTCTGCTTGGGGAAGGCCATCATCACCGTGCGCGGCGTCATGATGTCGCCCACCTGCACGCGATCCAGATGGAGCAGATTCTTCAGGATGCGATGCTCGCTCTCGTCCAGACTGCCCTCTTCGGAGCCAATCGTCGCCATGATCTCGAATTCCGCCCGTGTGATGGTTGGCGCTTTTTCATGCGGTGTGATGCCGTTCATCATGCGCTTGAACACGGATACCACCGGATAAAATATCGGCACTAGCACGCGCAGGCTGTACGCATTGAACACGAATAGTTGCTTCCAGTAGACCGCGCCGAGCGTCTTGGGGATGATCTCCGAAAAGACCAGAATCAGGATGGTGAGAATGAACGTAATCACCGCCGCCCATTGACTGCCGAACACGCCCACCGCCTGAGCGCCCGCACCCGCCGCGCCGAAGGTATGCGCGAACGTGTTCAGCGTCAGGATGGCGGTTAACGGCTCGTCAACGTCCTCTTTAGCTTTCTGAAACCAGCTTGTCGCACGCGGGGATTTTTCGGCCTGTGTCTCGATGTAAGATGGCGGTGTGGAGAGCAATCCGGCTTCTAGCATGGAGCAGAAGAACGAAACGCCGATTGCCAGACCGATGAAAAACAGCAAGCCGCCCAGCGTTCCCGATGCGTCCCCGGTGGGGACTGCGGCGGCCACGAATGTTATGAAACTACTGCCTATGTCGTCCATTGTTCCTTAATCTGTATATGGTCAATTGTAAAGCGCGGGAGTTGCACCGCGCTTTGTCGCACAGTATAGCACAAAAGCGGCATTTCACGGCGGTGATTTCCCCGCGTCGCGGTCTGCGGTAGAATGAAGGTTGAAATATGACGACGATCAGCCCGAAGAGGTGTGCCGACTATGACCGCCCGTGACCGCATCCTGAATAAATTACGCGCCGCCCGCCGCCCATTCCCCGACGCGCAACCGCCCCCCGCCGACTATCTGCCCGCCGTGCGCGTGGATGATACCGCGCCCGATGCTTTGCTGGAGCGCTTCACGGCGGAGCTAGAAGCGCTGGAAGGCGAAGTATTCGCGGTAGATTCCGCCGACGCCGCCCGCGAGCAGGTGCTGTCTTTGCTGAGGGCGGGCGCGGCGCGGCGTGTGATGTCGTGGCACTTCAAACATATTCCGGTGCCGCGACTGTATACCGCCATCCAGCAGGCCGGTTATACCATCGATTATCCGCAGACACGCGGCGATGACCGCCCCGAACGGCTGGCGCGGCTGGAAACGGCGGAGATCGGCTTGACCGGCGCGAGCGTCGCCATCGCGGGCACCGGCACGCTGGTCATCCAGACCGGCAAAGGCATGACGCGCCTGCCCGCCATCCTGCCGCCGACTCACATCGCGGTGATACGCTTGCGTCAGATCATCCCGCGCATCGAGGATTGGCTGGCGCATCAACGCCGGAGCGATTCGCCCGCGCTGAACGATCCGGCCAACGTCTGTTTCGTCACCGGGCCGAGCCGCACCGCCGACATCGAGAAGATGCTGGTGCTAGGCGTTCACGGGCCGAAGCGCGTGCAGGTCATCGTCATTCGTTGAGCGCTGGAACGCCCCACACCGTCACCACGCCGCTATCATCGCCGGTAGCCAGCCACGCGCCGGAGTCGTCAAACGCGATGGCGACCAGTCCCGCGCCGTTCGCCCCGTTGATTTCGCGCAGTAATTGCGGCGCGGTGGTGTCGCTCACGTCATACAGATAAGCGCCGCCCTCACGCGAGGCCACCGCCAGCAAATCGCCCGCCGCGTTGAACGCGACGCCGGATAGCCATTCATTGCCCGTGCCCGCCGTGATGATGGCGAGCGCGTCCATCGTCGCGCCGTCGTCACCCAGCGCCAGCGCCCACAGATGCACCGTGCCATCGTCGCCCGCCGTCGCCAGCGTCCAGCCATCATCGCTCGCCGTCGTCAGCGCCAGCGCGTTGATGCCGCCCGCGTGCGCCTGCGGCAACATCTGCGGATCGTCGCCGGTGATGCCATTCCCCAGCCACAGCCCATCATCAGGGAAGCCGGTAGCGGTCAGGAACGCGCCGTCCGCGTCCGGCACGAAGGCGATATCGAGGATGCTCAGCGCGGTGAAAGCGTAGATGTGGCGGCGGTCAAAATCCGCGTTATCGAGGATATGCACACTGCCATCGCCCACCGCGAAGCCCAGCCACGCGCCGTCATCGCTGTAACGCACGCGATCAATGATGTGCGTGAAGCCGACGAAAGCCGGTAATTGTTCCAGCGTGTAGCCGCCACGATCATCAGCGCTGATCCGGTGACGGCGTACCGTGCGATCCCACGACGCGGTGACGATCACATCGCCCGTCGGCGCGAAGGCGACGCCCTTCATCACCGAGCTATGCGGGTACGCTTCGACCAGCGCTTCGCCGGTGCGGGCGTCCCACAAACGCAGGCTGAGGTTGTCGCCGGTTGTTGCCAGCACCGCCCGCCCATCTGCTAGCACGCCGAAGGTCAACGCGCTGACCGGCATCTCGTGCGCTTCTAATGTGTGCTGAATGGTCAGTTGCGCCGCGTTTTGTGGCGTGATCGGCACGGGGGAGTCGTCGGCGTCGTCCGCCCGCACAACGCCCGCCAGCAGGCAGGCCAGAATCAGCACGGCAAGCAAACGGTTCATAGTGAGAAATTTCCTTTCGGGTAGTTGGTCAACACTTCCGCACCATCCGGCGTGATGAGGATGTTATCCTCAATACGCACGCCGCCCAGATGCGGCAGATAAATGCCCGGCTCAATGGTGAAAACCATGCCGGCCTGCAAGATCGTGTCGTTGTCGGGGGCGATGTCGGGCTGTTCGTGGACGGCCAAGCCCATCCCGTGCCCGGTGCGATGCGTGAAATATTGGCCGTAACCGGCGCGTTCGATCACCTCACGGGCGGCGCGGTCGATCTCGCCCGCCTTGCGTCCGGGCGCACACTGCGCGATGGCGGCGCGGTTGGCTTCTAACACGGTGCGGTAGATGTCGCCCGTCGTCACGTCCGGCTCACCGGCGCAGAATGTCCGCGTGATGTCCGCCGGATAGCCCGCCCACAGCCCGCCGAAGTCGATCAGCAGGAGTTCGCCCGCCCGCCAGATGCGCTCGCTGACGTGACCATGCGGCACCGCGCTATTGACGCCGGTCTGCACCAGCGTCTCGAAGGCCAGCCCCTCCGCGCCCATCTCGCGCAGATGGCGCTCCAGTTTGTCGGCGATGGTGCGTTCGCTGAGGCCGGGACGTATCGCGTCGATGGTGCGCTCCAGCGCACGCTGGCTGATGTCGATGGCGCGGCGTATGGCGTCCACTTCTTCCGGCGTCTTGATCGCACGGATCGCCAGCAGATCAGCCGCCACGTCGATCAACGCCGCGCCGGTGGCTTCCAGCGCCAGATATTCAAACACGCGCATCTCGCGCCCGTCCACACCCAACCGGCAACCATCACAACCGAGCGCGGCCACCGCCGCCTTGAACGCGGACGCGAATCCGCCCGCATCCGTCCACACGAACGGCTCAATATCTAATTCGCGGCAGGCGGATTCCCATACCGGCATTTCCAATTGTGGCACGATGACCGCCCGCTTATCCGCGCCCAGCAAGACCACCGTCGGGCGTTCTGAGGGGTGCATGGCGACGCCGGTGAAATAGCGCATATTCGCGCCCGGCACCAGCGCCACCGCCACCACATCGGCTGATTCGAGACGGTCAGCCATGCGCTGATTGCGGGCGATATAGTTAAAAGACATGACGTTTTTTCCCTCCGCGTGTTACAATCTAACGCTTGAGTATAACGGAAAGAAGATGACTTCCCCATGACCACTTATGACTTCGACACCATCATTGACCGGCGCGGCACGGACTGCGTGAAATATGACATCTTCGACTCGCCCGATCTGCTTTCGCTGTGGGTGGCCGATATGGATTTCGCCGCGCCGCCCGCCGTCGTGCAGGCGTTGACCGAACGCCTGCAACATCCGATATTCGGCTATACGATGGATATGCCCCGCCTGCGTGAGGTGATCTGCGAACGGCTGGCGCGGCTGTATAACTGGCAGGTGACGCCGGATGAGATCGTGTTTTTGCCCGGCGTGGTCGCCGCGCTGAATGCGTCGATGCGGGCGGTGAGTGAACCCGGCGACAATGTGCTGATCCATACGCCGATTTATCCGCCGTTTCTGGCTTCGCCGGAGAAGAACCGCCTGCACAGTAACACCGTGCCCCTGACGCCCGTCGTGACCGATGGCATCCTGCGCTACGAGATCGACTTCGACGCATTCGAGGCGGCGATCAACGATGGTACGAAGCTATTCGCGCTGTGTAGCCCGCACAACCCCACCGGACGCATCTGGACGCCGGACGAGTTGCGGCGCATGGCGGAAATCTGCATCGCGCACGATGTCGTCATCTGCTCCGACGAGATTCACGCCGATCTGGTATTCGAGCCGCACACGCCGACGGCGACGCTCTCGCCGGAAATCGCGCAGAATACCATCACGTTGATGGCGCCGAGCAAGACGTACAACATCCCCAGTCTGGGATTCAGCTTCGCGGTGATCCAGAACGCGGACTTGCGGGCGCGGTTTGTGGCGGCGGAGGGCTTCGTCGTGCCGCATGTCGGCGTGTTGGGCTATACGGCGGCGCTGGGCGCGTACACCGGCGGCGATGAATGGCTGGCGCAGGTGATCGACTATTTACGCGAAAACCGTGACCTGACCACGCGCACCATCACCGAACACATGCCGCAGATCATCCCGACGCATCCCGAAGGCACGTATTTAACATGGTTGGATTGTCGCGATTTGCCCGCGCTGAATGGCGACGCGGACGCGGCGGGGAGCGAGTTCCTGAAGTGGATCGAGCCATTCTTCTTGAAACAGGCCAATGTCGCGCTGAACAATGGCCTGTTATTCGGTGAGGATGGAGTCGGGTTTGCCCGCCTGAACTTCGCCTTGCCGCGCTCGCAATTGCGCGAAGCGCTGGAACGGATGCGGCGGGCGCTGGAGGCCGCTACAGGCTGATGATGCCGCCGTCCACGTTGAGCGCCTGCCCGGTGATGAACGCCGCGCCGTCGCTGAGCAGGAACAGCGTCGCGTGCGCGACATCTT
Organism: Anaerolineaceae bacterium; assembly: GCA_007693385.1. Lineage (GTDB taxonomy): Bacteria > Chloroflexota > Anaerolineae > Aggregatilineales > Phototrophicaceae > J038. Next base: position 46,789 of record REDR01000063.1, read on the forward strand.
CCGGCGTGCCCGGACGCTTCAGCATGTTATCGTGATGGGTGGGTAGGTCGTCGTCGGCGATGTTGCCCGCGCAGACCGCATTCACGCGGATGTTGTGCGGGGCGAGTTCGCGGGCGGCCTGCCGCGCCAGTGTGATGACCGCGCTCTTGGTCGCCAGATACGGCGCACCACCGGCCAGCGTATGCGCCGCGTAACTGTTGGCGATCATCACCATCGCGCCGCCGCCGTCGTCCTGCAGAACGCGGCTGACCAATTGCACGAAGAAATAACTGCCGACCAGATTAACCTCCGCCTGTCGGCGCACGTCCCACTCATCGACGCTTTGTAGCGCGGTAGGCTGGAACGCGCCGACGGCGTTCACCGCGATGTCCAGTTTGCCGAACGTGTCGCGGGTACGCTCGATAAAGGCCGACACCTGAAAGCGGTTGGCGATGTCGCCCTGAAAGCCGGTGGCATGTCCGCCGCGCTCGCGGATGATGGCCGGTATCGCGTCGGCGCGGTCTGGATTCAAGTCCATCACGCCGACATTCGCACCCGCTTCCGCCAGCGCCAGCGCAATCGCCCGCCCGACGCCATCGCCGCCGCCCGCCACTAACGCGGTCTTGCCTGATAGATCAACTTTGAAATTGCTCACAATGATTTCAACCAGTCTTGAATCTTATGTACGGCTGTCAGATGAAATGTTTGATCGCCGCGCCCCGCCCGTAGCAGATCATGGTCGGCGTCGGGCACGATGTAATGCTTCGCGCCGTGCGCGTATGTTTGATGGTGGATGGTCGCCGCTTCTTCGGCATATCTGGCCGGATCGTTCCAGTCGTTCGCGCCTTGCAAGATGTACAGCGCGGTATCCAACGCCAGAATCGCGGGGGGCGCGGCGCGGTTGGCGGCCAGCAAGACGCCCGCCGGACGCTCGACGCGGCGAAACAGGCTGAAGTTTTCGACGAGTAGGCTGGTGCTTTCGCCCTGCGCGAGGATCACGGCGCGGGCGGGGTTGATGTGTGATAGCGAGAGCGCGGTCTGATAAGCGCGAACGGCGTCCTGCGTCGCGCTCCCGACTCCCGCCGCGCCACTCGCGCCGGTGCCGCGCCGATCCCACCGGAACACCGCATAACCGGCATTGAGCGCGGTGCGCGTGTAATTCTGGTAGGCGCGGCGGTCAGGCCAGCTAGCATGAGGCAGGATGAACAACAGAGGATAATTGGCTTCGGCGCGTCGTTCCCTGCCCGCCGGATAATCGACTTGACCGGCAAGGCGCACGCCGTCACCGGCAAAGGCGATCTCGCATGTGAGGTTTTGCGGGCAAGAGCGCTCGATCACATAGTTGGCTATCATAATACTTTCTATCCTCCCCTGTGCGTACATTTGCATGTGTGTGCATGTTTCGACAATCGCGTTTTGCAGGGTGAACGCCCGTGTAATGGTTGCGCGTGGTCTGGCCGGACGGGGTGCGCCCTGTATGGTTGGTTCATCAATCGGGTTTTACGGATAGAAATAAGCTGTTTTTTAGAGGTTTGATTTTTAATAGATTATACGCATCTTTTGGCGATTGCCTGAATGATAACGCAAAGTGCCGGACGGCGCAATGACGAATTCGCTGATGTGTCCGCGTGCCCATGATTCTATCGCGTCCGGTGTAAATGCGTTCAAAATCAGGTATGATGCGGTGCGACAGTAGCGAAAGTAGGTGAGCGATGTTTGACTTCAAGCGTGTGCCGGAAATCCGCACCGAGCGCCTGTTGCTCAACGCGGTGACGGCCAACGACGACGACGCACTTTATGACATCTTCAGCGACGTGGAAGTGACGCGCTACAACGATGTGCAGACCTTCATCAACCGCCGCGAACCGGCCATCTTCCGGCGTTTCATCGAGAGCCGCTTTGAGGAGCGCGTCGGCGTTCGCTGGGCGATCCGGCTGGCGGATGCGCCGGGAAAGTTGATCGGGCTGGCTGGCTATAACGTCTGGACGCGGCATAATCGCTGTGCGGAAATCGGATACGATCTGTTACGCTTTTACTGGAATCGCGGCATCATGACCGAAGCATTGCGCGGGGTGATCGCGTTCGGCTTCCGCGAGATGGCGCTCAACCGCGTGGAGGCGCTGGTCACGGACACCAATCGCGGGTCGTGTCGTGTGCTGGAAAAGCTGGATTTCACGGCGGAGGGCTTGCTCCGTCAGCGCGGATGCTGGAAGGGGCGTTATCATGACCTGTGGCTGTTCGCGTTGTTGCGGGCGGACGTTATGCAGAAAGGTTTGACTTGGGCGGGACTCTCCTCAACACCTTGACCGTCACGTTGGGCGCGTCGCTCGGATTGCTGATCGGCCATCGTTTGCCGGGACGCATACAGGAATCGATCATCATCGGGCTGGCGCTGGTGACGATCTTCGTCGGGCTGGATAACGCGGCGCAGACGACTAACGTCATCATTCCGATGCTCAGCTTGATGATCGGCGTGATCGTCGGCGAATGGCTAGACATTGACTCCGCGTTGAAGCGGCTGGCGAACTGGCTACAGTCGCGGGTGGCGTCGCGTACATCGCCCAGCGATGATCTGCCGGTGCAGGGGGCGATGAGCGAGCGTCAGCGCTTCGTGACCGGCTTCGTGACGGCCAGTCTGGTCTTCTGCGTCGGCCCGTTGACGATATTGGGCAGTATTCAGGATGGGATGGGCTTGCCTGCTGGATTCGAGCAACTGGCGATTAAATCGACGCTGGACGGATTCGCCGCGATTGCGTTCGCCGCGACGTTCGGGGTCGGCGTGCTGTTCACCGCGTTCACCATCTTCTTCTTTCAGGGCAGTCTGGCGCTAGGCGGGAGCATCGCCGGACAGTTCATGACGGAGGCGATGATCGCCGAGATGGTGTCCACCGGCGGGCTGATTTTACTGGGGTTGGCGCTGGTCATACTAGAGTTAAAGCCGGTACGAGTCGCCAATTTCTTACCGGCTCTGGTGGTTGCGCCGCTTATCGTGCTGATCTTGAGCTTATTTTGAGGCCGTTATCAGGTGGCGCTGTCCCGTTTTTGCGCGTCGTCGTCATCGTCAAAATGCACCACGCGGTTGATATTGTGCTTGACCGCATAAATGGCGGCTTCGGCGCGGTTGCTGACATTGATCTTGGATAGCACACTGCTGACGTAATTCCGCACCGTGCCTTCACCTAGAAATAGACGCATGGCGATCTGGCGATTGGTCAACCCTCTGGATACCAGCGCCAGCACCGCTAATTCCTGTTGCGTCAGGTCGCTGAACGCGCTGGCGTCCTCAGCGCGGTTGGCTTCGCGCACTTTCTCGAATACGGTCTGCGTCATGGTCGGATCGAGCGTGCCCTCACCCTGACTGACGCGCTCGACGGCGTGCAATAGCTCGTCACTGCCGATGCGCTTGAGGACATAGCCGGACGCGCCCGCGTCGATGGCGGCCAGCAGTAGCTCGTCCTCCGCGTAGGATGTCAGCATCACCACGCGGCAACCCTCCACCGTCTGCACGATCTGGCGGCAGGCATCAATGCCGGAGAGTCCCGGCATCCGGATGTCCAGCACGGCGACATCGGGGTGATATTCCTGCGCTTTGTTGACGGCCTCTTCGCCGGTGCCCGCTTCGGCGATCACACGGAATCCGTCACGGCCTTCCAGTAGAGCCTTCAGACCGGCGCGTACTACCGCATGATCGTCTGCGATCAATATTCTAACCATTTTTTATCGTCCCTCGTTCTCGTGTATCCTACCATCTCTCGGATTTTATTGTACTTGACGGTCAAATCGGCATGACATGACACGTATCATCAATTTATTATGACGTAAATGCTTAGACGTAGCGCCGTGATGCGTGTCATAATTACAGTCACAAGCAAGTCGTCCGCGCATCTTGAAACAAGGAGTAGATATACGGATGAACGTAAAAGAGGTTATGACACGCTCACCCGTGACCATCCGCCATGATGCCACGTTGGGCGAAGCGCTAAGCCTGATGGAAGAAGTCGGTTGTCGGCATCTTCCGGTTCTTAGCCGCGATAATCATTTAGTCGGTATCATCAGTGATCGTGACTGCCGTCTGGCGTTGAATTCGCCACACGTCCTGCGCGAACGCTGGCAGGATGAAGCCATCGTCCACCAGACCACAGTCGCCGGTATCATGTCGCCCGCGCCGATCATCGTTGAGGGCAGTTGCGCCGCTTATGAGGCCGCCCGCTTGATGCTGGAACACCGCATCAGCGCTCTGCCGGTCATGCGTGGCGAGACGCTCATCGGCATTGTGACCACCAGTGATATTATGATGGCCTTCATCTCGTCGCAAAAGCGTATGAATTGCGTACCCAACGGTAACGGCCATCCGGCTAAGCCGGCTTAGGCTCTGGTATCATCTCATCTTCCTGATCTGCCTCATCCATTGGCTTTAGTGATAATTGCCCGTGTGAGTCTTCGACTAGCCGGACGCGGTGTTCGCGTTTGTCTAGCGCATCATACACATAAAGCTCTTGCCACAGGATGACCAGAATCGCCAGAATGGGCACGGCGAGGATAATCCCGAAAAATCCGAGCGTGGCCGCCGCGATCAACTGGAACGGGAACACGATGCCCGCCGGTATGTTGAGCTGGTTTTTGATAACATTAGGCGAGACGATCTTGCCGTCTATCTCGCTGATGACCCAGTATAGCACACCCGCCGGTATAATCTTCAGTGGATCGGCGACGGCGGTGAAGATCAATATCGGCACGAGGCCGATGTAATAGCCGACATTCGGGATGAACGTCGCTAACCCGGCGATGACGCCCAGCGCGATCACGTTGGGGATGTTCAGCACGAGGCCATGCACGATGATGATGGATGTGCTGGTGAACACGATGGACACCGCCAGCGCTCCCATCCAACTGAGTACCGCCGTGCGTATCTTGTTGATAATCTGCACGACGCGGGCTTCGCGGCTTTTGGGCACCAGCGCGATGATCGGGCGGTAATACACCATCGGATCGAACATCAGATAGCTGGTGATGATGAAGATGAAAAGCGCGTTGGCGATCAAACTGCCGACGAAACTGCCGATGCCGCCCAGCACCGGAAGCGCCGACTGCACGAAGCGCCCGACGTTCAACTCCACCGCGCTCCCGCGCCCCTCCAGCATGTCCTCTCCGATCACTTCATCCAGCGTCGTCTCGAACAGGGCGCGGTAATCCTGCACGGTGAATTCCGGTAGATACTGGCCGATTTCCGGACGATCTGTGCGGAATCCGTCGTAATCTTCGACAATCTGCTCGATAGCGGTGGGCAGGCTCTCGATCAAGTCGCGGGCTTGCGCGATGAATGGCGGGATGACCACGAACAGGATCAAGCCGATAGCGACCAGCATAGAGGCCACCGTCGCCAGCATTGACACGCCTTTATTCAAGCCGATGCGCTGGAAGCGCAGGATGAGCTGGTGCAGGCCGATAGAAAGCACCCAGCAGGTGAACACGATCAACAGGATGCCGGTTAGCTCGATGAGTGCGGTGATGGCGAAGAAGGTGACGATGATGATGGTGATGATGGTGACGGCGCGTTTGACGAACTCTCCATATGTCATACGTAGGTTCTCCCCCCTATGGCTTCGCTGATCGGTGCGCGATGTCATCATCGTCACAGGCAGACCAGCGAGCAAAACAACCTATGCTCTATTGAACCGCAAAACACGCCGCCGCGCAATCGGTTAAAAACGCAGGGGCGCGTTTTAGATCATCGGCAATATCTTAAACGGGCGTAGCACGCTACGCCCTTACAGTTTTTCGGCAGATGTCTGTATTGCGCTGTGCGCGGGCTAACCCTCGTCTTCGTCGTCGGGCGGCTCGGGCACGCTCAGGCCGGGCAGATCAGGCACGCCGGGGCGGGCGTCGTCGTCATCGTCGTCCGCGTCACCGGGCAAGCTGAGGTCGGGCAGGGCGGAGTCATCCGCTTCTGGTATTACGTCCTCTTCGACTGTATCCGGCAACAGCGCGTCTAGCTCTTCGGCATCGTCTTGATCCGTCGCGCAACGGAAGCCCGTCCATAGGAACTGCTCGTCAGGGCGCAGGCTGAGGCGATGCACCGAACGGGCGAAGAACGGCGGCGTATTCCACGATCCACCACGCAAGGTTTTCTGTACACCTGCGGGCGGGCCGGTGGGATTCTCGACCAGTCCCCGCGCCTGTTGTTGCGGGTAGTAGTCGGAGAAATACCAGTCGTTGACCCATTCCGCCAGATTGCCGCCCATGTCGAACACGCCGAACTCGCTTTGATTCAGCGGATTCGATCCGGCGGCGTGCGGCGTGGTCGGGCGGTTTTCACCCGCGCTGACGTTGGCCGCGTTAGGGTTCCATGTGTTGCCCCATGGGTAGATGTTATTGCTGATGCCGCGTGCGGCGCGTTCCCATTCGGCTTCGGTGGCTAGGCGGCGTCCGATTGTCTCGCAATATTCCCGCGCCCCGTACCACGACACGCCACCAACCGGCAAGTCAGATTGGAATTGCGGGTTGCCGAGATCATAGTTCTGGCTATCGAACTGAATGAAGCTGAATTCGTTCTCGGCGGTGGTCAGCACGCACGGGAAGCCGCCGCATCCATCGCGGTGACTGCCCGGCCCGAGATAGTCCAGAAACGCCAGATATTGCTCGTAGGTGACTTCGGTCTGCTCGATGAAGAAGTCGTCAACGAATACCTGATGCGGCGGGAAGGAGTCTTCGGCGGAGTTGCGCGTACACGCCCGCGCATCACGCTCGACACACTCGGTCACGGCGGTGTTGATCTCGTTGATGTCGGTGCCCATGGTGAACTCGCCGCCGTCAATGGCGACCAGTGGCGAGGCGAGGATGAGCAGGCGTTCCAGCGCCGGATCAAGCGCTTCGGCCTCAAAACGCTGGCCTTCGTCGGGCGGCGCTAAGCCGGTGACGCCAGTCGGGGGCGCTGTGCCTGTCTCGTCCGTGTCATCCAATCCGGTGATCGATTCCGGCGATTCGTCTTCTTCCGTTGTGTCAGCCGGCGCGGGCGGTTGAACCGGTGAGCGCGGCGTCGATGTCGGTATCTCCACGACGGCGGGCTGTTCCTGCACCTGTGCGGCCTGTGTTCCGGCGATGGACTGCGCGACAACCGCTTCGATGGTGGCCTCTATGTCGATGGGTTCATCGGTAGGCGGCGGTGGCGGGTCGGTGTTCGTCGGTTGCTGGACGGCTTCCTGCGTCGGCGGAACGACGGCGGCCTCCTCCTCAGTGGGGGGCACCGGCGTCGGCTCGGGTTGCGGCTCGGTGGGGACGACATCCGTCGGCGGCGGTTGCATCTGCTCCTGCAACTGCGCGACTGCCGCCGCGATACCGGCGTCTATCGTGGCTTGAATGTCGATTTCGGCGGCGGGTTCCTGCGTCGGTAGCTCCGTCGCCTGTGCGAGCGGCTGTTCTTCGTCGCCGCTACTGAATTCCAGCACGCCTAGCGTCAGCAACGACAGCATGAAAACCGCCGCACAGCCGAAGCTAAATGTGCCGCCAATGATAATCCATTGCCACGCGGCGCCGCCGCTTCTAGCTTGCGGTCTACCGCCTACTGTCCCATATGATGGTCTTGTCATGTTTTTCTACTCCTTGCTGATGCACCCGCATCAGATTCCGGCTACTATTTCTAATCTAAAATCGGCTTGAGTTCAAGTTCTAACCCGCGCCGGACGGGATCGCACCGCACGCCCCGCTGACCGTCCCTGCCTCAGCCGCGATCCAACCGGATAACCCGTAGATCGTCGTGCCGAAGAAGCTATCGCCAGATTGCGCGGTGATGATGAACATATCGCCTGCGTCGGCGTCGCTGACCGTCTCGCGCAACGCATCGGAGGCGTAGATCGGCGCGGCGGTGGATAGCGTCATCGCGCACACCACCGGATAATCGGTCACGTCACGCCCGTCACGCGGGATGTAACGCGCATCACATTCGCCGGTCATGATGCCGCCGAACGGATCAACATAGCCATCAATGCCGCTAACGCTGATGCGGATGAAATTGGTTGTCGCGTTGATGCCCTGCACCGGATACGGGATGCCGGGCGTCACGTCGATGATCTGGAACAGCGCATCTGCGAATGGCGCACTATACAGCGCGACGGCCTCCGCGCCGGTGTTGGTGAAGTTGCACGCCAGAAACGGCACGGCGGTGGGATCGCGGCGCTGTGCTTCCTGCTGGCGATCCAGCCGGATCAACGAGAGGATCAAGAACCCGCCCAGCACCACAGCGAAAATCAAAAAGATGTAGACGGAGGCGCGGGCGTAGCGGGCTGGATTGAATTGGTTGTTCATGTCGTCGCCGTCATCCTACTCACGATCAAGCGCCTATTATGCCTGTCCGGTGCGGATTTCTCAATCGCTTTGCGCTAGAATAGGGAAAACGTCAGCTTGACGCCCCGCGCCATAGCCGGAAAGGATGAGGCCGATGACCGCCGCCAACCCGCTTTTACTAGAGGACGCCATCCGGCGCAAACTCGACCCGTTGACCTTGCACGCCCGCAAAGTTCGCGCCGGTGCGATCAAAGGCGATCGGCGTTCGACCAGACACGGCACGAGCATCGAATTCGCCGATTATCGCAACTACGCGCACGGCGATGACCTGCGCCGCCTTGACTGGAACGTATACGCCCGCACCGGACGCCCGTACATCAAATTGCTGGAAGATGAAGAAGATTTAGCGGTGCATGTCCTGCTGGATGCTTCGTTGAGCATGGATTGGCCGCCCGTCGATTCCGCCGAAGCCGACACGGTGCAGGACGCCCATAAGATGCTGTTTGCGCGGCGCTTGCTGGCCGGTCTCGCGTATGTGGCGCTGACCACCAACGACCAGCTTATGCTGACCGCGTTTCGTGGCGGCGGCGACGATTCGTTCGGGCCGGTTCGCGGGCGCGGCCAGATCGTGCCGATGTTGCGCTACGCGCACGCGCTCCGCGCTGAGGGCGTGCTGGATTTGAACGCCGTCCTGCGCGATTATGCGACGCGGGCGCGGCGTCCCGGCCTGTGCTTCGTCATCAGCGATCTGCTCAACGCGGGCGGCTACGCGGACGGACTCAACGCGCTGGTCGGGCGTGGCTTTGAGGTGATCGTCCTGCATGTGCTATCGCCGGATGAGATCAGCCCGCCGCTAACCGGCGATCTGCGCTTGATAGATGTGGAGACCGGCGACATCCGCGAGATCAGCGTTGACGCCGACATGCGCGAGCTGTACGCCCGGCGCGTGACCGCGTGGCGCGATGAAATTCGTGCGGCGTGCGGACGGCGCGGCGTGACCTACGTGCCGCTACAGACCGGCGTCGCGTGGGAAAAGGCCATCCTGTACGACTTACGGCGCGTCGGCGTCGTGCGGTAGGACGCTATCGCGCATCCGCATGAAAACCGGTGTGTACGTGTCGAACGCGCCCGACGTGGCCGCCAGCAATATGACGATCCCGCCGATGTCGTCGCGCCGATGGCGGGGCGTGTCGTCGGCGCGGAGCGCGGGCGGCAAAATGGCGGCGATGTCGTCACCGTCTGTCGCCAGCCCGATCACCGCACGTTCACACGGGCTGATAAAGACGACGTGCGGCGCGACGAACGAAGCCGATGTCACCACGCGCCAACCCGCCGGATACCACGCGCTGAAAGCGTCATTTTGAAAACTGTCCCGCGTGATGATGGCGGGCGGGCCGGGCGTCGCGTTCAGTTGGGGCGGGACGGCTACCGGCGCGATGCTCGCGCATCCGGCCAGCAGACCAGCCAGCAGGCCGACCAGCCAGCGCATCACGGCGCGACCCGATTCGGCGCGTCCGCCTGCCGCAGACCGTTCAAGCCGCTATTCGGCTCATCGCAGGAGACGAAGCCCGACCACGCCGCCACGCGCCAATCATCCGGCGCGATTTCTACCACGCGATGATAAATGCACACCCCCGCGAACCCCTGATCGCGCTCGTATGTCGCCACCAGTTGCACGTCGAAGGCGTCGCCATCGCGTATCGCCCGCCGGAATACCGCGCCGCCATCGCGCACCAGATTCCCCCATTCCGGCGGGATGTAATCCGCGATGCAGGCCGACACGCGGCCATCGTCGCATGTGGCGTCAACGTAGGCTTGCATTTCCGGCGTCAGCAGGGCATAGGCCGCTTCGTCGTCGAATGTGCCCGCGCTATTGATGAAGCGCACGGCGGCGTTATATGCGCCTTTATTCTCCGGCGTCAAGACCATCGTCAGGCCGATTAATCCGGCGATGACCACCAGCGATACAACCCCGATAGCGATTAAAACTTTGTTGTTCATGTATTCCCGCGTTTCCGTTTGGACTAGTAGTTTCTTTTGCTACCTTTTTTGTAAAAAAGGTAGCGCCAAAAAACTTCAAAATAGAGTTTGTTGGCTGATTGAAAATCGAAAGAGCAAAAGTTTTGGATATTTTCGTTCTGCTGTACCTGAGTAGTGACCTTTTTTCTACAGAAAAAAGAACAGGAAAAACCGCTAAAGATCACGCCATTATACCCGAATCGGGCGCGGAATCAGCCCCCTAGCCGCCCCAGTAGATAGCCGATGACGAATACGACGACGGCCAGCACGCGCCAGATTTGCGTAGCGCGATCAACCGGCGCCATGCTCTCCCCGTAGCGCCGCCGATACGCCCGCCGGTAGAAGAAGCTCAGCACCGCCACCAGCAGGACATCGTGGAACCAGTAGCCCCATGCGGTATACGGGATTTGCGGCTGGTCATGACGCGGTGCGGGGATATCGCCCAATTCGACGGACGCCAGCGCCACATCATCGCCCGTGTTTTCGGTCTGCGTTATCGCCGTGCCATCGCTGTTGATGATCCGCGAGCCGTCAATGCCCTGTCCGGTCAATGTCGCTTTGCGGGCGTCCCATGCGCGGAGCAGGAGCGATGGCTGGATGAACGCCGCCGGAAGCAGGCCGAGCGCCGCGCCCGTCGCCTCTGACGCGAAATCGCCACTCAGGGCGCTATGCACCACCGGCGCACCGAGCCACGCCGCCTGCCTGTCCATGTCGCCGCCGAACGGCGCATCGACGCCGTGATACAGCAGACGCCCCGATTGCAACGGATAGGCTTCGTCGTCCTTCAGTTGGATGTGCAGGCTATCCGGGCGCGGCATCGCGGAGGCGATCAGCAGGAGGTCAACCCGTCCGGCGTAGCGTTTCCACAGGCGCGGATGCGCGTAATCCCAGCCGATCATCAGGCCGATTTTGCCGAGCGCGGTCCCGGCGATGGTCGGGCGGTGGCCTTCGCGGAATATGGCGCGTTCCCAGCCGAAAGCATACGTTTGATCGTAGCGCCAGAAGCGCCCCTGCGGACTGCACAGCACCATACTGTGATAGATGTCGTCGTCGTCGCGCAATAGAAAAGCGCCAGCCACGTATACGCCGTAGTTGGCGGCGGTCTGTGCCAGCCAGACGGCGGTTTTGCCGTTGGGCGTCTCCGCCAGATCATACGCGCTTTCATCCAGATGATAGCCGGTGTTGAACCGTGCCGGAAGCAGGATCAACTGAGCGCCGTTTTCGGCGGCGTGGGCGACGATGGCTTCGGCGCGGTGCAGGCGGACATCGACGCTAGCCGGTGCGATGTCCATTTGTGATGTCGCTAATTTTAGGGTGCGCGTTTCGGTATACATGCTCTCTCCCGTCGCCATATGCGGATGATATTCAGTGTAGCAGACACCGGACGGTTTGACACCTCAGCGCGGCGTTTACGTATACATGCTAGCCGGTGTGTGGCTTAGCGCTTGTTATGAAGCGCTCAACACGTCCGGCGCGATATGCTAGGATATAAGCGGGCGCATGGCCTGAATGTTTGGATTAAGGGGCGAGAGATGAGCAATGTTTTCGACGTGGTAGTGAACGTCCTTGTCGGCACGATTAGCACCGTTACCGGCACCGTTCGCGGCAGTGTGTCGATGCTGGAAGATTTCTTTTATGTGCGCGTGGGCGGCCTGCCTTTCATCGTGTTAGGTTCGCGGCAGGTGGGTAAATCGACGTTGATCGAGTGGCTACGCAAGAACATGAAGAGCATGGAAGGCTTCGAGCCGGAGCCAACCGCCGCCGGTGGTGACGAGATACCCGACTTCACATCGAAGATCGGCGATACGCGCATGAAGCTAAAAGCGATGCGCGATGTCGGCGGTGAGTATGCTATGTGGGAGACGGACTGGGTGGAACTTTTCCGCGAGGCGCAACCACGCGGCATCATCTTCTTGATGGATCATACCGACGTTATTCAGCAAAAAGACGCGCTGAATTTCGTGTTGCAGATGATCGACGACGAACCCGCCGCCGCCCGCAACTTGAAAGCGTTTTTCATCATCGTCAATAAATGCGATGTGTGGGAAGGCATCACCACGCTGGACGACATCATGCTGAATTATCGCAACGAGCAAAAACGACTGGTCGCGCAATCGGAGCGACTCGGCTACAAATACGCGATCACATACGGCAGTTTGTATACTGGCAAGGGCGTCAAGGCGATGATGAAAGAATTCTTCAACGTGCTACGCCCTAGCCCGCGCAAGAAGCAAGACTTATAGTGCGACGGGCGACTTCATCACGATTTGACACGATAACCAACTGAGGACGGTGATTTATGTTGGGAGAACGCTTTAAGACACTGCGGCTATATGGCCCGCCCGCGATTGTGGTGACGGCGGGCGCGGCGATCCTGTACGCGCAATACGCTAACCTGAACTGGATCAGCTACATCTGGCCGCTTTTCATCATACTGGCCGGCTTTCCGATGCTGTATATCGCTTCGCGGAGCGAGGACGCCGCCCGCGTGCGTCTGGTATTTCCGGGCGTCATCGTCACCGGCACCGGCACGATTCTACTGTATCAACTGGTGACATCACACTGGCATAGCTGGACATATGCGTGGGCGCTGTACGCGGTGTTCTTCGGCGCGGGTCTGGCGTTTCAGGGGCAACGGCTGGACATCAAGAGCGATGTGCGTAGCGGGCGTTTGATGATGGCGGGCGGTGTCGCGGTGTTCGTCTTGCTGTGGTTGCTGTTCGAGACGGTGATCTTCGGTGGGCAATATCAGGGCGTCATGGGCTATATGCTGGCCGCGTTGCTGATCGGTTCCGGCGTGGTGTGGGGCGTTAATCGCTTTCGCGTGGCGCGGGTTCTGAATCAATCGCAGGTCATCCACGCCAAGCCGCCGCCTGAAAACATCACATCCGGCGCGGCCAACGGGGAGCAGAGCGCGATCACGCGCCCCGAACCTGTGCCGCCGCAGAAGAAAGACGTGAACCATCAGCTAGAGCAACGACGACAGGCGATGCTAGCCGGTAAGACCGCGCCGACAGATGGCACAGCGGTCACGCCACCGGATGACGATTCCGCGTCCGCGCCGGATGAAACATCCGCGCCACCGGCTTCAGCGGCGACGGCGGACGAGAAGCCCGCCGAAACAACCGACGAGACCGGCTTCTTGCTCGATGAATACCGCCCGCCGACTGTCGCGCTGGATGATTCCGCCGCGCCGCCGACCACGATAGACCCCGACTTGCAGGCCAGGATCAACGCGGCGTTACAGGGCGGGGACGATGACGAAAATAAGTGACCGGCTAGCGCATGTCATCCGCTAGCGGCCACCTTGCGGCGCGGGGCGATTGATTATTCGTCGTCGTCCGCGCCGTTTTCGTCCGCCTCGTCATCGTCTGCTTCGGCTTCTTCGTCATCGGCTTCCTCAACTTCGTCTGCCGATTCGTCGCCGTCTGCTTCGTCATCGTCCGCCGGTGCTTCAACTTCCGCGCCCGGGAACGGGGTAGGAGTCGGTGCTGGCTCGGGGCGCGGCAGATCAAAGCCGGTGATGACCGAGAACGAATTCAGCACATCGCGCAAAGTGTTGAAGCCCGCGCCGTCCTCATTGAGGTCAACATCGCCCTGTGCGATGCGGGCGCTGGCGATGTAAAGCGAGCCGGTGTCGCCGTTGAGTAAGATCACCAGACCACTGACCGCTTCGCCGTCAAAATCGCGGGCGCTGTAGCTGATGCTGAAGCCGTTGCCGCCGGTGCGCTCGATGGCCTGCACGCTGACGACTTCGCCGAAGCGCGCTTCCACCAGATCGCGGGCGGCGGATTCGTTGACGCTGGTATTCGGCGTCACGTCAACGCGGATCGCCGCGCCGTCATCAGCGCGGAAGCTGGTCGGTAGGCCGTCGCCGCCATCGGTGCGCGTCCATGAGCGCGGATAGCGCAGAAGCCATTGATGCTCACGGTCATAACTGGCGTTCCAGCCGAACGGCCCGGCGGCGAAAGCGTCGATCACGTTCACGCTGTCCTGCATGATGTCCGATAGGTAGAACATTGATTCCTGCGCGTTGTCGGGCATGACCACCCGCGAGAAGTGAATCAATTCGCCGTCGATGCGGGCGACGTGTTGCGCTAAGAAGTTGCGCTGTTGGCGATCACGCAGGCGATAGTTGATGATTAGCCGATCTTCGGTGCTGGGGCGGCCTAGCTCCGACCAGCTCGCGTATTCCGCCGCCCAGATTTGTTGCATCCGGTTCTCGTCAAAATGCGCGTTGAGGTCGGCGACGCTGGTTATATCGCCGATGGGCACTTCAAAGCCGACCTGAATACGGCTCACCGCGTCGGGGTTGCTCATGTTGACCTGTGCGCGGCGTGTGTCGTTGATCGTCGTCTCGATGCTCCAGCCTGACGGAACATCAGCCACAAACACGCCGGAAGGGTGCAGGTATTGCTCGCCAATCGTTATCGCGTCCAGATTGCTGATGGGCGGCGGGAAGGTGGGCGGCACGGGCGTCGTCGTCGGCGGGGCTTCTTCCTGTATGACCGTCTGTGGCGGCGCTAATCCGGGCAGAAATAGCGTCACCGCCATCAGTACCGCCATGCTGATGCCGAACCCATAAAGCACTCGTTGCAATGTCTTATTTTTTCTTTGCATGAACCTATTGACTCCGGTTGTAAGTGGACTCGCAGAATAAGACGGTATGTTACCGCAAAAACCGCCATCTGTTAAGCCCGCCCGTTACCCGTCACTATAATCCGTTTTGACCCTTTACAGCCTATTATGACCGTTATAAACTCGTCCTCAACAGTAGAAAGGGAAGCATACATGCAAGATCAAACTTTGTTGTTGGGCACGCGCTACACCACACGTTCACTGCACCGTGCGGATTTTGAGGCGGCGCTCGCGCTGATTAACGCGCACCAGAGCACCATCAAGAACCATCCGTTGACCACTGCCGAACAGCTTGAAAAAGAATGGAACGATCCGGAATACGATCTCGACTCGACGCAGGCGGTATTCGATGCCGACGGCGAATTGATCGCATTTTCCGCGCTGGATACCCCCAAACAGACCCCCGTCCGCCCGTTCGTTGAGGTCTTTCTGCATCCGCAGAAGGCCGACGACTCGCTGGGGCAGGCGTTGCTGGCGTGGGCGGAACAGACCGCGCATCGCGTCTTTGACGAGGTGCCCGAAGATGCGCGGGTGACGCTGGTCGCGGGCGCTGAAAGCACCGAGACGCGATACAAAGCGATTTTAGAGACTGCCGGATACCGCGCCGTCGGTCAGGCGTGGCACAAGATGTTGATCGAGATGGACGCCAAACCAGAATCGCCGGTCTGGTCGCCGGATGTGGAACTGGTCACCGCCGCCGGATATGATGACCTCCGCGCAATCTTCGAGGCGCAGGTCGATTCGTTTCAAGATCATCGCGGCTACGTCGAAGGTGACCGCGACGCCTATTATAAGCGCTGGCTGTATTACAACGTCGAGGACGAGAAGGCTTATGATCCGTCGCTGTGGTTTCTGGCGCTAGTCGATGGGCAGATCGCCGGGGTTAACCTGTCGCGTCCGTGCAACACCAGCGAGCCGGATGAAGGCTATGTGCATATTCTGGGTACGCGGCGCGAGTATCGCGGACGCGGCATCGCTAAAGCGTTGCTGGTGCATAGCTTCCGCGAATTCTGGGAGCGCGGCAAGCGCAAGGTCAGCCTGTATGTCGATGGGAGCAGTAAGACCGGCGCGGATAAGCTGTACGTGCGGGCCGGGATGCACGTCGCCCGCATCTATGAGACATACGAGAAGATGCTCCGTGATGGCGTCGAGTTGAGCGTGCAGTAGCCGCGAGTGCCCGTGACGTACCTGAACGGGCGCTAATGTTTGCTTTAGAACCTGATGATTTTTCGTTGTCGTGCGCCCCTTTTCCCCTGATAATGTACGTGAGGAGGGGCGCATATTGCGGCGCACATCGCGGCGCATGTTTGCAATGTCTCGAAATCCATTAGGGGAAAACAACATGACGAAAAAAATCATCATCATCGGTAGCGGCTTCGGCGGATTGGGGGCGGCGGTACGTTTGGCCGCGAACGGCTATGACGTGGAAGTATTCGAGAAGCGCGACAAGCTCGGCGGGCGGGCGTATGTCTACGAGATGGACGGCTTCAAGTTCGACGGCGGCCCGACGGTCATCACCGCGCCTTTTATGTTTGACGACATCTGGGAATTAGCGGGCAAGAAGCGCGAAGACTACTTCGAGCTAGTCCCGTGCGACCCGTTCTATCGCATCTTCGACCATGAAGGCCAGCCCTTCGACTACAACGGCGATCCGGAATTCATCTACGAAGAAATCCGCAAGCGTAGCCCGGAGGATGTCGAGGGCTATAAGCGCTTCATGGCGACGACGAAGGCGATCTTTGAAAAAGGCTTCGTGGAATTGGCCGATAAGCCATTCTTGAGCGTGATGGATATGCTCAAAGTCGCGCCAGACCTCATCAAGATGCAATCCTACAAGAGCGTTTATGCGTATGCCGCGCAGTTCGTCAAAGATGAATTCCTGCGGCGTTGCTTCAGCTTTCACCCGCTTTTGATCGGCGGCAATCCGTTTGATAGCCCCAGCATCTACGCGATGATCCACTATTTAGAGCGCGAATGGGGCGTGCATTATGCGCTGGGCGGCACCGGCGCCATCGTGCAGGGCATGGCGAAGCTGTTCGGCGAATTGGGCGGCAAGGTGACGCTGAATGCCGAAGTCGATAAGATCATGGTTGATGCGGATGGCAAAGCGTGCGGCATCCGCATGAAAGACGGCACGGAGCATCGCGCTGATGGCGTGGTCAGCAATGCCGATGTCGGCTTCACGTACCTGAAGATGATCGACGCCAAGCATCGCAAGAAGTGGTCAGACCGCCGCGTGAAAAGCCTGAAATACAGCATGTCGCTATTCGTGATCTACTTCGGCACGAAGCGCCAATACCGCGAACAAGGGCTGAAGCATCACAATATCATACTGGGCGAGCGCTACAAGGAGCTTCTGCGCGACATCTTCAAGCGTAAGATCATCGCCGATGATTTCAGCCTGTATTTGCACATGCCGACGCTGACCGATCCGAGCATCGCGCCGGAAGGTCACGAGTCGTTCTACGTGCTATCGCCGGTGCCGCATCTAGGCAGTGGGACGGATTGGCGCGAGCAGGCCAAGCCGTACCGCGACCTCATCATGCAATTTCTGGAAGACAACTACCTGCCCGACTTGCAGGAGAACATCGTCGCCGAGCATTACATCGACCCGCTACACTTTGAAGGCACGCTGAACAGTCATCTCGGCTCGGCCTTCAGCGTCCAACCGATCTTGATGCAGTCGGCGTGGTTCCGTCCGCACAACCGCAGTGAGGACATCAAGAACCTGTACTTCGTCGGCGCGGGCACGCATCCGGGCGCGGGCTTGCCCGGCGTGCTGTCGTCGAGCATCATCGCGCAAGACCTCATCGCGGAGGATTTGCCGGTGTCGAGTCCGCGTCCTAAAGCTGAGCCGACGCCGGTCAGCTAGGCAGGCGGATGCAAAAAGGGGCGCAATGAATTCATTGCGCCCCTTTGCGTTGTTGTTGATTATCGCGTTGTGGCCGTTTCGCGGCTTAAAGCTGGAAGCCGCCAGTCACGCGCACGACTTTGTGATTGTAGTTGCTGACATACTCTAGCAGTTGGCCGTGTAGCTTCTCCCAGTCGTCACTGCTCAAGATGCCCTGCATCGTCTGTAAGTTCTCGGCGACGGCTTCGGCCATGATTTGCGGCGCGTTGTCGTCACGACAATAGACCGTGTACCACGCCCACATATTCTGTATGCCTAATTTGCTGACACCCGGCAACCACTCGCGCACCATGAACTCGAAGTAATCCTGATCGCGGCTCTCTTTGATGTCCCAACTCATCAGCAGTTTTACACTCATCTCGTCACTGTACCTATCGCTTACGCTTGCGGGTTGAGTATGATGACCTTCGGCTGTTCCGGTAGGGTGCTGGCCGAAACGCGCAGGAAGTCTTCCTGTTGAACTTTGCTGACGCCCATCACTTTCAAGAAACGCTCCACCGAGTCGAGTTCGATATGCAGGTTCGGGATGGCGTAGAACATCGGCACAATGTAGCTCGGCTCGATCATGGCGACGACTTCCGCCGCTTCGCTCGCCTTCAACCCTTGCCCGCCGCCTACCGGCACGATGACCACGTTCACATTACCTAGCGCTTCGATGGTGGATTGCTCCGGCACATGGTTCAGCGTGCCCAGATGCGTCACGTTGAGTTTGCCATAATGGATGCTGTGGCCGACGTTATAGACCGGCTGGCCGGTGTGTTCATCGACGGTGTGCATCGCGGTGCCATAGATGAACACGTCGCCGATCTCGTATTCGCCCGGCGCATCAACCACGTATTCGCAACCTTTGACCGCCTCCACGTTATTGAACGCGGGCGCGTTATGGCTGACTGTCACCACGTCGCCTTTAAGACGCGGCACTTCCAGCCCCAGCCCATCAGCGAAGGGATCGGTCACGACGCTGATCTGACCGCGTTCGGTCAGGCGGAAGCAGTTCAGACCGTACCATGTAATATCCAATGTCTTTTGCCTTTCCTGCGCGTCGCCCCCGCATAGATAACGGCAGGGGAGACGGTCACATTTGTACCATACATCCCGATTCTACCAGAATATGCGGCATCGCCCTAGATTTAGGTGAAAATGTAATGCCGACACGGTCGCGACACAGTCGCGTGTCGGCGAGCGGTTGCGACGTTAGTCGCTGGCGGCTGGGGTGGCTTTGGCGTCGCCGTTGGCGGGCTTGGCCGCGCTCTTGTCGCCGGTTGACTTGGTTGTGTCGGTTTTGCCGTTGCCGCCCTTCAAGCTCTGCTTGGAGGAAGATTTGCTGTCGTTGATGTAAAAGCCGGAGCCTTTGAAAATAATGCCGGCATTGTGAACCACGCGCACCACCTGCTGACCGGTTTCGGGGTCAACGGACAACGGCGCATCGCTAAAGCTCTGGCGGAAATCAAACGTTGAGCCATCTTCGCGGCGATAAGTGTAGACAGGCATTATTCTTTACCTCGTGTATCTATGCTACGGATGAAAGATGAAAAATTTGAACACATTACATGATAACGCGAATCGATCAACAAATACATATGGTAAGACGCAAATTCTGATACAATGCTTACGTTTTCGTCTTCTTGCCGTCGGACGCGGCCTTGAGCGACTGCTCCACGCTGTCTTTACTCTCGCCGCGCAATAGCTTCTGTGTGGCGTCGTGGTACTGCTTGCCCAGCGCCGGATTCGCGCCGCCGACCTGCTCGAACATCTCCCCGACCTGCCGCGAATCGCCGCTTTCTAGCACCGATAGCATCTCGCCGGATGACATACTGCCATAGTCGCGCCCGGGCTTTTGCACGTTGATACGCTTGATGACGCGGGCGATGTTTTTTCCGTCGCATTGTGGACAAGATTTATCCGCCGCGTCATAATCGGCGTATGTCTTGTAGAATAGGGCGAAGCGTGCCCCGCAATCCTGACATTTATAATCGTAGCTTGGCATCTTGAGAACTCTCTAAACTATGTTACCGTTATGATGCTACCGGAAAAGGATTAGAATTACATAGGTCATGATAAACGAGCCTTCTCCATCAGACGACAACAAACGGCGCAAACGCCGCCCGCATCCACTCGAAGCCCCTCCGCAGGGGCGCGACTCCATCGACCCGGAACAGTATCGCGGCCAGCGCGTGACGTTGCGAATGCCCGTCGTGCCGCCTTACGCGGTCTGGGTGCTGATCGCGGTCAATAGCTTGATCTACGTGGTCGCCAACTTCCTGCTGGGCGATACGCAGGCCAGAAGCCTGTATGAGATGGCGTGGAGCAATCATACGCGGGTGCTGGCCGACGGTCAATATTATCGCCTGTTCAGCGCGATGTTCCTGCACAGCGACCAGCTTATCCTGCATATCCTGTTCAATATGTACGCGCTATACATCATCGGCGTGATGGTGGAGCGCTTCTACGGGCACAAACGCTTTCTCATCATCTACTTTCTGGGCGGGCTGGGCGGCAGTGTGTTGAGCGTGTTGCTCAATGCGCCCAACGTGGTATCCGTCGGCGCGTCCGGCGCGGTGTTCGCGGTTTTCGGGGCGCAGATCGTCTTTTTGTACAATCACCGCAAGCTGTTCGGCGAGACGGCAAAAGCGCATCTGCGGCAGGCGATATTGATCGCGGTGTTCAATTTTGCTATCGGCTTCATCAACGCGATGGGCAGTGATGGGGCGACGGTCAACATCGACAACTGGGGGCACGTGGGCGGCTTCGTCGGCGGTATCGCGCTGGCGTTGTTCATCAGTCCGGTTTTCATCCCCAAGCGCCACCCCGATCAAGCCGACGCGCTGACCATCGAAGACATTAACCCGCTAGAACGCCGTTACCAGCCGGTGCTGGCCTACGTCTCGGTGTTGCTGATGGCGTTGCTGGTCGGGTCTTTTCTGGCGATGTGATTATTGCCAATGTAACCGGCGTAGGGCACGACGCCCCACGCCCCTGTATCTATCTTCTGTTTTTTGATCGGTGGTATAATACTAAACAAACGCTAATAATCGCCTTACCACCGTATTGGAAAAGAGGGGCACGATGCCGGATTTGACGCTCGAGGAATCCACCATCAAGAAGTTACAAGCCCGTGCGGAGACGCAGGGTGTCTCCGCCGATCAACTGCTGGGGGAGCTGTTGGACGACGAGACCATACAGGACATGCGGCAATTTTTCAGCCTGTCCATTGATATGTTGTGCGTCGCCAGCGCTGACGGCCATATCCTGCGCCTGAACGACGCCTTCGCCACCACGCTCGGCTACCAGCGCGAAGACCTGATCGGGCGGCATCTGCTGGAATTCATACACCCCGACGACATCCCCGGCACATTGCACGCGATGGAGCGTCACGTCGCCGGGGAGATCGTCGAGACGTTCGAGAATCGCTACCGTTGCGCGGATGAGTCGTTTCGCTGGCTGGCGTGGAGTTTGTCGCCGACGACGGACGGCAAGACATACGCCATTGCCCGCGACATCAGCGAGCGCGTGCAGAACGATATGGAGCTTCGCGCCCGCAATGAAGAACTGGACGCCTTCGCCTATTCGGTGGCGCACGATGTCAAGAATCCCATCGCCAGCATGATGGGCTTCGCTAGCCTGATGCGCTCTTATTACGAGCGCATGGACCGCGAGACGATGTTGTATTACACAAACGAGATTCTTGAGGGCGGCTATCAGGTGCGCGAGATCGTGGATTCGCTGTTGCTTCTGGCGCGGGTGCGGCAGGCCAACATGCCCAAGATTCAGCCGGTGGATATGATGCACATCATCGAAGATGTGACCGACAGGCTGAAGCCGCAGATCATGGCGCGGAGCGTGGCGATCAATATGCCGGAAAGCTGGCCGAAAGTGCTGGGTTATGCGCCGTGGATCGAGCAGGTGTGGATGAACTACATCAGCAATGCCATCAAGTACGGCGGCACGCCACCGGTCATCGAATTGGGCGCGGATAATCTACCGGATGGGCGCGTGCGCTTCTGGGTGCGCGACAACGGCGGCGGCCTGACATCGGAGGAGCAAAAGCGCCTGTTCAAGCCGTTCACGCGGCTCAGTTCGACGCGCAAAGTCGAAGGGCACGGGCTGGGCTTGTCCATCGTCAACCGTATTGTGGATAAGCTGGGCGGGCAGGTCGGCGTGGAGAGCGTCGTCGGTGAAGGCAGTCGCTTCTACTTCACGCTGTACAGCGTCGGCGCGATGTTGTCTGTTTCTTAGTCCCCTACCACACCCCAGACCGAAATCTGGCCGGTTGCTTCAAAGAAAGTCATGGCGCGGCCATCCGGCGCGACGGCTACTTCCACCACGCGATCCTGCGGGGAGAGTCGTGCGGCGCGGATGGTCGTCTCGTCCAGCGATGTTAGATCGTACAACGTGACATTGCCCCCTAGCACCGACGTGAGCAACAAATCGCCCGCCGGATTGAACGCGGCAGAGGCGCGTTGACCGCCTGCACGCGGCAATAACGCCAGCAATTCGCCATCCGCCGCCCGCCAGACCGCCATCTCCGGCGTCAGCCCGCCGGTGATGAGGTGCGCCCCATCCGGGCTGAAAGCTAGTACCAGCATTCCGTCCGTTTCGCTGTTGAGCGTATATTGAAACACGCCGCCCGCGTCGGTCAATTGCCAGATCGTCGCATAAGCGGGCGCGGCGCTGGCGATCAGATCGCCCGCCGGATTGAATGCGATGTTTTCCACGCGCCCGCCGTTCTCGATGACATGAAGCGGTTCGCGCTCGCGCCAATCCCACACGATCACGCGCTGGTCAGCGCCACCCGTCGCCAGCAACGCCCCGTCCGAACTAAACGCGACATGCGTCACGCGCCCGATGTGGGCCGGGATGGTCGCCAATGAGCGCCTGTCCGCCGCGTCCCACACCCGCACCGAGCCATCCGTCCCGCCGACGGCCAGCCAGCCGCCGCTTGCTGTGAAATCGGCGACGTTGGCGAAATGCTCGTGCGCGGTGTATTCAGCTTGCAGTCGCCCGTTCGTCGCGTCGAAGTTGAGGCCGACGCCGTTTGATGTGACCGCGTGAACCGCGCCATTATCCGCCGCGAGATAGGCGACGATAGCTTGCTGGCGCGTGTTGGTGAATAGCGTCTCGCCCGTCCGCAGATCGTAGCCGAGCAGGTAAGAATCATTGAGCGCGACCAGCTTTTGCCCGTCCGCGCTGAAGTGATGATGAAAGATCGTGCTGGCCGGATCAGGGGCGCGGAGCAGGCCGAGATTGACCACCTGCGCGACGCTTTCGGCGGTGAGGACGGCGGGCGCGTCCGGCCAACTCAATGACGGGTCGCGTGTCGGCAGGATGACCGGCGCGATGTCGCGGGCGCCGGTGCCGCCTAAATCTTCAATGGTGGTGCCGTCGTCGGTGGGTGGCGGCGGCGCATCCTCAGCCGAACCCGCGCAAGCGGCCAGCAACATCACCGCCGCGCCGATTATAGCCGCGTATCTCATGCCGTATCGCCTCATGACGCCATCCCATCATCAATTTGCCGTTTCGATGGCCTGCATTATAACATAGCTGTATCCCCACCAATTGGGGGATTTATCAATTTCATATAAGTTGGCAAAATACGATCTGCGGCTTTTAAGTTGGCCGCCTGAGACAAAATATACCCTATCGAATACAAGGAGATGTTATGCGTCGCATCGTTTTATTGTTCGCACTTTCTGCTTTATCGCTTCTGGTGTTGCCGGTGGCGGCGGAGTCCGCGCCGGAGTTTGAGCCGGACGCTTGCCCGATGAGCTACAGCCCTTCATTGGTCGAAGGCGATAGCATCAACTGCGGTTATGTGACCGTGCCGCTACGCCATGCCGAGCCGGACGGCGAGACGATCCGCGTCGCGGTGGCGGTCTTCCCCGCCCGCACGGATTCGCCCGCCGCGCCGTTGTTCATGTTGCAGGGCGGGCCGGGTGGCTCGGCCTTGAACGACTTCCCCGAAATCCTCAGCGATCTACCCTTCGGCCAGCAGATGCTCGCTGAGCGTGACGTGGTGCTGATCGAACAGCGCGGCACGTTGCATTCCCAGCCGAATTTGATCTGCGATGAATACGAAGCGTTCATCCGCGAGAATATCGAAACGGTGATGGAGCCGGAAGAAGGCGTCGCGCTTAGCCTGCAAGCGATGCGCGATTGTCACGAACGCCTCAGCGCCGACATCGACTTGAGCGCATTCAACACATCGGAGAGCGCCGCCGATATTGAGGCGGTACGCGCCGCGCTCGGCTACGAGACGATTCATCTGTACGGCGTCAGCTACGGTAGCCAGTTGGCGCAATACTACGCCCGCGAATTCCCCGACGCGCTGGACACGCTGATTCTGGATGCCGTCGTGCCAATCTCCGAAGGATTTCTGGAACAGGTGGCGGTCAACGCGCAATCGGCATTTGATCGCTTCTTCCAGACATGCGCCGATCATCCCACCTGTAGCATCATGTTCCCCGATCTGGAGGACACGTTCTATAGCACAGTGGCCGCGCTCAACGAATCGCCGGATCGCTTCCGCGCCGGTGATGATCTGGAAAATCCGCAGAACTTCTATGATGTGGTGCTGACCGGCGACGGGCTGATTAACTACATCTTCGGGGCGCTGTACGTCACCGACTTCATCCCGATCCTGCCGTTCGTCATCGAAGACGTGGCCGAAGGCGACTACGAAATCCTGTCGATCCTATCCACCGTGTTCGACTTCGACTTCTCGCTTTCTGTTGGGCTGTATTACAGTGTGATCTGCTCGGAAATCGGCGCGGTAGGTTACGACGGCCTCTCGACGGATAACGTCGGCCCGTTCTTCCAGCGTGCCTTCGTGGACTATGACACCATCGACGACATCTGCGGCTTCTGGGAGGTCGCGCCGGTCAGCGATAGCGCGGTGCAACCGCTACAGACCGATATGCCGGTGTTGTTGATGTCGGGCGAATTCGACCCGATCACGCCGCCGTCCTTCGCTGACGTGGTGGCGGAAAACCTGCCGAATGGCATCAACCTGATGTTCAACGCGGGCGGGCATGGTATGTTCCTGTCGGAGTGTGGCATGGCGGTCATGGCCGATTTTCTGGAGAATCCGTTAGCGACGAATACAGCCTGCGTCGATGAAGGCGCAATGCTGTTTGACTAGGCAATAAAAAACGGGGGCGCGATGTACCGCGCTCCCCGTCGAGTTTCCGGTTTAGTCGTCGAATTTCAGCTTTTCCGCCCATTCGTCAATCTGCCGGTTGGCTTCTTCCCGCGCCATGCCGTAACGTTCCTGCAACTTGCCCAGCAACTTATCACGATCACCGGCGATCTGCTCGACCTCATCTTCGGTCAATTCGCCCCATTGCTTGCGTACATCGCCGACGGTTTGCGTCCAATGGCCTTTGATCTTATCCCAGTTCATCAGGGCTGTTTCCTTTCTCTTTGAAATATACACATACATCATAACATCTGTTGAGGGCGTCATCAGACCGGATTATGAAAACACTCATATAGCGCTGGTACAATCTGAGCGTGGGCTAAATTTGAGGGAAAGACGATGCGTTATTTCACATATAGCGTCGGCGCGTATCTGGTCAACGAGCTAGACATCGCCGGCGCGGTGGACAAAATCCTGCATGATGGCCGCGATATAATCTACCTGCGGCTGGTCACTGGCGAGAAGCTGATGATCCACCTGATCGACAGCTACATCCCGCTATATGAGATCAAGAACACCGTCACGCAGAACACCGCAAACGGCGATCATACGCTGTTCATCCTGTGGGCGGATATGCTGTTGCCCGATCACGGGCGCATGGTGGAACTAGAAGACTGGCATCGCGGCTTGATGGCGCTATTCGATGGTCGCATTTACGCTTACAAGCGATACATGCAAAAGCTGTATGTGTTCCCCGTTCACTTCGATGCCATCCCGTACTCAGCATTCCGGCGCGTGCGCTATGGCGAACCGATTGATGTCGGTGCGTTGCGCTGTTATCATGCCGAAGTCGAAATGGACGGCTTGCGCGGCGGGTTCTACGCGACATCGTTCGACGGCGACCCGGACGCTTATCATCGCCAGCGTGCCGACCACATCGAGACGCCGATCAACGTCGATCAACTCGCCGGACATTTCGCGGTGCTGGGGCTATCCGTCGGCGCGGATAAAGCGGCGGTCAAGGCGGCTTTCCGTGAGCGAGCGCGGCAAGTCCACCCCGACATCAACACAACCGACACCGACGCCCATCAAAAGATGCAGGCGCTCAACATCGCGTATCAGACCATCCTCAAAGCGATTGAGAGGGGCGATGCTGGCTAATTAAGTATTTTCGCTTGCTGTATTACTTTAAGACCGTTTCTTTTGCTGATGTCAAATGAAAAGAGCCAAAGTTTTTTGGTTCTTTTTTACAAAAAAGAACAAGAATCTTTTCATCTTCACCTTACGCGAATAGTCACATCGAAAGTGAGCTTAACCCATGCGTAACAGACTACTTTTTACCCTATTATTCCTGCTGAGTTTGCTGGCTGTGCCCGCACACGCGCAGGGCGATACGCGCACCATCTACGACATCATCGCCGGTGACGCCGACTATCGCCTGCTGTACGAAGCGCTAGAGGCGGACGGCGGGCTAGTCGATGTTCTGCGCGATGAATCCGCGACGCTGACGCTTTTCGCGCCGGATAATCGCGGCGTGCGGGCGACACTGGACGCGCTCGGCGTGCCGTTTGAGGCTCTGCTGGCAGATGCCGACCTGCTGGACGCGGTTCTGCGCCACCATATCACGCCCGCCATACTCAGCTATGGGGCGCTGGTACGGCAGGATACCGTCTACGTGATGACCGCGCTGGAAGAACGCGGCTTGCTGATTCAAACGGTGGATGATGCGGTTTTTCTGAACAGCGTGCCGGTGCTAGATCGCGGGACGCGGGCGGCTAACGGTTACGTGCATCGCGTTGAGCAGTTGCTCATCCCGCCGGAGCGCCTGTTCCAGCCGGATGAAGCGCCGCCCGTCGCCGATGATACCATCTTCGATTACGTGGTCGGCAGATATGCCGCGCCGGATTCCTTCGAGTTGTTGCTGGCTGAAGCGGAGCGCATCGCGCATCTGTTGGCTGATCCGGCCATGCCGTACACGCTTTTCATGCCATCCCCCGCCGCCATCGAGCGCTTTCTGGATGACTCCGGCCTGACTCTGGATGATCTGACCGCCGATGAAGAAGCGCTCAGCCGCCTGTTGGCCGACCACATCCTGCCCGGCCACATCGTCGCCGGTACGGTGGAGACGGTCATCCCGCTATTGGGGGGCATCCCCTTCCGCGTGCTGAGTTTAAGCTGGGCGGCGCGGGACATTCATCACGATGGCGACGGCTGGACGATAGACGGGATCGCGGTCATCGAGTCCGACATCCTGTTATCTAATGGCGTGGTGCATATCATCGACGCGGTGATCGCCGTGCCGGTCAGCGCGGAGGCGGCGCTATCGGCACGCTGACCGCGCCTTCATTCACGTTTTTAGTCGGGTTCGGCGCTGTGTGCGCGGCGTTGTTCGTCGCGTTGCGTCATCGCACGTTCCGCCCGGATGTGCCGTTCGGCGTCGCGCTTTCTGCCGGTCTGGTGGCGATGGTGTCAGCGGCTTTCGGGGCGCGGATGGCTTACGCGGCGCTCAATGCGGCGCAGGTCTTGCGGCTGGATTCCGGCGGGCTGAACTGGCACGGCGCGGCGCTGGCCGGTGTGCTGGCCTTCGCGCTGATGATTCGCTGGCGCGGGCTGTCGCCGCGTCTGATGTGGGATAGCGCGGCGTGGTTTCTGCCGGTTATCATGCTGGGCGCGTGGTGGGGGTGTGTTCCGGCGGCGTGCGGCTTCGGCGCGGAAGTGGACACGCTGGCTGATTATCCGGCGTTTATGGTGTGGCTGGCGCGTGACCTGACCGGCACGATTGCGCCGCGCTTTGCGACGCAATCGCTGGGGATGTCCGCCGCGTTTGGCGCGTGGCTGTTGCTGGCCGTCGTCGGCTGGCGCGGCTGGCTGGTCGGGCGGCGCTTCCCGTTTGTGCTGGCACTCATGGCGGCGTCGATGTTCGCGCTGGGCTTCTTGCGCGGCGATCCGGCGGCGGATTGGCTCGGCTTGCGTGCCGATCAATGGCTGGATTTAGCGGCCTGTGGCGGCGCGTTGGTGTGGCTGTTAGCGCCGCGACGGAAGCAGACCGCGCCGGATCGCTAGCCGTCGCGCCGCGCTCAGCGTCAGCCATGTGATGATGCCGTAAACGCCGATCACGCAGATTCCGAGCAAGATCATCACGTTGATCTGGTCGATGACGATGAAGAACAGCATCAGCCCGTAAGCGCCGCCCGCGATCAGGATGGCGACCAGTCGCACCGCCAGCATGACCGGCCCGGAAACGTTGGCGGAAACATCGGTCACGCCGGAGGCAATCGCCAGCGCTATCGTGAAGCCGACATCGACCAGCGTGAAAGCGGTGATGATGAGCGCGATCAGCGCCACCAGGCCAACCCCGCCGCGCACGCTATCCACGCCGACGATCAACACGCACGCCATCCCGACGCGCAACAGCAGTAGCAACAGATAATCACCCCACATCGCCCGCAGGCACGCCCACCACTTACCGCGCACCAGCAGAGCGGCGTCTACGTTGGTCAGCATGAGGATGTCCCATGTGTTGTTTTGTCGCTCGCGGGTGATGCTGTTATAGGCCAGCGCCAGCGCGGTCAGCATGACGACGACGTACAGCGCCAGATTCATCACCAGCAAAGACAACCCGCCGACGCTGACCGCCATCGCCCACGTCGGGGACGCCAGCAACGCCCAGCGCCCCGCGTCAAGATCGAGCGCGGCTAACACCAGCGCCACCAGCGATAAAAGCACGCCCGGAATAATCATGCTCAACGCCAGCATAATCCACAGGATGCTGTGCCGGTTCTGGTTGATGACGTAATGCTGATGCTTGAGTTCCGCGTGCGCGATGACGTTATGCGACAGCTTGAACATGAGCGTACACCGGCATTAGTTCCATTTGCGCCCGGTGCCCGGACGCGGCGGACGGCGATCAAGCGGGTCTGGCTTGCCGCCATCGACTAGCGCCCGCTTCGCCTTCTGTACGTCGCTCTCGTGCTTGAGCAAGACGGTCAACGTGGTTTCCAGCGTCTTTTTATCCAGCGAATCGGCGTTGAGCATCATCAACGCTTTCGCCCAGTCGATTGTCTCCGATACGCTGGGGTTTTTCTTTAGGTCAAGCGTGCGGAGGTTCTGCACCACTTCGACGGCTTGCTTCGCCAGTTGATCGCGCAATTCCGGCACGCGCTGGCGCACGATACTCAACTCGGAGTCGTAGTTGGGATAATCCACGAACAGGTACAGGCAACGCCGCTTGAGCGCCTCCGACAGTTCGCGGGTGTTGTTGCTGGTCAGCACGACATCGGGCTGATGCTTGGCGGTGATCGTGCCCATCTCGGGGATGGACACCTGAAAATCGCTGAGGATTTCCAGCAGGAACGCCTCGAATTCGGCGTCGGCGCGGTCAATCTCATCAATCAGCAGGACAACCGGCTCATCGGCGGTGACGGCCTGCAACAGTGGCCGCGCCAGCAAGAAACGCGACGAAAAGAAAACGTCCTCCTCCGCGCCGAGTCGGTCGGCGGCCTCGCTGAGTGAGGTGGTGGAGGCCAGCACTTCGCTCAGTTTGTCGCGTAGCAGTTGCGTATACAGCATCTGCTTGGCGTATTCCCATTCATACAGCGCTTTGCTCTCGTCCAGCCCTTCGTAGCATTGCAGGCGGATCAAACGTTTGCCCGTCGCCTTCGACCACGCTTTCGCCAGTTCCGTCTTGCCGACTCCGGCGGGGCCTTCCGCCAGTAGCGGTTTGCCCAGTTTGCTGGAAAGGAACATCACTGTTGAGATTTCATCAGTAGAAATATACTTCTGCTGACCGAGCGCGTCGGTCACTTGCTGAATATCGTTGAACATAACAAGCCATTCTCTAGGTATACCGAACGGATAACCGGCGCGGCCATGCCACAGCCGCACACAGAACCGGATGTTTCATTTATCCTATGATAACCGCGCTTGCGCGGTCTATGCAATGCGCCCGCTAAGCCCGCGCATGTTTCACGGGCGGATCAATTCCAGCATCGCGGATAGGCGGTTGGTATCGCCGCCTAATAGCCGCGCCAGATGTTGACCGGCACGTACCAGAAAGGCCGTTTGTTCCGCTTCGTCATAAGCGTAACGCGCATAGCGCACCGTCGCCGCGACCAGATCATCCGATGGCACCTCCGCCGCGTTTAGCAACAACCGCAGAAAGTCCAGCCGTTCGGTGAAGAACAGCACATCTTCCTGCGTGCAGAGCGTGACCGGCGATAGGCTCATGGGGGGGCGCGGGGGTAAGCTATGCACGAATGACCGCCCGCGCCCGTAACCGATATTCAACACGCTGATTTCAACCGGAATCATGCGGTTTTCGCGTTGATCGCGTAGCACGTTGGGATCAACCGCTTCGGCCATCACCAGCTCATTGATGAGCAGATCATCTTTGATTTCGACAGCGTAGATCAGCCCGATTGCCTGCACGTCGTCTTGATTGGCGATGGGCACTTTGACGAAAGCGCCGAAGTCGTGGCGGTCATCCAGACGGATGCTGTGTGTGCCGCACGCATAGCCGCGTGTGCTGGCACGCAGTACCCGCCCGACTCGTCCTGTGTCGCTCATCGTTGGTGATTCCCTTTCCGGTTGTGGTTCTTATCCATAGAGCGCCGTCAGGCTGTCTTCTAGCTCAAGGCGCAGTTTCATGTAACTCTTGTAACGCGATTTGCTGATCGCGCCGTCCTGTGCCGCCTGTCGCACCGCGCACCCGCGATCATCTTTGCTGTGGCGGCAATTGTTGAACTTACAGCGGTCTACATAAGCGGCGATGTCGCGGAAGTAGCCGTCTAATTCTTCCGGCTCGACATCATAGATGTTCAAGTAGCGCATCCCGGGCGTATCCGCTAGATACGTGCCCGCGCCGTAGATGTCTTCCGGCAGTTTAATCAAGGCGCTGTCGCGGGTGGTATGCACGCCTTCCTGATGATAAGCGCTGACCTGCTTCACCTGTCGGCCTAAATCCGGCTGTAGATTGTTGAGCAGGCTGGTTTTGCCGACGCCGGATAAACCGGTAAACGCCGAGATTTTGCCGCGCAATAACTCGCGCAGGGCATCCACGCCGCGCCCGTCTTTGGCGCTGGTGTGTAACACTGTGTAGCCCATCGCTTGATAGGGCGCGAATTGTTCTTTGATGATGGTGGGGTCTTCGATGTCAATTTTGTTGACCACGATGACCAGTTCTTCGATTTCCGATTTTTCCCCCGCGACTAGCATCCGATCCAGCAGATGCAGTTTGGGGGCGGGCTGTGCCGCCGCCAGCACGAAGAAGATGGTGTCGGCGTTGGCGATGATGACGTGTTCGCGCAGGGCGTCGCCGCCGCCGCGATTGCCTACCGTCCGCGCCGAACGTGACAACACGCTACGGCGTTCTTCTACCGCTTCGATGACGCCTTTTTCGCCGGACTCGTCGTTCTCCACGATGCTGATCTGCACGCGGTCGCCAATGGCGGCGATGTCGGAAGATTGCGCCGCCTCCATCAATCGCCCGCGCAGACGACACATATACACCGTACCGTCGGCCACTTCCGCCCAGAAGAAGCCGCTTTGCTCTTTAACGATGAGCGCATCAAGATTTGTCTTTGTCAAACGCGATCCTTTCTCTAATACGGGTAGTGCACAACGCGCCACCCGCTTGACGTTAATCTTATTATATATAGAATTCGCGTTTGTGGGGGAAATTCATCTGCGTGGAGGGTGCATTGTTAGATTGCGCCCCGACCATTCAACCGCATGGCAGGGCGCGTTGGAACTGCGGCGCGATGCGTTTTAGCTGACCGCCGGACGTAACGTGTTGTCAATCACGATGCGGAGCTGTTCCTGCGTTTCCATGATGGAAGCGTTGCTCTTGCGGCGCGTGATGCGGTCTGTCATGCGGCGCATGATGTTGTTGATAATCATCTGTTGTGTGCGGCTGTCGTGTTGCTCCTCGTCGATCATCAGCGCTTGAGCATCGACGGCGCTGGTCAGCCATTCCTGCACAATGTTGGTCATGCCGACATCGAACGACCACAGCCCCTTAAATTCGCGCACATGGTCGGGCGCATCGAACGGGCTGGTTTCTTCCGTCGCTAACACGGTGGCGAATGTGCGGCTGTAGGAGATCAGAAACCATTCCCGTGCTAGCTGGTCGGTGGGTTGAAGCGGGACATAGTGCAAATTATTGATGACCGGCAATGCGGCGGGGTCTACGTCCATGACGCCGAACAGATACACCGACTCCGAGCGGGCGGCCACTTTCTCGTAATTCGCCGCCTGTGGCGCGAATTTGCTGAAATACTGAAAGCCGGAGAAGATACGGTTACGCGCCCCGTCGATCTTGGTGGCGTTCTCGATCTCGTTGCTGATAACGTTCATCGTCCGCCGGTTGAATAGCGATGTCGTGCGTTGATCTTTCTGCGTGCGTTCTACCAGCGCATAAACCGAAAGCGCCGGGTCAATCTCGTAATTCATATCCCTCGTTCGCCCTTGCTACATGCTTACATTATTATTCTAAGCATAAAGTAACCCGCTAAATCTACGATGAGAGCAGGCAATACAATCAATTAAACGCGGGCGCTGTATCGGGTACGCTGTAAAAAAATGGTAATGTTTTGACGGTTTGTGCCGTCTACTTTGATACAATCGCAGAGTGTGAGCCGTGTACTTGAGTAGAAAAGGCATTTGACGAGTGACAGACACGAATAACGAACCGACGAATGAGACGTTTACCGTATCGCGTGGGCTGATTAATGTGGTGGTAGTTGGTGTGGTGTTTATGGTGGCCGGGCTGTTTATGGGTATGGCGCTGGGTGGTAGCTCGCTGACGGCGCGGGAAGTTCGCAACATTGTAAAGGATGAATTCGAGATCGCCATCCGTAACAACCTCAGCGAATCGCTGGTCGCCGCCGCCGGTACCACGACGGAGCAGATGCGGGCGGTTGTCCGCGAGGAGATCGCCGCGCTGGAACTGGGCGACGGGGCGCTGGTTGATCGTGCCGCGCCCGCGATGGATTCGAGCGACATCGAGGCGATTGTCATGGGCGCGTTGACGCAGATCGAGCGTGACCGCAGTTACATGATGGGTGATGGCGCGTATATCGGCCCGGAAGATGCGCCGGTGGTGATCGTGGAATTCAGCGATTTCCTGTGTAGCTTCTGTGGGCGGCACTTCGACCAGACGCTAACGCCGCTTATGGAGAACTTCGACGGCTACGTGCGTTACGTGTACCGTCACTTCCCGGGCGTGGGCGGCCAGAACGCGGTGCAGTCGGCGCTGGCGGTGGAATGTGCGCGAGATCAAGACACCTTCTGGGAATATCACGCGGAACTATTCCGCAATCAATCGCGCCTGGGCACGAATGACGCCAGCGCGCTCGATACTTACCTGCTGAGCGTCGCCGCCGATTTTGATCTGGATGTAGACCAGTTCGAGACATGCTACCAGAACCAGACGCACATCAACCGCATCGCCCGCGATAGCAACGACGCGCAAACCGTCGGCGCACGCGGGACGCCGGGCTTCGTGATTAACGGGCGCTTCGTCAGTGGCGCACAGCCCTATGACGTATTCGAGGCGCTGATTCTGGAGGAGCTAGAACGGCTGGGCGTGGATTATCAGCCGTCGGTCAGTTCGTAGCAGGGGCGCAATGGATCGCGCTTGCATTTTGTGTGAAATAGGGCGTAGCACAAGCTACGCCCCTACAGAATCCCCCGTCGCGTAACGGTTGTTTGCTTGCCGTCCCCAAACGCTGTATGATTCTAAATAAACAGTCGCCGTAGACAGTGACCACCATAGATCGTATCAGGTTAAAGGATTATCGTTATGGATAAGCGCATGATCGACTTCATCCGGGCGTTACGCGCCGCCGGAGTCCGCATTTCGCTAGCGGAAGGACAGGACGCGCTCGACGGGGCGGGGATCGTTGGCTTGGGAAATCCTGCCGCGTTCAAATCGACCCTGCGGACGACGCTGGTCAAAGATGCGAAAGACCGCGATGTGTTCGAGTATTTCTTCCCGTTGTTCTTCTCGTCCAACCAGCCACCCCTGCAAAATATTCCGGAGAATCTATCCGAGCAAGACCGCCAATTGCTAGAACAGGCGATGCGCTCCATCGCTGGCATGGGCGAAGCGCTGAAGAACATGCTCCAGCAGATGCTAGACGGGCAATCGTTCAGTGAGGACGAACTGCGCGAGATGGGCGAGCGC
The DNA here is from genome assembly GCA_007693385.1 of Anaerolineaceae bacterium. Classification (GTDB taxonomy): domain Bacteria; phylum Chloroflexota; class Anaerolineae; order Aggregatilineales; family Phototrophicaceae; genus J038. The sequence continues at coordinate 80,935 of REDR01000063.1, forward strand.
TCCGGACTGGGGCAGGCCGATGATATGTCGCAGAGGCCATGGTTTGAGCGCCGCATGAACAACGCCGCCAATATGCAACAACTACGCGACGCGATGGCGCAATTGCTGGATGCGCTGGCGCAGATGGGCATGAGCGAGGAATCGCTGGAAGAATTGCGGCAGATGATGGCGCAAAATATCGACGGTCTGACCGATCAAGTGTCGCAATATACCGGCACGACGATGGCCGAGCAGATGGCGCAGAGCGAAGCGCCGCCCAAGCCTGACCTGATGGACGTGCCGTTTCATCGGCTGGGGCAGAATGAAATCGACCAGATTCGCGGCGAAATTCGCCGCCTTGCGGCCAAACTCCGCAGTCGCGCTTCGTTGCGGCAGAAGCGCCATAAAGCCGGATCGCCTGACCCGCGCCGCACGCTCCGCGCTAACATGCGCTATGGTGGCACGCCGATTGAAATCAAGCGCAAGACGCGCCACAAAAAACCGGCGCTGGTGGTCATCTGCGACATCAGCACATCGGTGCGTTACTGCGCGGAGTTTCTGCTGACCATGCTGTACGAATTGCAGGATCAGGTCGCCCGCGCCGATAGTTTCGTGTTCATCAACGATATGGTCGATGTCACGTCGCACTTCAAACAACACGAACCGCAAGAAGCCGTCCGCCGCGTGATGCAGGACAACCGTCCGGGCTTCTACAATACCGATCTCGGCAATAGCTTGAACACCTTCAAGCAGGTACATTACGGCCTCATCACGGCCAAGACGACGGTCATCATACTGGGTGACGGGCGCAACAACTACAACGACCCGCGCCTTGACATCGCCGCCGATATGCAACGCAAAGCCCGCCGTGTGCTGTGGTTCTGCCCGGAGCCGCGGATGCGCTGGGGGACGGGCGATAGCGATATGCACCGTTACGCGGCGGTGGCTGACGGCGTATACTATGTGAACACACTTAATCATCTAGCGGAGGCTGTTGATCGCATCCTGACCGACGGCTGACACATCATACAAGGAGAATTTCGCGTTGATCCAGACATCCGAAGACCTGCAAAAGCTGGCGATCAATACGATCCGCACGCTATCTATAGATGCGGTGCAACAGGCCAATAGCGGCCACCCCGGTTTGCCGATGGGGGCGGCGGCGATGGCCTATACGCTGTGGCAATATCACCTGCGCCATAACCCGCGCAATCCCGCATGGCCGAACCGTGACCGCTTCGTACTCAGCGCCGGACACGGCTCGATGCTGATTTATTCGCTGTTGCATCTGGCCGGTTATGATCTATCGCTGGACGAGTTGAAGAACTTCCGCCAGTGGGGGAGCAAGACGCCCGGCCATCCGGAGCGCCACGACGCGCCCGGCGTCGAGATGACCACCGGCCCGCTCGGTCAGGGTGGGGCATCCGCCGTCGGCATGGCGCTAGCGGAGGCGTATCTGGCGCGGTTGTTCAACCGTCCCGGCCATGAAATTGTCGATCATTTCACCTACGCGCTGGTCAGCGATGGCGACCTGATGGAAGGCGTGTGCATGGAAGCGTCGGCGCTGGCCGGTCATTGGAAGCTGGGCAAGCTGATCTTCCTGTACGATTCCAACGACATCACGCTGGACGGCGAAGCGCAGATGACCTTCACGGAGGACATCGCCGCCCGTTATGGTGCGTGGGGCTGGCATGTGCTACACGTCGCCGACGGCAACGACACCACAGCGATTGACGACGCTATCCGCACGGCGCAAGCGACTGCCGACCAGCCGAGCATCATCATCATCAAGACGGTGATCGGCTATGGCAGTCCCAACAAGGCGGGCACCAGCAAGGCGCACGGCTCACCGTTGGGCGCTGAGGAAATCCAGCAGACAAAAGCCTATTACGGCTGGCCGGATGAAGCGTTCCACGTCCCCGACGCGGCGCTCGATCACTGGCGTGAGGCGGTAACACGCGGCGCGGCGCAGGAGTCGCGCTGGGAAGCGGATTTCAACGCATGGGCGGCGGCGCATCCCGATCTCGCGGCGCTGTGGCGGCGGGTATGGGCGGGCGAATTGCCCGACGACTGGGACGCTGATCTGCCGTTGACGTTCGCGGCGGGCGACAGCATCGCCACGCGGAGCGCATCCGGCAAGGCGCTGAACGCTATCGCCGCGCACATCCCGACGATGATCGGCGGCGACGCTGATCTGGCGGGCAGTACCAGCACGTTACTCTCCGGCAATCCCAGCACCGGGCCCGGCCAACCGGCGGAGCGCAATCTGCGTTTCGGTGTGCGCGAGCATGGCATGGGCGCTATCGTCAACGGCTTAGCCCTGCATGGCGGCATCACCCGCCCGTACAGCGCGACGTTTCTCGCCTTCAGCGATTATATGCGTCCGGCGGTGCGTCTCGGCGCGTTGATGCGATTGCCGGTGGCGTATGTGTTCACCCATGATAGTATCGGGCTGGGCGAAGACGGGCCGACGCATCAGCCGGTAGAGCATGTGATGAGCTTACGCACCATCCCGAACCTGTACGTATTCCGTCCGGCGGACGCCAACGAAACCGCCGCCGCATGGGTGACCGCCATGAGCTTGAAGTCGCCGGTGGCGTTCGCCTTCACGCGGCAGAATTTGCCGGTGCTAGATCATGCCGAACACGTACAAAGCGGCGTGGCGCATGGTGCGTACACGCTGGCCGACTGTGAAGGCACGCCGCACGTCATCTTGATGGCGACGGGTAGCGAAGTGCATATCGCGCTAGAGGCACACGCCGCTTTGATGGCCGATGGCGTCAAGTCGCGGGTGGTATCCATGCCGTGCTGGGAACTATTCGACGCGCAGGACGCCACGTACAAAGAGAGCGTTCTGCCGTCGCACGTCACCGCCCGCATCAGCATTGAAGCCGGTGTCACGCTGGGCTGGCAGAAGTACACCGGCTCATCGGGCGTCAACTTCGGCGTGGATCGCTTCGGCGCGTCCGCCCCGTACCAGACGATCTATGAGCATTTCGGCCTGACGGCGGCCAACGTCGCCGCCGCCGCGCATCGTCTGCTATCTAACTGACCGGCGTCGGGGCGGTCTGCGTGGATCGCCCCGCGCTGTTGATGACGCCCATATCATCGAATGACACGATAGCAATAGGTGGAATCATCATGTCTAAGAAAAAATACCAATCGCCCACATTGGCCGATGTCGTGTACGCTTATCTCGGTTTGCACCGCAAACGCGCCCGTCAGAAAGATTATCAGGCGCTAGAGACGCAGTTCCAGAAAGCGCTGGTGCGCGTCCGCGAACCGGAGGAAGTCCGCGCCGCGCTACGGCTGGATACCGCCCGCATGTTGCCGGTGCAGATGAAAAGCCCGCTTTATGAGCGTCTGCTGGTACTGGAAGGGCGCTCACAGACGCTCCTGTGGGAGTACGCGCAGATAATGTATGAATTCGGCGAAGAATTCAAGCCTTACGCCGATAAGCTATGGCAAGAGGCCAAGAGCTTTGACCAACCGGAAGGGTAAAAATCAATGAGTGTGGTCTGCTTCGGAGAATTGTTGATTGATTTCGTCGCGCTGGAAAGCGGCGTGACCGTCGGCGAGGCGTCCGGCTTCAGCAAGGCGGCGGGTGGCGCTCCGGCGAATGTGGCCGTCGGCGTGGCGCGGCTGGGGCATCCGGCGGCGTTCATGGGGCAGGTGGGCGACGATCCGTTCGGCCACTATCTGGCCGATGTGCTGTCTGCGGACGGCGTGAATGTGGACGGCCTGCGCTTTAGCCCGTCCGCCCGCACCGGACTCGCGTTCGTCTCGTTGTCTGCGGATGGCGAACGCAGTTTCGTGTTCTATCGCCATCCCAGCGCCGATATGCTGATGACGCCGGATGATGTGCTGGCCGATGTCATCGCGGGCGGGCGCGTGTTTCATTTCGGTAGTATCACGCTGATACACGAGCCATCGGCAGGGGCTACGCGCCACGCGGTACAGATTGCCCGCGATAACGGCCTGCTGATCTCATACGATCCGAATTTGCGGCTGGCGTTGTGGCCGTCGGCGGAGCAAGCCCGCGCCGGTCTGCTGTCCGGACTGGAGGGCGCACACATCGTCAAAGTCAGCGAAGAAGAGATCGACTTTCTGGCCGATGGTGACGTGAGCGCGTTGTGGCGGCCTGATATGCGCTTGATCGTGGTGACGGCGGGCGCGGGTGGCGCGACGGCTTATCCGCGTGACGGCGAGCCGGTGCATGTGCCCGTCCCGTTGGATGGCATCGCGCCGGTAGATACGACGGGCGCGGGCGATAGCTTCGTGGCCGGTCTGCTGGCCGGTATCATGGACAATCCCGACAACTACATGGAGCGCCTGCCGTCGTTATTGCGCTTCGCCAATGCGTGCGGCGCATTGACCACCACGCAACGCGGCGCGATCCCGTCATTGCCCACCCGCGATCAGGTGTTGGCGCGGCTAGGCGGGTAACTTCCGCCGCTTGTAGAACGGCAACACGACGCAGATCACAGCGAGAATCAGCGATGAGATGGCCGTCACTAGCGGCATCGTGGCATAGCGCGGCATGTAATCACGGAATTCGTCGTGCGTGCCCTGAAACACGGTGTAAGCCAGCAGGCGGTCATTCTCCAGAGCGCGGGCTTGTACCACCACGCCCGCGCCTTCCGGCAGAAAGCGCGACTCGTTCTCGGTGACATCCCACAGCAGATCGTTGTACGTTGTGCCGGTGATGGTCAGCGTCGCGCCGTCGTCCAGTACCAGCCCGAATGTGGCGGCGGTGCGAACCGGCGTGAATCCGGCCATCTCGCCGACGAACAGCGCCATCTCGCCGACTGGTAGCGGCTGGCGTGCTTCGTATTCGGCTGATGTGGTGATCGGCTCTAGCTCTACTGGCAACAGCGCGTTGAGGTACTGGCCGAACGCATAGAAGGCGGTCATGAAGCCCAGCACCGCAAATGTGATGAGTGCCGGAAGCGTGCGATTGACCGCCGTCCGCGTCTGTGCGCCGCGCAAGCCAAAAACGATGATGCCCCCCGCGAAGATGCCCAAAATCACCGTGACGACAATCATAAACGCCCATCCTGTGAAAAAATGTACAAGTCAATAGCGCCCTAGTGTAGCAGAATCGCAGAGGGCGGTCAATCGCCCGCCGTCAGGCGATCATTCTTCGCCCATGCCGCCGAAGATTTCGTCTTCGTTCCATTCGCGCTTTCTGCTGTCGCGGCGCGGACGGTTGCCGATGCGGTCATCGCCATCGGAATCCGGCTTGTGAGCGCGTGATGGGCCGCGCACGTCGTATTTACCGCTCACGCCGCCGCGTCGCCCGCCCTGTTGCCATGGCTGGCGCTGTGGCCGCAGACTGTCGTCGTCGTCCGCGTCGTCTGCGCCCGCGCTCGGACGCAATGAGCGCCCGTCGGGTGTGCCGCTAAAGCGTTCGCGCTTGGCGAAGATGCGATCTGCCGCGCTCCCGCCGCGTCCGCCGCGCCGTTCAAAGTCGCCGTCACTGTCCTCATCGTAGCGGCTACTGCGCCCGCGTCCTTGATTGATGCTCCGTCCGCCGCCGCGAAACACCCCCGCCTGCCCGAACAGGAAGCGGAAGGTCTGCGGCACGATTGAGAATAGCGTCGGGATCATCAGCCAGCGTCCGGTGAATAGCATGAAAAACACCGTCCCGATGAAAAGCGCCAGACAGCCAAAAAGACCGGCACCGCATAGTAATAGCAGGGTGTTCAGTGTATCGCCCATCGTGGTTTCTCCTCATCACGATTCCGGAATGAATACATCTCTATCCTACCACGCCGCGCCGCGCATCGGGTATTTATTTAGCGCTGAATTTCCAGCCATTCGGCCAGCGCCGCACGGACGCGCTCCTGCACCGTCGCCTCATCAGCGCGGGCGTCGATCTCGACGAAACGCGCCGGTTCCGCCAGCACCAGATTGCGATAACCGCGATACACGCGCCGATGAAAGTCGAGCGCCATCGCGTCCAGCCGATTCCAACCGGCATCTTCGCCCGCCGCGATGCGCCGCGCCAAGCCCTCCTCCGGTTCGATGTCGAGAAACAGCGTCATGTCCGGGCGCAATCCGGCGGTGGCGAAGTCGTTGACCTGCTTCAGCGCCTTGAGATTCAGGCCGTGACCGTATCCCTGATAAGCCATTGTCGAATCGGTATAGCGGTCACTGACGACCACGCCGCCCGCCTCCAGATGCGGGATGATGACCTCCGCGACCAGTTGCGCCCGCGACGCACAGAACAGCAACAACTCCGCACGCGGGTTCATGTCGGCGGTGGCTACGTCGTCCAGCAAAATCTGGCGGATGCGATCACCGGTGGGCGTGCCGCCCGGCTCGCGCACGGCCAGCACATCATAGCCGCAATCGCGTAGAAAGCTGACGGTCTGCGCCGCCTGTGTGGTCTTGCCACTGCCATCAACCCCTTCAAACGTGATAAACATGCCGCATTCTCTCCCTGTTGATTAGATTTTGTTCGGCGCGCCGCGTCCACGCGCTCATCTGTTATATGATACGATAGCTCATGGACATGCACAAAGACAAAGGACTCAATCATGCTTCAAGAATTCAAAACTTTCATCTCACGCGGTAGCGTCGTTGATCTGGCCGTCGGTATCATCATCGGCTCGGCGTTCACCAGCATCGTTAATTCGCTGGTTAACGACATCATCATGCCGCCCGTTGGCCTGATTCTGGGCAATGTGGATTTCTCCGAAATCGCTATCACCCTACGCTCCGCGACGGAGGACGCGGAAGCCGTCACCATGAACATCGGCCTATTCATCAACGCGCTGGTCAGCTTTTTGATCGTCGCGCTGGCGGTGTTCTTTCTGGTCAAGGCGATCAACCGCCTGCAACGTGAGCAAGAGGCCGAAGCAGAAGCAACCGCCGAAGAAGAAGCGCCCGCCGAACCGACCACCGAAGAGAAATTGGTGGCGGTGCTGGAACGACTGGACGCTAAGCTGGACGATCAACGCGGGTAGGCGCGTTCATACTGTGGCGGCACCGGCGCGGGCTGGCCGAGCGCCACCGCCGCCCGTATCGGCCAGTGTGGATCACGCAGGAATTCGCGCCCCAGTAGCACGAAGTCGGCGTCACCGTCACGCACGATGGCGTCGGCTTGTTCCGGCTGTGTAATCATGCCCACCGCCGCCGTCATGATGTCGGCTTCGCGCCGGATTTGCGCCGCGAAGGGCACTTGATACCCGTCGCCGACGGCGATCTGCTGGCGCGGATCAACCCCGCCGCTACTGGCATCCAGTATATCGACTCCACGCGATTTGAGCGTGGCCGCCAATTGCGCGGAGTCGGCCACCGTCCAGCCACCCGCCACCCAATCCGTCGCCGAGATGCGGACGGACAACACCACGTCATCGGGCAGGGCGGCGCGGACATCTTCCACCACTTCGCACAATAGCCGGATGCGGTTGGCGAATTCGCCGCCGTAGGCGTCCACGCGCCGGTTGGATAGCGGCGACAGGAACGAATTCAGCAGATAGCCGTGCGCGGCGTGTATCTCGATCAGGTTGAAGCCAGCTCGCACGCTCCGCATCGCCGCCGCCGTGAAGTTAGCGCGGATTCCGGCGATTTCTTCGACGCTGAGCGCGTGCGGGGTTGGCGCACCGTCGGCGAATGGAAGCGGGCTAGGCGCGACGTTCTGCCAGCCGCCCGCGTCCTGCGGGATGAAGCCGCGCTGTTTTGACCATGGGCGGAATGTACCGGCCTTGCGTCCGGCGTGGGCGATCTGGATTCCAGCCACCGCGCCCTGCTCGCGGATGAATCCGGCTACGCGCTGTAACGGCGCGATGTGGTCGTCTGACCAGATGCCGAGATCGTCCGGTGAGATGCGCCCGCGCGGTTCGACGGCGGCGGCCTCCGCGATGACCAACCCCGCGCCGCCTATCGCCCGCGCCCCGAGATGGGCTAGATGCCAGTCATTGGCGTGGCCGTCCTGTGAGCTATACTGGCACATCGGGCTAACGCCGATGCGATTACGAAATGTCACGCCGCGCACCGTGACCGGCTCGAATAAATGCGCCATGATGATCGCTCTTCTCCCTATGTTCACCTGTTATATCGTTGCATGTCTGCTCGATTGTAGCGCCGTCGCGCCGTTTCAGGCTAGGCGCAAAGCGCGAAAACGGTTAATCTGGTGGGCGTTATAATCGGTTCGTATTCAACGAGAAGCCTTTAACGAGAAACCATGATGAACACAGAGAATTTATTCATCGTCGATCCATTTAACGCGCCGTTCGTGCGCGGTGAATCCGGACGCCCGCCGGACTACTTGACGGGGGCGGTCTTCGCGGTGATCGTGCTATTCATCCTGCCGATGATCGCGCTGAATATGCTGGTTGTCGAAGCGCTAACGCAGGCCGAAGGCGACGTCACCGGTAGTCTGATTCTGGTAGTGCTGGTCATGCTGACGGTGGATTTGATCCTGCTGGGCGCGGCGTGGTGGTTCTGGCGGCGGTATAGCCTGCGCCGTCACGGGGAGCTAATCGGCGGGTACGTGGTGCGGACGCACGGCGAAGTGCGCCCGGGTCCGCAGGGTAATGAGTACGTGGTGACAGTGTGGTATCGCTTCGATTCGCCGCGCTCCGGCAAGTCGATCACCGGTACAATCGCGCTAGCGCGTAACGATCTAGCCGAGACATCCTTGCCGCAAGCCGATGAACCGGTGGCGATCCTGTATCACAGTGACCGCAATTACCGCGTGATGTGAGTGGCGATGGCGTCTAATCGGCTTCGCTGAACTCGTCGAATAGGTCTTCATCGGGGAACGGCTGTAATTCCTGCACCAGCGTCTCCAGTGTGGTCTCCACGTCATGGTGGGTGATGACCGGCGCGAACACGATCATCAAGAAGCAGATCAGCCCGAAGCCCACCGAGAAGTAATCGCCGCGTGACCAATGACCGCGCCAGCCAGATTCCGGCACTTCGACTTCCGCTTGTGCCGCTTCTACGTCGTCCCCGTTTTTGTTGCGTCCGGTCAAGGCGCGAACCAGCAAGGCTACGTCGTCCAGCGATAGCAAGATCGCCCGTAGCACGCGCTGAAACACCAGCACACGCGAACCGGCCAGCGCCCCCGCCCGCGTCGCATGGCCGAGTCCCAGCACGCCCAGCGCTAGCTCCATGTAAAGCGATAACACCAGCGCGAACAAGACCAGCCCAATATCCAGCTTGACTTCCCACAGCGTCCGCGAGATCGTCCCGCCGATGCTCGAATCCGGCTCCGCCATCCATTGCCGCGCCATTTCCAGAAGCACATGCACCATGACCACCATCACCAGCCAGAACAGGCTGAGCACGATACTCAATACGACGGCTAGCCCGATGTAGGGGACGATGAACCACCAGCTATCATCGTGATTCATGATCCATTGTTTGACTCTGCCCGGCTGGGGTGGCTCGTTGGCGGTTTGTTCAGCGCTGACCATCGTCGCTAACCTTTCTCAATTCCAATGGGGTATCTTTTGTATTTTGCGAGCGTCCGTACTGCTTTTCGCTGTGCATAGCACGATGCACGGCCATTATAGTACAATGTCGTCTGGTGTTTTGTCTAACTGTTGTGAGGATTCATGCGACGGATAATCGTATTTTTAGTCGTAATGTGCTTTGCCGGTGTCTGGATCGTGACCGGTGCGCCGCTTGAAGAAGAGCGCCCGCCGTGCGCCGACCCGATGATCGCGTTTTATACCGCCGCCAGCGAGCGATGTATCGGCGCTCCAGATGGCTATGCCTGCAACGGTGGCGCGGCACCATCGGCACAACCGGACGGGCCGCTGTCTAATTCGCTGGCTTCGGCGGGTGCGCTGGTGCCGGTCAGCCAGATTGACGCGGTGACGACCCCGCCATTCAGCGCGGACGGGACGACGGGCGGCCTGCTGTGGATGCGCGTGCCGGAAGTTGATTTGAATATGCTGTTGCTGGGTGATGTGACGGTGGAGAACCGCATCGCGCCGGATGATCCGGCGTTCCCGCGCTGGAAGGCGTTCACGGTCAGTACCGGCGACGAATTATCGGCGTGTGAGGCGCATCCGCGTAACGGCTTGATCGTGCAGAGCGTGGCGCGTGATAGGCCGGTGCGCGTGGTGATTAATGGCGCGTCGGTTGATCTGAGTGGCACCGCGTTGATTATCACGCGGGAGACGCAGACCGTTTTCGTCGTGCTGGAAGGCGTGATGCGTGTGCTGTCGCTCCGTGAGGCGCAAACGCTGGTCGCCGGTCAGGAAACGCGGGTGAATTATCAAGCGGGCGGCGATCTGTCGTCGCCGATTAGCTCGCCGTCGGTGGTCGTGCCGTACACGCCGGGCTTCACGCTCGGCTTGCCGATAGAGCTATTTGACCGCCCGACGATCATCCCTCAGCCCGGATTTGTCGCCACCGATGGCAACGTTAATCTACGCGCCGGGCCGGGCACCAACTTCAGCCGAATTTATCAGGTGCCGGGCGGCCAGAACATGACCATTCTCGGACGTAATCCGGCGGGCGACTGGTATCATGTGCGGTTGGGGAACGGTCAAACAGGCTGGATGTTTGCGGAGTTATTGCGGCGCAATCACGGCTCGATTGATGTGGTGTATGAAAGCACGCCGATCCCGCCTCAGCGCTTCGGCGATGCCGGGCGCGTGGCGTATGTCAACGCGGGCACGGTGACGCTACGCAGTGCGCCTCATGCCGGTTTTCCGGCGGTGCATAACGTCAGCGATGGCGTCGAGCTAGAGTTGATCGCCCGCAGTCCATACGGCCCATGGGTGAAAGTCGAAGGCGCGGGCGTGGCCGGATGGGTGCCTCTGCTTAATCTGGACACCCGCGCCATCATTGACTCATTACCGATTGATTACACCGCGCCGCTACCGCCGGAGCCAACCGCGATCCCGGGCTTAACCGGATTCGCGTTCCCGGATCCATCGTGCTTCCCGGATTGCTAGCTGGCCGGTTCATCCTGCGGGCGTGCTTCTTCGTCTTCGACGGTGACCCGGACGCGGTTCGGGTCATCTTCGAGGATGTCACCGTCACCGACTTCGCGGATGATTTCCAGCTTGACGCGGGCTAAAGCGGCCACGCCCGCCGTCACCAATAGCAGGGGCAATCCACCCAGAAATACAGCCACCGCACCCGCGCCCGCGCCGACGTTTAGCGGCGTATCCAGTAGCACGCGGTCTTCCTGTGTGCGGATGATGATGCGGCGCACGTTGCCCTGTTTGACTAACTCGCGGACTTTCTCTAGCACCTGCCCGCCTGCGACCTCGACATTTTGCGCGAATGTGCGTGTCGGGTTATCCTGTACTTCCTGTTCGTGATCTTTGTTGTCCTGTTGTTCACTCATGTTAAAATCTCCTCTCAATTGGCTTTTCTATACTTTAATACGTAAAATAGAGGTAGGAGTTGCCAACGTCGCCCGAAAATATTCGGGATCGTTTGATTTTGAATTCATGAAGGGAGCGATTATGCTCAAGCGAATTAGCCTTTTAATGTCTATGCTGTTGTTCATCGTGATATTTCTGCCGTCCAGCTTCACGGGGGCGCAGGGATTTTCCGGCTTTAATTGGACAGGTTTCTTCTACGATAATACTGATTTCATCGGCTTGCCTGTGGCAAATGCCACATACCCGAGCGGGCTAGATTTTGTGTGGCCGGGTCCGCCCGAAGACGGTAGCGGCGCTCCGGTGACGTGGGGGCCTGCGCCCCAACAAGAGGACAATTTCGCGGTGCGCTTCCTTAGCTCACAGCAGTTCGGGCAGTCCGGCAACTGGATTTTTGAGGGCTTCGTTGATGACCAGATACGCTTATTCATCGGCGGTGCTAGCACACCAGCCGTCGAGCAGTTAGTGCCGGGTAATTTCAGCGTTAGCGTGCCGATCACGGCGGGTACTTACAACATGCGCGTCGATTTCGTGGAACTCACGGATACCGCCGCGCTGACGCTGACATGGCGCTTTGATACCGGCACGGTCAACCCGACGTTCCCGCCGCCCGGCTTCGTCGCCACGCCGGAGCCGATCTTCACGCCGACACCCACCGGGCCGATCTTGCCGCCGGGACCTATCGGGCAGGTCGTCAACGTCAACGGGCTGTCATTGCGTAGCGGCCCGTATCTGGGCGCGTCGTTCATCGGCGTGTTGCGTCCGGGCATCGCGTATCCGGTGCTAGCGCAAAACAACGATGAGGGCGGCGGCTTCACATGGTATCGCGTGCAGAACGGCCAGCAAGTCGGCTGGGCTTCCGGGCGCTACCTGCTGGTATTCAACGGCGAGCCACCGCAGGAATCGACGGTGTTCGAGACGCTAGGCGATCCACCGGGCACCGGCGTCATCGCCACGCCCAACGCTTTCATCAACGTGCGAAGACGCCCCAGCCAGCGCTCCGCCCGCATCGGTGATTTACAGGTCGAATGGGGCGGCCATGTCGAAGTGCTGGGACGCACCGTACAGGGCGGGCGCAATCACTGGTTGCTTGTCCGCTATGAGGGTGTCGTCGGCTGGGTTTTTGCGCCCTACTTCCGCACGATACGCGGCAGTTTCAATCAGGTGCCGATCTATTGATCTGAGCGATTACAGCAGTCTGTGCTGACCGCCCGCCGCCGCCTGATTGAGACAGACGGCGGCTTTTTTGTGCGGAATGGCGGCTCATTGCCATTCCTTAATGCTATCTTAAATCCGCATATTCTCTTCGTAACAAAAAAGATGATATGCTAACCATGTTTTGTGTGAATATAATCGTCGGATCATGCGATGGTCGGGCGTGATGTGAGGTCGAAACCTGATGACTTATCAACCAGACTCAACGACGGCAATCGTCCAGCGCGTGCGGGCGATCCTGCTGGCACGTCAGCGAGGCGAGCCGCGCCTGTTGTTCATCAAACGACTGAAACCGCAAACGCCGCCTTATTGGGTGGCGCCCGGCGGCGGCGTGGAGGACACCGACGAGAGTCTGTATCAGACGCTTTCACGCGAACTGATGGAGGAACTCGGCGCGACGGCGCGTGTGTTGCGTCCGGCTTTCGTGTTGCGCCATGAGAAAGGCGGCAAAAACTTGGAGGAGCATTTCTTCATCTGCCGCCTGACCAGCTTCGACCTGCGCTTACGCAACGGCCCGGAATTCAGCAGGCCGGAACGCGGCCTGTACTTGCCGGACTTCCTGCCACTGCAACCCGAATCGCTGGACGCGGTGTACATCAAAACCGAAGAACTGCACGATTGGCTGAAGGCTAATCTTGGCTTATTGCGGCGGCTGGGCGCATAACATCCGGTGTTCTGCGCCCCTGTCGCGTCGGCCTCATTTGAGCGCGTCTAGCTTCTGCTTGAGTATCTTCTGCACCATCTGCGGGTTGGCCTTGCCGCCGAACGCGCCCATCGTTTTACCCATCAACGGCCCGAATAGCTTGGCTTCCCCTTCGGCGAATTTCTGTGCCATGTCCGCGTGCTGGGCGAGAACTTCGTCAATCTTGGCGGCGATGGCGGCTTCGTCGCTGACCTGTGCCAGCCCTTCGCGCTCGATGATGGTTTCGGGATCGTCGCCGGTCTCGAACATGATCGCCAGCACTTTCTCGCCGCTTCCCTTGTTGAGCTTATCGCCACTGACCAGCTTGATTAGCTCGCCCATCTGTGCGGCGCTGATGCGCGTCGCGTCGATGTCCTCGCGGGCGATGCTCTCGCGGTTGAAGATGCTGAACAACGCGCCGAGAATCCAGTTAGCGGCGGCCTTTGGCTCCGCGCCGGTCAGCAGTACCGCCTCGTAATAATCGGCGATGGCTTTCTCGCTGACCAGTTGGCGGGCGTCGTATTCGCTCAGGCCGAGAGTCTGCATAAAACGCGCTTGCTTGGCGTCCGGCAATTCCGGCAGGCGCTCGCGCACCGCCTCGACTTCGGCTTCGCTATAGCGCACGACGGGCAAATCAGGATCGGGGAAATAGCGGTATTCGTCGGGGCGCTCTTTGTAGCGCTGAATGATGATGCGTCCGGCGTTCTCGTCCCAGCCGAGCGTCGCCTGTTTGACCGTCTCGCCGTTCTCGTATAGTTTGCGCTGGCGTTTCACTTCCGCGTCGATGGCGCGAACCATGCTACGGATGCTGTTCAGGTTTTTGATCTCGGTGCGCGTGCGGAATTCGGTGTCGTCGCGGTGCATCAGGCTGACATTGGCTTCAAAGCGCAGGACACCCTTCGACATATCGCCATGATTCACGCCGAGATAGCGCAGGATGGCGCGTAACTTGCGGGCGTAGGATTCGGCTTCGGCGCTACTGCGGATGTCCGGCTCGGAGACGATCTCCAGCAGGGGTACACCGGCGCGGTTGTAATCGACCAGACTGGAGCCGCCGCCGATGTGGGTCAGCTTGCCGGTGTCCTCTTCCATGTGGGCGCGGGTGACGCCGATGCGCTTGCTTTCGCCGTCCGGCAATTCGATGTCAATATAGCCGTTGATCGCTAGCGGATGCTCGTACTGGCTGATCTGATAACCTTTGGGGAGATCGGGATAGAAGTAGCTCTTGCGGGCGAACTGGCAGAAAGGCGGTATATCGCAGTGGAGCGCCAGCCCGACCATCATCCCGTATTCCATCGCCAATTGATTGACGACGGGCAACGTTCCGGGCAGGCCGAGCGAGAGCGGGTCAACCGCGCTGTTGGGCGGCGCTTCGACGCTATCGACAACCGGACAAGCGCTGAACATCTTGCTATCCGTCAACATCTCGGCATGAACTTCTAAGCCGACAATGGTGATCCATTCGGTCATGAGGCATCCATCCTGTTCTGGTTGATGATCGATCTGTTTGCGGATAGTTTACCACAAGTGCGGTTGTGGTGCATTTCAGGTTGTTGGCAAGATTTATAGGTGGGCGTAGCACGCGACGCCCCTGTGAATTTGCAATGGATTGTAGCGGCACAATGAACGCGCCCGCGCCGGATTGCGCTTATGCTGAATTGCGCCGGTCAAAATCGCGGCTACTGGGATGCAACAGCATAAAGATGCGGTATATTTGCGTCGCTTCGCCGTCTTCGTTCTCCGGTGCGTCGTATTCATCAAAGCCGTATTCTTCGATGAGCGCCTCTAGCTTGCTGTAGAATGATTTGGCGCGTTCTTCGGTCAGGTGCGAACGTCCGCTATTCAACAGTAGCCGCCGATGCCGCGTCGGATTTTCGCCGATTTCGACCAATCCTTGCACGATGCTGGTGCGGGCGTCCTCAATACTGCCGATGAAGATACCACCCAGCGTTTGCTCAAAGCGACGGGCGAATCCGGCTTCGTCGGGCGCTAGCGACTTCCAGTTCAGGCGATAGCGGCGGGCACTAGCGCGAAAGTAGCGCGTGCGGCCTTCTTCTCTCTCGATGCGAATAAGCCCATGTGCTCGTAGCTGATTGAAGTGATAATATAAGTTGCTCGGCTTGACGTTGACCGATTGCGCCACTGATTTGACTGTGCGCGGTTCGCGCAGGCACTCGATGATCTTCAAGCGCAACGGATTCACCAGCACCTGAAGCGTCTTGAAGCTGTCAACATAAAAATGGTCGGGATCGTTCTGGTTAGCGTTTCGCGGATCGTCCATAGTTTTATATACGCTTTATACTGACATAATCAGACATAAGTTGATGGCGTATACTAACTGATGAACGGTGTGTTTGCCAACCTCATAATGCTAAACGTTTAGACACAGTTAAGATTCAGCGTGCGTGTGACGATCTCGCGCAGTTCTGACGGCGTGACCGGCTTGCTCAAAAATGCCTTAACGCCCTGTAGCTGGCTTTCCATGCGGTTGGTCGAATCCGAAAAGGCGGTCAGCACGATGACGGGGACGACATCTTCGATGTTGTCGTGATCTTTGCGGGCTTCGTTGAGGAATTGCCAACCGTTCATCACCGGCATTCCGATGTCCAGCAGGATGAGGTCGGGCGTGAATTGATCGAGAAACGAGAGCGCGTCCATCGCGTTATTGCGGTGGACGACCACGACCTCAATTTTACGCAACACGATCTTGACCAGCGCCGCCACTTCTTCGTCGTCCTCAACCAGCAGGACGGTTTTGTTCTCGGTCATGACAATAGTACCTAACTTGTGTTTACGATGTTCCGGGTGACATTATAGATAAAGCGCGTCGTCAATGGCGTTACGGAGCGCGGTCAGGTCGATTGGCTTCTGCAAATATGCAGAGACGCGCAACAGGCGGCCAGTTTTGCGGTTCTCGTGGTCGGTGTGTGCCGTCAGGATGATGACCGGAATATCCGATAGATGATCTTGCGAGCGAATATTCCGCAGGAATTCCCAGCCAGACATGCCCGGCATCCCCAGATCGAGTATGATGACATCGGGTTTATGGCTCTGTAGATATGTCAGCGCGTTCAGCGCGTTCGCTTCGTGGTGTATCTCTAGCTCGGTGCGCCGGAAAGCAACTTTGATGATCTCCGCGACTTCGGGCGAGTCCTCCACGATCAGCACATTACGTTTATTCATCAGGTTTCTTTACATTCGTTCAAAATCGCACTATCCACATTATGCCACAAAATGCGCCAAACTGAACGCTTTATAAAGGTTTGTCTATATTTGTCGCAGTAAACAAACCAGAGGTTAACTTTATTTCAATCAATGGCTATCTTCTCTATTATGCTGTAAATTGGTATACATCTTTAGGCGATTATCCCCCTATCTTTTGAGGGTATCGTTAGCCGTCAATCAGGTGCTAGAATATATGTTCTCAAGACATTTCGAGGAGTGAGTGACATGACATATCATCAGACAATCGTCGTCGGTAATCTGGGTAATGATCCGGAGATGCGCTATTTACCAAGCGGAACGCCCGTGTGCAATATGAACGTGGCGGTCAGTGAGCGCTGGTCAGACCGGCAGACCGGCGAAAAACGCGAGAAAACGACGTGGTACCGCGTAGCGGTATTCGGGCCGCAAGCCGACAATTGCGCTAAATATCTGGCGAAAGGTCGTCAGGTGATGGTGGTGGGCACGGTGGAGGCTAGCGCGTACATGAACAAGGCCGGCGAGCCTGCCGCATCGCTGGAATTGCGGGCGCGTGATGTGCGCTTCTTGAGTGGTGGCGGTGGCGGCTCGTCATCTGATGGCGACTATGGCGGCGATAGCGGCGGTGCATCTTCACCCGGAAGCATGGACGACATCCCGTTCTAGCGCGGGCGTTATCGCTTTAATATTTCCCTCATGGGGACTTCATTGCCGCCTTAGTCATCGTGGTTAAATTCAGGGTGTATATGGCGATGAACTTGACTGTGATTGTGTCGATCCCCCTGAGTGGTGTAAGTGTGTTGTGAGAGTCAAGTTCACGGGCCTGTTGAGACGTTATTGATATGAGATTGTCTCCAAGCCCTCCCTCAAAATGACCGCCCGCGTGCTCCCCCTCATGCGGGCGGTTGTGATTCTACAGCTTGCCGCCGGTCAGCCCGCCGACATAAATGCACGTCTGCCAGTCAATCGCTACGTCTTCCACGTCGATGTGGCCGTCGGTCAGCAGGCTGACGCCGCTATTACGCACGATGGCGATTGGTGTCGCCTCCGCCGTCTCGCCCATCACCATCTGGGCGCACACGCAGATCGAATCCGCGACGCCGACTTGCGTCACCTGCATCGGATTGCCGAATAGATCGGCCTTGCCGCGCTCATCGCGCACCGGCATGAATCCCGCCGTCGCCAGCGCGACGCCCGTCGTGCCCATGCGTCCCGGCATCAGCCAGCTATCGGTGAGGATCAGGCCGATGTGGACGCCGGTTTGCGCTTGAATCGCAGACCGGATGATTTGCGCGAAGCGATACGGCGCTTGCGGAAACAGCACCACCTGACCATCGGGGATATTCGAGCGATCCAGACCGGCATTGGGGGAGATGATGCCGTCTTTGTGCGTCAGCAAGAAGCCGACTTCGTGCCCGTTGAAGCGGTGGGTGATGCCGCCGAAAACGTGGTCGGCCTCTTGCAAGACCAGTTGTGCCAGTTGCGGGTTCATCACGTAGCGCTCGGCGATGGTCTGTGCCTCCGCGCTGACCTGCACGCTATCCAGCGCGACGATGCGCCCCTGACTGATGGCGGCGTATTTACTGCTGAGGGCTAGCACGTCGCCGTCCTGTAACGTCTCGTCGGCGTCGTGGATGGCCTGTAGTATCGTCGGCACAAGGTCAAAAGCGGTATCGCGCACCGGCGCGGGAACCGGAATCGCCATGAGGGGAGATTTTGCCAAGATAACATCCTTTATCGTTGTGTTGTTCGCATCGTCCGTATCGTATCCTGTCCGCGTTGCGATTTCAATGTTTGGGTGGCGCGATGTGTCGGATGCAATCCGCACGGGCGCAATTCATCGCACCCGCACGGATGTTCGCTGTCTCTCTCACGTCTGGTCAGCTTCCGGCGGCGGTTCGGCGGCCTCCGCTTTGCCATTGCCGTTGATCGTCGGGTCGGTCATCTGTTGCACCGCCCGCATCAACTGTGTGCGCGAGACGATCACGGATTCGTCCGGTTCTTGTAGCAGGTCGCCGGGGATCGGCAGGCCGCGCTCCTGCAAGAAATCGACCAGCGCATCGCCGATCTTGCGCGGCGCTTGCTGGCCGAATTGCTCGCGTAGTTCGCGCAGATGATCGACGATCCACAGGTACAGGTCGGCTTCGGTGCGATCCGGCACATTTTTCATCATGTCGTACTTGCGGATCAGCGTCAGCGCTGGCCGGTAAACGTGATCGTACCAGTGGCTGGCCGCGTCTTCGATAGAGACGCTTTGCTCGCCGACGAATTCCAGAATCGACTTGTGCAGGTAGATATGGCCGAGCAATTCCGAATAGCGTGAGCGTTCGCTCAAGCGCAATGACTGGTAATGTGGCCGCACACGGTTGATCGCCGACTCTTCCAGAAAAGCGGCGTACGCGGTGGCGTTCTCGATGTCGTCCTGTGACATGCCCGCGTGTAGCTCGACGGATGTCGGTAACTCGGTGACGTGCGCCTGTATCGACTTAGAGCCGATGTTGCGGGCGACGGAAACGCGATGGTTGCCGTCCCGCACGAAGTACACATCGCCCACCTTGTACAACTCAATCGGGGGCAATCCAAGCTGGCTGTTGGCCGCCGCATAGACGCGGCTCCAGCGCTCTCTGCTGGTCTTGCTTTTGGGCAAAAAGTCGCGTGTGAAATCGCGGTAGCGTCCAACACTACCGGCGATCTTCTCAATAGGGACTTCCTGTAGGCCGCGATAGCTCTCTTCGCGCAGGCGCAAACGGTGTTTGATGTCGTCGAAGCTGAGTAGCTCAATCGGCCCGCCGCGCAATAGGTTGAACATCTCTTTCCAGAAGGCGCGGCCTCGTGCCCCGCTGAAGCGGCTCATCCCCTCGATTACGTTAAATTTGAACTGACTATCGTCAGACATCGCGTAAACCTCCCATCGAATTTTCGTGGTTTCGCGTGTAGATTGTTCTCGACTATTATATAGGACAATGCGTTAAGATATGTTGATAAGCCGCACGATTGGGTGAGTTTTCCATGAAAGGATTTTAAATGCCCGCTATCTTAGTGACGAACGACGACGGCGTGAACGCGCCGGGCATACAGGCGCTAGCCGGTGCGATGGCGACGCTGGGCGATGTCTCGGTGATTGCACCGGCCACCAACCAGAGCGCCAGCGGCCACAAAAAGACGCTGTTCAGCGACATCACATTTCATCAAGCGACGTTACAGGATGGCGTCACACCGGCGACGGCTATCACCGGCTCTCCGGCGGATTGCATCGCGCTGGCGGCGCTGGGCGCGGCACGCTGGCCGGTGCGGGCGGTGGTCAGCGGCATCAATCGCGGGTCAAACATGGGGCAAGATGTGACCTATAGCGGCACAGTCACCGCCGCGCTAGAAGCCGCCATTAACGGCGTTCCGGCGGTGGCTTTCTCGCTGGATGACCATTACGCCGATGATGTCGCTGATTATCAGGCGGCGGCGCTGGTCGCGGTCCGCGTGATGCGGATTGTGCTGGAAAAAGCGCACACCCTACCGCCGTTCACCATCCTCAACGTTAACATCCCACGCGGCGACACGGTGAAGGGCATCCGCCTGACGCGGCAGGGCATCCGCGTTTATCGTGACGAGCTAGAGCAGGATGGCGCGGTGTATCGCATCGTCGGCGAACCACCCACCGGCATTCTGGATGAGCCGGGCACCGATCTATGGGCGGTGGAAAACGGCTACGCCAGCGTGACGCCGCTTCATCTGGATTTGACCGCCCATCACTTCATGGCTGATCTGGCGGCGTGGGATTTGACGCTGGATTAAACGCCCTAGCCGCCGCGCTCAGTTGTTATTCCGGGCGCTCTTCAGGCGCTCGAACTCGGCTTCGATGGCCTTCTGCGTCTGCTGGCGGCGTTTGTGTGCGCCCGCGCCGTGATCGTTGCGGTAGGATAGACCATGAAAGAATAGCGCGATGCCCCAGATGATCGTCGGCAGGGCAGGCCACGCGAAGCGCCCGCGCAACGCGAACCAGATCACCCACAGCGAAGCGATCAGCACGACGTACATCGTGATATGGATGATTAGCTCCATCCGCGCTTTCTGCTTCTTCTCGATGTTGGCACGGGCTTCTTGCCGTAGCTGATAATCGCTCTTGCGCGATGCGCTCCGTGTCAACTGGGGCGCGGTGGATAGATGATCGCTCATGACTTATTCGTTCCCTTTCTGGTCATGCTGGCGGTCTTTGTGCAATTGCTCGATGAAGCTATCGGTTGGATCGCCGGATTCGGTGAAGCGGATGCGCGGAATCTCGGCGGCTGACTGCGTGCGGCGGGGGACGGTGGCGCTTTGTGGCGCTTTCGGCTGGCGTCCGATGTCGGCGCTGATCGCCCGCCAGCGATCCCAGACCGCCCACGCCCACGCCGCGCCCGCCAGCGTCGGGATGATCGGCCACAGCAGGCCGCCGCCCAGCGCCGCCCACAGCATCCAGCAGGCGATCACCGGCAGGGCACTATACAACAGCAAATCGCGCCGCAAACGCTTGCGGGCGATCTTCAAAGCGGCTTGATGTCTTTGCTCGTTCATCTCACAAACCAGCCCCCTGATTTCATCTCGTGGCGCGGTCAGTCGAAGTAGCGCTTGGCGGTGCTGTCGGTCAGTTCGCCGTCTTTGGTCAAGCGCACTTCGCGCCCGTCGTCATCGTCGTAGAAATAATCGTCATTTTTGCGTTTATAGCCCATGCGTTGCAGTTCGCGCTCCGTCTCGCGTGCGATCTCTTCTTCCAGTCTATCACGCCCGCCGCCGTATTTATTATAGTATTCCATCACATGCGAGACGATGCCGATACCCCAGCCGCCCATAGGGAAGATCGGCCACGGGAAGCCGGGCGCGGTGGTGAAGAACCAGATCATCCACAGGAACGAATTCACCGCTAGAAATATGCCGATATGCGAGAACAACTCCGAGCGCTCGTCGATACGCTTCTTGACGCGCCGCCGCACGCGCTCCTCAGTGGTCAGGTTCTCGCTATCTTCTTTGTCGTCGAACCATTCTTTCCAGTTGCCCTTTTGCTTACGGGCTTCGGTCACCGCCTTGCGGATTTCCTCTTTTGCTTCCTTCCAGCCCAGCACGATTTCCGTCCGCGCTTCGCGCAGGCCGTCGGCGACTTCATACACCGTATCCGACACATCGTTAGAACCGCGTTTTCTGCGCTTGCCTGCTCTGTTTTTCGCACGCGGCTCGGTTGCGTCGGATGCCGTCTCGCGGCGCGGTGGCGGCGCGTTGATCGGCTCACCGCCGAGCGCCCGCCGGAATTCCTCCGCGAGATGGCCGGGCGATTCGTAGCGGTCAGCGCGTTCTTTGGATAGCGCCTTGTCCAGCACCGCCTCGATCTCCGGCGATAGTTGCGGGTTGAGCGTTCTGGCCGGTGGCGGCGGCGTGTAAATCTGGTCGTGGATGATGGCGTAGGATGTATCGCCGACGAACGGCGTGCGTCCGGTACACATCTCATACAACACGATGCCCAGCGAATAAACATCGGTGCGCGTATCCAGATCAAGATTGCCCTGCGCCTGCTCCGGGCTGATGTAATGCGGTGTCCCGAGCATGACATCGGCGCTCATGGTCGATTGCCCGTCGTGTACGATGCGGGCGAGTCCGAAGTCGGTCAGGTACGGTCTGCCGCGCTCGTCCATCAGGATATTAGACGGCTTCACGTCACGATGCAGGATGCCTTTGTCGTGCGCGTAGTCCAGCGCATCAGCCATCGCGCCGGTGATCTGCGCGATTTGTGCCGGTGGGATCAGCCCATCGGATAATAGCTCTTTGAGTGTCGCGCCGGATACGTACTTCATCACCAGATACGGCGTGCCGTCGGCGTCGTCATAGTCGTATATCGGGACGATGTTGGGATGATCGAGGCTGGCGACGATCTGCGCCTCACGCTCGAAACGCGCCAGAAATCCCGCTTCGCCCGCGATGTTGGCGTGCATCACTTTGATAGCGACATGGCGGCCTAGTCGCGGCTGGTGCGCTTTATAAACCGTCGCCATGCCCCCCGCGCCGATGCGCCCTACCACATCATAAGCGCCGATTCTGTCCCCCGCTTTGAAATTCATAAGTACGTCGCTCCGTGTTGATTCTTCATGCGCCTGTGCTATTAAACAATAATACGCGCCGGATTGTTTGATGGTTGCAGACCGTGATAAAACGGTTAGCCGAATAACGCGATCAAAGCGCCAACGATCAGCGAGGCGATGATGGTGAATAGCACGATAACCCCCAACATCTTGAGCAAGAATTTAACTTGCTCGCGCTCCACGTCGCTCAGGCTGGCCCAAAAACCTTTTTTTTGCTTCTCGCTCAATGTTTCACCCCCTTTGATAGCCGCCCGTGTCCCTCTATTCTACCGAGTCTGTCAATCAGTCTGCAATGCAATCATGGCGCGACCTTCCGCCGCCGTCGGCGCGTAGGCGATGACCACCTCATGCCCGCCGCGATGACGCAGGCACAGCGCCCCGTCGTCGCCCGTCCAGCAATCCACACCGGCGATGCGGTGCAGGGGCGAGTCGTCGTCGGTGCGGGCGATGGCGAATTGATGATAGTGGCGGGTGAACGTCTGCGCGTCCGCCACGCGATCCCATGTCGTGACCAGCACCCACGCCCGCCGGTTGATGCGCCGGTTGTAAAACAGGATGTAGCGATCCCCGCGCCAGCCGGTGGCGGCCTCATCGACGCGGGCGGGCGTTAGCTGTGTCGCCAGATATTCGCGCAGATAAAACTCGCCCAGCGTATCCTCACGCATACGATCCCAGCCTTCGGGGTCGTCGAATGCGCTGTAGATCAAGCTGTTGACGCTGACCATGCGCGGCATGACGCCGGCCATGTAGTCCTGCGGGTGCAAGATGTGTGATGTGGCGATGGGCGGGTCATCGTAAACGCTATTGACCGCAGACCAGCCGCCGGTTTCGTACAGCGTTTTGATGAAGTTCATCCCACCCAGATACACGAAGTCCAGTTCGGCGCGGATGATGTCCGGCGCGTTTTTGGGCGGCGTCATCTCCCCGAGCAAGCGAACCGCCAGTATTTCGTCGTCTTCTGGCTTGTTCTGTACGCTATCAAGGATGAATAGCTCCTGCGTGAACATGGCGTCGCCTTCGATGAAAGCGAGCGCGGCCATATACGTCTCGTTGGTGTACGTGAACCACAGAATATCGGTGACTTCAAAATGCTGATCCTGTAGCGCGTGGGTGAATTCGTGCGCGTAGATGACCTGTTCGCGGGCGCTGAGGCGCTTGCCGGGGTCGTCGCCTTCGTCCAGCACGACGAATATTTCGCGCTCGATGAGGTCGTAATAGCCGCCGATGTTGGCCGCGTTGATCTCGTTGGTGGTCTGCTGGATGTCGCTCCCGTCGTCGGGGTACAGGTCAAATGCGATGTAGAATTGATTGAGCGGATTATTCGGGTCGGGTGGTTGTGCTTCGGCGTCGAGTTCGCGGCGGATGGCCGAGCGTGATATGAAGTGATCGGGCACCGGCTGGTTCAGCGACAGCCCGCGCAGGTCGCTGACCTGCTGGCGGATGCGTGCGATCTGCGCGATCAGCGCAGGCTCGCGCTGGTCGTCGGTGGCGGAGTCGTCATCCGCGCCGGATGTCAACGGCAATCCGATCAAAAGGGCGGTAATCCCTATCCAGATGTAACGAAAAACATATCGCAAAATATCGCATCCTCAATCAACCGGCCACAAATTCACCTTTGTAGTATAAAGGGGAAAAGCGTTTTTTGCGCCCTTTTGCCCGTTTTCGGGCGGTCAGTTTCTCAAGGAGAGATGAATCATGGCAATACAAGGACAGGTTGCGGGCGTACAGCGTCCGCTATGGGTGGTGGTGCTGGCGTTGACGGTCGGCGCGTTGTTGGTGGCCGGATTGCTCGGCTTTTTGCGGTATGAGGTGGGCGCGTTGTTCCCGCTTGCGGCGCTATTGACCGGCGCGGCGGGCGGCTTGTTCGGCTGGTTGTTGATGGAGACGTTCGGCTTGCAGGCCACATGGCGGGCGGCGTTCGTCGGCGCGGTGTTCGCGGCGCTGATCTTCGCCGGACAGTACATCGCCGACTATTGGCTGATCGCCCGCACGCTGGATGTCGCCCCGACATTCGGCGCATACATGGACGCGGTGACCGGCGGTGAGGCGGAGTTTGGCCGACTGGGACGATCCAGCATCATCACGTTGAGCGGTGTGCCGGTCACGCTGTTATGGGTGCTGGATGCCGTCCTCAGCGTCGGGATCGGCGGCTTCATTGGCCGCCAGATGCAAATCGAAATCGAGGCTTCAGGCGATCAACCAGCCGGTGTAGACGATTAGCATTTGTCCCGGCCCGTATGTCAGCCAGATCACATCGCCGATGCCGGTGAATTCCAGATCGTTGAATAGCTCCAGCGCGAGGATCAAATCGCTGAGCAGGAACAGCGCCGCGCCGAGTGCCATCAGCGCGAATCCGCCGGACTGCAACGCGAGGCCAGTCGCCAACCCCGCCGTTGATGCCAGCAGGAGCGCATACGGCAACGAGGCGATGTGCAGGGTGGTTCGTGTGGGGGCGGTGCGCCAGACGGTGAGGAACCACGCGCCCGCGCCCACTATCAACCACACCAACCACCCGCCGAGCAGAGCGCCGGTGTCATCCAGCGCCGCCTGATTCGCGTGCGCGAGGATGCCGACGATGTAAAAAACGTGGCCGATGCCGAACGCGCCGATGCCGCCCAGCACGCGATGTTCTCCGGCGATGATGAGCCGCGCCATGAATAGATCACCGATTAGGCCGAATGTCATGCCCGCCGCCACCCACAGCGCCAGCGTCGCCCATGCCTCCGGCGCGTTGATCGCCCACGCCCACGCCGCACCGACCAGCATCAGCGATGAGAACATGCGAAGCGGACGCGGCACGCGATGCGTCCTGTTTTCGCGGTAATTCCCCAGCGCGAAGCCGCCGAAAAGCGCCCCCGCCCACGCGATCCCGAATAAGATCATGATGATGTCCATATCTTCGATTCCTCCTTCGCTTAAGGCGTAGCATGTTACGCCCCTACAAATATGGTTATATGGTTATGTGGATTGCGCCCGCCCCCGATAGGTCGTCAGAACATTAGAATGCCGCCGTGCAGTCAATGATACTTGCAAGGCGGGCGCGTGGCTTTTAGAATAGAGCGCATGTCAGCAACTCGGCAAGCCACAAATCGGCACACCTCAGACCGTGCCGTAATCAGCAACGTCGGGCGAGGGGCATAACTTCAATAACGTCAGTGAAATATGTCGGTTTGTTTCGCACATTTTGCGGTTATATGGAGTGTGATTACGTTGCTGATGAGATCAGATAAGCACTTCGAGACGCAAGTTATCGCTTAAAAGCGGCCAGAGCGCACACCGTCGCGTATCGCTCTGTTTTGTTCGTATTGTGACAATCCAGCACCTATCAGGGAGGATTCACTATGACCACCATCTTCTGCTTTGAAGCGAAGGGAAACCTGCCATGGTGGCCGGGCTGAAGCGGGCGCTCCGCAAACACAACGCTTTTATACTCAGTCTTCCGGCGCTTTTCTGGTTGCTGGTCTTCTTCATCACGCCGCTTCTGCTGGTGCTGGTGCTCAGTTTCATGTCGCGTGACATCACCGGACGCGGCACATTGCCATTCACCTTCGAGCAGTACGAGCGCGTTTTCACCACGTTCCGTCCGGTTTTCGTCAGCAGTATCAACATCGCGCTGATTAGCACCGTTGTTTGCCTGCTGATCGGCTATCCACTGGCTTTTTACATCAAAACACGACGTTCGGACGCGGTGCGTAATCTCGCGCTGTTTCTGGTGATCTTGCCATTCTGGACGAACTTTCTGGTGCGGACGTATGCGTGGCGCGTGATTCTAGGGCAAAGCGGCCCGGTCAATACCACTCTGCTATCGTTGGGGCTGGTTGATGAGCCGGTGATCTTCTTGAATACGCAATTCGCGGTGATCGTCGGCATGGTTTACACGTTTCTGCCGTTTATGGTGTTGCCGATTTATGCGTCGGTGGAGCGCTTCGACTTCCGGCAAGTGGAGGCGGCGCGTGATCTCGGCGCGAACGACTGGCACACGTTCTGGCGCGTGGTGTTGCCGCAGACGATGCCCGGCGTGGTCGCGGGGTGTATTCTGGTGTTCATCCCGGCTATTGGGGCGTTCATCACGCCGGATTTGCTGGGCGGGCGCGACGGCTTCATGATCGGCAATCTCATCACGCGGCAATACAAAGGCACGGGCAATGTGCCATTAGGCGCGGCGGCTAGCATGGTGCTGATGGGCGCGGTGATGCTCTCTTTGCTGGTTTATATCCGCTTCACCGCGAGACAGGAGCGTTAAACGATGGCTGATGACGTATTGACGCGGCATGTGTCGCATGAGGATGACGGGCGGGCGGTAGATCGGGCGCGGATGCGGCGCGGTCTGTGGATGCAACGCGGCGGGCAGGCCAGCTTTAACGCGCTGTCGTGGGCGGGCTTCCTGTTCTTGTGGTTGCCCATCTTCATCCTGATCTTCTATTCGTTCAACGATAGCCGCCAGCTTAACGAATTTCGCGGCTTCACGTTGCAATGGTATCAGAACATCTTCGACAACGTGGCCGGCTCGAACGTACAATTCAGCACCGGCTTGATGATGCAGGCGTTCCGCAATAGCCTGATGGTCAGCCTCACGGCGACGATCATCGCGACGATCATCGGGACGATGGTGGCGCTGAGTCTGGCACGCGGGCGCTTTCCGGGACGGCGCTATATCGACAGCTTGCTATTTCTGCCGGTGGTGATTCCGGAGATCACGCAGGGCGTCTCGTTGGCGATGTTCTTTCAACTGGTTTTCGAGTTCATGCGGCGCGTGGATGGCGTCGCGTGGAATTACGGCTTCACTACTATCATCATCGGCCATGTGGCTTTTAATATCTCGTATGTGGCGATAGTCGTCCGGGCGCGGCTGGCGAATATGAACCCGCGTCTGGAAGAAGCGGCGTATGATCTGGGCGCGAATGGCTGGCAGACGTTCTGGCGCATCACCTTCCCGCAGATTCTGCCGGGCGTGATGGCCGGTGCATTGCTGGCGTTCACGCTTAGCCTTGATGATTACGTGGTGACGTTCTTCAACAACGGGCCGGGCAGTACCACGTTGCCGATCTTCGTCTATGGTATGTTAAAGACAACCGTCACGCCGGAGATCAACGCTATCTCAACGCTGATGCTGGTGTTGTCCGCCGTCATTGTGGTGTTTTCTCTGGTGATGCAACGCAATTTGATGGGGCATCGCTAGGTTAACTTTTTGGTTATTGTGTGAGAATGGTGCAGGTTTTTGTCACCTTTTTGAAAAAAGGTGACGCCAAAAACTTTTGACAAGGATTCAAAGTCTTTTTTGGTTCTTTTTTCTACAGAAAAAAGAACAGAAGAAAATCACTTATGAATCAACTGCACCAGATTTACTCATGAGCCAACTTTTTTGAACGCGAATTCGCAAGCAGGAGGCAGAAACATGCGTAAAGTTTTGACTCTGTTCACACTATTGGCCTTGATGGGGATGGCGCTTCCCCTGATGGCGCAGGACGAAGAAGCGGCGGAAACGCCGGAGCCGGTCATCGAATGGGAATGTCCGGAAGGCTTTGCAGGCCAGACGCTCAACGTCTGGAACTGGGCGACTTACATCGGTGAGACGACGATCAGCACGTTTGAAGAACTGTGCGGCGTGTCGGTGGTGTATGACGTATACGACAGCAACGAGGCATTGATCGCCCGTTTGCGGCAGGGCAACCCGGGCTATGATGTCGCGTTTCCGGGTGAGTATGCCATCGCTATTCTGGTGCGGGACGGCCTGCTAGAGCAGATCGACACCGGCGCGATCCCCAACTACGAGAACATCGATGAGCAATGGCTGGGGCTGTACTTCGATCCGGATGAAGAATACAGCGTGCCGTACCTGTGGGGTACGTTCGGCGTGGCGTATAACGTGAACGTTGTCGAGGAGCCGATCACCAGTTGGGAGCAAGTTTGGGCGCATGAAGGCGCGGTGGTCTGGGTGGATGACCCGCGCTCGATTCTGGGTATCGGCCTGCTTCTGCTCGGTTATGATCCCAACAGTGACGACCGCGACGAAATCTTCGAGGCGGCGGAATATATCCTCGCCAATAGCGGGAATGTGGTCGCCTTCGCCGCCGATGATGGTCAGGCGCAACTGGCACGCGGCGACGCCGACATCGCGCTGGAATATAGCGGCGATGTGTTCCAGATCATCGCGGACTGCGAATGTGACGATTTCGTTTACGTGTTGCCCGACGAAGGCTCGATTGCCGATGTCGCCGCGATGGTGCTATTGAAAGATGCGCCCAATCCGGAGCTAGCGCTGGTCTTCATGGATTACATCCTTGATCCGGGCGTGATGTCGCTGATCGTGATGGATGTGCTGTACCCGACGACCAACCGCGCCGCGATTGAGTCCGGCTTCATCCCGGATGAAATCTTGAACAATCCGGTTATCTTCCCTTCGTCGGAAATTCAAGAGCGTTTGTTCCTGCTGGAAGACGTGGGCGAAGCCGAGCAAGCCTACAATGACGCATGGGACGAAATCCTGATCTTCGGCGGTAACTGATCGGGCGCGTTTGAGCGCGGATAGCTGACAATGAATGTTCTGCGGGGCGGCTCTGGTGCCGTCCCGCCCCTTTTACGGGGAGGCTGTGATGAGCGATGTCAAAGTGCAACTGGTGAAAACCGTCAAAGAATTTCCGGGCAGGCGCGGCGAAGATGCGGTGCGTGCGGTGGATTCGATCAATTTGACCATCTACGACGGCGAATTCTTCGCGTTACTCGGCCCGTCCGGTTGTGGCAAGACGACGACGCTCCGCCTGATCGCCGGATTCGAGCAACCGACATCGGGCGATGTCATCATCGACGGCGAGCAGATGGCCGGTGTGCCCGCTTTTCATCGTCCGGTGAATACCGTGTTTCAGGATTACGCGCTGTTTCCGCACATGACCGTGATGCAGAATGTGATGTTCGGGCTGAAGATGGCCGGTGTTGACCGCCGCGAAGCGGAGCGCCGCGCCGCGTCTGCGCTGGAACTGGTCGGCCTGCCCAACATCCGCAAGCGCCGCCCGCGTGAGCTATCCGGCGGGCAACAGCAACGGGTGGCGCTGGCGCGGGCGCTGGTCAAAAAGCCGAGCGTGTTATTGCTGGATGAGCCGCTCGGCGCGTTAGACCTCAAATTGCGCCGCCGGATGCAGATTGAGTTGAAGGCGATGCAGGCCGAACTGGGCATCACGTTCATCTTCGTCACGCACGATCAAGAAGAAGCGATGACGATGGCGAACCGTATCGCGGTGATGGATCAAGGCCACATCTTGCAGATCGGCAGGCCGGATGAGATTTACGAGACGCCGCGCACGCGCTTCGTCGCCGACTTCATCGGCGAGACGAATTTCCTGCAAGGTCGCCTGTTGCACACCGAAGATCGCGTCGGCGTGGTCGATATTGGCGACGACGTGAGCATCCCGGCCATCATGCCGGAACGTCACGCCGCCCGCGCCGGTGATGATGTGACCGTCGCCATTCGTCCAGAGCGCATCGCCATACAGGGCATGGACGTGCCGGCCAGCGCCGATGACTCGCGGGTGATGGTGCGCGGGCGCGTGACCGAAGCCTACTACATCGGCACGGATACGCGCTATGTGGTGCGCGTGGCGTCGGCGTCGTTGACGGTGCGCGTGCAAAACACCGACTATCAGCGCGGCATGGGCTTCAAGCCACAGCAAGCGGTCTATGTGCTGTGGGAGAAACATAACGCCCGCCTGCTGGTTGATTAGGCGCGGTTCATTGGACGTTGTACGGCTACGCCCGTTGGCCGTGACGTGTTTGTGCGCTATGCTATGATGTAAACGTATCGTCGATTTATCGTTATCGTTTGTAGTCGTAAGCGACCAGCATGATGAGAACCCATTACGATGTGTTGCGGATCACGCCCGACGCGACACAAGAGCAAATCAAGCGGGCGTATCGCCAATTGATGAAGCAGTATCACCCTGACCGGCTGGAAGCGGAACGGGCGCGGGCGCAGACGCCACTCGATCGCCACATTGTCGAGCGTCAGATCAGCGACGCGCACCAGTACACCCAGCTCTTGAATCAAGCCTACGCGGTGCTGGCCGATCCGGTCAAGCGGCGGCAATACGACGCTAGTATCCGCCCAGCAACTCCGGCACGCGCCGCATCCGCCACTGACTACGCCGCCTATCCATACAAGCCGCGCCCGCCGCAAGACCCGCCGCGCCGCCCACCACCCCCGCACGTCAAGAACACGCCGCCGCGTGAGGATTATGGCCCGCACCCGAATGAATTGATGCGGCGGATTGGCTTCAGCCTGTTCTTTCTGGTGGCGTTGCTTTTCGTGTGCGAATTGAGCGTCAATAGCATGTTTGTTGATCTCGAAGCGGAGGGAGAAGTGGCGTTACAGATCACCCGCCGCAACATCGACGCGACGGCCTACGCGCTGAGCATCCCGCCGGAGCCGCGCTCGACGGAGGAAGCGTTCTTCCTGTCGGCTATTTCTGCGCTGAATTATGAGGATTACACCGGCGCGATTGATGATCTATCCCGCGCCATCCACATCACCCCCAGCGCCGACCTGTACTATATGCGTGGGCTGGCCTACCGGCAGAGGGCGGTGGGCATCTCAGACGCGGACAACAGCCGCGCCCGCACCGACTTCACGCGGGCGCTGACGCTCCAGCCTAATTTCGCGGAGGCGTACTATCAGCGCGGCGTCTTGCTGTATGATTCGTGGCGCATTTACGGCGGCGACGGCCTGCGGCTGGATGCGTTGGCGGATTTTGAGATGTTCGCCGCGCTCGGTGATCTAGCGGATGTTCAGCGCGTGGAGCAGATCATCCGACAATTGCAAGAGGCCGCCTGAAAGCGAAGGTTCGTGATGAATGTGCTGATCGTCTATGCCCACCCCGACCCGAAATCGTTTGACTATGCCATGCTACAGAAAGCGCTGGAAGTGTTGAAGCGCGAAGGCCACGCCGTCGAAGTGACCGACCTGTACGACCTGCGCTTTAAGGCGGTGGCCGACGCCGACGACTTCACCGACCCGCTCGATCCGTTGAATCTGGATATGATGGCCGAACAGCACCACGCCGCCCACACGCACACCTACAGCGCCGACATCCTGTTTGAACAGCGCAAACTGCTATGGGCGGATACGCTGATCTTGCAATTCCCGTTGTGGTGGTATTCCGTCCCGGCCATCATGAAAGGGTGGATTGACCGCGTGCTGACGTATGGCTTCGCGTATGGCGCGGAGCGCAACATGACCGGACGGCGGGCGATGCTGGTCATGACGACGGGCGGCCTGCCCGCGTCGTTCACCAGCGACAAACAGCGCACCCTCAGCGACATGCTGGACTATCTGCAACGCGGCACGCTGTACTTCTGCGGGTTTGACGTGTTGCCGCCGTTCGCGGTCTACGGGGCGGCCAATGCCGACGCCGATCAGCGCGAGCAATTCTTATTGCAATATACCCAGCTTTTGCGTTCGCTGGCGTATATCCCGCCGATTGTCTACGTGTGAGGCGGTTATCCCAAACGCCGCGCCGTGAAAATATATCCCAAAATTTGGGATAAGTTGGGATATATTCGGCCGTGATTCATCGCGCCCGCCGCCCTTGACTCTGTGAGGCGGTCAGCTATAATCCAGAATATCAATTTAGCGCCCATTACCACAGACAGCAGGCGCGGTTGTGTTCAACCGCTTAATCCCCTGCCGAGGTGAAGGTAGAACAGCTATTGTGCATGACTATCAATAGCGACCTTTGCACGTCTGCGGGTCGCTTTTTTGTTTTGTTGGGCTGTTTGTGGACAGCATATCTTTTGAAAGGAGTAGCCCTTGCCTATCACAAAAGCACGCAAGGATGAGCTAGTCGCGGAATACGTGGACTTGCTAGAGCGCTCCAATGGTTTCGTTATTATCCAGTTTTCCGGACTGACGGTTGCGGAAATCGACCAGCTACGCGCAAAAGTTCGCGGCGCGGACGGGCATTACGCCGTCGCCAAGAACACGCTTTTGACCAAAGCGCTACAGCAACTCGATTGGCCGGTGCCCGATGATCTGCTGAAAGGGCCGAACGCCATCGCTTTCGGGCTGGATAATATGCCGGGTGTGGCGAAGGCCATCCTCGAATTTACCAGCGATAAAGTGTTTGAAGAACGCACCCAGGTTAAGGGCGGTGTGATGACCGGTGAGGTTATCAACGCCAAGCAGGTGGATGCGGTCAGCAAACTGCCGTCGCTGGACGAACTACGCGCTCAACTGGCGGGGTTGATAATCTCTCCCGCGCAGGGTCTGGTCAGCGTCATCAACAGCGCTACCGGGCAGGTTGTCAACGTCGTTCAGGCGTATGTGGACGCCAATCAAGGAGAGGGTGCGGCCTAAGCGTGAGCGACATTGGCCGCATGACGAAGCGTTTTATCTTTTTGCAGTATTCCGTATTTGCCAATCTACGCGCCGACGAACACGCGAGCGCGTTAACTGACTAACGAAAGGACTCAAATCTCATGGCAGATTTAGAAAAGATCGTCGAAGAACTGTCGAACCTGACCATTCTGGAAGCCGCCGAACTGAAGACCTTGCTGGAAGAAAAATGGGGCGTGACTGCCGCTTCCGGTGGTATGATGATGGACCCGTCCATGATGGCGGCGATGGCTGGCGGCGCTGGCGCGGCTGTTGAAGAAGAAGAGCAGACCGAATTCGATGTCGTCATCGAAGATGCCGGGCCGAAGAAGATCAACGTGATTAAGGTCGTCCGCACCCTGACCGATCTCGGTCTGAAGGAAGCTAAGGAAGCGGTTGAGAACACCCCCGCCACCTTGCTCGAAGGTGTGGCGAAGGAAAGCGCGGAAGACGCGAAGACCAAGCTGGAAGCCGAAGGCGCGAAAGTCGTCATCAAGTAACGACGCCCCTTCTGCCTCAGGCAGGATTTCACACACAACGAAAAAGCCCCCACCATCACGGCGGGGGCTTTTTGATTTTACGATGTTTGCGCCGATGTTACGATTTGCGCTTCTGGTTGATGGCGGCATGGGCGGCGGCCAGTCGCGCCACCGGCACGCGGAACGGCGAACAACTGACGTAATCCAGACCGGCGCTGTGACAGAAGGCGATGCTCTTCGGCTCGCCGCCGTGTTCGCCACAGATGCCGACTTCAATATCGTGGCGGGCTTCGCGGCCACGCCGCACACCCTCGCGGATCAAGAAGCCGACGCCGTCCTCGTCGATCACCTGAAACGGGTTTTCCGGCAGGATGCCGTGTTCGATGTAGTGCAACAGGAACTTACCTTCGGCGTCGTCCCGGCTGATGCCGTATGTGGTCTGCGTCAGGTCGTTGGTGCCGAAGGAGAAGAACTCCGCATATTCGGCCAACTGGTCGGCGGTGATGGCGGCGCGGGGTAGCTCGATCATGACGCCGATCTTGTAATCGACGCGCACACCGGCCAGCTTCATCTCTTGCTCGGCGACTTCTTCGATCACCTCGCGCAGGAATTTAACTTCGTTGGCGTGGCTGGTCACCGCGATCATCACTTCCGGCTTGACGACCACACCCTCTTTAGTTAGCTGACAGGCGGCCTCGAATAGCGCGTGTGCCTGCATCCTGACGATGCCCGGACGCAGGATGCCCAGACGTGCGCCACGCAAGCCCAGCATCGGGTTGAATTCTTGCAGGTTTTCCACCGCCGACATTAATTTTTCAATGCGCTCTAACTCGTTGGGGCGGTCACCGATGATGCGTAGACCTGCCGCCCGCATCGCTAATTCTTCGTGATTCGGCATGAACTCGTGTAACGGCGGATCAAGCAGGCGGATGATGACCGTCTTGCCGTCCATCGCCTTGAAAATGCCGTAGAAGTCGTCGTACTGGAAGCGGCGCAGTTTCTTCAGGTGGCCGGTTTCTTCTTCGCTGTTCGGCTCGGAGAGGATCATGGCCTGCACGATGGGCAGGCGGTCATCCTGAAAGAACATATGCTCCGTGCGACACAGGCCGATACCGCCCGCGCCGTAATCCAATGAGCGCCGCGCATCCTTCGGATAATCGGCGTTAGCATAGATGCCCAGCTCGCGATATTCATCCGCCCAGCTCAGCAGGCGTTGCAGGTAATGTTCGCGCTTGAAGTCCGGCTCGACGCGCTTGATTTCGCCGATGAACACTTCGCCGCTATTGCCATCAATCGAGATGACATCGCCTTCGCTGACGGTGAAATTGCCGACGCGCAGTTTACGCGCTTTCAGGTCGATTTCCAGCATTTCCGCGCCACACACACAGGGCACGCCGAATTGACGGGCGACGACGGCGGCATGGCTGGTCGCGCCGCCGCGACTGGTCAGAATGCCGGTAGAAGCCAGCATCCCGTGTACATCATCGGGGCGCGTTTCCGGGCGTACCATAATCACGTCGCGGTGCGCTTTACCCCACTTTTCGGCGAGATCGGCGTCGAAGGCGACGATGCCCACCGCCGCGCCGGGTGATGCGTTCACGCCGTTAGCGATGCGCCGCAGGTCTTGCTCGGCTTCGATCTTGGCCGCCGGATCGAATTGCGGGTGTAGTAACTGCGAGACTTGCTCCGGCGTCACGCGCATGACGGCTTCTTGCCGCGTGATGAGTCCTTCTTCCGCCATATCTACCGCGATGCGGACGGCGGCGCGGGCGGTGCGTTTACCGTCGCGGGTCTGGAGCATCCACAGTTCGCCGTTCTCGATGGTGAATTCAACGTCCTGCATTTCACGGTATTGCTTTTCGAGTTTCTCCCCGATTTCTACGAATTGCTGGTAGACCGTCGGGTTTTGCCGCGCTAGATTGCTGATCGGCTTCGGCGTGCGCGTACCGGCTACCACATCTTCGCCCTGTGCGTTCATCAGGTAATCGCCGAAGAGTTGCTTCTCGCCGGTGGATGGTTCGCGGGTGAACGCGACGCCCGTCCCGGAGCTATCGCCCATGTTGCCGAAGACCATCATCTGCACGTTAACCGCCGTGCCCAGATCGTGCGAGATGCCCGCCGCGTTGCGGTAGTCATTGGCGCGTTTGCCGTGCCATGATTTGAACACCGCTTCGACGGCTAGCTGTAGCTGGCGGAACGGGTCTTGCGGGAATGGCTCGCCGACGTGGTTGGCGTAAATCTGCTTGAATTCTTCGGTGACTGTTTGCCAGTCCTGCGCGTTGAGTTCTACGTCGTTTTTGACTTCGCGCTGGCGTTTGATCTGCGTGATGTAATCCTCGAACGCTTCGTCAGCGATGCCCATCACCACCGAGCCGAACATCTGCACCAGACGGCGGTAAGCGTCATACACGAAACGCGCATCGCCGGTCATGTCGATCATCGCTTTGGCGGTTGCGTCGTTCAATCCGAGATTTAACACGGTGTCCATCATGCCCGGCATGGAGAACTTCGCGCCGGAGCGCACCGACAGCAGAAGCGGGTTACCGGAATTGCCGAAACCCTTGCCGCTTTTCTTCTCCATCTGCTGGAGGGCGTCGCGTACCTGATCCCACAGGCCATCGGGGATTCGTTGACCGGCCTTGAGATAAGCGTTACAGGCTTCCGTCGTCACGGTGAATCCCGGCGGCACCGGGACGCCCGTCCGGATCATGTCGCCCAGTCCGGCACCCTTGCCGCCGAGCAGGGAGCGCACAGCGTCCCACGATCCGCCCAATTTCTCCTCAACGAGACTCACCTCACTGAAAAGGTACACCCAGCGATGGGCAGAATCCGCCGCCCCACCGTCCTGTGTCGGGGCGCTATCTGAGGCAGTTTGCGATTTCATTTTTGACTTGTCCTTTGCACTGCAATCACTGATTGCTTGTATTCTCTCCATTTTGTCACCATCTTACACCGGCAAAAAGCACTCTCTGTAGTGACAGGTGTAATGGACTTAGTTGGCGATTGAAACACAAATGCGGGCAAATCGACCAGATTCGGGGGTTTTGGATGACAAAGGGCGCGGATGGGGTGCAATCCGCGCCGTATCGCAGGGTGGGCGGTTTAGAAGAATCCGCGCCGTCCGTGACGTTGCTCTTTGAACGGATCGCCGTAATTGTGATAACCGGCCTTCTCCCAGAAGCCCGGGTTGTCCGTCGTGCTGAATTCTAATGCCCGCACGAATTTAGCCGATTTCCAGAAATACAGATGCGGCACGAGCGTGCGAACCGGCGCGCCGTGATCGGGCGTCAGCAATTCGCCGTCATACTTGTAGGCCAGCATGACGTTCTCGCGCATCATGTCCTCGACGGGCACGTTGGTCGTATAGCCATAATCGCAATGGGCGATGATGTGCTTGGCACTGTCTTTGATGCCGGCAAGCTCGGCGATGTGGCGGAAGGCGACGCCCTCCCATGTGGTGTCAAATTTGCTCCAACGGGTGACGCAGTGAATATCGCAGGTGATGGTGATGGTGGGCAATGCGCGGAATTCTTCCCAATTCCACATCAACGGGTTTTCGATCTCTCCGAATAGGCTGAGATTCCACGTTTCGGGGTCGAATTCGGGGTTCGGCCCGTAGGTGAGAACCGGGAATTTCTGGGTTAATGATTGGCCGGGTGGAAGGCGGCCTTCTTCTTGCATCTTCTGCTCTTCTTCGCGGCGTGAATTCGTCTGGTCAAAAATACTCATCGGCTGTTCCTTTTCGCTCGGTACATCAGTTCCATTATAATACAGTCGTGCGGTACATTACCTGAGATGGTGTTTAACGTCGGCATGACGAATCGCAGGCGCAAACCATCGCGCCCCGACATAACCACAACGAGGAGATAGACACGATGAACGATCAGAACACGGTGCATTATGGCTTCTTGCAAACGCGGCTGGGCACGGCGGCGTTGGCGGCGACGGCGCGGGGATTGTGTGCGCTGGCCTTCACCGGCGCGGATGAGGCGGCGCGGACGGCATGGCTGGACGATTTGCGGCGGGTGGCGGGCGCTGACCTGCGCGAAGACCTGATCGCGTTGAGCGCCTACAGCGACGCGCTGACCGCTTTTCTGGATGGGAGCGCGACGGCGTTTGATCCGCCGTTGGATGTGCTGGGCGGCACGCCTTTTCAGCGCGAAGTGTGGGAGCAGTTGCGGCGCACCGACGCGGGCGAAGTGCTGACATACGGCGATCTAGCGCGGCGCATGGGGCGCGATGGCGCATCGGCGCGGGCGGTGGGGCTGGCCTGTGCGCGGAATCGCATCGCGCTGGCGATCCCGTGTCATCGTGTGTTACGCGCTGATGGCGGGCTGGGTGGCTATCGCTGGGGTGTGGCGTCGAAGTCGGATTTACTGGCGCTGGAATCCGCCCGACTGAAAACGGCGCTCTAGTCTATTGTCTGCTCGAAGCTGACTTCGGCCACGTTCTGGTCACATTCGGCCTGTGTGAAGATCAGGAACGGCTCGGACACGGCCAGCCCTTGCGGGTCGAACAACTGCACGATGTAGCGGCCTTCACGCGGGCTACTGCCGATGATTTGCTCGTAAGCGCCTTCGCCTAAATTGGCGATGGTGCCACTGGTCACGGAGACATCCAACCGCCCGCGATCTACTTCGTCGATGATGCGGACGCGATAGCCGTCTAACGGTTGCCCGTCCGCGTCGTAGATCGTGCCGGTGATGCTCGCCCAGTTACAACCGCGCTGGTTGGTGTTGGCGCGATACGTGACGCCCGGCTCGCGCAGGGTGAACACGAATTCCGGCGGCAAAGTCGGCGAAGCGGTAGCGCTGACCTCCGGCGTCGGCGTCGCCTCTACGGTGGCGGTCGGTTGTGGCGTGGCGGTGGGCGGACCGATGGCGGTGGCGGTCTGCTCGGCATGGAAGGCGGCCACCGCTACCGGATCGGGGGTGGCGGTGATCTCCACGAACGGGGTCGGCGGCGCGAGCGGGTTTAGCGGCGTGTACGGGTCTGTCCAGATCATCGCGTAATAGCCGCACAGCGCCACCGAAGCCAGCAGGAAGAAAGCGGTCAGCAGATTATAGCGCCATGCGCCGGTAGGTTGCGGGCGCTGGTCGTAGCCCGTCCACCCGTCATCATAGAGCGCATCGTCGGATTCATCCGGCGCGAGTGGCGGGAAGCGCTCGGCGGGCGGCGTGTTCGGTTTGGAACGCGGCGCGGGTGTGATCTGCAAGCCATCATCGCCGACTAGCTCTTCGGCTAGCCGTGAGACTTCGCGCAGATCATCCGCGCCCTCGCTTTGTTGGGACTCATCATGCGATGATGGCCGCGAGTCGGGCATAGCCTCAGTTACTCCGTACCTGCGCGAACTCCACGAACGCGACGTTGCCGTTGCAGTCCTGCGGGAACGTCACCTGTATATCGGGCGAGATGACCGTGCCGCCCAGCGATTCCAGCCGCACGAAATACGTCAGGTCGTTGATGATATTGCTGACCTGTATCTCCCAGCCGGAGAGCGGATCGAAGAATGAATTCGTGCCGGTTTCCACGACTTGCCCGAAGCCGTCATTGAACACGCGGACGATATAGCGTCGTTCGCTCGATGTGCCGTC
Source organism: Anaerolineaceae bacterium (assembly GCA_007693385.1). GTDB lineage: Bacteria > Chloroflexota > Anaerolineae > Aggregatilineales > Phototrophicaceae > J038. The sequence continues at coordinate 119,903 of REDR01000063.1, forward strand.
GATATTTAGCACGCGCCCGGATACGCTCTGCCATGCACAGCCCGCCACGTTGGTGACGTTGGGGCGGAACTCGATCTCGCCGCGTATGCCGAACAGGAACGGCGAGTCCGTCGGTGTCGGCGTGGCGGATGGCCCGGTCGGTGTCGGCGTCGGGGTGGCGGTGGGCGTGTCCGTCGGCGTCATGGTGATGGTCGGCGTCCATGTGACGGTAGATGTCGGCGTCATGGTGGGCGTCAGTGTGTCCGTCGGGACGGCGGTATCGGTGGGGACAGGCGTGAATGTGGCTGTGGTGGTCAAGGTTTGCGTTGGTGTCTCGGTGGCGGTGGGCGTGTCCGTCGGGGTGGCGGTATCGGTGGGCGTCTCCGTCGGGATGATGATGCGCGTCGCCAGCGCGATGACCGGCTGGCGGTCTTCGGGGTTGACGGTGGCGAATAGATAGGCGAAGACGCCGACGACGGCGACGGTCAGCAATAGAAAGATGCCGGTGATGACGTTATAAATGCGTGCGCTTGAACGTGACATAATTTTTTATCCCGACGCGATGATGACGACGACGGCGATAATCCACACGACGGATAATGTCAGGAATATCACCGAGATTAGATTATAAATTCGTGCCGTCCGACGACTCATCACGCTTTCTCCCTTGTGCTAAGTTGCGCTATATAAAAAGCTCAATATCAGCAGACTCGATCTGCTCCTGTAACCATTCTGAAAACCGGCGGGCGCTCTCCGCCGCGATTTCGGCAGGTGCGGCGTCGCGCTGGCTGATGTCTAGCGTCTGGATGATGTGCCAGCCTAAAGCGGTGCGGATGGGCTGGCTGTGCTGGCCGACGCTCTGCGCCAGCGCGATCTGCGCGATTTCCGGCACGATCAGGTCATCGGGCACGATCCAGTCGCCATCAATGCCCAGATCGCCGCCACTGTCCCGCGTCGTTTCGTCCAGCGATAGCGCCCGCGCCAGTTCCGTAAAATCCTCACCGGCGTTCAGGCGCTCGTAGACCTGCACGGCGGCCTCCTGCGAAGGGAGTAAGATGTGGCGTGCTTTGACCTGCGGCACGGTCAGCGCGTCGATATTGACGACGTATTCCTGCAAGCGGACGGTCAGCAGAGCTTCCGCCGTTGCCAGCCGGAACTCGGCTTCGCTTTGAAAGCGATTATCGGCCAGCCATTGCGCCCACTGTTCATCATCGGGCATCATCTGGCGCATGGCCTGATATTCGGCGTCCACTTCTTCGGAGCGCACCGTGATTCCCAGTTCTTCGGCCTGCTGGTTCATCACCGCCTGCTCGATTAGCTTGTCGAGTTCGCGGCGAGCGATGCTGTCATAACTGCTGATGTCGTCGATGTGGAAGCGGTCTACTGCGCGTTGAAACTCGATTAAAGTGATCGGCTGTTCGTTAACCCGTGCGACGATCTGCTCGCCGTTGCCGGTCAGGGGTAGAGCAGGCACGGCGTCGGCGCTCTGTTCGGGCGTGGCCGTCGCCGGTTGCGGCGCGGTGGTGGTTGCTGGTTCAGGCGCGGGATCAGTCGCGGCGGGTGGCTCGGCGGTTGCGATGTTGTCCGCGTCGGAATCGCCGCCGCAGGCGCTGACCAGCAATACCAGTAGTAAGATGATTGTCCGTTTCACGAAAACTCCAGATCGTTAGCCGATGATACCACGTCACTTTCCGCTAATTATGCTATCATGATGCTATCCTAGCAAGTCGCTATCTGTGAACGCCATCACCGCCGCGCATCAACGGGCAAAAAAACCGCCGCGAAATGTGGGTGTATTTGACACTCTGCGGTAAACTGTAAACGTGTTTGACGGGCCAGATGTCCCGTTTTTGTCAAATAGTTCGTTCGATTAAATTTATAAGAGGGTTTTTGGTATGACGGACGTTGTAATTGTATCGGCGGTACGCACGGCGCTAGGGCGACGTAATGGCGTTTTTCGGGAGACGCATCCGGTGCGACTGGGCGCGGCGGCGGTGTGCGAGGCGCTATCCCGTGCCGGTCTCGACCCGAAATTGGTCGATCATATCGTGTTCGGCTGTGTGAGTCAGGCCGGAGAGCAGACGTTTAACGTGGCGCGTAACGTCGGGTTGGATGCCGAATTGCCCATCGAGACACCGGCCACCAGCGTTGATTTTCAATGCGGCAGTAGCCAGCAGGCGGTACATCTGGCGGCGGCGATGGTGGCAAGCGGGCAGAATGATGTGGTCATCGCGGGCGGCGTGGAGAATATGTCCCGCGTGCCGATGGGTAGCTCGATGATGGGGCAATCCCCTTTTACAGATCGCATCATGGCGAATCACAACATGATCCCGCAGGGCATCTCCGCCGATAAGATCGCCGCCAAGTGGGGCATCAGCCGCGAACAGGTGGACGACATCGGCTATGAGAGTCATCAGCGTGCCGCCAGCGCGACACAGGCCGGACATCTATCACGCGAGATATTGCCGCTTGATGGCCTCAACAAAGAAGGCGAGACGGTCAAGGTGACATCGGATGAGGGGATACGCTATAATGCGGATCGGGCGAAGATGGCCGACCTTGATCCGGCTTTCACCGCCGACGGCGTGACCACCGCCGGTAACAGCAGTCAGATCAGCGACGGCGCGGCGGCATTGGTCATCATGACGGCGGAACGCGCCGCACAACTGGGACTGAAGCCATTGGCGCGGATTCGGGCGGCGGTGACGGTGGGCAGTGACCCGCATCTGATGCTGACCGGGCCGCTAGGGGCGACGCGCAAAGTGCTAGACCGTGCCGGTATGTCGCTGAACGACATCGACATTTTCGAGGTCAACGAGGCGTTCGCGGCGGTTATCGGCATGTGGCACAAGGAAACCGGCGCGGATATGGCGAAGGTCAACGTGCATGGTGGCGCGATTGCCATCGGCCACCCGCTAGGCGGTAGCGGGGCGCGTCTGATGACGACTTTGATCCACGCGCTCCAGACGCACGATAAGCGCTACGGCTTGCAGACGATGTGTTGCGGCGGTGGTATGGGCACCGGCACCATCATCGAGCGGCTGGATTAGCCAGAAAATAACGTGAGGACGAATATCATTATAACGATAAGCTTAATGTCATTTGACCTCCGCGCATTGCTGTCATATAGTAGTTGTGTACAGTCTGTCGGTTGAGTTCGGGTTAGTGATCTATGCCTATTCATAACATGAATTACGAGAGTGGCGTTTTCTATAGTAAGCAAGTCGGCTATGTGGATAACGTCGATGCGCGGATGTGGCATAGCGCACTACGTAAACACACCAAAACAGCGGAGTCGCCGCTGGTGGCGGTGGTTGATATGCAACAGATAGACCGGCTGTGCCCGACGGTGGTACAGGTTTTCAGCGCGGCGCTGGCTTTGCCGGATATGCTGGGCGTCATCATCATCAGCGATCAGGTGATGGGTTCGCGTAACGAACGGGTGATGTCAAAATTGAGCGCCTTGCCCGGCGTGCGTGTGTTCTCGTCGGCGGAGTCTGCGATGGCTTATGCCCGCACACAATTGCATCCGGCGTTGTCCGTCAACGGTGCGCCGATGACGCATTATCGTATGGGGCACGCTCTGTAACAAACGCCGCGACTTAAATTAAAAATCAAGCGTGGGCGATCTTAATGGTCGTCTGCGCTTTTTATATATGGAATCGCTGTATACTTGACTTTGTTTGCATTATGAAAAAATAGGTAGGTGAAAAGATGACAGATGAAAATGTCTATCTGACGCGCTCTGGATACGAACGGCTGAAGCGACAACTCAACGTGATGATGACGGAAGAAACCGCCGAAGTCGCGGAGAACATCGCGCAGATACGCGAAGCGGGCGACTTCAGTCAGGAGCAGATTTACTTTGATGCGCTGGCCGAAAAAAGCCTGCTGGATGAACGCATCGCCCGGCTGAAAGACATCCTGCATCGCGCCGTCATCATCGAGAAGCAACTGGACGCCGACAGCGTGACGCCGGGTGACCGCGTGACCGTGCGCGATCTGGACAACAAAGAAGACCTTGAGTTAGACATCGTGAGCGGCGTCGAGATGGCGTCCGGGCGGCGCGGCGTGTCGCTCGGTTCGCCGGTTGGTCGCGCCATACTGGGCAAGAAAGTCGGCGATAAATTTGAGGTCAAAGCGCCGGATGGCATGGTGCGCTACAAGGTACTGAATATCGCGCCGATTCCTGATCTGGACTGATGACGGGCGGCGATGTGCCGTTGTGTTATAATAGTGTCCTGTTTGTTTGCACGCGATTTCGCACGCGATA
>REDR01000116.1 GCA_007693385.1 Anaerolineaceae bacterium
AGCATTAGCGCGATGACGGGCGAGGCCGGGCGGCACGCGGTCACGCAGAGCCAGACCGGGCGCGAGTAGCGCCGGATGCGTCTCGGTCAGGGCAAGTACCGCGCCCCAGCCTTCTTCATCAATCAGCGTCAATATGTCTTCGATGTCTTCGCCTTCAAATTCTTCGGCGGTTTCCAATAACAGATAAACGCGAATGAGTGTGCCAAAGCCGTATCCGGCGCAGTGTAGGTCGAGAACGTCCTCAGCTGAAACGTCGAAGCGATTGGCGATAGATTGCACGAGGGGGTGAGATAGCGGCGGGCATTCATTGTCAGCGTCAACGTCTGGCGCGTCATCGGCGGCAACTACCGGCACCATCGCCAGCAGAAAAGCGGACATCAGAACTAAAAACCATTTCCTCATCAGGAATACCTCCGTAAAAATCAACACGATCAGAAAAGATCATAGAAAATCATGCCTCACCCGAATAGATGACGAACAGACGAAGCAAGGCATGATCCGCACCTGATACAAGCTATAACGGGAGAAGCGGCGGAATGTCCCAAAAAAGTATATTTTTGGTCACGGGCGCGGCGTAGACGTGACGAAAAGTGGCGACGCGGCGGCGGGCGCGGGGGCTTCTTCATCAATGGCGGCGTCCGCATCGAAGCGTACACGCCACACATGCCCGTAGATGAAATCAGCGACCACCAGCGAGCCATCCGGCGCGACGGCGACATCTACCGGACGAATCAAGCCGGTGATGAACGGTTCGGGCTGGTATTCGGCCAGCGCTGACGGGTCTGATGGGATGGCGGCCGGGTCAATGCGTACCACGCGCTGGGAATCCGGCGTGTTGTGCCACAGCGCCACGAACAGATTATTGAACAGGTTCGACGGGAACTGTGTGCCGGTATAGGCGGTCAGCCCACGCGGAAGCGTATAATCCGGCAGGCGCAACAGATCAGGCCGGAAGTCAAAGTCGCCACCGGATGGTATCGGGCAGGCAGAACAGCCGCGCCCTCTCCAATACGGCCAGCCATAATGCGCCCCTTCAACCACGCGCAACAGGCGATCACCCGGCCCGGCCAGCAAGCCGCTATCGGTGACGAACAGCCGCCCCAGCGAGTCGAACGTCAGGCCGTAGGGATGGCGCACGCCCCGCGCATACACGCTGATTTCGCCGGTGTGCGGCTGGATGCGTAAGATCGTCGCCTCCTGCGGGTGCAATTCGGCGTACTGCGCGATGCGCGGATTCGGCGGCTCGGCGCGGTCTGTCAGCGAGCTAACGCCGAGATACAAATAGCCGTCCGTCCCAAACGCGATTCCGGCGGGCTGATTGTCGATCACGTCGAAGCAACACGGCAGATCGTCAATCACCGGCACGGTCGCGCCGTCCGATGTGACGCGCCATAGCCCGCCGCCGGATTCCAGCGTCACGCGGGCGCTGACGTACAGCACATCGGTGCCCGGCTGGAACGCGAGGCCGATGGGCGATACTAGCTCGGCGCTGATGCGCTCCGCGTTGCCGCCAGCGTCCAGCGCATACACCGCGCCGGTACGCGCTACCGGATCGGTGATGAGCGTGGCATACAGGCGACCATCAAGCCCGAAGGTGATCTGCTGAGGCTGGCCGGGTAGCTGGCCGAAGTGGTCGAGACGATAGCCAACCGGCACGCGAATCCGCGCCTCGAATCCGGCGATGTCGTCCGCGCACGGGAAATCGCCACAGCTCCAGCCTTCCGGCGTGGTGAAGTCGGCTGTCGGGTTGGCGTAAAATCCGGCATTGCCGGGCACGGCGGGAGTCGGCGTCCACAGTGGCGGCGTCGGCGTTGGCGTCAGCGTGGGAGTCGGGGTGATGGTTGGTGTGGGCGTCAGCGTATCCGTCGGCACGGGCGACGGCGTAAGCGTCGGCGTGGCGCTGGGGATGGACGGCAGGAACGTACTCAACGGGATGGACTGTACGCCGCTAGTCGGCGTCGGGCTGGCGAGTGGCGTGAGAGCTACCTGCGCCGAATCAACCTCTGCCGCGCCTGAATGATGGACGGCGGTCACCGACGCCCACAGCACGAACAATCCCAGCGTGAATGCAATGAATAACCTCAAAACAAGACCTCGAAAGCGACGATCACGCCGCGCTTAATCGCTGACGCGATAGCGCAATAACGCCCATAGCGCTTTGGGCGCGTCGTGCCATTTGATCTTCTTGCCTTCGTCCCACTCGCGCCCGTTGTACGAGATCGGCACTTCGTAGATGCGGATGCCCTGCTTCAACACTTTGGCGGTGAATTCCGGCTCAAACTCAAAGCCACGCGCCCGAATCCGCATCCCCTGCACCACATCGCGGCGGAACACTTTATAGCATGTCTCCATGTCGCTGAGGATGGCGTTATACAGGATGTTGGTGGTCAGCGTCAGGATTTTATTGGCGACCATGTTCCAGAAGTTCATCGCCTTGCGCGGCCCGCCCAGAAAGCGCGAGCCGTACACCACCGGCGACACACCCTCCGCGATGGGGCGTAGCAGTACCGGATAATCACGCGGATCATATTCCAGATCGGCGTCCTGTATCAGAAAGACATCGCCCGTCGCCACGCCGAACGCGGTGACGAGCGCCGCACCTTTGCCTTTATTGTGCTCATGATAGACGATGTGCAGGTCATCATTGCCGTTCTCCGACTGTAGCCGCGCCAGAATGTCGCGGGTGCCGTCCGTCGAGCCGTCATCCACGATGACGATTTCATCCGCCAGACCGACGGCGCGGACGCGCTCCAGCACGATCTCCAGAAATTGCACTTCGTTGTAACACGGAATAATCACACTGAGCTTCAGGTCGAACCCGTCATCGGTGCGCGGGTCGTATTGCTTTGGAATGCGGTTATCAGCCATCAATGCCTCATCGCTGGTTCGTCAAACTAACAGGCCGGATTATAGCACGATTCAGGGCGGAGAAAACCCCATCAACGATCTAGCACCGCCACCGCGCTGACGTTTGTTGCATGGTTACAACAAGTCTTCTAACTGTTCAATCAGTTCAGGAATGCTATGAGTCGCCGTATCCCAAAGAACCTGCGGTTCAACCCGGAAATACACATGAAATAAGAAATTTCTCATGCCGATGATATCCGCCCAACGGATGTGGGAGGTTTGCTCTCGAAACGCAACCGTTAACTTCGATGCCGCTTCGCCGATAATGCCGATGGAATAACACAGGGCACGTTCTAATATCAGGTTATTTTCGAGATCAGCGACGGTTCGCCCCTCAGTGAACGCCACCACATCACGCGCATAATCTAGCATGTGCATCAGGCGAGTTTTATCATCCGGCTTGCTCATAGATCACCTGTGCCGAGTTCAGAACTTCATCGCGCATGTAACGCAAAGAACGAGGCGTCCCTAAGTCAACCCGTCGCTGAAAAACGATGCTCAATTCACGTTGAAGGGCGGCCATGTCCAGTAAGGTAACGTTCGCAGTCGGCTGATATTCAACCAGCAGATCAATGTCACTGTTCTGGTTGAAGTCATCACGCAAGGCCGAGCCGAACAACATCAAGCGACGCACAGCGTACTTGTCGCAAAGCACTTTTATGTCTTGGAACGGTATCTCTATCATCACGCGCTCCCACGATCTAGCACCGCCACCGCGCTGACGTGGTGCGTCTGCGGTTCAAGGTCAAACGGGTAGACCGCGCCCAGCGTGTACCCCTGCTTGACCAGCCGCCCCAGATCACGCGCCAGTAACGCCGGATCATCGCCGATGACCACCAGACGCGGGATGCCGGACTCGGCCAGCGCATCGACCAGCGCCACATCCAGACCGCCCGCAGGCGTATCAATCACCGCCGTTTGATACGTGGTCTGCGCGTCGTCGAGTACGTCCAGCACGTCCAGCGCGTCGCCTTCGATGATGTCCACATGGTCATATTCGGCCAGATTATGCTCGGCATCGGTGGCGGCGGGCGGATACGCGGTGACCAGCGTCAGCACCGGCACACGCGGCGCGATGAACAGGCCAAACAGCCCGACTCCGGCGTACAAATCCAGCGCCGCGCCATCTTCGGGCACCTGCGCCGCCACGCACTCGGCCAGCGCACCGAGCGCGGCGACATTCGGGCGTAGCGGACTGCCCGCCGTGACACGCACCGCCCGCCCGTTGATCTGGTAGCGGCTGTGTGTATCGCCGATCAAGTTCACCGGCTCATCATCCGGCAATAGCAGATTGACGCTGGTCTTGAGATCGCTAGAAAGCTCCGGCGCGTCGTCCTCATCGACCAGATGCAACATCAGCATGTGATCGCCATCCGTGCCGATCTGTAGCGTGATCGTGTGGATCGCCTCCGCTTCAAGGTCGGCACGCGCCAGCAGATCGACCAGATCAGGGTGCAGGATATGGCATACGTCGAGCGTGTGCGGATGATGACCGGCCACCGCCCACCCCGTCGCGGTGCGCTGGAATGTCATGTGATGGCGATAGCCCCATTCCGTCGGGCTGGGGATGATGTCGCGCACGTCGGCGTCGTCGAAGCCGCCCACCCGCGCCAGTTGATCGGCCAGTACATCCTGCTTGATGAGCGCCTGCGCGGAATAGGCGATGTGTTGCCACTGACAGCCGTCACAGCGTCCGGGCCCGAAGTGTGGGCAGGCCGGAAACACGCGATCCGCGCTGGCTTCGACCAGTTGCACGCCCTCCGCGAACAGCACGCGCCCTTTATCCTGCACAACGCGGGCGATAATCGTCTCGCCCGGGATCGTGTACGGTACGAACACCGTCTTTTTATCGTGGCGACCTAAGGCGCGGCCACCACTCGCCATCGTTGATACGGTCAATTCAAAAGTTTCGTCGGTCATCCCTATCCCATCACCAATTCTATCAACTGGCTACCCGACATCGGCTTGATGTAAAAGCTGATGCCCGCAGATTCGATCTCTTCACGTAATTCTTCGCGCCCGGAAACCACGATGACGTGACTGCCATTCGCGCGAAAATCGCGCCACAGCGCCAGCAACGCCGACCATTGCTCACGGTCAGAGCCGACGACATGCACGATCACATCGGAGATTATCACATCAAATGATTCTTTTTGATATAGTGCGCTGGCCTCGTCCATCGTCTCGACGACGGCGACATCGCACCCGGCCAGATGCAACAGATCGGCATAAACCGCCCTGATCGATGGATTATCCTCTATGACCATTACCCGCTTCATGAATCCCCTCCGTTACAAAATTGTGTCGTCAAACGTGTGTGCTTTGTGTATAGTCGTGATTTGTCTATTATAACGCGATATGAACAATCGTGCGTTGATGCGCGGGCGGGATACACGCCGCGCAAAAGGCGCATTTGTGTTATGCTACTAGGCAATCTAATCAGGCCAGATTCGGAGATGTCGCCATGCGAATTCATGCACATATCGGGGTTATCGTCGGGCTATTCGCCTTCGCGGTATTGATGGGCGTCAGCCTGTCGCTATCACCGCCGGAGCGCGATCAAGCGCCCTTACCGCTCACCGCGCTGGTCACGGTGACGCCCGCCGGAATCCCGACGACTAATCTGGTCACGGTGACGCCGTTCGGCTTCGCCGGTGAAGATGGCGACGCGCCCGTGCCCGGCGCCGGACTGGTCACGGTGACGCCCATCGGCGGCGACCCGGACGCGCTGGCGACGCAGTTCTTCGGCATCGCGTCTACTGAATTCCCGTTTCCGACATCGTTCGCGCCCGGCTGTGAGCAGAGCTTCCCGCTAGAGGCGGGGGCGGGCGTCACCATTCGCGGCGGCGTGGCGGTGCGTTATTCGCCTTCGGTGTCCGCGCCGCTTCTAGTCACGTTGACGCAAAATCATGATTTCGTGGTGATTGATGGGCCGGTTTGCGCCGACGATTACATCTGGTGGGGGGTGCGCTCCGCGCAATATACCGGCTGGGTGGCGGAGCGCAACGTCAATATCACGTTCGTGCGCGACTTCGATCTGCCGCGCCCGACGGTGTGCGCGGCTCCGCTACCGTTGAGCATCGGCCAGACCATCGAGACGACGGCCAATGTCCGCGTGCGGCAAGCGCCATCGTTAAGCGGGCGCGTGCTGACTGTCGCGCTGACCGGCACGCCGGTGACCATCCTCAGTGACGTGCAATGTCAGGACGGCGTGAACTGGCGGCGCGTATCGGCGACGGTGGCCGGATTCACGTATGAGGGCTGGTTGGCCGAAGGGCAGACCGACCGTAGCCCGACCATCTTCTTAGACGCGATAGACGACGCGGCTGTGTGTTATCCGTCGCTGGGCTTCTCCGTCGGGGAGTTCGTGCGCGTTTACTATCGCAGTGGCCCGCCGAAATATCTGCGCGAAGCGCCCGGCTTCGATGCGCCGACGTTGTACTCGCTGGTATCCGGCATCCCGCTAGAAGTCACCGGCGCGTCGGTGTGCGTGGACGCGATGAACTGGTGGCCGGTGCGCGTGCTGGGTAGCCTGCCGGTTAGCGGCTGGATCGCCGAAGGCGGACGCCCGATACCGTTCGTGCGTCCGGCGGATGAGCCACCGCTACCATTTTTAGGTCGCTAACGTCACAGAATCAAGCCCTCACCCTAAATCCCTCTCCCAAACGCCGCTTCGCAACTGGGAGAGGGACTTCAAAGCATGGTTTTCTCCCCTTCTCCCAGCGCAGTGTTTGGGAGAAGGGGCCGGGGGATGAGGGCAAAAGGCGGCAAAATCAATTGACCAACAGTATCAGTCACATGGTAGATAGCGCACAGAAAGGCACAGCCAACACATGAAGCACAGCCACCCCAAACCGTTGATTGACCTGCTATCGCAGACCGCCGCCGTCGTCGGGGTCGGCGCGATTGCCCTATGCGTTCCGGCGCTGGTCGGGATCGTGTTGCGCGGTGCGCCGCATGGCTTCCTGTTGATAATTCCGGTGCTGTGTGCGCTGGGGTTGCCATTGCTGATGCAGATCGTACTCGCGCCTGCCGTCACGCCCACCGACGACGGCCTGCACATTCAGCCGCGCTTCTGGCCGGATCGCTTCGTGCGCTGGGACGATGTGCGGGCAGTACGGCTATTTCCGCTTTTGCCGGCGGAGGATGCCGAAGTGGTGCGGCGGGCGGCGGTGGGCAGACGGCATTATCAGGCGGCACAGGGTATCATGCTGGTGATCGGCGGGCTGGGCTGGCCGTATCGTATCGCGGGGGTGTTCGCTGGTGCGGGCGGTCAGCCGGTCATCGCGTTGACCAACCGCGCCCACACCGACTATGACCGGCTGGTGCAAGCCATACTCGACCACACCAGCGCGGAGAAACACGACCTAACCGCAGAGGCTGATTAGATTACAGGGTGGGAATGCTGAGTGAGGAGTCGAACTGATGAACCAACCAAACGATACATTGCATGTGACCGTCGAATACTATGATGGTCAGGAAGAGGGCGATGTGGGCTATCCGTATTACGTCGCCTCTTGTAACCAGATTGGCGCGGTGACGGATGGCCGCACGCTGGACGAACTGCTCAAAAATCTACGTGAGGTCATTGAACTGGCGTTTGAGGATGAAGACACCATAGCGGTTTACAACGTCGTGCCGAACCCGCGTATCAGCATCACTATGGAGTTGCCGGATTATGCCCAGATTGCGTAGACTGTCTGGTGCGGACATCATCAAAATACTGGGTAGCTTCGGGTTTGAGGTAATCAGCATCAAAGGCAGTCATCACAAACTACGGCGTATCGTGGATAAGCAGAAACAGACTTTACATGTACCAGTTCATGGTAAACAAACCACCGCACCCGGCACACTACGTTCTATTTACAAGCAAGCCAGCGCCTATATTCCCGAAGACGACCTAAAATCGCATTTCTACACGGACTGAGAGAGGTGGAATTTAGGGGTGTAGCCGTGCTACACCCCATACAAACGCGAGACGTCTCTAATCGATGAAGCCGTTATCGCGTAGATACTGCTCCGCCACCGTGCGCGGGTCTAGCCCTTCCACGTCCACCAGACCGTTAAGCGACTGAATGGTCACAGTGTCCAGCGACGCCATCACCGGATTCAGGATGCTGACGATTTCCGGATTAGCACGGACGAACTCACCGCGAAAAGTCGGGGCAAGCGCGTAAATCGGCTGAGCGCCGAGCGGGTCTTCCAACACGACGAAGTTAAACGCCTGCAAAGCGCCGTCGGTGCTGTACACCATCGCCAGATCAACCTCACCAGCGTTGAGCAATTGCGACGTTTGCGCCGGTGTACCGCCAGCCAAAACTGTCAGATTGTCCGCGCCTAGCTCGAAGTTATACAAGTTCTCGAACGCGGGGAAGCCGTCCGGACGCTGGGCGAATTCATCGCTGGAAGCCAGACGCAACTCGTTACCGGCGTTGATGAAGTCGGCCATGTCTTGCGCGTCGGCAATGCCGTTCTCCTCCGCGAAATCGGCCAGCATCGCCAGCGCGAACGTGTTATTCATCGGCGCGGGCTGTAGCCAGATGATGTCGTTGATGGCGGCATCCAGCGAGCTAACCGTCGCGTAGGACGCATACGCATCATTGGAAAATTGGATGATTTCGTCGTTGTTGACGAACGGAATATCACGGAAGAAATTCGAGATAGCCGTGCCGGTATATTCGGGGTAAACGTCGATCTCACCGGCCAGCAACGCCTCACGGTTGACCGCCGTCGTGCCTAATCCGGTATTGTCGGTCACGCTATAGCCCGCCGATTCCAGCGCGACCAGCATGATTTGACCACTGACCAGCGCTTCGGTGTCCAGCTTCGAGCCGACGCGCACCGCGTCGTTCTGCGCCGCTACCATGTTGAACGTTAACAGGGCGGCCACGACCAGCATCAAGACTGCTGTAATTCGCTTCACAATTGACTCCTTTTGAATGGATTTTGCATTACAAGATGGTGCTACACTGAGTCTCAATTGTAGGCGGTTGTGGGGCGTGTGCGGGACGTATCTCACACAGTTCTAAATGAGTAGAACAAAAGATGAGCGCAGGGTGAGTTGTAGCTAAGTAGACGACGTTCAGGCCGCGTGATACAATGGGCGCGTGTATCGTTTGGAGACTTGCCCCTATGGTTGATTTTCGCCGCCGATTATCGGCGCTTTTGTTCATTTTCGCGGCGTTAACCCTGACGTTTGCGCCCGCCCGCGCCCAGATCAGCGACATCATCAGCATCGAAGTAGAGAGCGCCGGATTCGACGGGCAATACCGCCCCGACGTATGGACGCCGCTCAAAATCCGCGTGACCAATCGCGGCGGAGACTTTAGCGGGCAGGCCGTCGTGCGCCCGCAGACCACCACCGGCATCAGCAACACGTACAGCGTCGCCCTGCCCGATGTGGCGCGTCCGGTAGCGCCCGCGACGGAGACGACAGCCGTCACCCATCTGTACATGATCGGCGACGGCGGCGAGTTGACCGTGCGCGTCGAACTCATCAACGACGAAGGGCGCACCGTCGCCTCAACCGACGCCTTCCTGCGCGATCTGCACCCGCGTGACGCGCTCTCGGTGGTCATCCCGCCACAGGTCAACCTCAACCTGCGCGGCCTATCCGCCGCCAATTACGCGCACCATCAAGCCGGTTGGACGCCGGACGACATCCCCGAACGCGCCGGAAGCCTGAGCGCGGTAGACCTGATCGTGATTGGCGACGCCGACACCGCCAACCTGAGCGCCGCCCGCCAGCGCACGCTCCGCGCATGGGTGCAAAACGGCGGCCACCTCATCCTGACCGGCGGCGGCAACGTCGGCGCGATGGCCGGATTGCTCGATCTATCGCCGGTGATGCCGTCCGGCACGATCACATGGGACGATTTCGACGCGCTAGCCGACTTTATCGGCACCGCGCCGGACTCCGCGCCGACGCTCATCACGGCGGGCGATGTCGGCGACGGCGGGCGCGTGCTGGCCGGTACGGACGATGTGCCGCTCGTGGTGCGCCACGAGATCGGCGGCGGCACGGTGGACTTTCTGGCGTTCAGCCCGACGCTCGCGCCGTTCAACACATGGGACGGCATGAGCGAACTATGGCGGACGCTGGTCACGTCGGCGCGGGTTCTGCCGGGCTGGGCGGGCGGCTTCAACGATTGGGCGGGCGCACAGACCGCCGTCGAGATTTTGCCCGGCATCGACCTTCTGCCGTCGGCGTGGTCGCTGGTGGCGTTCCTGCTGGCCTATATCGTGCTGATCGGCCCGGTGAATTATCTGATACTGGCACGGCTGAACCGACGCGGTTATGCGTGGGTGACGATCCCGACGTTGATCGCGGTGTTTAGCGTGCTGGCCTATACCGTCGGCTTCGAGCTACGCGGCGACGTGGTGACCATCAGCCGCTTGAACGTGGTGCAGGCGTGGCCGGAGCGCGAAGAAGCGCAGGTCGATCAGGTCATCGGCCTGTTAGCGCCGCGTCGTGGCCTGTATACGCTGGCGCTGGATGATGCGCGGCTGTTGCGTCCGTTGGGCGATAGCGGCGGCTTCGCCGGACTGGGCGGGCGGACGGACAACATCGAGATCAGGCAATCCGGCAGTGGATTTCAAGCGGTGGATTTCGCGGTGGATGCCAGCTTCTTGACCGCGTTCGGCGCGTCCGGCGTCGTGGCGCGTCCGGCGATCAGTGGCGCGGTGACGGTGATCTACGACGGCGACGGCAACCCGACGTTGCGCGGCTTCGTGCGGAACGATAGCGGGCTGATCTTGCAAAATCCGGTCATCCTGACATCCGGCTTCGCCTACGCGCTAGGCGATGAGATGGCCGGTAATATGTTGAATTTCGACACCGGCGTTTTGAATATCTCCGTGCGCGAGCCAGCCACCGCCAGCCGTCTGGAATATCTGCGCGGCGGCACGCCGATTAGCGGCTTCACCACGTCATCGCCGGGCACGGTGCGCGGGCGCATCGTGCGCTATGCGCTGGATAATGCCGACGCCATCCTGCACGGACAAGACGTGCCGGGCGCGGCGATGTTGCGCCATCTGCAAACCGACGCCGAGAAAGAGATGGCGCGGCGCGATATTTTCCTGCGCTCGGTGATGAACGATCAATTCCTGTCTACCGGACGCGGGGATCGCGTGTTCATGGTCGGCTGGACGAATGAGCCGGTCTTGCCCGAAGTGGTGACAGACCGCACGACGCGGGAAGTCAATACCACACTGTACATCATCGAGCTAGAGCGCACCGTCAGCACCGGCGGCGCGGCGCGAACCATCACGCAGGATCAATTCACATGGACATCTATGGAGCGCGACACGATATTGGCCGTCGGCCCGGTGGCGATGGCCGCCTATAGCGACATCGCGCTGAGTTTTCGCTTCACGCCGTTGCCGTCCGCCGTGCTAAACCGCGTGGACGAGTTGACGCTGATATTAGAGCGAAGCGCCGCGACGCGCACCGGCGGCTTGATCGAAGTGTGGGATTGGTCGGCGGGCGAATGGGTGACGATCCGCTTCGATGAAAGCTCGCGCATCACACTAGACGATCACCAGCGCTTTTTAGGCCCGCTCAACGCGGTGCAGGTGCGGACGGTGCCGCGTGATGAAGGCGGCGCGATTTCGTCCGGCACGCCGACGCTCTCGCGCATCGGCGTTGAGCAGAGCGGGCGATGAGTCCGCGATTTTATGGTTATCGGCAGACGGCGGGCGATGCGCTACAATTTGTTCCGCGAAGCGAAAATACCTTTTAGGATAAATCATGCAAAAGACATACATCCACAACGGCACGGTGATTGACGGCAACGGCGGGGCGCCGATCAAAGATGGCGCGGTGTTGATCGAAGGCAATCAGATCATCGCGGTGGGCGCGGCGGTAGACACCCCCGCACCGGACGACGCCGAGCGCATCGACGCGGGCGGCGGGGCGATCCTGCCCGGCCTGATTGACACCCACGTTCACATGCTACTGGAATACACCAGCCCTTACCACATGATGCAAAAGCCGTTCTCGTTGCGCTTCTATGAGAGCGTCAACTACATGCGGCGCACGCTAGAAGCGGGCATCACCACCGCCCGCGATGCCGGTGGCGCGGATGTCGGGCTGAAGGTGGCGCAACGCGACGGGGTGATCGTCGGGCCGCGCCTGCTGATCGCCACCGCCGGACTGAGCATCACCGGCGGCCACAGCGACGGCTGGATGCCCTCCGGTCTGGATTATCCGTTCTTCCCCACGTATCCCGGGATGCCGGATAGCATCGTGGATGGTGTGGACGCGGTGCGCCAGCGCGTGCGCGAAGTCCTGCGGGCGGGCGCGGATGTCATCAAGATCATGGCGACGGGCGGCGTGCTCAGCCCCAACGATCACCCCGATTTCATCGGCTTCAGCCAGAGCGAACTGGAAGCCATCGTCGAAGAAGGGCGCAATCGCGGCGGCGTCAAAGTGATGGCGCACGCGCAAGGGCTGGAAGGTATCAAGATGGCGGTGCGGGCGGGCATCCACAGCATCGAGCATGGTATCTATCTGGATGATGAATCGTGCGATTTGATGATCGAGCATGGGGCGTTTCTCGTGCCGACGTTGATCGCGCCGGTGGCCGTCGTGGAGACGGCGAAAGCTAGCGGCTCGATACCGGAATACAGCCTCCGCAAAGCGCTAGACAGCATTGAGGCGCACAAACAAAGCATCAGCCTAGCGGTGAAGCGCGGCGTGCAGATCGCGATGGGGACGGATGCCGGCGTGATGGCGCACGGCACCAATCTGCGCGAACTGGGCTTGATGATGGCGTGCGGCATGTCAGCGATGGATGTGATCGTCGCCTCCACGCGCACGGCGGCGGAGTGCATCGAACGGGCGGACACGCTGGGCACGCTGGAGGCCGGTAAGCTGGCCGACATCATCATCACGCGCACCGATCCGCTAGCCGACATCACGACGTTAGAAGATACCGACAACATCACGGTTGTGATGCAAGACGGCATCGTATACAAAAATTTAACGTAAGAATGTGCGAAATAAAGCTATCATGATAACGTGGTGTTGTGTAGTAAAATGGGCTATCCGCAACGCCGCATAAAGCCGTCATGATGGCTTTATCTTGTTCACCACCGTTCACCGGATGCGTCGTTTATTGCTGATGTACGATCCGCCATAGCTATTTGAAGGAGAGAGGGCGCACCGCTTCATCGTCATCAACAACACCATCACCCCGCACGCGCCCGCCCGATATGTTCAAAAAGATGATTCCGCTATTGTTCTTGTTTTTCATCATGCCCGCCCTGCCCGTCAGCGCACAGACCGACGCCGACGACGACGCGCCGCCATGGACTTATGTTTGCCCGCCGGACGGCATCGAGAGCATCATCCAGATGTTGCAAGACATCGACATTGATCTGAGTACCGGCAACATCGGCGGGGCGCGTGATGAGATGTTTCAGGCGATGGGCACTATCGAAACGGTATACGATCAATGCTTCCAACGGGCGGACGTGTTCAACGGCTTGATTATGGGGCGCTATATCTTTGAGGATCAATTGTCCTTCAGCTATCCGGATGCGCTGTATGTCGAGTTCGACGTTGGCGAAACCGACGGCACCATCCTCATCAGCAATCAACGCGAGACGGTGGTAGACGGAGCCGGAATCGTGGAGGATGGCTTTTTGGTGTCCGTGTCGTTTAACATTGACGGGATCATCTTCGATGAAAGCGGCAACCCGATCAACATTGAGGCGGATGGCGACACCGCCGCAAGCGTCATGACGCTCGGTTTGTTGCCGGATACGCCATTCATCGAGATAATCGACGAACCATTCATCGATAATTTTGGCGGCAACATGGGCGTAGCGTTCCGCTATCTCGACACATCCGAGGACAGCCATGTTACATGGTTACTGCTCCAACTGGCGGAGGACGTACTCGTGCTATTCGGCGGCGCGTCGCTGGAACACATGGGCGATTTCGTGGTCGATCTATTGATCTACATGGCAGAATCAACATCGTATTCGCGTTAAACGCGACGTATAGTAACGGGGCGCGATGCGTTGTGCCTTGCGCCCTGAATAAACCGTTAGTGTATCGTAGTAGTGAGAACAATTTATGATGATGAAGCGTTTCATGATTTTTGTCTGTGTTGTCGTGCTGGGCACGCTGACCGTATACGCGCAGGAGTCCGGCTCGACCTCTGAGGACACCCCGCAATACGGCCTGCCCGCCACCACCATTCAAGCCTACACGCCCAATATCGAGCGCATCGGCGTTAGCCCGAATATCCTGCGCCGTCTGGATTATCGGCGTGTGGTCGGCGCGGTGAATGTGGTGGACGCGCCCGGCAGTGGCAATGTGCTATACACCGAGGAGAGCCGGTCTTTCTACGTCAGCGTGTCGCAGATCGTCGGCGACTGGGCGGAGATTAATCCGGGCGAATGGATACCGGCGAGTCAGCTAGAGCCGACCAACCCTTCGCGTTTGAATGGCGTACTGTTCCCTGATGGCTACGAAGCGCTGGAATATCCCATCGGCTACAGCCGGACGAGCGTCACGTTCTGGAGTACCCGTCCGGGCGAAGAAGCGCCAATCACCAACGAGAACGCCTTCGCGCCTTACCAGCGCTTTGACATCTTCGCTGAGGCCGAGGTGGACGGTGAATTGTGGTATCAGGTCGGCGTCGATCAGTGGTTGCCCGCCGAGCAGATCAACGTACTACACAACACCGAGCGCCCCGCCGAGATCGACACGCGCATCTGGATCGCGATAGACATCGACAATCAATTCGTGATGGCCTACGAAGGCGAGACGATGGTCTACGCCGCGCTGACCGCCACCGGCAACCCGTGGACGCCGACGGAAACCGGCATCTTCCGCGTCTATCTGCACTATAATTCGCGGGCGATGACCGCCGGAACACCGGGCGACTTCTGGTATTACTACATTCAGGATGTCCCCTACACGCTGTACTACAACGGCGATCAGGCGATTCACGGCGTATTCTGGCACGATAACTTCGGCGTGTACCAGAGTAACGGCTGTGTCAACCTATCCATGAATGATGCGTACTGGTTGTATCACTGGACGGTGGATTATATGTTCAACGAGGCGTCCGGCGGTTCGGAGTGGCCGCTCGTGTACGTGTTCGGGGAATATCCGCCGGAAGAAGAATGGTAGAAAGGCATGGGCGGCGCGTCTGACAATCGTCGGGGACGCCGCCGTTTTGTTGGTTAGAGAATGGTTCTCTTCGTTCTTTTTTCTGTAGAAAAAAGAACCAAAAAAGACTTTTGCATCCATTCAAACGTTTATGCAAAAGTTTTTTGGTGCTACCTTTTTTTCAAAAAAGGTAGCAAAAATAACAAGAAGAAAACGCCTAACAGTTGACGAAAGACACCGTTCTAAACGCGCTTGCCGTAACGACGTTCCCCCGTGAACAGTTGCTTGAGGCGGAATAGGTCGGTGCGCGATGTCATGTCGAGGCTCATCGGCGTGACCGATACTTTCTTCTCGTGGAGCAGGACGTACACATCGGAATCCGGCTCGGCGTGCGAGGGGTCGGTGTCGTACTTGTAGCCCAACCGCCCGATGTCGCCCACTGAGGCACGCTCGGGGCGCGTCGGCCAGTACACGCGGCGACGGCTGAGGCGCGTCACCCACCACGGCGTCTGTTTGGTGGCGTCGATGGGCACGTCGATCTTCAACACGTCCACATCATCGGGCACATCATCCGCATCCAGCATCCACTTTCCGAACAACTGGCCGAAATGCGCCGCCGCCGTGAAATCGACTTCCTGTGAATAGGTCAGGTGCAGGTCGTGGGCGGTCTGCTGTGAGATGGCGACGGCCTTAATGCCGAGACTCGCGCCTTCGATGGCGGCGCCCACCGTGCCGGAAATCGTCACGCCGTTGCCGGTATTATCGCCGTAGTTGATGCCGGACACGATCAGCGATGGCAGGCGCTCCGAAAGCTCCAGCACGCCATGTTGAACGGCCTGCGCTGGCGTGCCATCCACCGCGTAGGCGGTGCAATCCACCGGCACTTCCATAACTTCCTCAGCCGGATAGATGCGGCCTTCGCTGAAGGCGGGCATACTGCGCCCCATGCCGCTTTGCTGTTCACGCGGGGCGACGACCAGCCGTTCGCCCATACCTTCAAAGGCGCGGACGATTGCCCATAATCCCGGCGATTGAATCCCGTCATCGTTGGTGAACAGGATAATCGGTTGTTGTTCATTGTTTACCATAGATCAATGCCTTTTTTGTTGAATGATTGACATAGCGTTTAGCATACCAGAAATGCGTTAACATGGCGTTAAGCCCGATCACCGCTTTGTTCAAAGCCAAAAGCGCCCGCCATGAGCTAATTATGAGTGCGTGGTGAGTCCGCCTTGTACAATATACACAATAGTTTTGACAAGGCACTTAATCAACCTTATGCTTGGGTTTGTGCGCGTGATGAATCCACATAGAGAAGAGTCGCGCGCAAGCAATGCGAAATGTTTAGTAGACTTAGGAGCTGTAAAGCTATGAGCAAAAGATTATTAGGAATTTTTGTGCTGATCGCGATGCTGGCGCTTTCCGCCGGTGTTGTTGCCGCGCAAGACGACGATGACGACGGTGCCTTCGACATCATGGCACTGATGGAAGCTGAAGACCCCCGCTTCACGTGGGAAAACCTCGATGAGTTCGCTGATCTGGGTTTGGAAGGTACGACAGTGACCATCTTCGGCGCGTTCGTCGATGAAGACGCCCGCCGCTTCGAGCAGGCCATCCGCCCGTTCGTCGCCGCCACCGGCATTGAAGTTGAATATGAAGGCTCCGGCGACTTCGAGACGCTGGTCGTCGTCCGCACCGAAGGCGGCACCCCGCCCGACATCGCGGCCTTCCCCCAGCCCGGTCTGTTTGAAGACCTCGCTGACTTCGCCGTGCGTGTGCGCGAAGACATCGAAGAGATCAAGAACGAGCAGTTCGACAGCGGTTGGGTCGAGCTAGTCACCGTCGACGGTGAGATGAAGGCCGTTGTGTATCGCGGTAACATCAAGAGCCTTGTGTGGTACAACCCCAGCCAGTTTGATCGCTTCGGCTATGAAATCCCCGAAACATGGGACGCCATGATCGAACTCAGCGACCTGATGGTTGAAGACGGCTTTACCCCGTGGTGTGTCGGCATCGAAAGCTCGGCGGCCACTGGTTGGGTCATCACCGACTGGGTGGAAGACATCCTGCTTCGTACCGCTTCGCCGGAAACCTATGATGCGTGGGTACGCCACGACATCCCGTTCGATGATCCGGCAATCGTCAACGCGCTGGAACTGGCTGGCGAGATCATCCTGAACCCCGACTACGTGTTCGGTGGTACCGACGCGGTCTTGACGACCCCGTTCGGCGATGCCGCTGATGGCTTGTTCCCGGCTGAAGGCCAGGACCCCGACTGCTTCCTGCATCGTCAGGCGAGCTTCATCCCCGCGTTCTTCCCGGATGGCGTCGAAATCGCGCCTGAGGGCGACGCCTGGGCGTTCTACCTGCCGGGCATCGACGAAGAATTCGGTAATCCGGTTCTGACCGCTGGCGACCTGTACGCGCCGTTCGCGGATCGTCCGGAAGTCATGGAAGTGCTGAAGTATCTGGCTCTGCCGCTGTCGCAGGAAATCTGGGCGGCTCAGGGTGGGTTCGTTCCGCCGAACTTCACCCACAGCTTTGACGTGTACCCGACTGAACTTGACCGCCTGTTCGCCGAGTTGCTGGCCAGCGCGGACGTGACACGCTTCGACGCCTCGGACATGATGCCGGGTGCGATTGGCGCGGGCGCGTTCTGGAGCGCGGCAACCGAGTGGGTGCGCGGCACCTTCACTGCGGCTGAGGCGATGGCCGAAGTTGAAGCGGCGTGGACTGCCCTCGAGCAATAGTCCGCCGCCAACAACAACAAGATTAAAAACCAAAGAGGCGGGTCATTTTCCCAATAGTTGGCGGATGACTCCGCCTCTTTGTTTAAGTATGGTGTGCAAAAAAGGTCACTCCGTCATCAAATAGGGGTTTTTAGGAGAACCAATTATGGATCAATTTCTTTCGCAATTAGCCCAGGCAGGATTGGCTATTGTGCTGGGTGTGGGGGGTATGATCGCGTACTACTTCGGTACGAATCTATTCATCGAACGCTTCAGCGACAACGTTAAAACCCGTGTGCGGCCATGGCTCTTCGTCGGCCCGGCACTGCTGGTACTGTTCGCCTTTCTGGTCTATCCGGCCATTCGCACATTTTACCTCAGCTTTACCGACAACAACCCGCGTACCGATGTTGTAGTACGCCTTCCGGCGGGCTTCGAGGAACGGATAGAAGCGGAGATGGTAACGCGGCGTAACGGCACCATCAACGAAATGGAAGCGAGCAACGACTTCACCGTGATTGATGGCGTCATCCGTCAGAGCTTCCTGCCTACTGTCGGCGCTTTCGTGCGCGATCTAGCCGGTGATGATGCGTTATTTTATTTCCTATACGATAAGGGGCAGGTGCAACTACGCCACGACCGCGAATTTGACGACGAAGTGCTGACGCTAGTCGGCAGTCTGGGCGGCGTGATTGATGAAGAAGGTAGACGCCCCCGCGAAGGTCTGTCATTCGTACCCTTCACGCTGGACACAGACCAGATTCCGGCACTGCAAAGCGGCCTAGAATCCATCGGCGGTGAGGATGCCTTCGTCGCGTCCATACAGGCCGGTAGCCGTCAAATACACGTGCTGGATAATTACCGTTGGGCGTTCACCGACAGCCGCATGTTGGAATCCTTCGGCAATAATTTGCTGTGGTTGATCCTCGTGCCGACGTTCAGTACCGGTTTAGGCTTGCTGATCGCTATTCTGGCTGACCGCGTGAAGTGGGAGAGCTTCGCTAAGGCGCTGATCTTCCTGCCGATGGCGATTTCATTCGTCGGCGCGTCGGTTATCTGGCGCTTCATCTACTTCTATCGGCCCGAGGGTGCCGATCAAATCGGATTACTGAACGCGATGATTACATCATTCGGCGGCCAGCCGGTAGCGTGGCTGACCGTGCCCACCGTCAACAACATCGCGTTGATCGTCATTTTGATCTGGATTCAGACCGGTTTTGCGATGGTCTTGCTCTCCGCCGCGCTGAAGGGCGTGCCGGATGAGACGATAGAGGCGGCACGTATTGACGGCGCGGGCGAAATCCGCATCTTCTTCCGCATCATCATCCCGCAGATCACCAGCACCATCGCCGTTGTGATGACGACCATCATCATCCTCGTGCTGAAGGTGTTCGACATCCCCTACGTGATGACCAGTGGTGAGTTCGGGACGGAAGTGCTGGCAAATGTGATGTACGTGCAGATGTTCAACGCATCCAATTTCCCGCGTGGTAGTGTGGTAGCCGTCATCCTGATGGTGGCCGTGTTGCCCGTCATGTATATCAACATCCGCCGTTTCCAGCGTGAGGAGGCATTCCGCTAATGGCTGGTACAACAATCCAACAAGAAACCCGTTACAACGGTACGCATAAATCAGCTTTACAGATCATCTTCGGGCGGACGTTCGGCAATACGCTGGTACAGGTCGCGCTGGTGCTGATCTGTGTGCTGTGGAGTGTGCCGACGCTCGGCCTGTTCATCAGTTCATTCCGCACCGCCGACGACATCAGCAGTACCGGCTGGTGGACGTTCATTCAAGGGCCGGGCGAATCGCCGCGTGGTGGTTCAATCAGCATCGTACCGCCGGACGCGGACGGCGCGGCCAATACGCGCTCAATGGTGATCGCGGGCGAGAGCATCCGCTTTGAAGGCGATACCAGCCGCTTGCTACGCGACGCGCCGGGCGGCATTCCGGGCGCCAGCATCGCCAGCTTCGGCGTGACCAGCATTCGCGGCGAGCTAGAAATCACCGCGTTTGACGAGCCGTTCCGTGTGCCCTACGCCGGAACCATCGCGGTATCCGAAGACGGCACATTTGAATATCAACGCGCCGCCGGTTTTGAGGGCGTGTTCGATCCGTCGGTGACTGTGCCGGAAGACGGCGAATTGCCGTTCACCATCACGTACTCACTGGAAGGTCTTGACCTGATACAGGAGCCGTTTGAGGTTGACCTGATCGAGCGTAGCATCCGCGTTCCGGCGTACAACGAGCCGGTGCAGATCGGCGACATCGGGCAGATCGTCGTCTCCGGCATTGACGAATACGAGTTCACGCCGGATGAAGATTACGCTTACGGCGAATACTTCGAGTTGATCTTCCCTGAAGAAGCGGAAGAGCCGCCGTTTGAACTGCGCTATCGCATCGCGCCATTCGGCGAACGGCTGAATCTGGTGGTGGCTTTCGCCTTCGTGGAATCCGATGGCACGATCACCGCCGAGCCACGCGGCGCGACCACCAGCATTAGCGTCTCCACCGATGCCGACGTGACGCAATTCCCCTTCACCCTGCAATATGAAGCGGAACGGCGCGGCGGGCGCATCGTCACAGTGGATGCCGGTACGCCGATTGTGATTCCCGAAGTCGGTGAATTGCTGATCGAAGGCGACGGCAGTCTGAGCTTCGAGGCTGATCCCGATTTCGTCGGCGAAATCGCCTATCGTCACGACATCCGCAACCCGTTCGTCACGATGGACAACTACGAATTCGTCGTCACCGAAGACCGCATGGACACCGCGTTCTTCAACAGCTTGACGGTTGTCATCCCGGCGACCATCATCCCGATTGCGCTGGCGGCGTTCGCGGCTTATGCCTTTAGCTGGATGGACTTCCCCGGACGGCGTGTGCTGTTCGTGATCGTGGTCGGCTTGATGGTCGTGCCGCTACAGGTGGCCTTCATCCCGCTATTGCAGGCGTACCGCCCGCTCGGTCTCAACGAGTCGTTCTTAGGTCTGTGGCTAGCCCATACCGGATTCGGTATGCCGTTGGCGGTGTTCCTCTTGCGGAACTACATCGCCGGCCTGCCGCGAGAGTTGATCGAGTCCGCGTCGATTGACGGCGCATCGCACTTCACCATCTTCATGCGTCTGGTGTTGCCGCTATCGGTTCCGGCGCTGGCCGCCTTCGCTATCTTCCAGTTCCTGTGGGTGTGGAATGACTTGCTGGTGGCGCTGGTGTTCCTCGGCAACCGTCCGGTAGTGACATCACGCCTGTCGGAGATGGTCGGGTCGCGTGGGCAGGACTGGCACGTGCTGACCTCCGGTGCGTTCATCACGATGATTATCCCGCTGATCGTCTTCTTCAGCTTACAGCGCTACTTCGTGCGCGGTCTGCTGGCCGGGTCGGTCAAGGGCGGCTGATAGTCATTCCATTTTGTAACAGAAGCAGTACAATACCCGGTATATTCTGCCGGGTATTTTTTGTAACTAGTCGAGTAGGGAAGGAACAAAAAATGATTGTTCTTTTTTCTGTAGAAAAAAGAACCAAAAAAGACTTTTGCATCCTTTCAAAAGTTCTTGCCAAAAGTTTTTTGGTGCTACCTTTTTTTCAAAAAAGGTAGCAAAGAATCCTTGAGTAGTTACCTTTTTTGTCTGATTAGGAGATATTTTCATGAACTGGTACGAGAACGCCATCTTCTACGAGCTATACC
The DNA here is from genome assembly GCA_007693385.1 of Anaerolineaceae bacterium. Classification (GTDB taxonomy): domain Bacteria; phylum Chloroflexota; class Anaerolineae; order Aggregatilineales; family Phototrophicaceae; genus J038. The sequence goes on from REDR01000116.1 coordinate 21,450, forward strand.
CCCGCGCATTCGCCGATGGCAATGGTGACGGCTACGGCGATTTCGCCGGAATCCGTAGTCGTCTGGATTATCTGGAATGGCTGGGGGTAGATTGCATCTGGATGACGCCGGTCTATCCGTCGCCCCTGCGCGATGATGGCTATGATGTCTCCAGCTATTACGGCATTGATCCGATGTATGGACTAATGGAAGATTTCCAGCTAACCGTCGATGAAATCCACCGGCGCGGTATGCGGATCATCGTTGATCTGGTGGTCAACCACACATCCGACTTGCACCCGTGGTTTGTCGAAGCCCGCCGCAGTAAAGACTCGCCGATGCGCGATTATTACGTGTGGACGAACGATCCGGAAAAATACAGCGAGGCGCGGATCATCTTCATCGATACCGAAGAATCAAACTGGGCATACGACGAACATAGCGGCGAATACTACTGGCATCGCTTCTACAGCAACCAGCCAGACCTCAATTATGACAACCCGCAGGTACGCGCCGAGATGATGAAAATTCTCGACTTCTGGCTACGCATGGGCATCGACGGCTTCCGCGTGGACGCCGTGCCGTATCTGTTCGAGCGTGATGGCACTAACTGCGAAAATCTGCCGGAGACGCACGAGTTCATCAGAGAGATGCGCCGCTACGTCGATGAGCATTATCCGGGCACGCTGTTATTGGCGGAGGCCAACCAGTGGCCGGGCGATTTGCTCCCCTACTTCGGCGATGGCGACGAATTCCAGATGTGTTTTCACTTTCCGGTGATGCCGCGCCTGTACATGGCGCTAGCGCAAAAAGACCGGCAGAGCGTGGTCGATATTCTGGCGAAGACGCCGCCCATACCGGCGGGTTGCCAGTGGGCGACGTTCCTACGCAACCACGACGAACTGACATTGGAGATGGTGACCGATGAAGACCGTCAATTCATGTGGGATTACTACGCGCCGGAGTCGCGCCAGCGCTTGAATCTCGGCATCCGGCGGCGCTTAGCCCCGTTGATGGACGGCGACAGGCGGCGCATCGAATTGATGTATTCGCTCCTGCTGACGTTGCCCGGCGCGCCGGTGCTGTACTACGGCGACGAGATCGGCATGGGTGATAACGTCGCGCTCGATGACCGGAACGGCGTCCGCACGCCGATGCAGTGGAACGACAGCGCCAACGGCGGGTTCTCCACCGCGCCGCTAGAGAACCTGTACAACCCGCCGGTCAGTGGCCCGGACTACGGTTACACGCATACCAACGTGCTCGCGCAGGAGGTCACGCCCGGCTCGATGTTGCACGTCATCCGCCATATGGTGCGGACGCGCCGCGAGATTCCGGTGCTGGCGCGGGGCAAGCTAACATGGCTGGATCACCTGCCCCAGCATGTGATGTGCTTCTGGCGCGAGAACGGCGGCCAGCGCGTGCTGGCGTTGCACAACCTGACCGACGAGAGCATCACGCTTGAGTTGCCGGAGGCGGACGGCCTGCACGACGCGCTGAACGAAGATTCCAGCGTCGAGACGGAAATCACCCTGCCGCCGTATGGCTTTCGCTGGCTGATCGAACCGACGGAAGCAAAGTCGGCTTAGTCAACTGTCAAGGCGCTCTCACTGATCGCTCATGGCGATCATGTATCTATTGGACTGTGCGGGGGCGTGCGTTATGCGTCCCCGCCATGTTTATCAGGCTACATCATCAAAAGGATAATAACCCATGAGCCGTAAGGTCATCGTATTCATTGGCGCTATCGCGCTGTTCGGACTGGGCGCTATCGTCGGCGTGCTGGTGTCCAATGCCATCTTCGCCGGTGACGGCCAACCGAGTGAGGAAATCTCCGCGCCGACACTCGATCCCAACGTCACCCCCACCCCCAGCTATAGCCAGCTACAAGCCACCATCGAAGCGCTAGAAGGCGAACTTGAGGCGGCATTAGCCGAGCCAGAACCAACCGAAGCACCGGCTGAAGAAGAAGCCGACGCCGAAGAAGAAGCCACCGAAGAAGACACTGCCGACACCGCGACGGGCGAACGGTTGCTGTATCGCATCGCGCAGGAGCAATCCGAAGCGCGGTTTTACATTGACGAGATTCTCGCCGGTGAGGAGATCACCGTCGTCGGCACGACAAATCAGGTCGCCGGTGATGTGATCGTCGATTTCAGCAATCCGGCCAGCAGTCAAGTCGGCACGATCCGCATTAACGTCCGCACGCTCCGCACCGACAACAACTTCCGCGATGACGCCATTCGCGGGCGCGTCTTGCAATCATCGCGTGATGAATTCGAGTTCGCCGAGTTCGTACCGGCGGAGATCATCGGCCTGCCGGAGAGCGTCGCCGTCGGCGAGACAATCGAATTCGAGATCATCGGCGACCTGACCTTGCGCGACGTGACGCGGACGCTGACATTCAACGCGACAGTGACCGTCACCGACGAGCAGAGCCTCGCCGGGGTTGCCAGCACGACATTCCCCTATCGTGACTTTAACCTGACCGTACCCCAGCCGCCGAGCGTGTCATTCATCGCCGATGATGTCACCATCGAGATTGATTTCGTCGCCCTGCGCGTCGAATCATAGCGCGACAAACGATAATCCGCAGGGGCGTAGCGTGCTACATTCTGTAGCGGGCTACGTCCGCCCTCCTAATTCACAAACCCAACGCAATAAAACGCACAAAGCATGTTATGATTTATATGAGCAGAAGCGCTAGCTCTAGCTGTTCTGCGTGATAAATATAGTTTTTTGGAGGATTTTTAGTATGTACGTGCAGATCATCACCATAAAAGCACCCGTCGGAGAAATTAACAGTATACGTCATTTTATCCAGAATGACTATCTGCCACAGATGAAACAGGTCGCGGGGTTCTCTCAGGCACATTTTCTGGAGCAAATGGATGACCGCGACACCGCCAAGTTGATCGTGTATTGGCGCGACCAGACATCGGCTGAAAACGCCAATGGCACCGGCTTATTGATGGACGCGGCGACCAGCCTTGTCGCGCATGTACCCGGCACCCGCGTTCAGCGCACCGGCTACATCATGCACAACCAGCTCGCAGTCGAAAACGCCTAGATCGCCAACAGGGGCGTAGCGTGCTACGCCCCTGCACCATTCTCGTTTGTTTAGGATCACAATTTGCCGCGCCGCCTCATCCGCCTTCGACGGTGGTCATCGCCTGCGCTTGCATCCGCACATTGTCCGACCAGTTACCCGCCGAATCCACCATCCACGCCGCGAATTCATACGTCTGACCGGGCACGCCGTCGAACATCGCGCCGGTTTCGCCCGTCGTCTGCCACGACTGCCAATCGCCACCAGCCTCACGCGCCCAGATCACAAAATAATCGACATCGCCCTCGCCCACCCAGTTGACTTCAAAGCGCGGCGGGCTGATTTCCGGTAGCGGTAAGATGCTGGCCTGTGGCGCGTTCGATCCGCCGAGTGAGAATGTCGGCGTCGGCGCGGGCGTCGGTGTGGGCGCGGGCGTCTCGGACGGTAGCGGATCGACGCCGACGGGGATCACATCATCGGAGCGGCGCTCGATCAGGATGTACGGCATTCCGCCAATCGCCAGTCCGCCAAACGGCCCGCCACTGCGTATCGCGCTGGGCGTGGCGGGCGGCAACGTGACGCGATACAGCCCGTCATCGTCGGGGTTGATGGCGAGATTGCTCTGCAAAGAGATCAACCGCCCGCCTAACCCTACCGGCTCAATCTCGATGGTGGCGGGCGCGGTGCGGCGGTTCCACATCACCAGAATGCGCTCGTCGGCTTGCGGACGCTCGAAGGCCAGCATGGTGAAGCGCTCATCCAACCACATCGGGCTATCAAGCGGGCGAAACTGTTCGCCACTAAAGACACGCGCCATCAACCGGAACGCATCCGCTACCGGACGGGCGGTGCCCGGCGCTGGATGCTGGCTGAAGCAGATCGAATCGGCGTGGTTGCGGAACATGCCGAAGGCGTCGCCATAGCACCAGCCATCATCACGACACAGGTCGCCGTTATGCGGCGGGAAGTCGGTCCCGGCGGGTTGGTCGCCGCAATCGTCATAAAGCTGATGGTAAAACACCTTATCCGCGCCCGCGTGCCACGCATGGACGGTACTCTGGATGAAATACCATGCTTGCTGTTGCAGGTCGGCTAGATGCGGGGTATCCGAGCGCCATGTCGGGCCGGGATAGTCGTCCCACACCGAAATGCCGCTTTCATTCACCCAGATCGGGCGCTCGAAGCCGAAAGCCCGCATCGTCTGGCGGGCGAATAGCGTCAGCCAGCCGCTACGCCATGGGTCGATGTAGCTATGCACGCCGACTAAATCCATGTACCAATTGAAGCGCTCGTGGTCGGGGTCTTGCACCAGCACGTTCAACACTTGCGCTAGAAAGTTCTGCTCGGTGGGGAACAGCAGGCCGCCGAACATCACCTGCGCCGACGGATCAACCGATTTGATGACGATATAGCTCACTTTCAGCATTCGCGCATAGTCGTTGACGCCGCCGCGCCAGAAGTTCTCGAAGTCCGGCTCGTTCCATACTTCCCACACGCGGATTCCAGCATCCGGCGGCAGGCGAAACGCGGTAGGCATCAACCCGCCCGGACGATAGCGGCGCACCGCGTTCCACACGTACAGCGCCCACGGGTTATCGCGGTTGATGGTCTTGCCCGCGCCCGGCTCGTCGCTCCCATCGCTGAAGATCGGCGCGTGCAGGCCGCTGATGCTATCTCCGGCACGGTATCGCGGCGGCACGCCGAGCAAAATGGCGTTGATCTGTAGGCCGTGCCGCAAATCGTCGTGTACCTGCCGATCATACGCCGACCAATCCCACACGCCGGAGCTATGCGACACGCGATCCCAATAAATCGGCCAGCGATTCCAGCCCGCGCCCAGTTGTAGCGCCTGCTGATAGCGTTCCGACGGCGTGACTTCGCCGGAGAGCGAGATATGGGCGATGCCCAGCCGGTCAGCGCGGGCGTGCGGCTGTTGCGCGGTATCCGACGCCGACGGCGACGAATGAGCGAAAAGCGCGATCAGAGTGAATAGGACAGCTAGTTTAATCAACATTTTGACATTCACGATACACTTTTGACTGTGAATAGCGTCGCGCTATCAGGCGTTCGGGTCGTCATCTTCGTCCTGCTGGCCGGTGATGTTCTCTTCGGGATCGTCCGATGTCTTGGCGCGGCGCGGCTCTTCCACAATGCGCCCCTCTTTCAGCGCCCGTTCGCGCCGTGACAGACGCGGCGCGATGACATCTTCCGGCGCGGATACCGGCGGGATGTTCTCCACATAAAGCGACATACTGGGGAACGCGAAATCCAGCCCGAGATCGTTAACAATCTGCATCACTTCCAGATGCAGGCGCTCTTTTTCCGCTTGAAATTCGCCCCAGTCGGTGATGTGGATGAAACAGCGCACCAGTACATTCAACGCGCTATCGCCGAAATCCATGAAATACACCACCACCGAATCCGGATCGACTTTTTCCTGCGATTTGAGCATCTCGCGCAGGCGATGGAGCAGGACGCGCATCTCGCCGGCACTGGTGCTATACGTGACGGTCAGCGTGTAATCCAGCCGCCGCTTTTCCAGACGCGACCAGTTAATGATGCTGGAATTCGCCATGCGGCTATTGGGCACATAGATCACCGCCTGATCCAAGCGGCGGATGCGCGTCGTCCGCAGGCCGACATGCTCGACGATGCCTTCGGCGTCCGGCGTGATGATGAATTCGCCAACGTTGAACGGATTATCGCTGACCAGCGCCATGAAGCCGAACAGGTTGGCGGCGGTATCCTGCGCGGCCAGCGACAGCGCCAGACCGCCCAAGCCGAAACCGGCGATCAGGCCGGTGATGTCGTAATCCCATTCGCCCAGCACGATGAACACGCCCAGCACGATGATGATGAGCTTGACGGCGGTGCGTAAGAACGGGATCAGCCGTTCTTCCATCTCGATTCCGGTGATGTCCGATAGATGCACGCTGGACGGCATCAACAGGTCGATGACGCGATACGCGGCGACCAGAAACGTCAAGATCAAGAAGGTGCGGGCGACATTGGAAATGAAAGCGTCGATGCTATCGCCCACCGAGAATATCTCGCCGGAAATGCCGATAGCCAGCGCAATCGCCAGAAAGCGCATCGGTAGCATCATGGTATTGAGAATTAGGTACGGGTTGAGGTGCGGCACACGCTCGCCCCATCGCCGGATAGGGCGAATCAAGATCATCTTGATGATGCGCCGGATCACCACGATCAAGAAGACGGTGAACAACAGGAACAAAGCCCGCGACAAAATCACCTGTGCGGTAAAGGGCAGGTCTTCTAATAGCGGCAATTGTTCGACGATCATGTGCTACCTCCTGTTTATGCCGTTTGATGATGGGGGACGGCGACACGCGCCGCCCCGTATGTTGCGTAGGGTTTGCTGATGTGGTGGTTACTCTTCTTCAGCGACGGGCGACTGAACGACGGGCGGCAAGCCGAAGTGTTCACGGATGCGCCCTTCGATCTCCTCAGCCATAGCCGGATTTTCCGCTAGAAACTGCTTGGCGTTCTCACGCCCCTGCCCCAGAAGTTCCTCATTGTAGCGGTAGAACGCGCCGCGCTTCTCGATGATGCCCAGATCAGTACCCAGATCAACGATTTCGCCGTTCTTGCTGATGCCGTTCTCGTAGAACATGATGTCGAACTCGGCTTCGCGGAACGGCGCGGCGACTTTGTTCTTGGTCACGCGGATGCGCGTGCGGTTGCCGATGTTCTCCCCACCCTGCTTGATGGATTGAATGCGGCGGATGTCCAGCCGCACGCTGGCATAGAATTTCAGCGCCCGCCCGCCGGATGTCGTCTCCGGTGAATTATGCACGATGACGTTATCGACGGCGTAGCAATGATTACCGGCTACTTCGATGTCGTAGCGCGGCGTCGCTTCGTCTAAAGTCAGTGCGGCGATATGGTTGATCGTCGTCGTTTCAGCAGTATAAGCTGTCGTCGTGGTATGCACACCGGCGGGCACCAGCGCCGGTTGCGCCATCACCACGCGCTCGCCGATCTGCAATTCTCCGGCGGGGGTGTAGCCGTCCGGCGTGCGGATCAGATGATTCGCGGTACAGGTCAGCGTTGCGCCGTCCGCCGTGTTGATCGTCAGGAATTCCCGCGTCAGCCCATTGTCGAACCAGCCGACCACCGGACGCGGTTCAATCGTGCCATCCGCCGCATTGTACGACATCACCTCAACCGGCAATTGCCGCTCTACGATGTCGGCGATGCGCTCCGTCGTGCCATCGGCCAACAATACGCGGCTATCGCCATGAAAACAGCCGAACATCACGCCGACTTTCTCGCGTAGCTGATTGGTGAAGATCACCGTCGTGTTGGTCTGCTTGATGACGCCGGATAGCTTGCGTAACGCCTGACTCATCAGACGCGCTTGCAGGCCGACATGGGCATCGCCCATCTCGCCTTCGATCTCGGCACGCGGCACCAGCGCCGCCACACTATCGACCACCACCACATCCAGCGCGCCGGAGCGCACCAGCGACTCCGCGATTTCCAGCGCTTGCTCGCCGGTGTCCGGCTGGGAGATGTACAGCGTCTCCAGATTAACGCCGATGCGCTCCGCATAAGACGGATCGAGCGCGTGTTCCATGTCGATGAACGCGCACAGCCCGCCGCGCCGTTGCGCCTGCGCGATGACGCTCAGGCAGAATGTGGTCTTGCCGGATGATTCCGAGCCGTAAATCTCGGTGACGCGCCCGCGTGGGACGCCACCGACGCCCAGCGCAATATCTACCGTGATCGAGCCGGTGGGGATGGTCGCTACGGCCAGATTTTGCGCGTCGCCCAGCCGCATGATCGCGCCGTCGCCGTAACGCTTGTTGATGTCGCCCAGCGTCGCTTCTAGCGCTTTGCGCCGCCCTTCGTCCATCGGGTTATCGCTATCGAAGAGGCCAACGTCTTTTTTCTCGCTCGCTTTTTTTCTCGCCATGTTCTTCGCTCTCTAATCTATCTCGGTGGGTTTGAATCCAATTACACAGTTGCACAATCATCGCACAAAGGTTCTAGCCTGTCAACTCACACGCGCTCGACTTTATCGGCTTTCACATACACATGAATTTTACCGTCCCAGCCGGTGAACTGGCGCTCGATGATGCGGCGCACACGCGGCCAATTCAGCAGGCCGATTCCCGCCGCGATGGGTGGCATGGTGACACTGCTGATCGCCTGCTCCGTGATGTAAGCGTGCAGGTCACTGACGGCGGATTGTATCTGCTTGTCGTCGGCCAACCCCAGATATTTGTCGCGCTGTGTGCAAAGCATGGCGACGTGTAGGCCGTCCCGCGCCTGTCGTATCAGCGCGGTGCCGGGCTGGAAATCGCCGGAGTCGCACGCGGCGGTATATTCCGCGTATAGTTCGGGATATTTGCTCTTGAAGGCGATGGTCAATTGCGTGTTGACTTCGCCCTCCGGATTGAACTCCAGCGCCACCAGTTGCGCCTCCACGACGTTCAACCATAACTCGCCGGTGACCAGTTCCACCGGCGACGGCTCACGCGGGGCTTCGCGCTCCTCACGCGGGCGACGGGAACGGCGTTTCTTGGGTGGCGCTTCTGGCTTCTTCTTGCCCGCCTGCGTCTCCTGCGTCTTTTCGGCGGGATTATCGCCGCGATTCTTACGACGACGGCCACCGCCGCGCCGTCCGCGCCGCCGCGATGGGTTCGGCTTCTTCGGCTTGTCGTTATCGGTCATGTTCTCGGCCTTTAACTCTCACCTGTTTTATTTCACGATCAGAAAATTTGCACCAGCAACCAGACCGCCGCGCCCAGCGCCGCGAATACCAGCGCCGCGACGATCAAGCGCATCGCCAGCCGTGCCAGCGCCGCCACCTGCCGCAACAACATCCGCAAGCCGATGTAGCTCAGCGTTCCGGCGATTACCACAAGCGGCGCAGTCCACACCGGCCAATCATTGCCCAGCAGATAAACCCAGCACGCCCACGCGATCAACCCGATGACCGCGCCCAATATGCCGTCCACCCAGCGCCCCCAGTTGGGGATGCGGATGAGATAGACCAGCGTAAAGCTGAGCAAGCCGACGATGAAAACCGCGTTGCTCAACACGGTCAGCACGGCGTCGCCGAAGTTCTCCGCGTCGCCATCGGCCAACGCGCCCAATCCGGCCACCAATCCGGCGCCGACAATGTCGCGCACGCCTTCCGGCAATCGCCCGCGCAGGCCGGAATACAGCGCCCGCAATAAGCCCGCCGCCGGAATCAAATACTGCATCCCGATTTGTAATGCCAGAACGTAAAGGTCTTCCCACATGATGTTTCAATCCCCGTGGTGTGCCGCTAGGCCATTAACGATGAAACCATTATACAGCAGGAGAGGGTTATCGCTATAGAATTTACAGGTTTGTGTTGGTGTGTTGGATTGTAGGGGCGCAATATATTGCGCCCACGCTGTATTGCGCCCACGCTGTATTGCGCCCACGCTGTATTGCGCCCCTACAATTTAGGGTGCGGGTTGTACTGCCGCCTCACGCCGCCGTTTGATCTCCGGCCAGACCAGCAACGCCAGCAAACCATTCAGCACGACGATCACCGTGCTACCTTCATGCGCCAGCACGCCCAACGGCAAAGGCAGGTTGATGAACAGCGCCCCCATCACCAGCACGACGATCACCGACAGGCTAAAGACGATGTTCTGCCAGACGACGCGCCGCGCCTTCTGACTGAGCGCGATGGCCTGCGGGATCAACGCCAGCTTATCGCCCATCAGCACCACGTCGGCGGTTTCCAGCGCGACATCAGCGCCCGCCGCCCCCATCGCCACGCCGACATGGGCAGTCGCCAGCGCGGGCGCATCGTTGACGCCATCGCCAATCATCGCCACGACGCCGACTTCGCGCTGTAGCGCCTGCAACGCCGCCACTTTATCCTGTGGCAACAGGCCAGCGTGAACGCGCTTGATGCCGGTCTGCTCGGCGATGGCCTGCGCGACACGCGGATTATCGCCGGTAAACATGGCGACTTCCACGCCGAGCGCCTGCAATTGCGCCACCACGCCAGCCGCTTCCGGGCGCACCTGATCGGCCAGCGCGATCAACCCCAACCAGCGCCCGCCGATCACCACGCCGATCACGGTATTACCGGCGTCTTGCAGGCGTTCGGCCTCCGCTTGCAGATCATCCGGCGCGGGATACGTGGCGGCCAGATGCTTGAGCGTGCCCGCGTGGACGCGCTCGCCGTCCAGCATGGCGACCACCCCGCGCCCGACCTCCGCGTTGAAATCGGTGACGGCTGGCGGCGTGATGCCCTGTTTTTTCGCATGGGCGACGATGGCTTTCGCTAGCGGATGTTCGCTCCGCGCTTCGACGGCGGCAGTAACCGTCATCAATTCGGCCTCCGTCACTGTGTCGTAGGGGATAACGCCGGTCACGGCGGGCTTGCCCCGCGTCAGCGTGCCGGTTTTGTCGAAGGCGACAGCATTCAGCGCCGCCATCTGTTCCAGATACGCCCCGCCCTTGAACAATACGCCCATCCGCGCTGATGACGCAATCGCGCTGATGAACGAAGCCGGTACGCTGATAATCAACGCGCACGGGCTGGCGACGGTCATCAACACCATCGCACGGTAGAAATTAGAGTCAAAATCGGCGTTAAACAGCGTCGGCGGGATGACGATAATCAGCGCAATCGACAACAGGATGAATCCGGCGTAATACTGCTCGAAGCGTTCCAGAAAGCGCTCGGTGGGCGCTTGATTCTCTTGCGCGTCTTCGACTAGCTGGATGATGCGTGCCAGCGTGTTATCATGCGCGGAGCGCGTGGCGCGGACATCCAGCGCCCCGTGATTGTTGAGCGTACCGGCGAATACGTCATCGCCCGTCGTCTTTTCCACCGGCAAGGACTCGCCGGTGATCGGGCTTTCGTCCACCGTCGAAACACCGTCGATCACTTCACCGTCTACCGGAATGCGTTCACCCGGCTCGATCATGACCACATCGCCCACCGCGATCTCGTCAAAGCTGACGGTCAGCGTCTCCGCGCCGCGCCGCACCCGCGCCGTATCCGGATACAGGTCGAGCAGGCCGCGAATCGCGTTGCGACTGCGCCCGATGGCGTAATCCTGAAGCACATTGGAGAGCGAAAACAGGAATAGCAAGATCGCGCCTTCCGGCCAGCTACCGATGAACGCCGCGCCCAGCGCCGCGAGGATCATCAGCAGATCAACGTCTATTTTGCGTTCTTCCACTAAAGACGCGAAAGCGGTCTGCACGCCATAGAAGCCGCCCGCGATGTAAGCCAGCAAGCCGAACGCGCCGCGCACCGCTTCCGGTGCGCCGGTCTGTCCGGCGATGAAGCCGCCGAGAATGGCGAGCGCGGTCACGACGACCAGACGCGGCTCTAGCCATTCCTGCGTCAGCCACTTTGAAGACGCGCCGATCTTGAGGTCTGGCGTCATGCTGATGTTCATGGTTGTCTATCCCCGTTATGTGTTGTTTTTCTCTTGTGATTACATTGAGTATAAGTCAGGTTAAATCCGAAAGCAAGTGAGGTTAATAAGGCCATTTTGTGACATGGGCGCGGCGGCGAATTGGTGTTAGAATGACGATAGGTGTTGGTGATTCTCTGTGCTCTTTTTTGTAAAAAAACCAAAAAACCTTTTGCATTCTTTCAAACGTTTTCGGCGTCCCTTTCCTATCGAAAGACGCTTTTTTGAAAAAGGGTTGCATGAAGAAGTTGGAGATTTAATGCGTAGATTGTTGACGATCATCTGGTTGACCGGCCTGCTGGCGCTGGGTGGGCTGACGATTCCGCCGCTAGCGGCACAAGAAGCGGACGACGAGCCAGCACCGGCGCGGACGCCGGTCATTCGCTACGGGCAGGCGGTGGACGGGCGCATTGACGACGACCAACCGCGCCGCGTGTATGCGCTGGATGCGCTACGCTGTGATTTCATCTCGGTGCGGGCACAGGCCACCGGCGGCGACCTTGATCTGGTGGTGATGATCGTGGCCGATGACGGGCGAGCGATCTTCGCCCGCGACGATTCCGCCGGTACGCAGGATGTCGTCTTCGAGCCGCTAGCGATCCCGCGTTCCGGACGGTTTGAGGTGGTTGTCGGGCGTTTCGGCTATGCGCTGGGCACGACATCGGGCACTTATACGCTAGAGATCGAGCGCGTCGGCAACGGGAGCGCCCCGAATTGCGCCATGCGCTACGGCGATACCGTGTTCTACAACATCAGCGACGACCAGCCGGAGATCATCTACAGCTTTCGCGGGCGGCAGGGCGACATCATCGACGTCATCATGCGGCGGCGTAGCGGCGACCTTGACCCATACCTGAAAATCGCTGACGCGCTGGGCGTGGTGCTGGACGACAACGACGACATGATCGGCGGGGATACCAAAGACGCGGGCATTCAGGGGTTCGTGATTCCGGCGGATGGCACATATTTCATCTTCGCCACGCGCTACGGTCAGCGCTCCGGCACCAGTACCGGCAACTTCTCGCTACATCTGGCGGAGGGGCAATTCAGTGGCGCGGGCAGTACGCCATTAGCCGCGCTGAACATCCGCTATGACATGACGCTGGACGGCGACCTGAGCGAGAACCAGCCGATGCGCTACTATCGCTTTGAAGCGCAACAGGATGAACTGGTCACGGTGCGCGTCGGGCGATCATCCGGCAATCTATCGCCGACGGTGGCGATCACCAACGCCAGCCTGATTGAATTGGCGAATGGCCGCACAGCCGCCGATGGTGGCCGCCTAATTGAAGATTGGCTGGTGCCCGCCGATGGCGCGTATTACGTCGTCGTCGGGCGTGAGGGCGCGTCGATGGGCGGCTATCAACTGCGCTTGACCAGCGCGGGCGATGCCTTCGACGGCGTGCCGCCTGACCTGCGGCGGGTGCGCTATGGCACATCGCTGACCGGCAACATCGACGACGAGACGCCACTGATGCGCTATGTGTTCTTCGGCGAAGCGGGCGACACCATCCGCATCACGATGGATCGTAGCACCGGCGACCTTGATCCGGTGGTCGGGCTGGCGAACGCCGCCGGTACTGTGCTCATCAATGATGTGAATAGCGGTGTCGATCAAAACGCCCGCATTGACCGCTACACCTTGCCGCAGACCGGCGTGTATTACATCGAAGCCGGACGCTTTGAGGGTGATGCGCCGTCCGGCTCTGGCGGCAGTTTCGTGCTGGTCATCGCGCAATTATTCGACTGACGCGCCGCAGACCGCGCCGCAGACCGCGCCGCATAAATAGCAGGTGAGCGCCATATAAGCCGCCGCTCAGATGGCGCTCACCGAATTTTTATCGCACACAATACCCCGCCTTATCTCACGCGCATATCGTTTAGAACATACTGAAAGTTTTGACGTTAGTTGAAAAATCTGTGACGTATTTCGTGATTCACATATTTAGCATAACATTGGGGAGCTTTGACTATGTTACCACCGAGTTATGAGAACCTGTTCTCATACAACGCCATGGAATTCTACATGGTGTCGCATACGCTGACGGTTGGCTTCGCCATCATGTTGGCCGCACTATTCTACTTTATCTTGACCATCCGCACCGTCGCACCGCGTTATCGCATTTCATCGGTGTTGTCGGTTGTCGTGATGGTCTCCGCCTTTTTAATCCTGTTCTTCCAGCAACAAAGCTGGGAAAACGCTTTCATGTGGGATGAAACACAGCAGTTATTCATCCGTGATGAAGCCGCGTTACCGTTCTCTAACGGCTATCGCTATCTGAACTGGTTGATCGACGTGCCGATGCTGTTGCTTCAGATTTTGTTCATCGTGGAAATCACCAAACAGCGCCGTGCTTCGTTGCGTAACTGGTTCTTCTTCTCCGGCTCGATGATGATCGTCACCGGCTACATCGGCCAGTTCTATGAGGTGTCGGAAGTGGTGCGCGGTGAGGCGGGCGAAATCCTGAGCTACTCGCTGGCGGGCACGCCGTTCTTCATCTGGGGCGCTATCTCGACGCTGTTCTTCTTCCATGTGTTGTTCTTGATATATAAGATCGTTCAAGAAGCGCGTAAAGAACTGCCGGGCAATGCCGCCACCGTGATGGGCACTATCGGCGTGTTGTTCTTCGTGTCGTGGTTCCTGTATCCGGGCGCGTACCTGATGCCGCTATGGGATGAAGGCGCGATGAGCGTCGTCGGGCGGCAGATCACATTCACCGTCGCCGACGTGGCATCGAAGGTGATCTACGGTATCTTGCTGGCCTATGTCGCGCAGATTCGTAGCAACCATGACGGTTACGTGTACGAAGAAATCGAAGGCGGCAACGAAGGGCTGGAAGCGGCCTAAATCGTCGGCCATCGTGTCATAACAGATTGTAGGGGCGTAGCGTGCTACGCCCCTTTTTGCGTCACCGGCGCACCGCGTTCGTGTTTAGCCGGTTGCTCATTCGTCTAAATTAGCATAAGATGATAAAGAACAAGATGGAGTGGTAGCCGCAGGCAGAATCACATGGCCGATAAGATGGTAGCACAGACTATTGACCGATTGATCGCGCCGTTTGATAGCAAACGGACGGAAATAGCAGACCGCATTCGCTACGCCTCCGGCATCCTGCTCGTCATTATCGTGTTCGCACTGGTAACGCTGACTATCTTCACCATCGTCGGCTATCCGATCAACTTCCAATCATGGCATATCAATCTAGCGCTGGTCGGTCTTGTCGCCGCGTATGCCGTCACGCGCATGGGATACCCCAACGGCGGAATCTGGTTGGGCATCGTGGCGATAGTGGCCGGTCTGATCGTCAACGCGACGCCGCCGCAGGTCGGCGCGGCGTCGCCTTTCTTGCTATATCTCATCATCCCGATTTTGCTGGCCGCGCTTTTCTTATCAATGGCGGCGCAAATACTGGTTAATGTATCCGTCGTCGGCATCGTCGCCGCCCTGCCGTTACTGTATCCCGATCACATCGTCTATGATGATCTGATGGTGAATGCGCTGGTCAACCTCAGCGCGGTCTCATTGATGGCGCTGGGGCTGGGGTTGGCACGGCGCACGCTGACACAGCGCACACGCCTACAGGCCGCGCTATTCCAGACATTGAGCGAAGAACACGACAGCCTGCTGACACGAGCCACCATCATCACCCGCGCCATGAGTGATTTCACATACGAAGTGCGTCTGGAGGACGGCGATCCGGAGCGCCTGTCGTTCGACAACATCGAAGGCGCGTTCGAGCGTTTGACCGGCTACCCGCGTAATCGCCTCATCAAGCCGGAAACGCTATCGCTGATCCACGAGGCAGACCGCGAGCGCGTCCGCAAGCACCTTCAAACCGCGTGGGACGGCAAAGCACACACCATCGAAGCCCGCATCATCACCCGCGACGGTCAAACGCGCTGGGTGCAAAACCACGCCTACCCACGCATCAACGCACAGGGCGATGTTGTCTCGCTCATCTGCATCGCGCATGACATCACAGACCGCACCGAGCGCGAAAACGCGCTCTCCGACCACGCCATCCGGCAGGCCGTCGTCGCGGAACTGGGACAACGGGCGCTGAGTGATGTGTACACCACGCATCAGATCATCCGCCACGCCGCCACGTTGATCCGGCAGGCTTTGACCGCCGACTATGTACGCATCATCGAGATTGCGCCCGATCAGCGCACCGTGATCTTCGACCATCGCATCAGCGACAAGACGGACGAGCCGGAACAAATTTACAGCGTCGCCGAGCCACCGCTAGCCGATGCGATACGGCGCGGGGTGGTCATCAACATCGACGACAGCGCCCATGACCGGCGCTATGAGCAGGTCGCCGCTAGCGGCTTCGCCAGTATGGTCTGCGTGCCACTGATCGCGCACGCCGCCCCCGTCGGCGTGATGGTGGTCTGTCGCACCGAGCACAACCCGTTCAGCAAAGAGGTCGTTGACTTCTTGAAGTCGGTGGCAAACGTGCTGACATCGCTGATCGAGCAGAAGCGCACACAGGTCGCCGAAGACCAGCAACGCGCCATCATCGAAGCGCAGAATCGCGTCGCCGCCGCCCTCAATTCGTCGCTGGGTTTGGAGGCGGTGCTGGATACCATTCTGGACAATCTGCCGCGCATCGTGCCGCATGATTTCGCCTCAATCATGCTGGTTGAAGGCGACCACGCCCGCATCATCCGGCATCGTGGCTTTCCGGCCAAGCATCACGCCAAGCTGAGCCAATTGACATTCAACATCCGCACCGATAGCGCCATCCGGCGCATGATCCGCGAGCGCTCCGGCTTGATCTGGCTGGACGTTCACAAAGAACCGGGCTGGCGCAGTCTGCCGGAACCGGACATGATCCGTTGTTATATGGGCGTGCCCATCTTTCATCAGGATACGTTAATCGGCGTGCTGAATGTCGATCACAGCCAGCCGAATAGCTTCACCGGCGAGCATCTATCACGGGTGCAATCATTCGCGGATCAGGCCAGCATCGCCATCCGCAACGCCAACCACACCCGCGAGCTAGAGAAGCGCGTCGCCCAACGCACCGCCGAGCTAGAGCGCGAACAGCGCCACATGCAGACCATCCTCGACGGCACCGCCGAAGGCATCTACTACGCGGAAAATCATGTCATTCAATATATCAATCCAGCGCTGGCCGCTATGACCGGCTACCAGATGAGCGACATCATCGGGCAGAATAGCGGCCTGTTCATCGTCGAAACGCGGGACGAGGAGAACTGGCGACGCATCAGAGCGTACTTGCGCGATCATCCGGTGTGGCGCGGCGAAGTGATCGTCGAGCGTGCCGACGGCGTGCGCTTCGAAGCCGGCGCGACAGTCTCCACGATTGAATGGCACGATGACCGCCTGCGTACCGTCACCTTGCTCCGCGACATCAGCGAGCAGAAGGCGCTACAAGAACAGAAGATGCGCTTCATCGCCAACGCCAGCCACGAGCTAAGGTCGCCGCTAACGTCGATCAACACGCGCATCTATCTGATGCAACGCGACCCGATGCGCATGGTCGATCATATCCAGATGTTTCGCTATGCGGTTGACCGCATGAACCGCCTGATCGAAGATTTGCTGGATATGTCGCGCTTTCAGAACGGCGTCATCCGCCTGCAACGGCGCAACGTCGTCATGCAACAGGTCATCAGCGACACGATCGGCCTGCACGAGATCGAAGCGCAACAGCGCGAGATCGAACTGGTCATCGACCTTGACCCCGATCCGCTCAACGTGCATATTGACCCGGATCGCATCGGGCAGGTATTGACCAACCTCATCAACAACGCGCTGAGCTATACGCCGAACGGCGGGCGCGTCACCGTGCGCCTGCAACACGACGAGCAGGCCGTCATTCAAGTGCAGGACACCGGAATCGGCATCGCGCCGGAAGAATTGGAGAGCGTGTTTCAGCCATTCTATCGCGGCGAACAGGTCAGCGACATCAAAGGGACGGGACTCGGCCTGTGCATCAGCCGCGAGATCGCCCTGTTGCATGGCGGCGATTTGAGCGTGCAAAGTCAGGTCGGCGTTGGCAGTGTGTTTCAGTTGCGCTTGCCGACGCCTGAATCCGAAAAGAGTATAGATTAACGACGTTTGTCAGTGATTTTCAACCGTTAAAATATGGTATACAATACAGCCAATTTCCTAAACAGGTAACAGATTGCAAAGAACGTAAAATGTTCGTATGGCAGGTAACTCTCATCACTATATCGCTGGTGGCCGCGCTGGTATCGGCATGGGTCAGCCTCATCGCGCAACGACGCAACACACGCGGCGCGGCGGAAATACGTTTGTTCGCGTGGTTGGTGAGCGCGTGGGCGTTGCTGTATGCCGTCGCGCTCTCAGTGAATAATGCGGCGCTGATGATGGCACTGGAACGCATCAAGCTGGCGCTAGGCCCGTGGCTCGGGCTGGTATGGCTGGCGCTGGCCTGTCGCCTGACCAGCAAATACCGCGCAATAAATCAGCGCTGGTTCAAGCCGATGGTCGCCATAGCCGGAATCACCACCGCGCTGACGTTACTCAACCCCAACGAGCTACTATGGCAGATGACCGTCGTCGATTCCGCGCTGGGCTTTGAGGCGGTGGCGCTATACCCGCGAGCGCTGGCCGCGCTGTATCTGGCGGCCACGCTCGGCTACGGCTTAATCGGGCTGGCGGTGATGGTCGGCTGGATTCTGAGACGCGATAAAGGCGACACGGTATCGCCTTTAGTGTGGGCATTCGTGATCGTCACCGCGCTCTCTCTGCTGGCGTGGCCGCTTGTGCATGGCTGGTATCGCGTCGATCTGTTTCCGGTGTTGGGCGCATTCATCACCTATGCGATGAGTGTCGGGCGTTTTCAGTTTCGTATATCTGACCTGTTGCCGGTGGCCTACGATAGCATCATCGCCAATATGCCAAACGGCGTGATGATCGTTGATCTGCAAAAACGGATTCGTACCATCAATCCGGCGCTAACGCGCATCGCTAATGTGCAGGCGCAAGACGTGCGCGGCGCGAATCTGGCCGCCACCTTCCCGCAGTTGCCGACTTGCGACTGTGAACACGAGTGCGAAATCGTGTGGGGCGAACGCCAATACAGCTTACAGGTCAACGCGGTGGAGGACGGCTACGGCCATGTGCAGGGCTATCTGTGGGTGTTCCACGACATCACCCAGCGCAAGGACGCGGAAGAAGAATTGCGGCGCAGTCTGGAAAAATTGTACATCCTGCGCCAGATCACCGACGAAATCGCCGACACGCTCAGCGTCGATGACGTGCTGTTGATCTCGTTGGACGCGGCGGCGCGGCTGACCGGCGGCAGTGCGGGGGTCATCGCGCTGTTAGACGCCGACCAGCGCATCATCTCCGCGCAGACCGTCGGGCAGTTCTCCGGCCTTGATGCATTGGGGGCGCTGGATATGCAAGCGCCAGCCATCGGCGAAGCGCTGGAATCGCGGCGGGCGACGCTCAACACCACGACCAAACGCCCGCAAGTGGTCGGGCCGTTAGTTTCGCGGGATCGCATCATCGGTATCATCAGCCTAGAGACGGCGCGGGATGATCTATTCAATCAGGATACGCTCAATTTCATTCAGGTGTTCGGGGATCGCGTGGCGATGGCGATGGAAAACGCCCGCCTCTACCGGCAAGCGCAAGACCAGATCGACGAATTGAAGCGGCTATATGAGCAGGTCAGCCGACTGGAAGGCATCAAGACCGACATGATCCGCATCGCCGCGCACGATCTCCGCAGTCCGTTGTCGGTGCTGATGGGCTATCTGTCCATGCTGGAGGACGACGCCGAGCAATTCGACGACGAACTGAACGACTATGTTCAGCAGATGCTATCGGCCACGCGGCGCATCACGGTGATGATCGACGAGATTCTATCGCTGGATCGCATCGAGCGCATGGCGCAGGAATTGACCGCCGAGCCGTTCGACATGAAGCCGCACGCCAAAGAAGCGGTGCATGAATTCCGGTGGCTGGCGCAGGAGAAGAAGATCAACCTGTCGTTCGTGCCGCGCACCGACGAAGCGACGATCATCAACGGCGATCCCCTGCAAATCTACGAGGCGATGATTAATCTAATCAGCAACGGCATCAAATATACGCCGGAGGGCGGCAACGTCACCGCGTATCTGCACACCTCTCAGGCCGATAACTGCGTGTCGTTTTCCGTCGAAGATGACGGTTACGGCATCCCCGAAGATCAACAAGACGATCTATTCAGCGCCTACACCCGCGCCAGTACCGCCGAGACTAGCAAAGTGGAAGGTAGCGGGCTGGGCTTGAATATCGTGAAGAAGATCATCGAACGGCACAAGGGCAAGCTATTTTTCGAGAGCGAATACAGACAGGGTAGCACGTTCGGCTTCTCCATCCCGCTTTATCAGCCCGCCCCACCACCCTCTGCGGCGGACGGAGAAAAAGCGCTAGACGGCGCTTAACTCGCCATGCAATCAACGGCGGGCAGACCGCGCCGCATCATCTCGCCCGTCGTCCTCATCCTGATAAGCCAGCAGTTCATCCACCGATAGATTCTCGAGGCGGCTCTGCGCGAGGATGGCGCGTAGCTCGCTGTTGATCTCGCCATCTTCGCCGACTTTGCGCTCGAAGTCGGGCGCCTGCGCGTGCTCCCAGCCGAAGACGTGCCGCGCCAGCAGGCGCTTATCCGCATAGACGCGCATTTCCCACACACCATCGTTATTCTGCTCATCATGCAGGGGCACCTTGGCCGACGGCGTGACCAGATTCCGCCCGCGCTCAAGGCGGTACACATCCTCATGCACGAAAACCTGCTGGCGGTAATGGTCATGAATCTCAAAACGGATACTGCCGACGGCGGCCTGTGGCACGCGCAACTGAACGAAAGGCTGGATGTAGTCGCTATCATCGGGGATGGGGCGCGTGTGGTGTAGCGCCGGTTCATCGTCGTCGTAGAAGGCGATCAAGCCGATGTCTACCGGCAACACCAGTAAATGCTCCGGGTCCATTCCGGCCTCACGCACAGCGGCCAGCGCGTGCGGTTGCACGCTCTCCAGATTGCGCCCACCGGCGAAGCGCATCGAGTCGGCGTCGGTGTCGTCGGCTTCGCCGTCGTCGCCATCGCGCCATAGCCACCACAGCACAAACGGCAATACCAGCAAGATCATATTGCTGATCTGAAGCACCACCGCCATCACGAAAAGCGCGAAGAGCGCCAACATCAGGCGTTCGTTGTCGGACATACCATCCCAACCGCGATTGAAGTTCATCTATCTGCCTCCCTTGCCCTGCTGATCGCCGCGCAATAAATCCTCCAGACTGATCGGCGCGTCACGACGTTCGGCGCTCAAGCGGCGGGCGGGCGTGTCGGTTGCCTCCGGCGCTGGTTGACGACTGGCGGCACGCTCGCGGCGTTCTGTGGTGCTGACCGTCAAATGGAAGTTATGCAGGCCGACCAGCACATTATTGATGTACACGCGCAAATCCCAGTCGCCCACCCCGTTCACCTCGTCGTTGCCATCAAGCGGCAGGTGATGGTCGGCCAGCACGTTGAACTCCCCCTCGCGCAGATACGGGTTCATCTGATGCACGTAGCGCTGTTGTCCGTTCTGGTCGATGAATTCAAAGCGCACGTTGATCGTGCGTTCGGCGTCTTTCGGTGGCACGTACAACGTGACGAAAGGCCGTGCGCCGTCGTCGTCTTTGGAGATGGTGCGGGCGCGGCGCATCACCAGCCCATCACTGCCCGATTGCGCAGTGATGACGCCAATATCCAGCATTTGCAGGTCTTCGATGAAGTAACTGCCGCGTTGCTCGGCGCGTTCCCGCGCTTCGCGGGCGTCCGAACTGATGCGGCTCTGTCGTGCGGTCACCTGCTCGGTGATGCGCTTGAACAGGCGCTCGCTAATGCTGACATCCATAAACGCGCCCATCATCGCCAGCACGAACACCGCCAGCAACACAGCCTGCGCCGATGCCGCAACATTGGGCGAAATGACAGCCAGCAGGGTGAGGATGCCCAGCGCGGCCAGCCAGATGATATTGTGCCGGTTACGTCGCATAATGATCTTCCCTTTTGTGTGATCGCTATTAGCCTATACGCAAAAGATGCGCCCGTCGTTCCGGGTGGCGGCCAACCACCCCGCATCATCCTATTCTAACCAATGCGACGAGAAATAGAAATACGGGCAAGGCGACGCCATACAAAAAAGGGCGTAGCACGCTACGCCCTGACGATTGACGTTATATGTTGATCGGGGCGCAACGGATCGCGCCCCGACGATTTACGGTGCGGTGATCTCGCGCACCCAGTTCATGTGATCGCGTAGCCAGCTCGCCCATGTGGACTGCGCCCAGTACGGCGTCTCGCCGGTGGCCGGTAGCTCGCCGATACTGCGGACTTCGGCTTGCGCTTCACCGCGATACTGGCCTTGCAGTACCGCAAGGTTGGTCACGATGAACGGCGGCACCACATCCGGACGCAGGCGCGTCAAGATTTCGATGGTCAGCGTCTGCTGTGCTTGCAACGTCACGACGTTAAACGTGATCGTCTGCCCGTCGATGGTCAGCTCACCTTCCGGCGGCGACTCGGTACTGATGATCTCGAACTGTTCCGGCATCTCGTCCACGAAGCGCACATTGCTGAGCGGTACGCCGTGCGGATTGATGACCGAGATCGTCCAGACCACATCTTCGCCGGGTTGCGCGAAGATCGGGTCTACCAGCTTGACGATGGCCGGATCAATCCCGAACGGGCCGAGCGGGTCTTCGGGGTCGTCAGCGATGTTGACCGTCGCCTCTGCGCTCTCCGTCTCGCCGCCGCGTGTGATCGTGCCGACGTTGGTATACGAACCCGGGCCGGGCACGGTCACGTCGAACGCGATTTCTACGCGATTCGCCTGACTGGTGTCGATTTCGCCCGTCCAGAGTACGGTATTGGTCGCCGCGTTGTATTCACAGCTTTGCGTCACGCTGGCGCCGAACGCGGTACAGATCAGGTTGCCGTCGAACGTCTGGCCGGGCTGTAGCACGTCGCTGACGGTGGCCGCCTCGCGTGTGCCGGTGTTGAACCAGACCATCGTCCAGCGAATGCGGAACGCATCTTCATCGACCACCACGCCGACTTTGGTACCGGCTGGCGGGTCAAAGATGATGCCGCTTTCGTCCTCCGCGATGACCGTCTCATCGGTCAGCAGAAGGCTGGCGGTGTTGGTGACGGTGGTCGGCGGCGGGATCAGCGTCGGGTCGAGCGTGGCGCGGATGCGGATGATGATTTCGCCGCCCGGCGATAGATCGACATTGAAGATCGGGTCGCCCGCGATGGGGTTATCCGCCGTGCCGACATTCGCGCTAGCCTGCCCACTGATACAACTGGCGAGCGCGTTAGATTCACACCACCAGCCGACGGTATCTTCTAAGAACTGCGGCGGCAACTCGTCGATGAACTGGCGGTTGGTCACGGTGCGCGGGCTACTGGCGCTGTTGCGGATGGTCACGGTGTACACCGTCTCCTGCCCGACAACAATCGCGTTCTGGCCGTTGGTCTTATTCATGGACACGCCCGGCGCACGGATTTCCACGCGGTAGTCCTCGACTTCGCCATCGCTCACCTCGCCCAACGGTGACGGCGGATTATTCGGGTCACCATCGACGAAGATGCTGGTGTCCGTCGTCAAGCGGAAGCGGGCGTATGTCTCGCCGCCCGTCGCAGTCAGCAAGTCGGAGCCAACCGGCACGTAGAACGGCATATTCACCGTCTGCGGTTCGGAACTCGGCGGCACTTCTACCACCACCTGTTCGCCATCATCGAACGTGCCGCTACCGTCAAAGTCGATCCAGCCGATCAGATAAGCGGTCTGGCCGGTATTGTTGAACACGCGCACCTCAACATCGGCGGGCGAGTCGGCCACGAGTGGCGGGAAGGTCACGCCGTCTTCGTCATCTACGCCGCTTGTGTCATCACCATCCGCGCCGACTGTCGGCTGGCCGTCCTCTTCAGCATCCACCACGAAGCCCATATATAGGTCGGGGATGATCTGATGGCGCGGCCCGTCGTTGATTTCCCGCGTGCCGTAGTTTGCGGGATTACCGTTGGGGAAGGTGAACATAAACGTACCGTCTTCATTTCTGTCCGGCGCGTCGCCCCAGTCGAATTGCGGCACGAAGCCGAAGTCAACCGTGCTGTTAGCGTTATTGTCAACACCGTTCGCGCCGATGATCGGGTTATCGTCATCGTCAACCGGCCAGTCGCCTTCACCCGTCGGCGCATCATTCAGCACGAGCTGGATCAGCCCGCTACGGATGCCGGTTGTCGCCGGATCATTGGAGTCGATGCCGTTGTCGCGCTGGTCGTCACGATCACCGCCGGTATTGTCGTCGGTGTACGCGCCGGTACTGCTCAGCAGGCCGTATAGCGGCGCTGTGGGCGTATTGAAGTTACTCGGCGGGATGACCACCACGTAACGCCCCGGCACCAGATTATCGAACAGATAGTAGCCGTCTTCGTCGGTGGTCGTCGTCTGCAAGACCGCGCCCGTCGGGTTGCCGTCTGTGTCGGCGCGGAACAGTTGCACCGTCACATCTTCGATGCCGGCTTCGTCGCCGTTCTGTATGCCGTCATTGCGGGTACCGCCGCCCGCGCCATCATCCAGCCAGACGCGGTTGCCGATGCTCATGAAGGTTTCATCACCTAAGAAGAAGCCGAAGTCCAGCGTCAGGTTGCTGTTGTTGTTCGCTTCGCCGTTACGCCCACGAGAGTTCGGCCCGTGTGCCAGCGCGTTACCGCTAAGGTCGGTCTCGTTGGTCGGCTGAGCGCCCAGTTCCAGCGTGAAGACGTTGCTCTGGATGCCGTTAACCTGCGGATCGGCTTCGTCCACGCCGTTGTTGTTGCGGTCTGTGGTCGTCTCGCCGGTCAGGATGTCCGGGCGGATTGGCTCGCTGTTGGTCATGCCATCTAGCGGCGCACCACTGGCGAAGTTACTGGCGGAGACAACCACCACATACTCACCCGGCGGCAGGCCGTCGAAGATATAGTAACCGTTGGTGTCGGTTTCCGTGATGTAGGGTGTCATGGTCGGGTTGCCGTCCGTGTCAAACGTCTGCACCATGAACGGCTCATCGGGCAGGCCGTCAGCGTCCGGTATCCATAGCTCCAGACGCACCTCCGCGATTCCCGGCTCTCCGGTGTCTTGCAGGCCGTTGTTGGTCTGTGCGCCGCCGCCATTGTCGAACCAGACGCGATTACCCAGGCTCATCGGGCGATACACGCCGAAGTCTACCGTCAGATTGCTGTTGTCGTCGTTGCCACCCGCGCCGATGTCGCCGCCCGGCTCGATGTCGGTTTCACCCGTCGGCGCATTGTCCAGCGTCAGCGTCACAAGGCCGGAATAGATGCCGTTGATCTCCGGACTGCCATTCGGCAAGCCGTTATTGCGATCATCCGTCGTGCCGTCGGCGGTGAATAGCGTGCTACCGTAGCCACGCAGGACGCCCGTGCCGACGAAGTTGGACGGCGCAAGCTGAACAACGTAGTTGCCCGGCGACAGCCCGTCGAACAGGTAGTAACCGCCGTCGCTGGTTGTCGTGGTGGCGATGTGGCCGCCAATCGGGTTGCCGTCAGCGTCGGCGAAGTACAGCCGCACGCGCACACCGTCCACGCCCGGCTCGTCTTCCTGCCGGATGCCGTCACGGTACACGCCACTGCCCGCGCCTTCGTCAATCCAGACGCGATTGCCGATGCTCATGAACGCCGCGTTGAAACCGACATCAACCGTCAAGTTGCTGTTGTTGTCGGTCTCGCCGAAGTTGCCGCGTGAGTTCGGCCCGTGCGCCGGATTGCCGCTGAGGTCGGTTTCGCCGGTTGGCGCGTTATTGACCGTCAGCGTGATGACGTTGGTGCGGACGCCTTCCGTCACGTTATCGGATGGGTCAGCGTTCGGGATGCCGTTATTGTTGCGGTCGGCGTCGTCGGTGAAGCTCTGCGAGCTGGTATCCAATCCTTCGAGAATGCGGTCCGTGGCGAAGTTATCCGGCGCGACGCGCACCACGTATTGCCCTTCGCCCAGCCCATCAAAGATGTAGTAGCCGTTATCGTCGGTGGTGGTGGTGTCCACCTGTTCCCAGTTGTCGGTGTCTGTCGGGTCGAAGTCGTCGTCGTCGGCTTCGCCCTCACCGATGTAGCGCCACAGTTCCAGCTCAACGCCGGGCACGCCGGTTTCGGTCGGGTCTTGAATGCCGTCGTCGTTGGTATCGTACCAGATGCGATTGCCGATGCTCATCGGACGATACAGGCCGAGATCGCGGGTCAGGTCGCTATTGGCGTTGTCACCGCCCGCGCCGATTTGCGGCTCGCCGTCAATCACCTGAATGTCGTCAGGGTCTTCGTTGACCGGCGCTTGATCCAGCGTCAAGGTGATGGTGTCGGTTATCACGCCATAGGCCGGATGCCGCCCGTTCGCGCCATAGCCCGGCCCGTTGCTCAGGCCGTTGTCAAGGTTATCTTCGCGGACGAATTCGCCACTTACTTCATCAACCGGGCCGGTGAAGTTCGCGTCGCCGTCATTACTGCTCCGTAGGCCGTTAAGCGGTTGCCCCGCGCCGAAGTTGCTATTGTTCAGCCCGACGATGTACTGTCCGGGCGCCAGATTATCGAACAGATAGTAGCCTTCAGCGTCGGTGGTCGTGGTGCGGATGGCCGCGCCATCCGGCAAGCCGTCGCCATTATTGTCACGGTACAGCGAAACGATCACATTCGCGATGCCGTCTTCGTCGTCGTCAATCCTGCCGTTGTTGTTGCGGTCAAACCAGACGCGATTGCCCAAACTCATCAAGCCGCCGGTGAAGCCGAAGTCATACGTCAGGTTACTGTTGTCTGATGTGGCGCGTTCACCGTAACCGTCGGGGCCGAAGTCGCTCTCGTTTTCCGGTTCGCTGTCGCGCACCAACGTTAGCGGCCTGCTGGTCACGTTGCCGACGCCATCCAGAACGCCGTTGCTGTTGTTGTCGATCAGCTTACGGCTTCCCGGATCGTTCGGATCAACCACATCGACATCTTCTAGTGTCGGGTTCAGGCCATTGAGCGGTCCACCGGCATCAAACTGACTGGCCGGGATGATAATCTGATAGATGCCCGGCGTCAGGTCGTCGAACAGATAGTAGCCGTTCAGGTCGGTTGTCGCCGTCAACGGCGTGGTGGTCGGTTCGCCGGTAGCCGGATCAAGGATGAACACCTGCTCGTAGTTACCGAGATCGTCTTGATCGTCGTCTGTGTCGCCAACGAAGCGGTACAGTTCCAGCGTCACACCCTGAATACCGCTTTCGTCAGGGTCAATCAGGCCGTCGCCGTTGGCATCCAGCCAGACGCGGTTACCCAAGCTCATCGGCTTGTAGAAGCCGAAGTCGCGGGTCAGGTCGCTATTGCTGTCGATCTGCCCCTGATTACCGATGGATTCCGGGCCGTCGTCAGGATTGCCGCTGAGATCGTCCTCGCCCATTGGCGCTGAATTCTTGGATAGCGGAATCGGCACGCTGAACACACCGTTCACGCCCGGATTGTCCTCGTCAATACCGTTGTCGCGGGTGTCCTCGCGGAAGTTGCCGTCCGCGTTCGGATCGTCGGGGTCAGCGTCCGGATCAAAGGGTAGCGTCGCGTCGCTGTAGACGCCGGTACTGCTGTAATACTCGAACAGCGGTTCGCCGTCACGGAAGTTGATCGCATCCACTCGCACCACATACACGCCTTCATCAAGGCCGTCGAACAGATAGTAGCCGTTCGCGTCGGTGAAGGTGGTATCCAATGCGCCGCCCGTCGGGTTGCCGTCAGCGTCGGCGGCGAACAGCGTCAGCCGCACGCCGGGGACCGGCGCTTCAGGATCGAACGGATCATCCGGGTCATAACGCCCGTTGTTGTTGTAGTCGTACCAGATGAAGTTACCGATGCTGAAGCTCGGCGGC
>REDR01000004.1 GCA_007693385.1 Anaerolineaceae bacterium
GGCTAGCTCCGCCACGCCGACCGGACGCACCTAGCGGCGCGTCCGACAAAAAGCGTGTGTACATGACCATATTTCTTCAAATATCGATTCGGGTTAGAATAGGTTCTAAAGTTCATATTTCGCTTTGTATGATTTTTTGAAAAGAGCCGCTATGCCTGATGAAATGCGTGTCAATGACGAACAACTTGATGCCAGCGATATTCAACAATTAGAGAACGCCGACCAGATCGCGCACTTCTTTGCTAAGTTGCGTTATAACGTGGACATCCGCCGCCCGATTCCGCTGGATGCAACACCTTACGCCAACAAGCAAGACCTCAAAATGCAGATAGGCCGTCATGAACTCATCGCAACCGATACCGCCGATGCAGATATACGAGTTTATCTGTTTGAAGTGCGCTCGGTGACAGCCAAACTACGGAATGAACTGGCACGCGGCTTTCTAAAGACAAGCGATGCGAAGGTTCTGCTCGTCCTCACAGTCGATTACGAAGACATCGAATTTGTCTATCTGGAGCGGAGCGACCCGCAAAAGACCAGACGCAAGGGCTTGAGCTTGAAGGTCACTATTCGTCCGATTCCGCTGACGGTAGATCGCCGCAAACCGGATTCGGTTGCCCTGCGTGTGTTGAAGCGCTTCACCTTCACCGAAGAAGACGCGGATTATCAATGGGAGAAGTTGCGTTCGGCCTACATACTGGCAGAATGGAGCGAAGAATACTTCAACAACCGCGCTTTGTTCTCCGATTATTACCTGAAAGAACGCCTGACTGACCCGCGCATCACGCCGGAATGGGATGAAGACGTGCGTCCTATCGGACGTGAAATGTTCAGGCATTTGACCAGCGCCCGCAAGAACTACACGCGCCAGACGGAGGATGTCATTCGCAAGGGCTTGTTTGAGCGGACATTCAAACTGCTTGGATTCGACTTTGCCGAGAGAAAATCCGGTTCATCGTCAGCCGAAGAAGCTGATTATTTGCTGTATGCACCTGATGACGGCTCACAGCGTGAGCATGACCAGCCCATCGCCGCCGCGCTGACCTACGTCTGGAATCGCAATCTGGATGATGTGGACGAGAGCCGCGAACTGGAAGAAGAAAAAGGCGGTACACCGTTCGAGATTCCGGGCGCGATGGTCGTCTCCCTGCTGGAAGCGCAGGTCGCGCCGTGGGTGATTGTGACCAACGGCAAGCTATGGCGCTTGTATTCATCGACGGCCAGCAACAAGGCGACCAATTACTATGAAATCGACCTTGAAGAAGCCATCGCCGCCGATGACCAGATTATCGCGCTGAAATACTGGTGGTTGATGTTCCGCCGCGAAGCGTTTACCGGCTTTCTGGATGACCTGCTGAAGAACAGCGCCGACTATGCCAAAGAACTCGGTGATCGCCTGAAAGACCGCGTGTTCGTGGAGATTTTCCCGCAGTTTGCAAAGGGCTTCATTGCCGATATGCGGGGGCAGGGCGAGCAGGAAGCCGACATTGATCTTGATGCGGTATTTGATGCGACGATGACATTTCTCTACAGGCTGATGTTCACGCTGTATGCGGAGAGCCTTGAACTGGTGCCGATGAGTGAGGTCAATGGCTATCGTCAGAAGAGCCTTTACCGCTTGAAGCGGGAGATCGCCGACGTGGGCGGCACAGTGTTAGATGAATCGCCGGACAAGTTGAGCAAACACTACAAAGCGACCAGCGCCGACCTGTACGCCCGTTTGAGCGACCTTTTCACCGTGATTGACGAAGGTTCGGACGACCTGAACATGCCGACTTATAACGGCGGTCTGTTCAGTCGGGAGACGGACAGCGGACGCTTTTTGCGGCGATTCCGTATCCCTGACCGTTATCTGGCGCTAGGGCTGGATCGGCTAACCCGTGATGTGGACACCAAAACGCAAGCGTTGGCCTATATCGATTTCAAATCGCTCGGTGTGCGGCAGTTGGGGAGCATCTACGAAGGCTTGCTGGAATTTAAGCTGAAGATTGCCGCCGAGCCGCTGGCCGTGACCAAACAGAAGGGCAAAGAGGTTTATCAGCCCGCGAAGAAAGTCAAGAAGCCGCTAGCGACGCTGGCAAAGGGTGACGTTTATCTCGAAAACGACAAGCAGGAGCGCAAGGCAACAGGCAGTTACTACACACCGGATTATATCGTCAAGTACATCGTTCAGCATACTGTCGGGCCGGTGCTGGACCGTAAATTTGAGGAACTGATACCGCGCCTGCGTTCCGCGCAGAAAGGCTACCGCGAATATGCGGCGCTGGTCGAAGCGCGGCGTAAATCGTTTGCCCCCTCACCCCCCAGCCCCCTCTCCCACAAGGGTAGAGGGGGAGTTGAGAGTGTGGAATCTAAGTCTACGCGACTCGATGTACCAACTGAACTCAAGAAGCGTATGACGGAACTTGCCCGTAATTTCCGCAAAGAACCGACACAAAGCGAAGCTATTTTATGGCAGGCAATCCGTAACCGTCAGCTAGACGGACGCAAGTTCAGACGACAACAGCCTGTGGGGGCGTTTGTGCTGGATTTCTACTGTGCTGATGAACGGTTGGCGGTTGAAGTGGATGGCAGAATCCATGAAACACAGCAAGAAGCAGACCGTCTACGACAGGAATTAATCGAAGAACTCGGCATCCGGTTTGTGCGTGTCACCGCCGAAGCTGTCGAAAAGAACTTGTCCTCTGTATTGCAACAAATCCGTAGCGTTTTTCTTCGTTCTGCCCCCTCATCCCCCGGCCCCTTCTCCCACAGTGGGGAGAAGGGGAGCAATCCCGACGGTGAAAAAAGTCCCCTCTCCCCGCGAAGCAGTGGGAGAGGGGATTTAGGGGTGAGGGAAGAATCCCCCGCCACCTACTGGAACAACCCCGAAATGCAGAATCTCGTGGAT
>REDR01000112.1 GCA_007693385.1 Anaerolineaceae bacterium
CGACGCTGGCTTCCATCGAGAAACTGCGCCAGCAAGAGCTAGGCGACGATGACGACGAAGAAGAAGCAGAAGAAGGCGGCGAAGAAACCGCCAGCGAGAAATAACGGACAAATCAGAATGAATGCTACGGATGAAAACAGCCTGTAGCGGCGCGATGGATTGCGTTCTACGTCAACGAAACAAAATTCGTAGCATCTGGATTGTTTTTCCCGTAAGCACCAAAACCGCGACGACTAACGGAGTTTAAGGACGATAAATCACAATGGCTGAAATTACCGCGAAGATGGTCAAGGAACTGCGCGAGGCAACCGGCGCCGGGCCGCTAGACTGCAAACGCGCTCTGCAAGACAATGACGGCGACGTTCAAAAGGCGATTGACTGGTTGCGCGAGCGCGGCCTGAGTAAAGCCGCCAAGAAATTGGGCGCTGGCCGTACCATGAACGAAGGCCGCGTCGAGGTGTATTCGCACTTCAACAACCGGCTGGCGGTGCTGGTCGAGGTCAACTGCGAGACGGATTTCGTCGCGCAGACCGAAGCCTTCCGTACCTTCTGCACCGACATCGCTATGCATATCGCTAGCATGGCGCCGCAGTATCTCAACCGCGAGGACGTGCCGCAGGCCGACATCGAACACGAGCAAGCGCTACAGCTTCGTATCCTCAAGGAAGACCCGAAGAACGCCAACAAGCCGGATGACATCCTCAAGAAGATCATCGAAGGCCGCATGAACAAGTTCTTCGAGGATATGGTGTTGATGGAGCAGGCGTTCTTCAAGGACGATGCCAAGACGATTGCCGACCTGCTTCAGGAGACGGTGGCCGCCATCGGCGAGAGCGTGCAGGTGCGCCGCTTCGCCCGTTTCGCGCTGGGTGAAGGTGCGGACGATGAAGGCGATGACGCATAGCAGACCGCCGCTTAACGTCAATAACCGAAAATCAGATTGAATGATGTGATCTTAAAGGGATTAGCACAGCGCTAATCCCTTTTTTGTCGGCAGGGGCATGATGTCATGCCGTTGATGTGTTGATCGAGAAGAGAGCAGGCTAAAAATGAGTACAAAACCAGCTTACAAACGTATCCTGTTGAAATTGAGTGGCGAAGCGCTAGCCGGGCCGGAAGGCTTCGGCATTGACCCGGATCGCGCCGATGAAATCGCGGTCAAGATCAAAGCGGTGGCGGCGCTCGGCGTGCAGATCGGCGTGGTGATCGGCGGCGGCAACCTGTGGCGCGGCGCGAATGGCATCAAGCGCGGCATGGATCGCACCACCGCCGACCACATGGGCATGATCGCCACCGTGATGAACGGTCTCGCCCTGCGCGATGCGCTGGAACGTGGCGGCGTCGATGCGCGGGTGCAAACCGCCGTCCAGATGAACGCCGTCGCCGAGCCGTATATCCGCCTGCGGGCGATCCGCCATCTGGAAAAAGGGCGCGTGGTCATCATCGCCGGTGGGCTGGGCGACCCGTACTTCACCACCGATACCGCCGCCGCCCTGCGCGGTATGGAGATCAAGGCGGAGGTGGTCATCAAGGCGACCAAAGTCAACGGCGTTTATTCCGCCGACCCCAAGAAATATCCGGACGCGGTGCGCTATGACCGCCTGAACTACGCGCAGGTGTTAGACAGCAAATTTGAAGTGATGGACATGACCGCGTTTACGCTGTGCCATGAGAACGGCCTGCCGATTATGGTGCTGGATTTCTGGGCGGAGAACAGTCTGCAAAGCGCGGTGATGGGCGATACCAGCGTCGGCACGGTCATCAGCGATGACGGCACGCTGATTTAGCGGACGGCTTCCGCGTGTAGCGAATGGGACAGGTTGACACCGCCGACCTGTGGCATGACGTTCAGCGCGATGATGCGCGCCTCGTCGGGCGCTACATGCGGAATCTCAATCGCACGGAAGCCCATCACCCGCCGCCCTTCATCGTATACCGTCACCACCACGCGCACCGCATCCAGATCATCCGCGCCGGTGTTGCGGATAGCGCCGGTCACACGATAAAGCCCGTCGCTGATCTCGCCGCGCACATCCTCAAAGGTCAGATCAGCGAGCAGGGCGGCGTCCGCCGGTTCTGCGCTTAGCACGCTGACCGCTACGCCGCCGAAGCGGTCAATCTCCACGCTGGCACGGCTGAACAGGGCGCGGTAGGGCGCGGAGCTATCCGGCGCGATGACCGTCTGCGGCAGTGTCACCCGCTTGACCGCCATCTGCTGGCCGTCATCCATATAAACCACCACCTGCAACACGATAAGCCCCACCGCTTGATCGCCGGTATTGCTGACCGATCCCAGACACAGCATACTGTCGTCGGCCTGCGCGTAACAGACCGGCGTCGAGACGTGCAACGGTGACGGAGTTGGGGCGCTGTGTCTGGGGGGTGAGGATGTCAATAGAAGTGGGGATGGGTGGGTGTTATGTGTGATTATCGGCAGGCCAATGTCGGTTGGTGGGATTTTTACCGGTGTGCGGACGATGAGTGTGATTGGGGGTAAGTCAGTGGGGGATGATGTAGGGCGGTTGTGTATATCCTCACCGCATCCGGTGATGAGTACGCTGATAAATACAAACAGGACACACGGACGCCAGCCCCAGTTCGCCATGTGGTGCAATTATCCCTCATTATCCCAAATCGAAGGGCGATTTATCCCACATTATACCCCTGAACCGGATTTTTTGCGCTGATAAAATGCTGATTTGTCGCGTTTTGATGCGAATTCGCCTGATATAATGAATCGTAAAACGAACAGTTAATGAAAGGGGTACTTATGGGTGATGATCTCGCGGCGATGCTGGGCGAAGCGTTGCGCGAACGCGGCGCGACGATTGGCACGGCGGAATCGTGTACTGGCGGTTTGATCGCCAGCACGATCACCGATACCGCCGGTAGTTCGGCTTATATGCGCGGCGGCGTGGTGGCTTATGATAACGATGTGAAGATGCGCGTGCTGGGCGTGCCGGAGCAGACGTTGATCGCACATGGCGCGGTCAGCGAGCAGACGGCGGCGGCGATGGCGCGGGGCGTCCGCGCTCTGCTGACGGTGGATTATGCGCTCTCGGTGACCGGCATCGCCGGGCCGGGCGGCGGCACCGCGTCCAAGCCGGTAGGCCTGACATACATCGGGCTGGCTGGCGCGGATGATCTGATGGTGGTGGCGCGTCATGTATGGGCGGGCGACCGCGTGGAGAATAAAGTTGCCAGCGTCCGCGCCGCGCTGGAATTAGCCTTAAAACATCTGCGCCAACAGGCCGATGGGTGAGGCTGAATGCTTATTGTGAGAAATATCACAAATAAATGGTGACAGGTGGCACTCACAGTCCGCGTGCAGGCGAATTAACATGGATTACAGACGGCGGTTAGGCCGTCATGGTCAATTTTAGCAAGGCTCGTGCTTTGCCATCTCTCCTCAGAGCCGGGGAGTTTACCACTCCCCTGTCTCTTTTTGGCTGTGAGAGTCCCCGCCGCTATCTTTAGCTTAGCAACCCACCCAACAGCAAAATCGGGTAACAGAATAACGTCACCATAATCAGCGCGTCGATGCGATCCAGTACGCCGCCATGTCCCGGAAAGATGTTGAGGCCGACAATGTGCGAGTCTTTGACGCCGTAAGCGCGTTTGATGGCGGATTCCAGCAGATCGCCAGCGATGGCGACCAGTGGCGCGACGGCCACCATGATGACGGCGGTCACGCTGACCAGTCCGGCGACGGCCAGCACCGCCAGCGCCGCCCCCGCCCCGCCGACCACGCCGAAGATCGCGCCCTCCACCGTCTTTTTGGGCGATAGGCGCGGCGCGAGCTGGCGTTTTCCCCATTTGCGCCCGCCGAAATAGGCGGCGGTATCCGTCCCCCACGTGGCGGCGAAAATCACCATCACCCACGCGATGCCGTCCGCGCTACCGCGCAGAGCGACCAGAAACGCCACCGGCACCGCCACATAAGCGACGCCCGCTATCGTCATCAACGTGGACGGCATACGGGCGCGTCCGCGCTGATGGGCGGCCACCCACGCGCCGCCGACGCCGATCATCAGGATGATGAGCAATGCGGGCGTCTGTAATACGCCGAATGCGCTCCCCAACAGCGCGACGAATACCGCGATCCCCACCGGCGGAACTCCGGCGTGCTTCTGGTTGTCTGGCGTATCGCCCCGCGTGATCGCGTAAAATTCCAGCAGGCCGACGGCCCCGAGCGCGGCCATCAGCGCCAGCCACAGCACCCCGCCGATGTACAGTCCGACGACGGCCACCGGCAACGCGATCAAGGCGGTGATTGCCCGCGTCCGCAAGTCGGCGCTGATCCCCCCGCCGGAGTCCGGTTTTTGCGGCGGCGCGGTCATCGGTTCAACTCGTCGGTATCTAGCAGGATCGTGACCGGCCCTTCGTTGTGGATTTCGACGCGCATCATCGCGCCGAAGACGCCATGCGCGACCCGCGTGATGCCTTGCTCGGTCAGCGTTTGTGCGTACCGCCTGACCAGTGGCTCGGCGTGTTCCGGCGGGGCGGCGTTGATGAAGCTGGGGCGGCGGCCTTTGCGCGAGTCGGCGTACAGCGTGAATTGCGAGACCACCAGCACGCCCGCGCCGACATCCAACGCGCTCCGGTTCATCTTGCCCGCGTCGTCCTCGAACACGCGCAGATGGGCGGTTTTCTGTGCTAGTAGATCGGCCTGTGCGGAGGTGTCGCCGTGCGTCACGCCGACCAGCGCCACGAACCCCGTCTCGATTTCGCCGGTCACGTCTTCGCCCACCGTGACGCGGCCTTGATTTACTCTTTGCAAAATAACGCGCATAATGGAGATATAGTCCTATCGTGTGTTTTTTAAGTTGATATTAAGCGCTGGCGCGCTTTCCGTCAATCTTATCTGTTGTGTCTGGATCATCAATCGGGAACCTTCGCGTATCCGGCGGCGTCTTTAAGGCAGTGGTTCGTTTATCCGTTCACCTTTCAGGAGGTTTTAGTATGTTACCGACAATCAGACTATTCGTTTTAATGGCTATCTTAGCGTTAGGGTTTGGCACAGTGGCCGCGCAAGACGACGACAACGACAACTTATTCGGCGATCCGGCGGAAGCCGATGTCGCCGTTACCGTTTACAATCAAGGTACGGCGCTCGTCCGTGACCGGCGCACGTTCGACATGACCACCGGCCTCAACACCATCAACTTCACCGACGTGGCCTCGTCGATTGACGCGACTTCGGTCAGCTTCGTCTCGTTGACCGATCCCGAAAACACATTCGTACTGGAGCAGAATTACGTCTACGATCTGGTGGATAGCAACGCGATCTTGCGCCGCTACATCGACCAGACGATCACCGTCACCACGTCGCAAGATACCGTGTTCACTGGCACACTGCTGAGCGGGCGCGGCGACATTATCTTGCAGGGTGAAGATGGTCAGGTGACGATCATTCGCGGTGACGAAGTGCGCGATATTCAGTTCCCCGCCCTGCCGGAAGGACTCATCACGCGCCCGACGTTGCGCTGGCTGGTGCTGGCGAATCAAACCGGCGAGCAGGAAGTCGAACTCACCTACCTGACCGGCGGCATTAGCTGGTCGGCGGATTATAATATCCTGCTCAGCCGCGATAATCGCTCGCTTGACCTCAACGGGTGGGTGACGATGGACAACCGGAGCGGCACAGCGTTTGCGGATGCCCAGCTAAAACTGATCGCCGGTGATGTCAGCCGCGCACCGGAGCCGGACATGATGCGTATGGATATGATGATGGAAGAGGCGATGCCGGCGATGTCCGCGCCGCCGGAAGTTGCACAGCGCGAATTGTTCGAGTATCGCCTGTACGAAATCGGGCGTACCGTGACCATCGGCAATAACGAAACCAAGCAGATTGAATTCGTCAGTGGTGCGAACATCCCGGCCAATACCTTTTACGTCTACGATGGCGGGATGCCGTTCTACGGCTATCACAGCCCGATTCGTGACCGCAGTTACGGTCAGCGCGGCATCACCACCGTGCAGACGCATCTGGAATTCACCACCGATGAGGAAAACGGACTCGGCGCTGACCTGCCCGCCGGACGGGTGCGCGTTTACCAGCAGGACATCGACGGCGCGGCGCTTTTGATCGGCGAGAATCGCATCGGCCACACGCCGCAGGGCGAAGAGATCAGCCTGTTTTTGGGCAACGCTTTTGATCTGGTCGGCGAGCGCAGTCAGCAGGATTTCGAGATCATCAGTGACCGCGTGACGCGGGAGACGTTTGAAATTCGCCTGCGTAACCGCAAGGATGATGAAGCGGTAGAAATCCGCGTGCCGGAGCGCCTGTATCGCTGGAGCAACTGGGAAATTCTGGACTCCAGCCACGATTTCACGCGCATCGATTCCGCGACGATTGAATTCCGTGTAGACGTGCCGCCGGGTGAAGAAGTGGTCGTCCGCTACACCGTGCAGTATGTCTTCCGCTAAGGGATGACGCGATGGTTGAGCTGGTCATTCACCGCTTTGACCAGCCGCCGCAATTCCCCCTCTAAATCTTCCGGGATGTCGTCGAGTATGGCGGCGTCCCGGAACAGGTCACGCGCCTGCCGGATGCTGGCCTGCCCCTCGCGCAGATGGCGCAACCCCTCGCGCATCTGGTCACGCGCTTGACGGCTGGCGGTGTCTGTCGGGTGGCCGGGAAAGTCCCAGCCGTGACGGGCGCACACCGCCTGCAACGCCGTGACGAATTCATCTATCGTGTTGATCTCGTGCGCGGCGCCGCTTTGCAGTAGCGCGGTGAGCGCCGGACTCAGCGTTGGCTCGACGCCGAAATCGAGCGTCTGCACATCGCGGTAGCGGGCTTCGACCTGCGCCATGTTGCCCGGTTGCGGGCGGAGCGTGCCGCTTACCGGCGACAGGCCGGTGAAGATCGGGTACAGGATGCCGACGCACAGATTATGCACATCAGCGCGGAATTGCTGGTTGTCGGTCTTGCTGTCAAGCTGGCGCGAACTGTTCAGGTCGATGACCCGTAGCTTCGCCCCATCCCAGTACACATGCTCCAACTTATGATCCAGATAGACGATGTGCTGGCGGTGCGCCATCTGTAGCACCTGCGCGAATTGAAACGCCAGCATCAAGCCTTCTTCGGTGGGCAGACGCCAGCGCGTGCCGCTTTGCGACGGCTTCATCTGGTAGAATAGATTGTCCATGCGTGGCAGGTTGGGCAATACCAGAAACGGACGCCAGTTGCGCTCCGCATAGGCGACCATATCACGGCTGAACGCGGCCACGTCGCGCCCGTAGCTGATGATCTCGCCGGATTGCGGCACATCAGCATAAGCCGCCACATAGCCGCAGTCGAACAGGTCAACCACATGCGGGCTATCGGCCAGTTTGACCAGCAGAGAAGCCTCGTTATGAAAGGCGCGGAACTCCCAGCGAATCTCGCCATCTTCGCTCAGATGCTCGTTACGCATCACCTTAAAAGCGACGGGGCGGCGGTGGCGATAATCGTAAGCGTCAAACACCCGTGCATAGTGCCCCAGCGCGTAAGTGTCAATATAATTGCCGATGTGATACAGGTCGTTTAGGTCAGCCATTGCATATCCGATGGTTACATTTCCGCGCCTCAATTTACCACAGCAGGCGCTATTTTTTAAGGTGGGCGGGATGCGTCGCCCCTACTGGTTGTGTCTCGGATGTTGTTGGCGAATCGCCCTCACCCTAAATCCCTCTCCCAAACGCCGCTGTGCGGCTGGGAGAGGGACTTCAAAACATGGTTTCCTCCGCTTCTCCCAGCGTAGCGTTTGCGAGAAGCGGCCGGGGGATGCGGGTAAATGGCGGTAAAGTCAATTGACCAACAGCATCTGTTTCGGATGTGGGCGCAATTCAGCTACGTCCATTATATATGCCGCAAATGCGCCAGCCTTAACGGTGTGACTGTTGACAAAAATAGAAATGTATTATCATGTATAACAGGGCGTCAATCATGACGCGAGGGACGATCACAACCGAACCGTCGCTGATCGTCGCGTGATTTGAGGAGCGAAAAATGAGCAATGCCGAACGCGAAATCCGTCTACGCAGTAGCGGTCATACGGATACCGGACAGGTGCGCGACAACAACGAAGACAACATCCATTTATGGCATCAGGACGATCAGCGCGTGTTAGCGGTGGTGGCCGACGGCATGGGCGGCGCGGTGGCCGGTGAAGAAGCCAGCCGCATCGCGGTAGAAACCGTCAAAAGCGATCTGATCGCTCCATACATCGCCAATAGCCGCGCCGAGTGGGGCGACGATGGCCTGAGCGCGTATCTACAGGACACCATCCGCCACGCCAACAACAACATCATCGAGCAAGCACGCAAGCGCCCGGAATTGCGCGGCATGGGCACGACGGTCACGTTGGCCTATGTGCAGGGGCGCAAGGTGATCGTCGGCCATGTCGGGGACAGTCGCGCCTATCTGGTCAAGCACACCGGCGGCGGCATCCAGCAAATCACATCCGATCATAGCTTCGTGCAGGCGCTAGTCGATGGCGGACATCTGACCAGCGAGGAAGCGCTGGGGCATCCGATGGGCAATGTGCTATATCGCGCACTCGGTCAGACGCAAGATTTAGAGATTGACGTGTATCACACGCAACTGGACGCGCAAGATCGCCTCTTGCTGTGCTCCGACGGGCTGACATTGCATCTGCTCCCGGAAGAGATCGCCGCTATCGCGCTCAAGCACGATGACCCCGCCGCGATCATTCAAGAATTGGTCGCGCTGACCAACGAGCGCGGCGGGCGCGATAATGTCAGCGTGATCGTCGTGGTGGCGGACGGCATCGCGGGGGCAGATAGCGCGGGCGAATCTACCGTCCACGCCAGCCCGCTCAGCAGTCACGAGAACAGCCCGCCGGTTGCGATCCCCCGCGAGAATAGCAACATGGGCGCATCCGAACCGCAGGCGAAACGCAGTACCACCACCAGCACACAGGAAATCGTGCGCGTCTCGACGCCGGACACGGCTGGCGAATCAACGCCGACGGGCGAATCAACGTCGGCGGGCGATGAACCCAGCAGTGACGCGCCCGACGAACCCGGCGAAGGCCGCGACCATCTATTGCCCGATCAATAGCGGCGCTACTCGTCGTTCGCGTCCAGCAGGCGCACACTGGCGGCGATGTCCAGCGCCAGCGTCGGCAGGTCGGCGTCCTCACCGGTGACGGCGATCACCAGTATCAGCATGAAGGTGTCGTCATCGTCCAGTGGCGCGGCCAGCAACAGCCCGCTATAGCCCGCCGTGTTGTAACGGAAGCCTTGCCCTTCGCGCTCGTTGACGCTTAAATCCTGCGGTGCGCCGATGGATAGGCCGAAGTCATCGGTGAAGGTGCGCCGGAACGCGGCGATGATGTCATCCACCCCGCCACCGGCGACGACATCGGGCGCTAGCATGTCCGGCGTGCCGATGACAACCGCCGCCCCACGATCCCCGCGCCGCAATGGAACGTCAATCAGCGTCAGCGCGGTGATGGCGTTGTCGCTCGTCCCGGCCAGCACCGAGAACGCATCGCCGGATAATTGCCACTCCGCCGGAAACTCCGCGCTGAATGTGCCCTCCGGCGGCGTGTAGGTCTGCGTCGTCTCGTCCGTCGCTGAGGTTGGATCGTCGGCGGGCGGCGCGGGCGAATCGGCGTCGGTGATGCCCGCGCATGTCGCGGCGATGGCGTCCAGCGCGGCGACCACCTCATCCATGAGGCGCAGGGCGGCGGCATTATCCCCGGCGCTGGCTTGCGCCTGTGCGCGTACCAGCAGGGCGGCGGACTGGCTCAGGTCGATGTCGCAGGGTGGCGGCTCGGACTCCGCCGCATCGCTGATATTGACCAGCGCGAAGCATAAAAACGCGACAATCCATAGACGAAACATAATCGGGTTTTCCTTTCTGGTGTGTCGGGGGCAATGCATCCCGCCCCGACACAAACGAAAATCTGTAGGGCGTAGCGCCCGCGCCTAAGTCCTATCAGTATAGTCGAAAGTTCGCTAAAATAGTTTGTATACAGGGTGTGGACGAAGGAATAGAGACGACGTGACATTATATCCGATGTTGCTTTCAGCGACGACGCATGTCAAGGTATGGGGCGGGCGGCGTTTGCAGACGGTACTCAACAAGACGTTACCGCAAGACGCGCCGTATGGCGAATCGTGGGAACTACACGACACCGCGATCATCAGCAATGGCGCATGGCAGGGGCGCACGCTGGGCGATGCGCTGGCGACGCTGGGCGCGGACATGATCGGCACGGGCAACGATCCCGCCGACGGCTTGCCGCTTCTGGCGAAATTCATCGACGCCGACGACTGGCTCTCGGTGCAGGTACACCCCGACGATTATCAGGCCGATAGTCTGGAAGGCCAGCCACGCGGCAAGACCGAAGCATGGATCATACTCGACGCCGCGCCATCCGCCGAACTGGTCATCGGCGTTCTGCCGCGCACCTCCCGCGATACGCTGACGCAAGCCATCCACACCAACACGTTAGAGCCGTATCTGGTGCGGGCGGCGGTCAGCGCGGGCGATGTGCTGTTCATTCCGGCGGGCACGATCCACGCCATCGGGCCGGGCATCCTGCTGTATGAAATCCAGCAATCATCGGACACCACCTATCGGCTGTACGATTGGGGGCGGATGGGTTTGGACGGTCAGCCGCGCCCGCTACACATCGAGAAGGGCTTGCAGGTCAGCCGGTTAGACCGCCTGCCGCAGATCATCCCGCACGCGACAACCGGCGACGGCTTGCTGGTGCAGAGCGCGTATTTCAACACCCAGCGCCACGTCCTGAAGGGTGCGCCGGTTGTGCTGAACTGCGGCGGCCACTTCCACGCGCTGACCTGTATTCAAGGGGCGGGGCGCGTGAATGCCGGTGGCCTGAGCGTGACATTTGAGGCCGGTCAGACGGTTTTCATGCCGGCGGCGCTGGAAGATTATATACTGGATGGTGCGGGCGTCGTATTGCGTTCGTGGCAACCGTAGCGGCGGGCGCGATTTGCGATTTGATGGTTTATGGAGGTGACTAAAAACGATGACACAAAGTTATGATATTGACCGCGATCTGCGTGAGGCTTCCGCGATGACGGGAGCGCTTGAGAACTATCTCGGCCAGTCCGCGCTGTATGGCAGTGTGGGCGGCGGCGGCTTTCTGGCGCTCTCCAACATGCCCAGCCTGACCGTCGGGGCGCTGGTGATGCGCTTGCGGCGGCTGGCGGTGCTGGGCGATGAACGCCAGCTAGACAACACCCAGCGCGATAAACTATGGACGATCCGCCGTGAACATGACCGCATCCATGCCGAAAATCGCCAGCCCTACGCCGCCAAGTTGCGTCACGAAGTCGAGTCACGCTTGAAGGCGGCGCGGCAATTCTTCGATGAGTGCCACGCCGACCCGAAAGCGTGCGCCCGCAATTATCCGCCGGAGGTCAACCGCCGCACCATCGCGCAGGAAGCGCTGATCCGCATGGACGCGCTGAACATCGCGCCCGACGATGACCTCAAAGCGTTGATCCGCCGCACCGATAATCATCTGCGCCGCGCCGCCAATCAAGAGGCCGATTTCCTGTGGTCGGCGGCGCTGGCTCCGGCTTATCCGCAAGATAAGTTCTGGTGGCTGTACCGTCAGCCGTACAGACCGGAAAGTTAGCCGATGCGCCGACGTTCTGCGATAGGTTTCGTGCTGGCCGTCTTGCTGGCTTCGGGGATTTTCCTCATGCCGGAGCGCGGACTCGGCTTGAGCGCGGAAGAAGGCGCGGCGCTGTGGGCGGTGCGCGATGACGTGCGCTATGATGTCGCCCCGCGTGACATCCCGCGCCATATCCGCGCCGACTGGGTGCTGTTCGGTGAACGGGCGACGACGCTCACTCAGCCGCCGCTATACTTCGCCCTGCTGAATGGCTGGACGCGCATCGCCGGTGAATCGCCGTTCGCGGTGCGCTGGCTCTCGATGCTATGGGTGATCGTCGGGCTGGCGGCGTCCGTCGCGCTGGCACGGCGGATTGAGCGCGGCGGGCGCGGTTGGCTGGCGGTGCTGGTCGGCGCGTTCTGCTTGATCTACGCGGCCACCGCCGCCTATACCTACGCGCAGACGTTCGCGCTGGTGGCGCTGGGCGCGTGGCTGTTGACTCGCGATTCATCGCATCGCCTATCGCGCCGCACCCTGACCGCCTACGCGCTGACGCTGACCGCTCTGTTTTATACGCACCATGTCGCCGCGCCCGCCGTGCTGGTACATGGCGGCCTGCTGTGGTGGACGCGGCGCGGTGATCCATCCGCCACGCGGGACTCTCTACGCGGTTGGCTGATGGCGGTGGGCGTCGCCGGACTCGCGTTCATCCCGTATCTTGTCCGCTTCGCCCCGCCGGAACTGCCCGCCCTGCGCGAGACGGTGATCGCGCTGGCGCTGGTCGCCCTGCCGGTGATATTGGCGGGCGCGGTGCG
This sequence comes from Anaerolineaceae bacterium, assembly GCA_007693385.1. GTDB lineage: Bacteria > Chloroflexota > Anaerolineae > Aggregatilineales > Phototrophicaceae > J038. The sequence continues at coordinate 12,422 of REDR01000112.1, forward strand.
CGGCGTGGCGCTGGCCGAGCGTAGCGCTTATCCCGCCGTGCGTGGCCTGCTTCCGGCGCTCATCATCGCGCTGGCCTTCGTGCTGGGCATCGGCGCGAATACGCTGGCGATGCGCGATCATCCCGACTGGGCGGCGTTCATCGCGGCGCTGACGACGGAGCGCGAGCCGTTGCAGGCGGGAGTCGTGGTACTGCCGCCACAGCATCCGCTATGGCATTATGACCGCCAGCCGTCAACCGCGTGGCGGCGCGGCGTGCTGGTTGATCTGGGCTGGGGCGCACAGACGCCGGAATCCGCCCGCGATGTTTTGGAGCGCCTGCGGACGACGCCGCGCTGGGCGATGTTGTCCGCTAGCCACGCCAACAGCGCCATCATCCGCGAGCAGTTCCCGCCGGAATCGGCGCTCATCAAAACGATAGGGGACACCCGATTGTGGCGTCTGGATTGAGTTTTTGTCGGTTGTATGACGAAAGAAGGTAGTTGACATGACACAGGAAACCAGTAACGAAGAATTGTTACAACTCGGCATTCAGGCCGTCAAGCGTAAAGACAAACAGAACGCCCGCTTCCTGTTGATGCAGGTCTATGAGCGCGACAAGCGGAATGAGGTGGTGCTGATGTGGCTGGCGAAGATCGCGGATGATCGGCAAGATCGCATCCGATGGTTGGAGCGCGTGCTGGATGTCAACCCGGATAATGCCGCCGCCAAACGTGGCCTGAATAAGCTAAAATACAAGCAGGCGTCGGATGAAAACCGTAAATTGTTGTTGTTTGGTGGCGTCGCCGTCTTGATGATTGTGCTGGTATTGGCGGTTATCATCATCGCGCTGACCAGTTAGGGGGGTATTTTGGCCGAAATAGAAACACTCTTGAAGAACGGCATCGCCGCCGCACGGCGCGGTGATCGCGTGACCGGACGCAAACTGCTGACGCAAGTTTTGGAGCAACAGCCGAAAAATGAAAAGGCGTGGTTGTGGCTGGCATCGTGCATGACCAAGCGCGAAGACCGCCGCAAGTGTCTGAATCGCGTGTTGCAGATCAATCCCGACAACGAACGCGCCAAACAAGCGCTGGCTCTGCTGGAACAGGCCGAAAAGCCCGCCGCCCCGCAGATCGACGCGGACGCCATCGAGCGCCTGCGCGAAAAGCCCGCGCCACGATCCGCGCCGCCGCCGCGCCCCATCGAAGTACAGGGCACGGAGGGCGAAGGCTTACGCCTGTTCATTCTGGGCACGCTGGTGCTGGTGGTCATCGGCGGGCTGATCTTCCTGTTCATGCAGGTGTTGAATCTGGCCGGTGATGACGATCCCGAACCGCCAGCCATCGTCGCTGAAAGCACGGCGACGGATGCACCGGCTGTTGCGCCGACGTTCACCCTGCCGCCGCCGCCGACGGCCACCCAGCCACCGATTGACATTGACCGCCTGCCGACTCTGCCGCCGACCTTCACGCCGACGCCCACACCGCCCCCCCCCCCCCCCCCCCCCCCCCCCCCCCCCCCCCCCCCCCCACACAAAAAAAAAAAAAATCCCCTACCACATATATCTATCCTCTTACCATTAACCACGCTCTTCGCAACTGGAAACCGTAAACCGTAAACCGTAAACCGTAAAC
>REDR01000094.1 GCA_007693385.1 Anaerolineaceae bacterium
GCCACAATGTCTGAAATGACGTTGGTATCCAGTACAAAAACGCTCATTCTTCAGTGTCCAACGCTTCGATGTATTCTTCGTTCATGGCGCGTTCGATCTCGGCGAAATCTTCCTGCGCTAATCCTTCGCGGATGTCGGCAAGTGCAGTCAGCAGATCGTCCATGTTGACCGTTGCCGGACGTAGCACAAATTTTTGCTCTTGATCTTCGATGTATTCGCGCAATTGTCGTAATTGTTCCGGCGAGAAATGCGTCACTGCTTTCTTTACATCATCAAATATCATGCGCCGTCTCTCCTAATGTTCACGACTTTTCATCTTATTCTACTCTTATTTTACGCGGTTTTCGATCAATCGTAGTGTGGCCGGATGATTCCCCATCCTGTGATTTCACCGGACATGCCGCTATCATACAGCAGGTTTTTATGGATAAAAAGCACGATATAAACGCTTATGAGCAGACAACGCTATTTGACCAGTGACGAACTACTACAGGCCACCGAAGGTCCGACTACGCTACGCCGTCAGGCACGCATTGAGGCGGTGGCCGCCCGCCGCCAACGCGGGCTGATGGTCTTGATGGAAGATGTATACAATCCGCATAATCTGGCCGCTATCGCCCGCAGTTGTGACGCCTTCGGCGTGCAGGACATCGCCTTTACCGTCGCCGACGCGGACGACTTCGACATCCACGAAGCCGGTAAATATACATCCAGTGGCGCGAGTAAGTGGCTGGATTATCGCACGTTCGCCGATGGCACGGCGGCTTGCTTGCGGACGTTGAAGGGGGAAGGCTGGCACGTCATGGCGACGGTGTTAGCCGATGATGCGTTATCGCTGTATGACGTTGATTTCACCGCGCCGCATCTGGAAAAGCTGGTCGTGATGGTCGGCAATGAGAAGGACGGCATCTCGCCCATCGGCGCGGAAATGGCCGATTCGCGCATGGTCATTCCGATGCAAGGCATGATCCAGAGCTTTAACGTCTCCGTCGCCACCGCGCTGACCTTAGCGGAGATCACCCGTCAGCGCCGCGCCAGCCCCAAGCGTTACACACTCAGCGACGAGGACGCGGCGCGTCTGGCGCGTGACTTCGCGCTCCGTTAGGCTTCTAGCGGATACGGCCCGGTCATGGCGGTGTGCAGATCACCCGCCGCGTCAATCCACGCGATAGGCATGTGTGCGGTAGTGTGCGACGCGCCGAGCCGTCCGTCCGCGTCCAGCGCGATGACGCCAACTTCCGGGTCCGGGATGTGGGCGGCCACCTCCTCGGCGGCGGAAACCGCCGCTTCTGTCGCGCTGACGCCCGCCGCGATGCGGTCAACCACCTGCTTACTGAGGACGTGGCGCATGATGTTCTCGCCCAGTCCGGTTGAACTCGCGCCGCCGTAGCGATCATCAGAATAGCCGCCCGCGCCGTAGATCGGCACGTCGCCGACGCGCCCCTTCTTCTTGTGTGGCGAGCCGCCGGTTGATGTCGCGCTGGCGATATGGCCGACGCTATCCAGCGCCACCGCGCCGACTGTGCCGCGTCCGGGCGGGATGACGGCATCCGCGTTCGTCAGGCGATGCTGGAAGGCGATGAACTCCTCCTCCGTGACCAGCGAGACATTGGGCACCAGCCGCAGGCCATAATCCACCGCCAGCTTCTCCGCGCCCGCGCCGACGAAGAAGCGATGACCGCTATTCTGCATGATGAGGCGGGCGAGCGTGATCGGATTCTTGACCTGCATCACGGCGGCAATCGCGCCGAAATCACGGTTGCGCCCGTCGGTGATGAGCGCGTCCATCTCGACTTCGCCCATGTCGTTCAAGAAACTACCGAAGCCAGCATCAAAAAGCGGATGATCTTCTAAGATGATGGTTGCCTGCTCGACGGCGCTCAACGCGCTACCGCCGCCGCGCAGAACCTCCCATCCGGCGATCAACGCCCGTTTCATGCCGTCCAATACCTGCGGGTGGTTGTCTTTTTCCCATGGCCCCGCGCCCCCGTGTAAGATGAGCCGCATCCCCCTGTATCCTTTCTGTATGCGTGCCGGTGTGCGGCGACGCTTATTTGATGTCCTCTTTGTCGGCGTCTGCCGCGTCGTCCGCTTCGTCAAAGGCTTCGGTCTGTTGCGTGTCGGGCGCGGTGGCGTCCTGTGTGGCTTGCGCGTCAACCGTCTCTTCGCCGGTGGTCACGTCGCTGAACTCGGCGTCCTCGATGCTGGCGGCGGGATGTGTGGCGGTGGCGTCGTTTTCGTCAGCCGTCAATTCTTCTTCAGCGAAGGCGGCATCTTCGCCCTCAGCGAAGGCATCTTCGCCCATCATCGCGCTGAGGTCTTCCATGCTGGGCATTCCCGGGATGCCGGAAGGCGGTGCGGCGGGTGGCGCGTCCATCTTCGGCGCGGCGGCGAAGTCCAGATCGCCGGTCGCGGTGCCGGTGGCGGCCTGCATCAGCAGATACAGGCGCTCGGCCATCGACGCCGGATCGGGGTGGATGCCATCTTGCAATAGCGCGGTCTCGAATATTTGCTCGATCACCGCATCGACCACCGTCTGATCGCCGCCCTCTAGCATGTCGCTGAGGTTGTGAACCAGCGCGTGGCGACGGTTCAATTCCAGAATCTTCACCGGAAGCTCGTATTCGCGTTCCAGCAGACGATTCAGCCGGAACATATTGCGCGATGCGGCGTTTTCGTCGCTGACCAGCCGCGCCGGATTGCCGCTAAGCGTTTGACTCTCGCGCACGTCGCGCACACGCTCACCCAGTACCGCCTTAAAGCGCTCGATCACCGCGCCGAATGTGTTGGCCGGTACCGGATCGTTGGGTGATTCGTCTTCGTCTTGTGCCGTGCCGATCTCGCTGAGGTCGATCTCGGCTTCGTCCACACTGCGGAAGGCGTGATCTTTGTACTGCGTCAAGCCCATGACCATCGCGGAGTCTACCGGTTCGGTGAAATATAGCACTTCGATGCCGCGCTTGCGGAAGGCGTCCAGATGCGGACTGCGGCGGGCGCTGTGCCAGTCGTCGGCGATGATGTAGTAAATATCCTGCTGATTTTCCGCCATGCGCTCGACGTATTCGGCCAGCGTGTAAAATTGATGCTGGTCGTCGTCGTGCGTGGTCTGGAACAGCAGAATCTCCATGATGTCTTCGCTCTGGTCGGGCGCGATGTAGACGCCCTGTTTGATGAAGCGCGACCATGCGCGGAACAGCTTGAGGTACTGGTCGCGCTCTTTGTTGACCAGCCGCTTGAGGTCGCTGAGTACGCGGCGGGTGATGACTTTGCTCAGGTTCGCCATGACGCGATTGGCACGCACGCTCTCACGGCTGACGCTCAACGGCAGGTCTTCGGTATCGACCACGCCCTGCACGAATCCCAGATATTCCGGCAGGATGTCCTTGTTGTATTCTTGAATCAACACCTTGCGGGCGTACAGTTGCAGGCCGGGTTCACGGCGCGGGCTGAGCATGTTCTGCTCGCTGGATGACGGGAAATACAGCAAGGCGTAGAACTGCAAAGGCGAGTCGGCTCGCATGTGTAGGCGGTGCGCCGGTTCGTTGAAGTCCATCGTCATCATCTTGTAGAAGTCGTCGTATTCTTTATCTTCGACTTCTTTGGGGTCTTTGCGCCAGATCGCAGTCTGCTTGTTGGTTGGCTCGTCCTCGCCGTCAACGTGGATGGGGAAGGCGATATAATTGGAATGAGCGCGGATCACCTGCTTGACGCGGTAGCCCTGTAAGAACTCTTTTTCCTCGTCTTTCAGCGTGATGATGATGTCGGTGCCGCGTTCTTCGCGTGGGGCTGGCTCGATGGTGTATTGCTCGCCGCCGTCGCTCTCCCACGCGAAAGCGGGGGCATCCGGCAGATATGACTTGCTGACCACGCGCACGCGATCCGCCACCATGAACACCGAATAGAAGCCGACGCCGAATTGTCCGATCACGTCTTGAGCGCTGGCTGACCCGTTCTGGTTCTCGCGCATCGCTTCGATGAACGCTTTCGCGCCGCTTCGCGCAATCGTGCCCAGATTGCTGACCATATCTTCCTGTGTCATGCCGATGCCGGTGTCGCTGATGGTCAGCGTGCCCGCTTCCTCATCGAAGCTGATGTCGATACGCAGGGGGGCGTCGGGGCTGGTGATGTCGTCGTTGGTCAGCATCTCGAACTGCACGCGATTCAGCGCGTCGGATGCGTTGGAGATCAACTCGCGCAGGAAGATTTCGCGCTCGGTATACAGCGAATGAACCAGAATATCCAGCAGTTGTTTGATTTCCGCCTGAAACGTGAAAGTTTGTTGTGTTTGGTCTGTTGCCATCTTACCTTCTCCGTGTGATTGCGTTTTCATGGAACGCCTCATTTTTAGCACGGCAACGTAAGAAAGCAATTAGACGGCGGGATGCAATCCGGCGTGATGCGATTTTTAGCCGATATGGGCGATGATGCGTCGTGCCGCGTCGATGCCCTGTTGCACGCGCTCATCCAGATGCGGCGGGGCGCTGGTCGGTACATAATCGCTATTGGCTAGCGCGACGCCCGCCGGTAACAGCGATTGGATGTGGGCGACGGTGCGCGGGTGGTCGGATTGCCGCCACTGTGCCGGATCGCTGTGCGGCCATGTGGCGATGTGGTCGGCGTCGGGATTCGGCGGCCAGCCCATCAGCGCGGCCAACTCGCCCACCGGATCATCGGGCAGGTCGTGGGCGGCGAAGCGGAGCGCGGCCTGTATCACCGTGCCATTTTTCGATGGCGTTCGCGGTGTGCCGGTTAAACACTGGATTTCGGTTAATGGCGTGTCCGGCGGGATGACCAGCGGCAGACCATCGCTTGTCCGGTAGCCCACCGAGACGCGGGTGATCGTATCGTAGCGATAATCCAGCAAGCGGTAGCTGATTTCCGGCGTCAGCGTGTAGAATACGCGCTCCGCATAAAGCGCCGGAATCGCCACGACCAGCGCCCGCGCATCCAGCAACATACCGTTTTCCATGCAGATGGAGAAGCGCCCGTCGTCGAACCTGCCCAGCGTGCTGACCGCCATCCGCATCATACGCGGTATGGATTCGATGCGTCGCGCTAGCGCGTCGATCAAGACGCGGTTGCCAGCGTCGAAGGCCAACCGCCCCTCGTCGGTGACGAAAGCGTGATCCATGATGCCGAGTTCCGCCAGATACGCCTCGAAGCGTCCCGGCTCGGCGATGTCGTGCGCCATCATCGCGCCATCGAATATGAAGCCGTTGACCGTCTTTGTCTGTAGACTGCCGCCTAATTCCGGCTTGACCTCGATCAGTGTGGTCGGGATGTGGTTCTTGTGCAGTTCATAAGCGGCGGCTAGCCCGCACAATCCGCCGCCGACGACAACGACATCACGCATAACGTCGCGCATCACCTTTCAGCTAGTGAATTCGTGAATATCTTCCCACGACTTTATTTTAACCGCTTTCGGTGATGGCGGCGCGAATTTTGGTTATATTGACCGAACGTGCGGGCGGGCTAGCTATCGGCGGCCAGCAAGCCCGGCACCAGAATTTGCACCGGACGCGGCTCGCGCACGCTACCGGCCACCCAGCCCTCCGCGCCGTCCTCAGCGCGGATCAACCACCAATTCAGGCCGGTGGCGGTTTGTGGCCCGTCGAGTACCGTGACCACCGCGCCGCGCTCTAGCTGGAATTCCACCGGCGCGGAATCGCCCGGCTCGCGGCGCACGTTAACGCGCAGGCCGTCGGTGGCGTTAATCATCGCCTGCTGGCCGATCCGCACCACGTTCCATTGCGGCTCTGGCGTCGGCGTCGGCACCGGATACGGGTAAATCTCCGGCGGCGTCAGGTCGTCCTCCACGCGGAATAGTTCCAGCTCGGACGCGTTCAACTGCTCCACCATGCGATACGTCGCCATGAAGCCCAGCAGATCATCAGCGAAGGGGAACGCCCGCCAGCGCCGCAACTGCCCGTTGTTCAGGCCGGTGATGATGGTGCGCCCGTCTCTGCTGAATTGCACGTTCATGAAATTCTCGCTGGCGCTGATCTCGAACACGCGCATATCAAAAGCGGCGGCGTCGGCGCTGAATGATAGCGGCGCTTCGCGCTGGCCGGTAGTCAGGCTGTTGCGGATGTCCCAGACGACCAGCGTATCATCGGCGCTGATGGTGGCGAATTGCGGGCGCACCGGCGAGAACGCGACGCCGGTCACGCTGGCGTTATGCACATCGAAGCGGCGCAACAGCGCCCGCCGTGCGTCGCGGGCTTCTAGCCCTTCGGATGTATCCCACAGGATGACGCGGCCATCGTTCGCGCCGGACAGCGCATAGTTGCCGGTGGCGTCGAACGCGACAGAAGTCACCGGACGGTTGTTGTGCCCCTCGTATGTGATGAGTGGCTGGCCGCTATTGGTATCCCACAAGATCAGCGTGCCATCCGCCGACGCGCTGAGCAGATAATCGCCGTTGGGATGCACCGCCAGCGCGTTGACCGTGCTTTCGTGGCCGGGCGCGTCCTTGTCTTCGCTGGGGGACAGTTGCCACAGCGCCGCGCCGCTATCGCTCGACCAGATCACGATTAGGCCGCGTGTGTCGGCGGTGACGAAGCGCTCGCCATCCGGGAAGAAGGCCGCCGCCGTGATGGTCTGGTTCTCGTGCAGGCGCGGGGCATCCGGCACGATCAGCCGGTCATCGCCGCGCACCGTGTCCCATAGCACAATGCGCCTATCGCCGTGCGCGGTGAGCGCGGTGCGGGCGTCCGGACTGAGCGCCATCGCGGTGATGCGCCCGTTGGGTTGGCCGCCCGCGCTGTCGAAATTCTGGACGATCAGCCCGCTAGCGGCATCCCACAGGAAGGCCGCGCCGTTGACCGTCGTCGTGAAGATGGTGCGGTCATTGTCGCCGTATACGCCGCGCAGGTCGCGCCCGTTCAGCACGGAGAGCGTGCCCGCGTCCGCCGCGTTTTGCACGTCCCACACGCGCATGATCGCGTCTAGATCAGCCGTGACTAGCACGCCGCCCGCGCTACTCAAGCTGATGCCGGTCACGGCGGCGCGATGATCGCGGAAGCCGTACAGCACGCGACGCGGTGGCGCGACTCGCCAGCGCAAGACCAACCCTTCGGCGTCGGCGCTGAATAGCGTGTTGGACGGTGCATCGTAGGCGATGCCGGTCACGGTGGATTGATGGCTGTTGAGGCGATCAATCACGCGGTTCAGGCTGAAGTTCCACAGGATGACGAGGCCGTTCTCGTCGCCGCCGGCCAGCAAATTCGAGCCGTCGAGGAAGCTGACCGTCGTCATCGGCGCGGCCTCCGCTTCTTCGTCAAGGCCGGTCAGGAAGTATTGCCGCGCCACGCGATCCGATTCGATGCGCCACACGCTCACCCGTTGATCCTGTCCGGCGGAGGCGATGGCGGTGCCGCTAGCGTTGATGGCGACATCGTTGATGATGGCGCTATGGTCGCGCAGGGTGAGCGGTTCGCCGGTACCGTCTAGCGGGCGGGCGATCACCGTTTGATCGACGCCGCCGGATACCAGCCAATCGCCGGGCGCGTCGAAGGCCAGCCCGTTGATGCGGGCGCTGTGGTCGCGCCATGTCGCCACCGGCACGCCTTCCGCCGCATCCCATAGCACGATCAAGCCGTCGGCGTCCGCCGATGCTACCAGACCACGAGCGCCGTTATAGGCGATGGCGGTCACTTCGGCGGCGTGTCGCCAAACTTCCGTGCCCGTCCACCGCGCTATCTCCACGCCTTCGACCATATCCCACACCACCAGCAGGCTACCCCAGCCGACGAAAGCGCGTTTGCCATCTGCGCTGATCGCCAGCGCTTGCGCCGCGACGCCATCGGTGCTGATGCGGTGGCGCGTGCCCGGACGATAGACCACATCAGCCAGAATACGCTCGGAGAGTTCCGGCAAGTCCGCCGCGTCCAGATCAACCAGCGCGGCGTTAACCGCCAGCTTCGCGGCTTGATCGCTCTCGAAGGAGTCTAGCTCGCGGTTGGCGCTGGCCGAAAGTGATAGGCTGACGGCGCGGCGCAGGTTAAAGACGGCGCGTTGCTCCGCGTCGCGGGCTTCCTGTTGCGCGATGAGCGCTAAACCGGCCAGCACACCCACCGCCAGAAAGCCGACGATCAGCACCACCACCGCGAAGCGGAGCCGTGTGGCCGCCTTGCGTTGGAGCGTCAATTCGCGCTCCATGCGCGAGCGATCCAGCGCTTCCTGCCGTTCGTTCTCGGCGATGCTGACCTGCATGAATTCGCGTTGTAGCGGCGTGGCGTCGGCGTCGTCCAGCCAGCTCTCCGCCCGCGCTAGCCGGTTGCCGGTCAGCAGATAGGCGGTGTCGTGGTCGCTGGCTTGCCAGTCGGTGGCCGCCTGTAGAATCTCGCTACCCAGCCGCAAATCCTCTAAATCTTGATTCACCCATTCCCGAAAGCGATCCCATTCGCGGATCAGCGCTTCGTGGCCGACTTCGTAGTAGGTGCGCGGGCGGGAATCATCGCCGCGTGATGTGATCTGTCGGCTGGCGGTCAACAGGCGCGTATCGCTGGCGGTCAGCCGTTCCAGCAGTTCATCGACCACTTCGGCGGGCACATCACGCAGGCGTAACTCGTCGTAGGAGACACGGCGGCGGGTAGCCTCGCCGCTTTCGCTGATCTCCACCAGACGCAACAACACGCGCCGCATGATGGATTGTTGCGCCGATCCGAAACTCTGGTAGATGACCTCCGCGTGCCCGGCCAGCGCCCGTTGCACCCCGCCGATCTCGTCATACGCTTTGGTGGTCAGGCGAAGCCCGTCGCGGCGCTGGAATAATTCCTTGAGCGCGTACTGCAAAAGCGGCAAAGACCCCGGTTGCCGCCGCACTTCTTCCAGAATGCGCTGGGATAGGCCGCGATCATACGCTACGCCTACCGCTTGCGCCGGGCCTTCGATGGTGCGGAGCAGTTCATCCGGCGTCATCTCGGTGACGATCACCATGTTTTCCTGCTCGAATAGTTCGGCTAAGTCGGGGTACTGGCTGAGTCTATCGAAGAAATCCGCCCGCATGGTGATGAGGACGTGCGCCCGCCCGTCCGGATGCGTGACCGCGCCTTCGATGATCCGCAGAAAAGTTTCCGCCTCGTTCTCCGATGCGCGGGTGAACACCTCCTCGAATTGATCGACGACCAGCACGATATGGACTTCGGGCGGGGTATCGCGCAGGATGTTTTCTACCAGATCGTTAAAAGCGTGCGGATTTTGCCGCAGAAGCGCGTCAACATCCGCCGCCGTCATGTTCTCGATCAATGGCGATAGCCGGTGGGCTAATGCGCTGATCGGCCTATCGCCGGGCGTCAGCAAGGCCAGCCGCCACGATTCGCTGTGCGGTATGCGTCCGGCGCGTATGGCGGGAAGCACGCCCGCCCGCACCAGCGAGCTTTTGCCGGTGCCACTGCCGCCGACAATCGCCAGAAAGCGCACGTCGCGCTCGGCCTTCAGGCGCTCTAATGATTTTTCAATCAGCGCCTCGCGCCCGAAGAAGAAGGCGGCGTCGGTCTGCTGGAACGCCTCCAGTCCTTTGAATGGGTTGGGGATGTCCTTGACGTTGACGCTATCATACGGGCCGATGCGCCGTTTGCCGGGCAATGCCCGCAATAGGTTCGGGAAGGCGCTCTCGTAGTCGTCCTCAAAGTCGATATATTGCACCTGCAACAACCAGCGCATGGATTCGGTCTGGCGCAGATCGTCTATGGCGTTGATCGCCATGACCGGCAGGATGAATTTCTCTTGCTCGCGGGCGATGATGACTTCGCGCTGAACCCATTCGCTGGCGACAGCATCCGGCGACAAGCACAGCACCACAATATCGGAGCGTTCCAGCCCGCGATAAATCTCCTGCTCCCACATTTCCCCCGCGTGAATCTGGCGAAAATCGACCCAGATATCCAGACCGGCGTCGCTCAAGTCACGGGCGAGCCGTTCGGCAAACGTGCGATTGCGTCTTGAATACGAGATAAATACGCGATTCACACCAAAACCCTCTCACTTATATCACGCGGCGTTCAACCGTCCGGCGGGCAATAGATGCCTACAATGACAATTATAGGGCAAAAGACGACATTGTGCATTTCGGATTATCGGCGAGGGGTTATGTCGGATCGTCGCCGATTTGCGCCAGCGCCCATTGAACGGTGGCACGCACGTCTTCGTCGGGATCATCGCGCAACGCTTCTAACGCCGGATGTGCCCGCCCGTCACGGATGGCGGCCAGCACTTCGACGGCGCGGATTTTGGTATCCGGCGGCGGATCGGCGGACAGCAAAAACGAGAGCGCCGTCACCACGTCCGCCCCGCCGATTTGCCCCAGTGTGCGGGCGGCGTAGTGGCGGTTATCATCGTCCGCGTCGTCGCTGAGGATGTTGACGAGCGGGCGGATGGCGCGGGCGTCGGGCAGATCATACAGCGCATTGACCGCCGCGCCACGTACCACGCTCTCGCCATCGCCCAATAGCGCGATCAACGGCTCAAGGGCGCGATAGTCGCGTTGATTGCCCAGTGATAGCGCCACCTGTGCGCGGATGCGCGGCACGTCTTCGCCTAGCGCGGTGATGAGATGCGGCACGATGTCGCCGTCTTTGATGTTGCCCAGCGCTTCGACGGCACGCAGGCGGGCGTCGTCGTCGTCGTCTTTCAGCGCGGCGATTAATGGCTGAATGATGCGGGCGTCACGCTGGCGTCCGAGCATCCATGCCGCGTTACGGCGTTCGGCGGGCGTGCCCGTCGCCAATAGCGCGATGTAATCGTCCAGTGTCAGGTCGCTCATGAGCCGTCCTCCGTCAGTTCGCCGTCGCGTACCGTCAGGAAATCCACATGCGCGGCGGCGCAGTCGCCATCATCGCCACAATCCAGCGCGCCGGTCAGCCCGTCGCCCTGATAAGCGCGGATGGCGGCGCGTAGCGCGGCGCGGTCAATGGTCAGTTCGCCGTCCGCGTCGAGCGCGGCGACTTCGTTCAGCGCGTCTAATAGGATGGTGGCGGCGTCGTGCGCGTAGGCGGCGGATGGTGTGAAGCCGGGCACGAGTGGCGGCGCGGTCAGGCGCGGCATGATCGCCCCTGTCGCGTTGTCGCCCGCCTGTTCGCTGAACGCGACGACATCACCCAGCACGGAAGCCACAAACGGCAGATCAGGCGAGAGTCGCGCCCGTATCGCCCCCGCGTTGATCGCCCGCCCGATGTAATACACCGCGCCCGCGCCGGACTCGATGATGTCCTCAGCGATGATGTCATGGTCGATAATGCCGGTTTCGGTGCTGATGATGATGGCGGTCTGCCCGCCGCCGTCGCTGTAGGCCGCCTCAAAGATCGGCGCGAATTGTCGGGCGTGCTGTTGCTCATCGTAGATCAGCGCCACGCCGTCACCGACCAGCGCCAGCAGATAATCAGCGACGGCTTCGGCTTCGGCGGTGGTCGGCGCGATGACGCGGTTGAACGTCGCCGACGGATTCAGCGTCAGTTCCGGCGCGGTACATGCGGGGCTGATGGCCGGTAGACCGACGGTTTCGTAAAGCGGTAACGCGACGGTACAGCCGATATTGCATTGATCGCCGATGACGCCGACCACATCTTCGCCCAGTGTGAATAACTCCGCCGCCGCCGCGCCGCCGCCACTGGAACAGCGCGAATCCTGCACTAACAGGCCGATCTCCGCCGTCACACCGTTCACGGTCAGCGTCGAGCGCTCCGCGAGGACATCCTGCACCGCCTGCAACATCGCACTGCCGCTATCGGCATTCGCGCCGCTCAGGTCAGCGACGAAGCCGATGAACCATTCCGGCATATCGGCCATGTCGTCATCGTCGTCCGCATCATCGACGGTGATGAAGGTGCCCGGAAGCGGACGATCCCCGGCCTGCGCGACGACCAGCATCAGCACGCCGCCGATGATAATGCCGAATAGCATGATGAAGTTGATCGGCCAACGGCGCCGCCGACGGCTGGATTCGCGGCGGATGGTGGGCGATAGCACCAGCGCCTCGAAATTGTCGCTGGTGTTTTCCAGCACTTCGGCCATCTCCCGCGCAAGATGGGCGACGCTGGTCATCTTCTGGCTTTCATCTCCCAGATGCACCGGCACCGCGTCCAGATAAGCCACCGCCCGCAATTGCGGCGGGAAATCCGGCGGTAGCGCATCGACGCTCAGCTTCGCGCCGTCCAGTGGCACATGCAATAGCGGCAGGCCGGGCACGCTCAGCGCGTAGTTGATGGCGCGGGCGGTGTCGCCGTGCGCGGTGATGTCGTCCGTCCAGTTGGCATCGGTCAGGATCAGCGCGATGTCGGCATCTTTCAGGGCGCGTTCGGCTTCGCTGGGGCGGTGCGGGGCGCGTTTGACCGTGCTGAAAGTGCCGGCCAGCAGATTGATGAGCGCCTCCGCGTTGGCTTCGGCGGTTGGTTCCGGCGGTACGATAAGCAGAATACCCGACATAGTTACGTCAGCCTCTTGATTGATTTTAGGGATCGGTCATAGCGGAAGATCGACGGCAAAATGAGCCGATTTTCCGCTTGCAGTCTAGCACGTTAGCGCGACGCGGGGAACGGCATTTCAGGCCGCTTGTGGTTCGTCCGATGATTCGCCCTAGAAAATAACGCAAAAGCCGATACAATGTAGGGCGCTTCCGTTCGTGCAACATAACGGGTGATTTCGAGTCGTATCTATCTATCGCCCGATGTCGAGACAAAATAAGAGGTTTTCGTAACATGGCATCTTATCACGGCCCAAAGGCGAAGGTGCAACGACGCTTCGGTGAAGTGCTGGTATCTCGCCCGAAATATTCCAAGATCATCGACAAGCGCCCGTATCCGCCCGGCGATCATGGCCGCGAAAAGCAATTTCGCAGTGGCCGCCGCAGTGACTACGGTCTACAGCTTGACGAAAAGCAGAAGCTAGCGTTCGTCTACAACGTGCGCGAGCGCCAATTGCGTAATTACTACAAAAAAGCGACGGCGATGACCGGACGCACCGGCCAGAACCTGCTGACGTTGCTAGAGCGCCGTCTGGATAGCATGGTATTCCGCGCCGGTTTCGCGGCCACCATCTGGCAGGCGCGGCAGTTCGTCGGTCACGGTCACGTGATGGTCAACGGTGCGCGGCTGGACTTGCCCTCATATCAGGTCAGCGTCGGCGACGTGATCGAAGTGGGCGACAAGATGAAGAAAAACCCGCACATCGTCGAATTGGCCGAGCAGATTCGCGGCCAGAATCCGGTGCCGTACCTCAGCGTTGATTCTGACGCGCTGACCGCTACGTTCATGCGGATGCCCGATGAGGGTGAAGTCCCGAATGTGGTTGATCTTCAGCTCGTGGTTGAGTATTACAACCGCCTGACCTAAAGACGAGTCGCGGGCAACAACACATCACAGATCAACAGTCAGACGGCGGCGTGCCCATTTGCATACCGGATAACCCCGTCTGGCGCGTTGTAAAAGGGCGCGTCATGCGCTCTTTTTGATTCACGGCGCAAAATCGGGCACAATTTATAGGCATCAAACGTGAAAAAACGGGCACAATGAATCGCGCCCCTACCGACAAATCATCGGGTGGAAAAATCGGTCATGACACAGATTATCATTGAATATGTCTTGCAGGGCACGCGCAAAGGTTACAACATCACGTCCGGCGCGGATGATCTGCCCGATGATGTGGTTAAGGCGGTATGGCGACAGGCCATGCCACGCGGTACCGGCTGGAGCGCCTACACCGGCGCCCGCGCCATCAAAGCCTTCGCCCTGCCGGATGGACAGATTGCGGTGAGTACCGTCACGGTGACCGATGCTACCGACGAAAGCGGGCGGGCGGGAATCCGTCGCGCCGTCGTTGATCTGATTCCGGCGATCGGCTTTGAGCGCCATCTGCGCCAGATGTGGACGAGCTACCCGCCGCCGATCACCGCCATCGCCCGCGAGCGATGCGCCCACCTCGCCCGCAAGCTCCCCCGCATCAAACCGAAGCAGACGCTGGTCTTAACATCCGCTTTTCAGTCAGCGCAAAGCTGGCAATTGATCGAAGCGGTGATATTATGTTTAATGCTTGATCCGCCGCGTCGGTGGCAAAACCACAATCCACCGTTCCCGTTCACCACGCTGGCGCTGGATCATCTGGCGGAAAACCCATTGATCGCCATGCCCGCCGAACGTGCGGACGGGCTGGCCGCTTTCGCGGTGCGCTGAACGCCCGTGCGGGCGCATGGGGGTAAGAACCCGCCACTGTACGCTATCTGTTAGAGTGAGACAGATATTTTTGGGGACGTAAGCCCATGACAGGCAAAGACACACAAGATCAAATCAACAATATACTGGACTTCCTCAACGCGCCGGAAGATGAGTACGTCATCGCAATTGATTGCAGTGACTGCGATCAACTGGCGTCACTGGCGGAAGCGGTAGCGGCGGGGACTCCGGTAGAAAGTGTCCTGCCAGCGTTGAGCGAACACCTGCGCTACTGGCGTGACTGCCGCGAAGAATTCGACGCGCTGGTGGCCGTCCTCAAAGCGGAAAGCGATAGCCAGACGCGGGCGGCGCTCGATGAAATAACGCGCACGGTGGCGCAAAAACGCGACGAGCAAGATAGCTGACGGTCTATCGCACCGCACGATCCAAACAATCCATAGACGAATGAGAGAGGCATCATGCGTAGAACAAGAGTTGTTATCATTGGTTCCGGCCCGGCAGGGCTGACGGCGGCGCTTTACACCGCCCGCGCTCAACTGAATCCGGTTGTGATCGCCGGTGGAACGCTGGGCGGGCAGGTGGCTTTAACCCACGAAATCGAAAATTATCCCGGCTTTCCCGACCCGCTGACCGGCGGGGAACTGGTGGAGCGCTTCAAAGCCCATGCGGAGCGCTTCGGCGCGGAAGTCGTGTTCGACTCCGTGACCGAAGTAGACTTCAGCACCGGCTCGCCGTTCACCGTCAAGACGCACAACGAGACGTATCTGGCCGACGTGGTACTGGTCACCATCGGCGCTGACCCGCGCAAGCTCAAGGTGCCGGGCGAAGGCGAATATGTCGGGCGTGGCGTCAGCTATTGCGGCACGTGTGACGGCTTCTTCTTTAGAGGTAAAGAGGTGGTTGTGGTCGGCGGCGGCGATAGCGCGATGGAGGAGAGCCTGTTCCTGACGCGCTTCGCCACCAAAGTGACCATCATCCACCGCCGCGACTCCCTGCGGGCGGGTATCCGCTTGCAAGAACGCGCCCGCAATAACGAGAAGATCAATTTCATCTGGGATACAGTGGTGGAAGAGATCACCGGCGATGATAGCGGCAAGGTCGGCGGCGTGCGCCTGAAGAACATCAAGACCGGCGAAGAGAGCCACTTCCCGACGGATGGCGTGTTCATCTTCATCGGCCACATCCCCAACAGCGACGTTTTCGGCGACCAGATCGCGGTCAATGAGCGCGGCTACATCATCACCGACACGCGCTACCAGACCAATGTAGACGGCGTGTTCGCGGCGGGCGAGATTCAAGATGAACTGTGGCGTCAGGTGGGGACATCTGTCGGACAGGGCACCGCCGCCGCGATGAGCGCGATTCACTGGCTGGAAGACCACGAAGAGACGTTGCAGGCGCTCGACGCGGGTGAGGCTGTCGGCGAATCGGCGGATTAAATCCGGCGCACGATCACATAATGCATAGACGCAAAAACGCCGCATGGTTCCCGAAATCATGCGGCATTTTCGCAAGGAGGAAAGTATGTTTTAGGATGCAGTTCGTCTTTCACCACTGTATCCGTCGATTGTACTATCTCCATTATAAATTGTTTTCGACGCTCGGTAGAATTAAGGTTGCCACCCGCCGCGCATATTCTCATTTTTGGGCGTAGGGCGGGATGTATCCGGCGTGTTGGCGACGCAGACCGCCGCGATGTAGCCGTCGGCTGGCTCGACGTGGTACAGAGTCCAGCGCGTCACATCATCGCCCACCGCGCTCAACAGGCGCGGCGCTTCGTCCCGCCGCAATGTCACCGAGAAATCATGCAACGGTAACGCGAAGCCATCCCCTACCGCTTTGATGTACGCTTCTTTGCGCGTCCAGCAGGTGTAAAACGCCGTCAATTGATCGTCCGGCGGCAACGCGAAGAGCGCCCGCCGTTCTGCTTCGGAAAAGCTGATGCGGGCGACGGTGGGCATATTGTCCATCGGGCGTACCCGCTCCACATCCGCGCCGATCTCGTGCCCAATACAGCCAGCCAGCAATAGCACGTCGTCGGCGTGCGATAGGTTGAAGCGCCAGTCGCTCCGGTGCGCGGCGTGCAGATGCGGCTTGCCGCGTTCGCCATAAGCGAACTGCACCGCCTCCGGCGTGATGTCCAGCAGGTCGGCCAGCCTCCGCCGCAGGAAGCCGCGCCCCACCGCGAAGCGCCGCCCCACCGCCGGATCGACGAAACGCGCCGCCCGTTCGCGCTCGTCCGGCGTCAACGTCGGCCATAGCGCATCGTATTGCGGCAATAATGCGCTGAAATGCGCGATCCATGTGTGAATCATACCGTCTAAAAGCCCGATCAACGTGTACAATACAGGTCAGCGCTATTGTAGCGGAGATTATCCGGCGGGGGCACGCTTGATCCCCGTATGCGTTCTCAATCAATCAAAATCAGGAGGAGATTCACACATGGCGATTTTAGTGACGGGTGGGGCGGGCTATATCGGTAGTCATGTGGTGCAGTTGCTCATCGAAGGCGGGCATGAGGTGGTCGTGTTCGATAATCTGTATGCCGGACATCGGGCGGCCATCCACAAAGCGGCGACGTTCGTACAGGGTGATTTGATGCAACCGGACGACATCGACGCGCTATTCGCGGCGCACCAGTTCGACGGCATCATGCACTTCGCATCACATATTCAAGTCGGGGAGAGCATGACGCGGCCATTCAAGTATCTGCGCGATAACGTGGCCGGTTTGCTCAACCTGTTGCAGGCCGCCACCGCGCACGATGTCAAGCGCTTCATCCTGTCATCGACGGCGGCGCTATTCGACGATCCCGCCCGCGTGCCGATCAGCGAAGACGAACAACTGAATCCGGGCAGTGTATACGGCGAGACGAAATACATGGCGGAGCGCTTGCTCCGTTGGATGGATGAGATTTACGGCTTGAAATATTGCGCGTTGCGTTATTTCAATGCGTGCGGGGCGCATCCCGACGGCCACATCGGGGAAGACCACGACCCCGAGACGCATCTCATCCCGCTAACGCTGAAGGTGGCGCTCGGCCAGCGCGATCAAATCAGCGTGTTCGGCGACGATTACGACACGCCGGACGGGACGTGCATCCGCGATTATGTGCATGTGATGGACTTGGCGCAGGCGCACATTCTGGCGCTGGAGGCGATCCGCGATGGGCAGAGCCGCCGCTATAATCTGGGTAGCGGGCGCGGGTTCTCGGTGCTGGAGGTGATCGAGACGTGCCGCGCCGTGACCGGCCACGCGATTCCGGCGGTGATGGCGGAGCGTCGGGCGGGTGATTTGCCGCGTCTGGTGGCGGATAGCACGCGCATCAAATCCGAGTTGGGCTGGTCGCCGCAATACGACGATTTAGAGGCGATTGTGCGTACCGCGTGGCAGTGGCACAGCCAGCATCCCGACGGCTACGCCGACTGAGCGCGACGGCCTATTTCTCGCGCTGGTCGTAATAGCAGATCGTATCACCCAGCGCACGGGCGATATAGAGCGCGGTGGTTTGCGCCGCGCTCATCTGCGCTGTCGGTCTCAGCGCGATGACGTAATCTTCGATGTGGTCGGCGTCCGCATGGCCGGGCATCGGCGGGTTGCCGGATGGCTCATGATAGACTATCCGGCGGAACGCGCCATCGGTCAGATGCAGGTTGATCTCGCTGTGGTCGATGACCACCTGACCGCGCCGCCGCCGTAAGATGTGGGTGACGTAAACCGATTCGATGGCGTCGGCGTCGATCTGACGGCGTTCGCGGTTGCCGTATAGCCAGACAACGCGCCCGCCCACCGCGTCGATCAATAGCCGGTTTGGTCTGTACGCGATGTCCAGCGCGGTATTGAGCGCGATGCCCAGCGTGATGAGCGCCGCGACCAGTCCCAGATATGGCAGTAGCTCCGGTGAGGGGAGCATGATGCCGGAGTTCGGCAAGGCTAGATCGCTCTGGATGGTGGCGACGGATAGCGCGACGTAGATCGCGGTCAGCAGACCGTACCACAGCAGGCGCAGATAGCGCCTGTTGCGCCAGCGCCGCGTCCGACTCAGTATGATGTTGTCGCCTGCGGCTTGCTCGACCAGCCATTCGTCCATGTCGATGGGCAAGGTGGGCAGGGGGGCATCCGGCGCGGGGGCGCTGGCGTCCGGCTGGCGCGGCGGCACAAAATTGAAGCGCACGCCGATGACGGCGGCTAGCTCTTCGCCGGATTGCTTCGCTAGCTCCGCGAATACATCCGGATCAGGGTCCGGCCAGGTGGCGATCTCGCACCAGCGACTGCCGCGAATGGCGGCCAGTTCATCGACCAGTAACAGGCCAAGCATCCACGCCGCATCTTTATGCGACCAGCCACACACCACCATCCGCACGTACTTTAGCGGCAACTTGCCCGCCGCCGGTAAGCGACGGCTTAGCGCGAATTCAGCGCTGAAGCGCAACGGCTGGCCGCCGGTGGCGCGTAACATCTCCGCTTCGCGGCCATGTTCGTTATAAGATAGCAAGCGCCATCCGTTGCTGTCCGATTGTATGATGCGGTTTTCGGCGGCGGAAATCTGGCTCATGTTTTGCTTTTCTGGCTCGGCATGTTTTGTTTATGATTACGGGCGTTCATTATCGCAAACGTTACCGCTATTCACCAGTCCGCAACTGTGACTCGAGTTGCTGGACTTTGCCGAAGCGCCGCCGGTGTCTTTCCGCGTTGCTGAACCGCCCGTCAATGAAGGCCATCACCAGCGTTTCGGCCACATTGACGCCGATCACCCGTGCGCCCAGCGCCAACACGTTCATGTTGTCGTGTTCTACCCCCTGACGGGCGCTGTACGTGTCGTGGCAGACGGCGGCGTAGATGCCGTCGAATTTATTGGCGGCGATGCTCGCCCCGACGCCGCTACCGCAGATCAGCACGCCGCGTTCGGCTTGCCCGCGCCGGATGGCGTTGGCGAGGGCGGCGGCGCTATCAGGATAGTCGGCGGGGGTGTCGGCGCTATCGACGCCTAGATCGAGAATGTCGTGGCCGTGTCCGCGCAGGTAATCGGCCAGATGCGCCTTGAGTGTGTAGCCCGCATGATCGCAGGCGAGTGCTAGTTTCATGAAATGTTTCACCTTTTAGAAATAATGTGCTACCATTATACTGATAAACACCTGTTGATAATTGTATGGAATAACGATGACAAATTTAAGCCCCGACATGATTCATCAAGGCGATTGTCTGGATGTGCTGGCGACAAAAAACGATATACTGATATGATTGAACCGATCAACAGTGGTAATCTTGATCTGGAATAGTGAGTTTTGGAGCTGGAAATATGCCTTTTATCGAAGCGCCTACCACCTTCTATCTAGGCCGCAAGGTAGACCCCAATAGCAAGAAGTTGACCGAAGATGTCGTCTATTACGACTCGCGTGATTTAACCACGCACGCCGTCGTCGTCGGCATGACCGGTAGCGGCAAGACCGGCCTGTGCATCACCATGCTAGAGGAAGCCATCCTCGACAACATCCCGGCCATCGTGATTGACCCGAAGGGCGACATCACCAATCTATTGTTGAACTTCCCGCAGTTGCGCCCGCAAGATTTCCAGCCATGGATCAACGACGACGACGCCCGCCGCGCCGGTATGGATATTCCGGCGTATTCGGCGGATGTGGCGCAACGCTGGCGCGATGGGCTGGGGAGCTGGGGCATCGTGCCGGAGCGCGTCAAGTGGTTGCAGATCGCCGCGCAGAAGAGCATCTTCACGCCGGGCAGTGACGCCGGTCTGCCGGTCAGCATCCTCGCCTCGCTACGGTACCCGCGTGAGGGCTGGGCGGGCAACGAAGAAGCCATCCGCGAGAAAGTCAACGGCATCACCACCGCGCTTCTGGCATTGGCCGGAATCAATGCCCAGCCGGTCAAAGACAATGAGCATGTGCTGGTCGCCAATATCATCGAAAATGCGTGGCGGCAAAATCAAGACCTGACGCTAGAGGATGTCATCACGCAGGTACAAACCCCGCCCTTCGAGAAGCTGGGCGTGTTGCCGATTGATAAATTCATGTCGGAACGCAAACGCTTCAATCTGGCGATGGAGTTGAACAACATCATCGCATCGCCTAGCTTCCGCGATAGCTGGCTACAGGGGCAATCGCTCGATATGCAGAATCTACTGTATCAGGAGAATGGCCGCCCGCGTGTGTCCATCTTCTACACCGCGCACCTGAACGACGCGGAGCGCATGTTCATCAATACGCTGATACTGGAAAATATGCTCAGTTGGATGCGGACGCTTAGCGGCACAACCACCCTGCGGGCGATCCTGTACATTGACGAGATGTTCGGTTACTTCCCGCCGTATCCCAAGAACCCGCCGACTAAAGACCCCATCCTGCGCCTGTTGAAGCAAGCGCGGGCGTTCGGCATCGGCTTGATCCTCGCCACGCAGAACCCGGGCGATCTGGATTACAAAGGGCTATCCAACGCGGGGACGTGGTTCATCGGGCGTCTGCAATCGGATAATGACCGCGCCCGCGTGATGGATGGCCTGCGCGAGATGGCGAGCGCTGATGATGATATGGACTTGCGGGCGGTATCTTCCATGATTTCCGATGTCGCGCCGCGTGTGTTCTTGATGCGTAATGTCCATGACGAAGAAAGCCCGCTATTGGTGCATAGTCGCTGGGCGATGAGCTTTTTGCGCGGGCCGTTGACACGCCAGCAGATCGGCCTGTTGATGCGCGACCAGCGCCAGAAGCTCCTGCAAAAGCTGGCGGAGAAGTACGGCCAGCAACATCAAACCGCGTGGCAACAACACGCTGGCATGACATCGCGCTATGGCAATGCGCCGCAAGGCTCACCGCAGAATCCGCCCGGCTTGCCGCCCGGAATGCCGCCCGGCCTGCCATCTGGCAACACCCCGCCGCCGACCTTGCCCGGCCAGCCCGCGCCCGCCTTCGGCGCACAGTCCGCGCCACCGCCCCCGCCGCCATCAGGCGGGCAGACCAGCATCCAGCCCGCCGCCGGACGCTCACTCGGCAATGCGCCGCAAGGGTTCAACAATAGCCCGTCGGCGTTGTCGTCCAGCATCGCGCAGTATTTCGTGCCGCCGCGCATCAACAGCCAGCAGGCCGTCGGCGGTTGGCAACAATCGGGCACGATGGCGATGCAAACACAGGGCGCTCAACTGGTGTATCAGCCGATGCTGTTGGCGCAGGCGCTCGTCCGCTATCAAGACCGCAAGGCGGGCATCTACACGGCGCGGGTGTTCTGCTATGCCGTGCCCGATATACGCTCGGCGGGGCTGGTACACTGGCAAGAACACAAGACCGAGCCGATCAACGCCCGCGAGGTTCAAAGCAAGCCGCTACCGAATACGTTCTTCGCGGATGTGCCGGGCGGATTGATGGATAGCCGCCGCTTGACCGCGCTCAAGCGCGAAGTGACCGATATGCTATACAACACCGCGTTGCTGGTCGTGCCCTTCAACCCGGATTTGAAAGTGTACGGCGATCCCGACGCGGAGTTCAGCGAGTTTCAATCGCAGGTGCAAATCTCCGCCCGTGAACAGCGCGACGCCGAAATGGACAAGCTGGCGGAGCAATACGCCAACCAGATTCAGCGCTTAGAAGCCGACCTCAACCGGCGCGAGCGTCAGTTAGCGGCGACCAAGAAAGAACTGCGTGACCGCAAACGCGAAGAACTGTTCACCACCGGCGAGGCGTTGCTCAGCCTGTGGCGCGGGCGCACCAACTACACGCTATCGCGCATGAGCCGCGCCACGCGCTACCGCCGCCAGACCACCGCCGACATTAGCGGTTCGCACGAGACGCTGGAAACTCTGGAGCGGCAAATCGCCGAAAAAGAGCAGGAATTCGAGGGCAAGCTACACGAAGTCAGCGAAAAGTGGGCGCATATCGCCAACAACACGCAGGAACACGTCATCAATCCGTTCAAGAAAGACATCCAGCTAGAGCTATTCGGCGTCGGTTGGATGCCGATGTGGTACACCATCAACAACGGCCAGCCGGTGGTCATCAAGGCGTTTTGATTGATCGCCCGATAGCCTGTGGGAATGCAGGGGCGCGACGCCGCGCCCCTTTTGCGTTAGGCGCGGAACACGCTCCGCACGAAGAACCACAGATTCGCCGGACGCTCGGCCAGCCGTCGCATGAAATACGGATACCACGCTTCACCGAACGGCACATAAACGCGCATACGATGGCCGTCGGCGGCTAACTGGTGATGGCGGGCGGTGCGGATGCCATAAAGCATCTGGAACTCGTAGCCATCACGCGGGACGTTATGCGCGGCGATGTATTCCAGCGCGGCGGCGATCATCTGCTCGTCATGTGTGGCGATGTCCAGATAAGCGGGCGGGGTGTGCGCCAGAAACTCGCGCATGATGGCGATGAATTGCGCGTCTACGTCGCGTTTGTCGGGGTAGGCGACGCTTTCCGGCTCCAGATACGCGCCCTTCACCAGCCGGATGCGGGCACCCTCCGCCGCGAATTGGCGCATGTCGTCCGCCGTGCGGCGGAGCATGGATTGTGTCACGGTGGCGACGTTATCAAAGCCGTGTTCATCGCGCAGTTGCCGGTACATGCGGAACGTCGTCTCGACATACGCGCTACTCTCGGTGTCGATGTTGACGCTGATGCCGTGCGGTTGCGCGGCGGCTAGAATCTGCCGGAGGTTGTCGAAGCACAGCGACTCGCTGATGTCGAGGCCGAGATGGGTGAGCTTCAGCGATAGGCTGGCGTCCAGCCCGCCCGCGTTGATCTGCTCGATGAGGCGGCAATACATGGCGACGACGGCTGATGTGTCGTCGGCGTCGGTCACGCTTTCGCCTAGATAGTCCAGCGTGACGCACAGCCCCGCCGCGTTCAGTTCCCGTGCGGTGTCGATGGCTTCCGCCAGCGTCTCACCGGCGATGAAGCGCCGCGCCACCCGTCGGGCGATGAAGAAGCGCGACACCAGCGCCCGCGCCCATCCCGCACCGGATAAGTACAGCAGAATCCGTCGTAACATGGCATAACGTCCTTTCGTTGTTGCGGACGATCTGCCAACAGCCCGCCGCTAATCATCAGGCAGAGCGCGGGCTGTGTCGTCCGCTAATCGACGCGGCGTACCACACATAGCACTTTGCCCTGAACGCGGCAATCCGTCCCTTGCACGTAGATCGGCTCCATCGTCGGGTGTGCCGGTTGCAGGCGCACGCGCATCCCCTCCTGATAAAAATATTTGAGCGTCGTCTCTTCACGATCCGTCAGCCAGACCGCCACCATGTCGCCGTTTTGCGCGGTGTCGGTATGGCGCAGGACGACAATATCGCCATCTTGAATCATCGCGTCGGTCATGGAGTCGCCACTGACGCGCAGGGCGTAGGTCTCCGTCGGGTTAACCCCGCCCAGAAACGAACGCGGAATTTCCAGCATGTTTTCTTCGTCGGCGTAGGCTGTTTCCGGAATATGGATCGGCTCTCCGGCGACGATCTGCCCGATTAACGGCACACCCGGAAAGCGCTCCGCGCCTTTTTCTGATTTGCGAACGCTGTTGCGTCCGTTGGGGATGGCGCGTACCAGACGCAGGCCGCGTGCTTTGGAATCACTGCGCTCGATGAAGCCATGCTCGACCAGCTTATTCAGATTGTAGTTGACGACAGATGTCGAGAAGATGTCGGTGGCTTCGCCGATTTCGCGGATAGTGGGGGGATAGCCGTATTCATCGAAGTAGCGATCCATAAAACGCAGGATGTTACGTTGTCTCTCGGATAATTTGCTAAAACTTTTCATGGCAAAATGCCTTCGACTAAATGTTCGGAATACTTGTTCGCATTATAGCGAACGGGCGTTCCGTTGTCAAATACGCCGACATAGGCGGGAGCGCAACGAATTGCGCCCCCTGTTCGTTCATTCGCTTTCGCCGGTATGCGCGGCGATCAGCGCGTTCATCCTGTCGGCGACCAGCTTCTCAGCCTCGCCCGGCTCGGCATGGCGGCCTAGTGCCTTCTTGTCGAACAATACTTCCCCGTTGACTGTGACCTTAAAGACGCCACCGCTACCGACAACCAGCTTTAATGAGCCGATATATGCTTCTAGCTCACGCTGTTTCAGAATTGTGTCCGCCAAACTGACGGCTCTTTCGGTGTGGCTTCAAGGCCCACAATATTCGATGATGATGTCGATGAATCCATCTTGCATGATCTGTCTCCTTTTTGTGGACGGTCATCTATTTATACCTTACCGCATCTACTGCCGTGTCACAATATCCGCACGGTATGCAATCGCGCCCGTTACGTTGGATTATTGCCAATAGTCTGAAAATGAATCTGATGAATCAGTTGGGCACGCCCGCATGGTATGATAATTCTAACGCTAAATACGTACTTATCATCTGACGTGGTAGTTTTTTTTAAGTAGAAAGTCCAATATACTAAAGTCAACAGCGTCGATAATCCGGAAGCCGCATCGTGAAAGATTATACTGAACGTATACAACAGCTACAGATTTCACTCGCCACCGCGCTGACGTTTATATTGGCATTATTGACGGCTTATGCGCTGTTGCAGGCGAACGGTGTGCAGATGGGTGATTGGCGCACGTCGTCTTTCATCGCGTGGGGGGTTTGTCTGGTGGCTTACGCGCTATCGGAACGGCTGGCCGGTGATATCGAAGGCGGCCTGTGGGCGGGTTATCTGCTGTTCTTCGGCATGGTGGTCATGCTGATCTTCGGCTGGGTGGCCTCCATGTTGATGATCTTGTTGGGCACGGCGACCATTCGCTTTTTGTATTCGCGCTGGATGCCATTGGCTGGCAGTCGCCTGACCGCACAACAGGCATACAATACCGCTTATAAGCGTATCGCCATTGTCGGCTGGTCGGTGTCCGGCGGGGCGTTGCTGTTGCATCTGGCGACGGCGGGGCGCAATGATTGGCACGCGGAAATCCTGCTGACGCTGGTCATCTGTGTGCTGTGTCTGGGGCTGACGCAATTGATCGGCCTGTTGCTGGTCGCCACACCACAAAATGACGTGCGCGGCTTCTTGCATCCCAACCAGTACCGCCGCCTGCCCGGTGAGGTGGTTCTGCTGGCGCTGATTATCCCGCTTGCGCTGGTTTACCGTGAGAACGGCGCGGTACTATTCGGCGCGGTGATCGGCATTCTGGCGGCGCAAGCCATCCGCCATCAGCAAATCGTCATGACAGAGGATGCCCTGCGGCGGCGCATCGCGGAATTGTCGATTATCAGCGATGTCAGCCAGCGCATGAACGCCAGCCTTGTCACCGATGAGCTATATAATCGTCTGGCGGATTGGGCGTGCCAGATGAATTTTAACGCCTTCTTCATCGCGCTATCGGACGCCAGCAAGCACATCAGCTATCCACTCATCACGCGGGCGGCGCGGCGCTTTGACCAGAACACGCAACCGTTCAGCGATGACCACTTCCTGCATCAGATTATCCGGCAACACGGCGCGATCAACGGCGACATCGTGCCGACTTCGGAGCGCGTCACCGACGACGCCGGACGGCCTGCGCGGTTGTATCGCCTGCCGCTACAGGTGGGCGATAAGTCCGTCGGCTTGCTGGTCATCGTCGAGACGCTGACCGACGACGCGCCATCGTTAGGCCAATCCGCTTCGGAGGCGCTGGCGACACAAATCGGGCTATCCATCCGCAACGCGACATTATACGGGCGCACCGTCAAGCTGGCCGAAAGCCTGCAATACATCAATCATTCGGTGCAGGATGTACTATTCAATGCCGACCAGCAAGGCGCGATTGACACCGCCTGTCATACGGTGATGACGGTGACCGCCGCTGTTGGCGCGGCGATCTTCACGCGGCAAGATGGCAAATTACGCTTCAACGCCGCTTTCGGCCTGACCGCCGCACATCGCCAGCACTATCAGGAAGGCCGCCACCTGCCTATCGTGCAGGACGCCGCGCTATTCTACCATGATCTGCGCCTTGTCGAGATGTCCACGCCGTACCACGCGCTGATGACCGACGGCGAATTCGTCGCGGTGGCGCAGGTGCCTTTGATGTCGGCGCATAACATCACCGGCTTGATGGTTGTCTTTCATGCCGAGCCGCATCTGTACCACGATGCCGAGCGCGAATTGCTGGGCACGGTGGCGCATCAACTGGTCACGGCGATGGACAACGCCTATTTGCTGACCACGCTGGAGAGTTACGCGCTGGAGCAGACCCAGCTATTGCATCTGTCGCGCATGTCGTCGTCCAGCCTTGATTTAGAGAATATGGTGATGGCGGTGGTGCGCGTCGTCCAGCACATGCTCCGCGTGAAATGGGTGGGCATCGGGCTGATGGCGGACGACGGCGAATCGGTGCAGTTATACCACGTTGACTCGCCACATCCGCAAATAATCCCGCTTGCACGGTGGCCGGAACTCGATGCCGCCTGCAAGCTGGGCGATACCACCTTCATCACCATTGAACGCGCCGACAACGGCCTATCACACAATATGCGCGATTGGCTTCACGCGCAGAAGTTGGAATCGCTGGGCGCGATGGTGATGCGCGTCGATGAGCGCACGGTGGGCGTGCTGTTGCTGGGGCAGGCTTTCCGCTATCGCTTCACCGATAGCGAAGCCCGCCTGCTGGAAGTCGCCCGTAACCAGATCGCCACGCAGGTTTATAACGCGCTACAGTATCGCCAGACGCAAGAATCGCTGACCTTGCGCTTGCAACAACTGGGCTTGATCGAGAGCATCGCGCAACAGATGGCCGGTGCGCTCAACATTGAATCGCTGACGCGCAGTTTGTTACAGGCGTCCTTGCATGTGACGATGGCTGATATGGCGGCGCTGTCTCTGCTGACTAAAGCTGGTGATGTACAGGTGATGATGCTTCAAGTTGAGCCGGGCGCTAACGAGCCGATATTTACCAACGTCCACCGGATGCCGTCCGGCGGTACGGTGTTGGAGGTATTCGACACCGGCCAGACGTTGCTCATACCGGACAACAGCAAGCACGCCGCATATATTGACGCGCTGGGGCGCACGTATCACTCGTCGCTGGTGTTGCCGTTGATTCACAATGATGTGGTGATCGGCGTGCTGAATCTGGAAAGCGACAGACACGACTATTTCAGCTACGATCAGGCGACGTTCCTCAGCAGTCTGGCCGGGCACGCCGTCGTCAGCATCCAGAACACCTATTTGTTGCAGGAACGGCAAGACCAGATCGAGATGCTGGACGCATTGCGGGCGCTCTCGGTGCGGTTGTCGGTTGAACTCAACGAAGAAGTCGCGTTGAAAGCGATCCTCAAGACCGCGATGGATGTCTTGCGCGGTCATGCGGTGGTGCTGGTACATTTTGACCGCGACGACGAGACGTTCAGCACGCACATGACGCTAGGCCGCGATGCTTATGTGCGCGTCCTCAATGACTACATCACGTTTGTCGCGCTGGAATCCATCTATACCGGCGAAGTGACCATCCAGACGTATGAAGATGATCCGTCGTGCCGGGCGGTGATCGCCATTCCGGTTAAAGCGGACGACAAAGTGCATCTGCTGGGGGTGATGACCCCGGATTGGCCGCGTGATAACGACCTGAACACCGCGACGTTAATCGGCATTCAGGCGGTGGCTTATCTGCAAAATGTCGCGCTTCATCATCGCATCCGCGCCCAGAATAGCCGGATGCAGACTATTCTCGACTCGGTGCAGGATGGCTTGATCCTGTTCCACCCGTCCGGCGTGATTATCGACGTGAACAACAGCGCTTCTAACTTGCTCGGCGTCGATTTGCACGGTTACGTCGGGCGTCCGGTGGATGGCGAGTTGCTGGCGTTCGTGCAGAGGAATACGCCGTCGGGCAGATCGCCGGAGTTGCCGACTTTGCTACAGACGATAGCCACCCACCTGCGTGATCGCTCCGGTGGCGTTGTGGCCGGTGCGATGGAGGTCTGGCGGCCAGATGGCACGCGCTATCTGCACCATGTTAGCGCCCCGGTGCTGGATGGTCAGGGCGGGTTCGCCGGACGCTTGCTGGCGCTCCGCGACGTGACGGAGTCGCAACAACTGGCCGCCTACCGTGACGAAATCGCCAGTATGGTTGTGCATGATTTGCGCGGGCCGCTTGGCTCGGTCATCACCAGTCTGGACGTTCTACGCGAATGCATCGTAGAAGGCGGTGACCTGCAAGACGCGCTGGAATTGCTGGGGTTGTTGACCAATAGCGGCAACCGGATGCTCAATCTGGTCAATACGTTGCTGGATGTCTCCAAGCTGGAACAGCGCCGCATGATGATTGATCCGGTGCGGGCGTCGCTGGCGGACATGGTGCGCGAGGCGCTGGATTCGCTGAAGGGCTGGATTGACGAGGGCAATCTGACCGTCAACATCGACATCCCGCCGGATTTGCCCGATGTGTTCGCCGATGCCGGTAAGATTCAGCGCGTGCTGATTAATCTGCTGGATAACGCGATGCGCTACGCGCCGGACGACGGCGAAGTGCTGGTGCGGGCGATGTCCGATGACGGCAAAATTCGCGTGCTGGTGGCCGATAGCGGTAACGGCATTCCCGAAGACAAGGCGACGCACGTCTTCGGAAAATTCGTGCAGGGCGATTCCGACCACGAAATGCAACGGCGCGGTCAACGCGGTAGCGGACTCGGCCTGACCTATTGCTATCTGGCGCTGGACGCACACGGCGAAAAAATCTGGATTGACCACCAGAATAGCCCGTTACGCGGCGCGTGCTTCGTGTTCAAGTTGCCGCAATATGTCGCTGATTGATCGCCTTGCACATCCCACCTTACTTCATTGTTTTTTCCGCCTGCTATGCGGTACACTATCAGATATGAAAGATATAAAAACGCACCTGTCACCACAAACCGAGTCTTCACGATTCGCGTTACGCTATCGGGCATTATTGCAGATGACGCCCGTCATTATCGCACTGACCGCGCTAGTTCTGCTGATGTCGAATATACCGGACGGCGATCTGCTGGCCGCCTACGGTCTGTATGCGCTGGTCTACGCGGCGCTGACCGGCTTCGCGCTGTATTTCGCGGTGTTGCTCTCCGGCGCGATGCTCGGCCCGGCACATGCTGGCGGCATGGTGGCTTTTTTATCGCTACCGGCGGATGTCGTGCCGTTGTCGCTGTGGGCGGTGACGGCGGGGGCGCTGGTCGGCGTGCTGGTGCGTTATGTCCACAAACCGGCGGGCGCGGCGTTCGATTGGCGCAAGCGTGCGATAGATGCTGTGATGGTGACATCGCGCATCACGATCAGCTTCGCGGTGGCCGCCGCGATTTACCTGAGTACCGGCGCGGCTCTGCCGATGGATACCGGCCTGTGGGTGGCCGATAGCGCCCAATTGCTGGCGCTTTTCGTCTATGTGCTGGCTTACTTTTTGATCTATACCGCGATCTACACGCTAGAGTTATACGTCAATCGCCAGCCCGTCGGCTACATCCTCAAACACAACCGCATGATGATAACCGCCATTCTGGTGTTGCCGGTGCCGTTCGCCATCCTCAGCGCGGAAGTCACCCGCGATTTGTTCCAACCGGCGGGGGTGATCGGCGCGGCGTCGATGGCGCTCATCTTCATCGGCCTGCACGGACTCAGCCGTTCCGAGCAACAGACGCGCCGCCAACTGGACGAGATGACGACGCTCTCCACCGTCACGCGGGCGATGCGCTCGCATCTGGACATCCACGAACTACTAGAGACGATTTACTCGCAGGTCATCACGCAATTCGACGTGAGTGACTTCACATTGCTACTCTACAGCGATGATCGCCTGCGCCATGTGCTGGTATTGCGGGACGGCGAACGGCGCGAAGAGGTCACGCTCGATGATCTGGATGATCGCGGGTTGTTGCGCTATGTGTTGGACGAACGGCGGGCGCTGTTTTTGCTGGACGACAACGAGCGCAAAGCGTTTGAAGAGCGCCACAAGATAACCGCCGCCTGTGCGTGTCAGGCGTGGCTGGGCGTGCCGCTAGTGCTGGGCGTCACCGGCTACGGCGTGATAGCGATGGCGCTACGGACGCCGAACGGCGCATTCACCGTCAATGATACGCGCCTGCTGTCCATCGTGGCCGATAGCGCCTGCATCGCCATTGAGAACGCGGTGTTGTTCAGCCGCCAGAAAGAACGCGCCGCCCGCCTCTCGACGCTCAACCGCGTCTCGACGATGCTCTCCGGCACGCTATCGGCGGAGAAAGTGCTGGATACCGTGATCGAGTCGGCGCGGGTGCTGGGCGAGGCGCAGGCCGTCGCGCTGTATCTGTATATGGATGACGACGACGACACGTTATCGCCATCACTAGCGAGCGCTCATGGCATGGGTGAGGGCTTCGCCTCCGCCGCGCCGGAACCGATGTTGATTGACGGCAATCCCCTATACGAGAAGTATCTGCTGGCGGTGGGCGATATACTCGAAGACGCGGGCGCGTCGCATCTGCGCGGCGTCATGGAGGCCGACAGCCTGCGCTCGCTGGTGGAAATCCCGCTTTTCGTCGGGCAGTCGCCGGTGGGCGTGCTGGTTATCTTCTACACCGCGCCGCAACGCTACAGCGAGGAACGGCTGGAAATTCTGCGGGCGTTCGGCACACAGGCGGCGCAAGCCATCAATAACTCACGCGCTTATGCTGTCGCTAACGAGGCGTTCCAGCGTAGCGTGGAGCAATTGCTGGCGCTGGCCGGTATTGGCCGCCGCCTGACGGCCAGCGTTAACCTGCGGGCGATCTGTGATCTGGTGCTGGAGCATGTGATGGATTCCACGCACGCGCAGGCCGGATTAGTGCTGTTGCTACCCGACGCCGACTCGCCGCGTGTGTTATCACACACCACCGTTGACCGCGATATGATGGTCGATCTCAGCGTGGCCGAAGCCGGCATCACGCGGCGCGTACTGGACTCCGGCAAGATGGAGCGCATCGACGATGTATTTCTGGAAAGCTGGTTTGAGGATAATCCGCGCTTGATCGCGCCTACCCGCGCACAATTGGCGGTGCCGATCTTGCGCGGCGCGGATACGCTGGGCGTCATCATGGTGGAGAGCGTCCGCGCTAATGGCTTCAGCGAAGAGGACAGTCACTTCGTCGCGCAGGTGGCGAATCAGGCGGTCATCGCCATTGATAACGCCCGCCTTTTCGAGCGCATCACACAGGCGCGGGATCGCTTGCAGGTGATTCTCGACACGATGGAGGAGGCGCTACTGTTGATTGATGATCGCGGGCGCATCGCGCTGGCGAACCCGCGTTTGATGAGCTTGCTGGATATATCGCCTTCTGACTTGATCGAGCGCGAAATCGGCGACGCGGCGGACGACACCGCGCTTGATCTGCCCGCCCGTATGGGATTCGCGGGGGCGGACGACCTGCTCGAACTGGTGCAGAAGATCGGCGTGGAAAATGCGTGGCCGGAATACCCGCCGCATCTGTATATGGTGTCGATGGCGGACGGCGGGCGGCGCTATATTCAGCGTTACATCATTCCGGTGCTGGATGAATCCATCCAGACGATGGGCGTCTTGCTGGTCTTTTACGATAAGACGCACGAGCAAGAGCTAAGCCGCACCCGCGAAGAACTGATGCGGATGATCGTGCATGACCTCCGCGCCCCGTTGCTGGCCGTCGTCACCGGCCTGCGCTTGATCGAGCGTTACGTACCGGCGGATAATCCGGCTTATGAGGTGGTGCAGTCCACCGCGCAGAGTAGCCGTCAGGCGGTACATAAGCTATTGAGCCGCGTTGATAGCCTGCTGGACATCGCCAAGATGCAAAGCGGGCGCTTGACGATTGACCGCGCCCCGGTGCATCTGCGCGATGTGGTGGATGCCGTCGGCGCTGAGTTAAGGCCACTGGCGCAAGACCTTGAAATCAGCATTGAGGCCGACATCCCGCCTGATTTGCCCGCGCTGTACGTAGACCGCGATAAGGTGGAGCGCCTACTGCTGAATCTGCTGGATAACGCGCTCAAGTATAGCCCGACGCGGCAGAAAGTCATCGTGCGGGCGAACGTGCAAACCGAGTCCGACGCATCCGGCTTCGTCCGTGTGCAGGTGATTGATCGCGGGCCGGGCATCCCGTCGGAGTATCGCGGGACGCTGTTCGATAGCTTCGTGCAGGTGCAGGGCAATCATAACGTGCGGCGCGGCTTCGGGCTGGGGCTGTCGTTCTGTCGCATGGTGGCGGAGGCGCACGGCGGCCACATCTGGCTAGAAGACAATCAACCGGCGGGCAGTATCTTCGCGTTTACCCTACCGCTTTGTGAATAATCTATCACCCGATGCAAAGAAGGGATAAAAACGATATGCGTTATTTCTTGATAATCTTAGCTCTGCTGGGCGTGATGGTGGGCGGCGTGCTGGCCGACACGGACTCCGCCGATGAACTGCCGGTGCCGGTCATGATCGAGACGGCAGACGTACGCTTGACCGCCGAAGGCGAGTATGTGCTGGTCATCGACGGGGTGTTAGGTACAGGATGCGATTATCCGGTGAATGTTCAACAGGTGATTGAATCCGGCGTGCTGTATGTCGATGTCTACCAGATGATGCCGGTTGACATATTCTGCCCGATGGTGATTGTGCCCTACAACGACGCGATCAAGCTGGATGTGGTGCGCGGCGTGACCGCGATCATCGTCAACGATGAATTGACGTTTGATCTGCCCGCCGCGCAAAGCGCCGAACCCGACGCGGAGCGCATCTTTTCCACCGTCGAGCGCGTTGAAGTGCCGGACGCGGACGGCGTTCTGCGTTTTTCCGGCTTTCATCCTGATGGCTGTGATGTCGATGTGCAGATCGTCGGGCACATGCTGGCTGAGGATTGGCTGGTCGTTGATGTGTTCCGCGATGTGCCGTTCGGTATCGCCTGCACGATGAATATTCCGCCCTTCAGCGCCGAGATTGATCTGGACGATCTGCTGTGGGACGATCCCGACGCTGAAGAACCGGTCGCGCTAGACGCCGACGCGCTCCGCTTGATCGAAGTGAACGATATTGCGTTATTGTGGTCGGCGGATGCGGCGGAATGGCAGACCGCCGAGCGTGAAGTCCCGCTCATCCTGACGGTAGACGCGGAGACGGACGCGCCCGCGCTGGTGGTCAGTATGCTGTTTGATGCGACCTGCGATGATGTGCCGGTGCGCTGGTGGACACGTCCGGCTCTCGCGCCGGATACTTTCGATGTCGCCGTCTATCGCGTGCTGGCGAATGACGCCGACTGTGACGACGATCCGCTAACCGTCCGCGCCCGCGTCGAATTCTCCGATGATCTGCCGCCCGGACGCTACGATTACCGCTTCGTGATCGGTGCGGGGGCTGGTCTGGACGATGGCGAGGCGCTGACCGGCGATCTGCTGGTGCCGCGCCCGCGCCCGCCACAGGTTGACCTGTCAACGCGCAGTCCGCACGTTCTGGAAGGCATCACCGTGACGGTATCCGCCGACCGCACAGTAATCCTATTCGTGGATGGCTACATCCCCGATGGTTGCGAGACGGAAGCGATAGTCGATGTGGCGCAAGAGGACAGGCATTTTGATGTGACGATCTACCGCGTGATTCCGGCGGGCGTCGCCTGCCCGATGGTGATCGTCCCCTTCTCCAAGTCGGTCGATCTCGGCCAACTCGAAGCCGGGGACTACACATTGACGATCAACGGCGAGGATTTGACATTCCGCGTGGACTGACCGCGCCGCCGGTCATTGCACCGTGATAGCGATTTCATAGGGCGGCTGGAGCAGGTTGCCGTCATTGCCGATCATGACCAGCCGCAGGCCATAATTACCCGGCGGCAGTACCGGCAATGTGCCCAGTTGCCCGTTCACCACGCTATCGTAACGCACATCTTGAATATCAGTCCAGTTGTTGAACTGGCCGCCGATGATCTCCACTTTGTAGAACCATGCTTGCTCCGGCGTGAATTGCGCCGTGCCCATGATCGGCATTGCGCCGTTAACGATTTCGCCCTGCGCCGGTGAGGTGATGAGCGTGGTGACGACTGCCGGGCCGCTAGGCGCGAGGCCGCCGCCGGTCAGCAATTCCAGCGTGCAGTCGATGGACGGCAGGAACGCCAGCCCGCGAGCCTGCGCGAAGCGTTCGGCTTCTGCCGCGTCACTGGGGAATAGAGGCGGCGCGATGAACAGTAATTCTTGCGCGTTGACGCCTTCCATGCCGATGGCCTCTATCGGCACGCGGCAATAGCGCGGCGGCGGCGGCGCGGTTTCGCCCGGCGCTACCTGAAACGTGATGGCCTGTGCGATGGCCGGATTTAGCGGCATGGCAACCGTGCGATATACGCCCGGCTCCACTTCTTGCACGTATGTGCCGGTTTGCGGCACGACATCCGCCGGACGCGGCGGCTCGGATTGCGCGACTAGCCGCCCGGTGCCGTCCGGTAACGCGGCGGGCGAATCGAGGAACCATTCAGTGATGCGGCGCGGGCAATCGGTGGCCGGATCGTACAGACTGCGGACATCGCAAATCTGCCGTTGCGACATGCCGGGCGGCGGCGCGGGGCGATCCGGCAATAGCTGGCCGTCCACGCGGAAATGCCGCATGAAATTGTCGTTGCCGTAGATGGCGTTCATCGTCTGATTCCAGATCGGGGCGGCACCGGCCACGCCGGACGTATTCTGCATCGGGCGTCCGTCGTTGTTGCCCACCCACACGCCAACCGCGACGTTGGACGTATAGCCCACCGTCCAGTTATCGCGCACCTGATCGGTGGTGCCGGTCTTGACCGCCGCCGGAATGTTATCCATGCGTAGCGGACTGTTCGCGCCGAAAGCTGGCGTGCGCGAGGGGTTATCGCTCAGCATGTCGGTCATCAAGAAGGCGATGCGCGGATCAAGCACGGATTCGCCTAGCCCGCGTCGGCTGACCGTTTCGGCGGTGCGATTGACCGGACGGCGCTCGTATGTGGCCGGGCACCCGTTTTCGTATTCGTAGATGATGTTGTTGTCCGGGCCGAGTACGCACAGGATCGAAGTCGTCGGCACTAACGCGCCCTGATTGGCGAACACCGCGAAGCCGCGAGTCAATTCGATCAGCGTCATCTCGCCGCCACCCAGCGTCAACGAGATGCCGAAGCGCGACGCATCCAACCCCAGACTTTGCACGCCGAAGCGCCGCATCAGATGCAGGAAGTAATCCACGCCGACATAACGCACGGTCTGCACGGCGGGGATGTTGTAGCTGTTAGCCAGCGCGTAACGCATCCGCATTGGCCCGTGTACGCTACCGTCGTAGTTACGCGGGATGTACGGCGGCTGACCGGCTTCGCTGATGGTGACGCGGGTATCCCAGATCACATCGCCGGGCGTCATGCCCAATTCCAGCGCGGCGGAGTAGGTGAACGGCTTCACCGTGCTTCCGGGCTGGCGCAGGCGATTCGTCACGTTCACGCGCCCGTCGATGGCGTCGTTGTTATAGTCGATACTACCCACCATCGCCATGATTTCGCCGGTCATCGGCTTGAGGACGAGAACCGCCGCGTTGCTCATGTTCTGCGCCGCGCTCATGCTGTTGATCTGTTGTGCGGCGATGCGTTGCGTCTGTTCGTGCAATTCAAGGTCTACGGTGGTGAACACCTTCAGGCCGCCGCGTGCGAATTCTTCTTCGCCATAACCCAATTCACGCATCAATCCGCGTAGTTCGTTCTGCGCGTAGACGGTGAAATGCGGGGCGCGGAGGTCGATATACGGGTCGGGGCGCAGGGCGTACCCTTGCGCGTAGGCCGCATCGCGCTCCGCCTGTGTGGTGAAGCCGTCCTTCACCATCTCATCCAGCACGCGCACCCAGCGCCGCCGGACGGCTTCTTGCACCAGTGGGTCAGTGCTGAACGGGTCTAGCTCGGCGGGCGCTTGCGGCAGTCCGGCCAGAAGCGCGGCTTCCGCCAGCGTCAGGTCGTTGACATCTTTATCAAAGTAGATGCGCGAAGCGGCCTGCACCCCGTAGGCTAGATTGCCGTAGTAGATTTCGTTCAGGTACATCTCCAGAATGTCGTCTTTGCTACGCCGTGCGGTCAGCGCGATAGCCAGCGCGATCTCTTCGATTTTGCGCTGTGGGCTTCGCTCGGCGCGATAGGCCGGTTCAAATAGCACATTGCGGACGAGTTGCTGGGTGATGGTACTGCCGCCCGGCGTCTGTTCGCCGCTATCCGCGCCGACGAAAGCCAGAAACGCGACGGTGGTCGCCGGAATGTCCACGCCGATATTGCTATAAAAGCCGTCGTCCTCAATGGCGAGCGTGGCGTCGATCAGATGTTGCGGCACATCCTCAAGCGGCACGTTGGTTCTGCGGCCTTCGTCGAACACCTCAAAAAGCGGGCGTCCGGCGCGGTCATAGATGAATGTGCTCTGAAAGTTCTCGTAGCGCTCTAGCTGGGCGACGCGCTCGCCGAGTAGCTGGTCGATGCGGACATACGCTATCGCGCTGGTGATGCCGGTTATCAGCGTCATGCCGCCGCAAAACGTCAGCAGAAGCGCGACGAAGATCGTCGTACAGCCAATCCCTTTTGACTTGCGGCGCGGCGGTAGCACCTTCGCCCCATCTCGCGCCTGTGGCCGTGACTTGGCGGGGGCGGCGGGGATGGCCGGACGCTGGGGCGGGGTGGTCGGGCGCTGGTAACGCGCATCTTGCGCGGATTGGCGCACCGGCGGTATATTCTGCACGGTGGCGGGCGCTCTCTCCTGCCTGTTTCCGGCCATTGTCTGATCGGCGGGCGGCGGTGCGCTTCCGGCGCGGGGGTTGGGCATCGTCGCCCACTTGCTGACCGGCGAGTCGTCCGTCGCTTCGTCGTCGCCACGATCACGCGGCAAGCGGAAGGGCACGTCCATGTCCATCGTATACTCATTCGCCGACTCTGCGCCGCTTGAATCCGCCTTTGCCGGTTTTTCGAGTGGCGGGTCGCTGGCGTGCAGGCGGGCGATTTCCGCCGTGTTTGGTTCGCCGTCACTGCTGGCTTTTTCGCCCGCGTGCGGCGCGGTCATCTCCTGCGAATCGGCGGCAGGCTCTAGCGGCTCGGTATCTAGTTTGTGGATGTCTTCGCTCGCGTCGTCGTCGTTCTGCTCGTACCCGGGTTCGATGGGCAGGTGGAACGGTACATCATCATCACGTTTTTTGTCGTCTGGCATCAGTTATTTTGCTCTATACCCATCATCATCACGCTATAATGGATATGATAGTTGATGTAGTATGCCCCCGTCTACAGGTAAGGCTAAACGACTGCCTGACGGTCACGGTACGCTAACCGACGAATGAACGGAGTTAACATTGATGATAGACGCGCAGAAACACCCGAAAATCGCGGCATGGTACAGCGCCACCCGCCCCCGCGTTTTCACCGCTACTTATGTCCCTATCGCGCTGGCCGGTGTGGTCGCGCTGGATGATGGCGTGTTCCGCCTTTTGCCTTTCGTGCTGGCGCTGATCGGCACGCTTTTTTTGCAGACCGGCGCGAATCTGGTCAACGAGTATTTCGACTTCCGGCGCGGCGCGGATACGCTGAAGGAGGCCGGACAGGGCTTGACGATCAAGCAGAAAATCCTGACGCCGGAGGAAGTCCGCAACGGTGCGGCGTTGAGCATCGTGGTCGGCGCGTTGATCGGCCTGTTCTTGCTGGCGCATAGCGGCCCGTTGCTGTGGGTGATCGGCGTGGGCGGCGTGCTGGTCGCCATCACGTACACCGCCGGGCCGTTCCCGCTCGCCTATAACGGGCTGGGTGAGGTGGCGGCGGGCGTGTTCATGGGACCGGCGATTGTGGTCGGCGCGTATTACGTGATGCACCCGTTCGTAGACTGGAATCTGGTGTGGATTTCCGTACCCATCGGGTTGATGGTGGCCGCTATCCTGCACGCCAACAACATCCGCGACATGCCCGCAGACCGCGCCGTGAACAAGCGCACGCTGGCGGTGATCTTCGGGCGGCGCGTCGCCAATCACGAATACGCGGTTTTGACGTTGGGCGCGTATGTGGCGCTGGTGGCGCTGGTCGCGCTTCGCTTGATGCCGCCTTTCGCTTTGATCGCGCTGGTGACTCTGCCGGAAGCGTATCAACTGACGCGCATCTATTACACCGCCGACGACGTGCCGACGATGCATCAGGCACAGGGGCGCACCGCCCGCCTGCACGGGCGCTTCGGCTATCTGATCGCGCTGGGCTGGCTGTTATGGCTGATTTTCGGCCTTGTGGTCGGCGGATTATTCGCGTAAAACCTGTTTTTCGGCTACGCTAGATAGTGACTTTTTAATGGTCGTTACTTTTATGTGTGAAGGATACCTACAACATGCGTGGATGCTTGGGTTTTTTCATGTACATCTTGCTCACGTTCCCCATCGTTCTCGGTTCGCTGTTCGCAGTGGCCGCCGTGCAATGGGTGCTGGATCGTGACTTTTATGGCGACATCCTGACGGACGATGCGCTCTTCGATGCGTTCTACTCGGACGCTTTCCCGCGTAGTTTCACCGAGGATGCGTTCTCGATGGAATTCAATCCTGAAGAACAGTCGAATCTGGCGCTGGCTTCCGCCCTGCGCGAGATCGTGCCGCAGGACTATCTGACCGCCGAGATTCGCGGCTTTGTCGATGAGTTCTTCGACTTTCTGGAAGGCCGGACGGATAAATTCGACTTCCAGCTGAATTTAGTGCCGGTGCGCGAGAACCTGATAGGCGAGCCGGGCGGACGCTTCGCGGATGCGCTGGTGGCTAGTCTGCCGGAATGTTCACCCGGCGAGCAACAGACATACGGCGATAGCGAGGTGTTATCGTGTATTCCGCAAGGCGTGAGCGAGCAGGAAGCGGCGCAGGCTATCCGCGCTGTATTGCCCGATGTCGCGGCGGACTTACCGGCGTTACTCTCCTTGCAGGACGAGCCGATCCTGCGTGACTTCGACTGGCCGGAATTCTCCGCTAGTGATGTGCGCTCGGCGGTGTCGAACGGGGCGCTGATTCTGGCTGGTTCGATGTTGTTCATCACAGCGCTGATTGGCGGCGGATTGCGTCCGCGTCGGCTGTTGCTGTGGATAGGCTTGATGCTGGTGCTTCCGGCGTTGATCGTGCTGGCGTCCGGTCAGGGCATCAACAGCGACGGCTTGGAGCAAGAAATCCGCGTGGAGATATTGCAATCTGAGGACGGCGTGCGCCAGAGCGAAGTATTCGACATCGCGCTGGCCGATACCATCGTGGACGCGATCAAGCGCATCGGCAATAGCTTCGTGCAGGTCGGCGGTATCGCGCTGGTGATCGCCATTGTGTTGACGCTGGCCGGGTTCTTGATGCCGGGTGGTGGTCGTAAGCGGCACGGCGATTCTGACCTGAATTTGCCGCCGAGCGGAAGCGGCAATATCCGCGTGCCGCGTTCCGACAGCGATTCGCCGATCAAGGGTATATAAAGGCGACTCACAAGCGGCTCTCATGTGTGCTTTAGCGTTTTGATCTATCTTTACAGATCATATCTACGGAGATAGACAACGAAAGCCAGAGCCGCTATGTGGGTTATTTTACGTTTAGCAGAGAGAAATATCAGCAGGCGCTTTTTACAGAGCCTGCTTTTTGTGTTGGGTGTGGCGCTGGGCGTGGCGATGATCGTCGCCATTGACGTGGCGAACGGTTCGGCGCGGCGGGCGTTCAGCCTCAGCGCGGATAGCGTCACCGGCAATACCACGCACCAGATCATCGGCGGGCCGTCCGGCTTGCCCACCGAATTATACCGCACGGTGCGCGTCGATCTTGGCATCCGCGAGAGTGCGCCGGTCATTGATGAGATGGTGCGGGCGCTGGAGTTCGATAACCAGTCAATGCGGCTATTCGGCGTGGACACGTTCGCCGAAGCGCCGTTTCGCGGTTATTTGCAGGCGGTGCAGGTCGATAGCGAGAACACATCGCCGGATGGATTCAACGCGCTGAATCGCTTCCTGACCGGTGATGGCGCGGTGCTGGTATCGCGCACCATCGCGGAGCGTCACGGCCTTGACGCGGGCGACGAGTTGACCATCCGCGCCGGTTCGCGGGCGGTCACGGTGCAGATCGTCGGCCTGCTACAACCGAATGATGCGGTCAGTCAGCAGGCGATTGACGATCTACTGCTGGCCGACATCGCCACCGCGCAGGAGATTCTCGGCATTGCCGGACGCCTGACGCGCATCGACTTGATTTTGCCGGAGGCCACCGCCGACGAGCGCCTCGCACAGATTGAGGCGGTGTTACCGGCGGGGGCGCTGGTCGGCCCGGTAGCGGATGGTGCGGACACGCTGGGGCAGATGACCGAAGCCTTCGAGTTGAATTTGCAGGCGTTGAGCTTGCTGGCGTTGGTGGTCGGCGCGTTCTTGATCTACAACACGGTGATGTTCAGCGTCGTTCAGCGCCGCCCGTTGATCGGCATTATGCGCTCGTTGGGCTTCACACAGCGCCAGATTTTCGGCCTGATACTCAGCGAAGCGTTCCTGCTGGGGCTGGTCGGTACGTTGCTGGGGCTGGGGCTGGGCGTGATCTTCGGGCGCGGCGCGGTCAATCTGGTGGCGCAGACTATCAGCGATCTGTACTTCACGGTGAACGTGCAACAGGTCAACGTGCCGACGTTCACGCTGGTGAAGGGCGCATTCGTCGGCGTATTCGCCAGCGTCGGCGCGGCATTACTTCCCGCATGGAACGCGACGCGCACGCCGCCGGTCGGCGCGATGCGCCGGAGCGATCAAGAGCAGAGCGCCCGCGTGTTGATGCCGTACATCACCGCCGCCGCTCTGCTCTCGGTGATCGTCGGGGTGGTTTTGCTCAACCTGCCGACGCCGCGCATTGAAGTGAGCTTCGCCGGTCTGTTTGCGATTGTGGTCGGCGGCGCGTTCTTCACGCCGTTGGTGCTGGTGCTGGTGTTGCAGGCGGTCACGCCGTTGACGGGGGCGCTGTTCGGCGTGGTGGGGCGCATGGCGCCGCGTGCGGTGATCCGTTCGCTAAGCCGTACATCTATCGCGGTGGCGGCGTTGACGGTGGCAATCAGTGTGATCGTCGGCGTCAGCGTGATGATCGCCAGTTTCCGCAACACGGTTGATGACTGGTTGACGACCACGCTGGGCGGCGACATCTTCATCTCGCCGCCGTTGCTGACATCCAACCAGACGACGGTCAGCGTCGATCCGGCGGTGCGCGATATTCTGGCGGAGGTGGAAGGCGTGCTGGAAATATCGGCGGCGCGGAGTACCGTCGCCATCGCGCCGGATTTCCCCGATATGCCGCCGGTCAATTTGCAGGCGGTGGAGAGCGACATCGCGCCGGATCGCGGCTTCGTGTGGCGCGACGTTGACGACTACTGGGCGGCGATGCAAGCGGGCGCGGTGATGGTCAGCGAGCCGTTCGCCTTCCGGCGCGGCATCGACCGCGACAACAACCGCCTGACGCTGGTCACAGATCGCGGGGTGCAGACGTTCGATGTGGTCGGTGTGTTCTACGATTACACCACCGATCAGGGGCGCGTGTTGATGGCGGAGAACGTGTACCGCGATCTATACGACGATCTGTTCATCACGTCGGTGGCGCTGTTCATCACGCCTGACGCCGAACTGGACCGCGTGATTGAAAACGTCCGCGCCGCGCTGGTTGGCTATGACCTCAGCGTGCAGTCGAACCGCGATTTGCGCGTCGGCGTGTTCGACGTGTTCGACAACGCCTTCGCTATCACGGTAGCGTTGCGCCTGCTGGCGACGCTGGTCGCGTTCATCGGCATCTTGAGCGCGTTGCTCTCCCTGCAATTGGAGAACACGCGGCAATATGGCGTGCTTCGCGCTAACGGCATGACGCCGCGCCAACTGTGGGATTTCACGCTGATACAGACCGGCCTGATGGGGCTGGTGGCCGGATTGCTGGCGATCCCGATTGGTCTGGCGCTGTCGCTGGTGTTGCTGTTCGTGATTAACGTGCGCTCGTTCGGCTGGACGATGGATTTCTACTGGGTGCCGCGTGAATTCATTGAGGCGTTTATGGTGGCGGTGGTGGCGTCGCTGGTGGCCGGTGTGTATCCGGGGATTCGCATGATGCGGCTGGTCACGGCGCGGGCATTGCGGAGCGAATAGCGCCGAAATCAGGCGTCGGCAGACGCGATCAGGCGCGTGATGAACTCAGCCGAATCCGCCATGACTTGCCCCGCGTCGATGTCCTGCGGCAAGATGTGGCCGCTGTGCGCGTAGGTGTGCGACTGCACGCGGGCATTCAGTAGCCGATTCGCCAGCAAGCGCTGATTGTTGATCGGCACGGTGGGGTCGGCGGTGGAGTAGAGCGTCAACACCGGCGCATGGACGGCGGTTAGCACGCGCCGCGTCACGCGCATCAATTCGTACAGGTTCTCGATGCTCTGCGCCGTCCAGAT
Organism: Anaerolineaceae bacterium; assembly: GCA_007693385.1. GTDB lineage: Bacteria > Chloroflexota > Anaerolineae > Aggregatilineales > Phototrophicaceae > J038. Next base: position 42,480 of record REDR01000094.1, read on the forward strand.
GTCATAGCGCACCCGCCCGCGTACCGGCTCGCCGCGCCGCGCTTGTTCGGCGCGAATGTGGTCGGGCAGATGTGAGCCATCCGCCCCGTTGAGGTACGGGCGGGCGTACTTGATCCACCGCGCCCGACTCATCGCGCCTTCATTGGGCAAAGTTAGCGGGGAGGCCATCACGACCAGCGCGGAGGCATCATGCCACGCGCCGAGTAACAGCGCCAGCAATCCGCCCATGCTGTGCCCGCAGACCACGACGCGCTCGCATTGCCCGCGCAGGACGTGGTAGCCATCCAGCGCGGCATGATACCAGTCTTGCCAGCGTGTGCGCTGTATCGCACGATGATCGCGCAGGCCATGACCGGGCAGGCGCACGCCGTACACCGTGCGCCCCGTCTCCGCGAGATGCTGGCCGTACCAGCGCATTTCATCCGGCGATGCGTTGAGTCCGTGCAGGCACAGACAGCCGGTTTCATCGCCGCGAAAGAAGAACGGCTCGGCATACGGCATGATCGACGGTTCGCGCATGTCTCAGTCTTCCCGCACGTTGAAGGTGCATGTGCCGCTTACGGTAGGGTTGGCGGTGCCGATGCCGAAGCGATCATAGCCGTCAGTGATGGCGCGGCTCCATGTCGCGGTGAATTCAATGACGTATTCACCGGCCTCTTGCAGGATGCCCGCCGGAACGTACCAGCTTTTGATGTAGCTATTGCCCACCGGCTCGACTTCGCCGCCGTAGTTGCGCCAGTCGGGGATTTCTTCGCCGTTGATGGTCACGTCGTAGATCACCGCGCTCTCGTGTTGCGAGACGTAAATCGGATCGGAGACGAACCAGCCCCACCAGATCGTGATGCCGCTACCGACGGCCAGATCATCGGGCGGCGGCGTGCCACCGAGCGCCGGATTATCGCACAGCGCGAACACGAAAGCGTTGTCCTGCGTCTGCGGTATTTCGGCGGTGGGCGCGGGGGTGGGCGTCGGCGCGGACGCGCTGACCGCGCTCAGGTTGGGCGATTGACCGGTGGCCGGGGGCGTCAACGGGATTTGACGCGGCGCGGAGTCGTCAATGCCTGTTCCACCGGCGAGCGCGGTGGCGGTCTGCTGAATCGCGGTCACGTCGATCACCGGCAAGAAGACCTCTTCAGTGGCGGATTCCGCCGCGTCGGTGGGCGGTGCTGTCGGCGTCACGGCAGAGTCGCTATCCGGCGTCGGCGTGTTGATCGGCGGCAAGCTGAGGTCAACGCCGTTTTCGTCGTCGTCTGCTTCATCTGCCTCTGTTTGGTCATCCGTCGTTGGCTCTGCCGGTTCATCCGTCGGCGCATCGTCCGGCGCTTCTGTCGGCGTGGGCGAGAGCGCGGCGGGCGGCGGCGTCGGCGTGACTGGCTGGCCGCCGATGACCGCAGTCGGGAATGTCGTGCCGAGCGCGACGGCGGTTAAATCGGTTGTCGGCGTGGCGCTGGGAAACGGCGTGACCGTCGGCGGAATGAAGATCAAGCGCGTGGCGACCCAGCCTTCGTCGCCGTCGTCGGTGCGGACGTTCAACCATGAGCCATCACTGTTTTGACCGAGTATCAATAGGCCGTCACCCGGCGTCAATGCGCCGATCACTTCGCCGGTTTCCGCTGGCGCGGCGCGGAAGTTGATGCGCTGGCCGCCGCCGACGATGCCGGTTATCTGTGGCGTGGGGGTGGCGGTGGGCGGGATGGCTGAGGGCGATGGCGTCAGTGTGTCGCTAGGGATGGGCGTGAATGTGGGCAGTGGCGTATTGGTCACGACGGGCGTCGCGGTGGGGGCGGGTGTTAGTGTGACCAGCGGCACCAGCGTCGCCGTCGGGATTCGTGCGACGGTTTGCTCTTCTTCTGTGTCGCACGCGGCCAGCAGAACCGGCGCGAGCAGGCACAATAGCATGAAAAGTACTTTTCGATTCATATCACCTTATGCGCTCTGCTAGACGATCACAACGCCCCCATTATAACAGATTTCCCACCCCGCAATTTTTACGTGCCCGTCGCCCTCATCCCCCGCTCCCTTCTCCCAAACGCTACGCTGAGAGAACGGATTTAGGGGTGAGGGCAACGGGCGGGAGTTATCCTTTAATCGTCGTCGAATTCGTCGTCTTCGTCGTCGATGTCGTTGAGCGGATAACCGGCTTCCAGTTCATCCGGATCGGCTTCGCGGATGCCGATGACTTCGACTTCGTAATGCACGGTTTTACCGGCCAGCGTCGAGTTGAAGTCCAGCACGACAACATCGTCGTTGATCTCTTTCACCCGCGCCTCAAAGAAGTTGCCGAACTCGTCTTCCATCAGCAAATCCATGCCGACTTCGATCTCGTCGGGCAGTTCGTCGCGCTCCACCTCGTCGATCTCGTCCTCGTCGTATTCGCCGTAGCCTTCTTCCGGCGTCAGCGTCAGGCTGATCTTATCGCCTATCGTCTTGCCGACCAGCGCCTCTTCCAGCGCGGGCAGGATGTTGTCCGCGCCGTGCAGATATTCGAGCGGGTCTTCCAGCGTGGCGAATTCGATCACCTCGCCTTCTACCGTCAGTGTGTAGATGGTGCTGACGACAACGCCATCTTTAATCGTTTCAGTCATGTTCAAATTTCCCTCATATATAGATTGTGGTATCGTACCACGCGGCATTATAGTTGGATATTCTCGAATGTCGAGTCTCTCCTTCCTGAACCCTCATGAGCTTTTATAAACCTCACAATTGAAATTCTAATACAGCCCGCCTATAATCATCGTGACCGAATTTGTTCGATTGACGGATACGTAATGATAAGCGAAAAATCTATTGTAACGTTGGAGTTACACAAAATTCTGGAACAGGTCGCCGCCGAGACCGCTTTTTCCGCCGGTGCTGATCTGGCCTATGAGATGTTCCCGACGACTGACCTCGAAGAGGCGCAGACGTGGCAACGCGAGACTGCCGAAGCCCGCGAGATGTTCGAGAAGGGCGGCAATATCCCGCTAGGTGGCGTGCATGACGTACGCGACATCGCCATCACCGCCCAGCGCGGCGTGATTATTGAGGCGACGACCTTGCTGGACATCCGCACCACGTTGAAGCGCGGCACGACGATCAAGCGCACGCTGGGGCGTATGGAAAATATCTATCCGCTTCTGGCGGGGCTGGCGCTGGAAATCGAAGAATGTAGCGATCTACAGCAGACTATCGCCCGCGCGATTGACGATAACGGCGACGTGAAAGACAGCGCCAGCGCCAAGCTCGCCATCATCCGCCGCGACTTGAAGATCGCGTTTGATCGCCTGCAATCACGCCTCAACCGGCTGATTTCGACATCGGCGAAGGCGCAATATCTACAGGAAGCCATCATCACCATGCGAAGCGGGCGCTATGTCGTGCCGCTAAAGGCCGATTATAAAGGCAAGATTCCCGGCGTGGTGCATGATACATCCTCATCAGGCGCGACGTTGTTCATCGAGCCGTTAGACACGGTGGAACTGAATAACCAGTGGCGCGAACTACAGCTTGAGGAGCAGAAGGAGATACGGCGCATCCTGCGCGAATTGACCGCGCTCGTCGGTGACTCCGCCGAGTACATCGTGCGGACGGTGGATGTGCTGGCCTATCTCGATCTAGTATCGGCGCGGGCGCGGTATGCCGCCAAATATAGCGCGGTACAGCCCGTCCTCGTGCCGTTCCAATCACGGGCGGGCACGCCTGACCATCCGGGAAGCGTGATCGCGTTGAAGGCGGCGCGGCATCCGCTTCTGCATCCGGAGAGCGTCGTACCCATTGACGTTGACTTCGGCGATGAGACGTGGGTGATCGTCGTCACCGGTCCGAACACCGGCGGCAAGACCGTCTCGCTGAAAACGGTGGGCTTGCTGTCTTTGATGGCACAATGCGGCCTGCACGTCCCCGCCGAAACCGCCCGCCTGACGGTGTTCAAGGGCGTATTCGCCGACATCGGCGACGAGCAGAGCATCGAGCAGAACCTCAGCACGTTTTCCTCACATCTGACCAACACCATTGACATCTTGCGCGAATGTGACGACGAGTCGCTGGTCTTGCTGGACGAAGTGGGCGCGGGCACCGATCCGGCGGAAGGTTCAGCGCTGGCGCGGGCGATCCTCACCACCCTGCGCGATAGGCACGTCACGACGATGGTCACGACGCATCACCCCGAACTGAAAATCTACAGCGTCGAAGCGCCCGGCGTGCGGAATGCCAGCGTCGAGTTTGATCTGGAGACGCTCGCGCCGACTTACCGGCTGATCGTCGGCCTGCCCGGACGCTCCAACGCGCTGGCGATTGCCACGCGGCTCGGGCTGGATGACGACATCGTGAACCTAGCGCGGGGCATGGTGGCGACGGAGGACTTGATCGCCGATGATCTGCTGGACGAGATCAACCGCACGCGGGAGCAAATCCGCATCGATCAGGCCGAAATCGCGTCGTTACGGCGTGATCTGGAAGACCAGAACGCCGAACTGATCGCACGGTTGGATAAAATAGAGGACGAACGGCGCGACGTGATCCACAGCGCCCGCCGTCATGCGGAGCACGAGATGGCCGACTTCCGCAAAGAGTTGAAGAAACTGCGTGAGCAGATGCGGCGGGCGGGCTTGCCGCTAGAGACCCTGCACGCGCTACAGGCCACCGCCGAAAAGCTGGCCGAATATGGCATCATGCCCGATGATCTCGACGACAGGCCGGACGATCAGCCGTCGTTCGTGCCCCATCTCGGCGATACCGTGTGGCTAGAGGCGCTCAACGCCGAAGGCACGGTTAGCGAGCTAGACGGCGGGGAGGCGGTGGTGCAGGTCGGCGCGTTGCGCGTGCGGGCCAATGTCGGCGAATTGCGGAAGCGTTCGCGCAGTCAGAAGCGGCAGATGAAGCGCGGCCACGTTCGCACCTACGAGCGCTCCGATGATGTCGCCGTGCCGCGCAGTGAATCGCCCGGCCTAGAGCTAGACCTGCGCGGTGAGCGCGTGGAGGGGGCGCTGGAACGGTTGGAGCATTACGTCGATTCGGCGTATACCGCCGGTCTGCCGTTTGCGCGGATCATTCACGGCAAGGGTACCGGCGCGTTACGCAAGGCGGTGCGCGAAGTGGTGGACACGCATCCGCTAATCGCCAAAGTGGAGACCGCCCGCCCCAACGAAGGCGGCGACGGCGTGACCGTCATCCATCTGGTTTCGATTACGT